>CANRFV010000157.1 GCA_947629985.1 uncultured Clostridia bacterium | reverse complement strand
AGCAGACAGCAGACGGCGACCTGAAAAGGACCTGATTGGAAAATCGGGTTTGGAGGTACATCATGATCAGGATCGCAATTGTGGAAGATAATGCGGACGACGCAAGGACAATCAGCGAGTACTGCAGCAAGTTTGCACAGGAAAACAACAAACAGATAGCTGTGAATTTCTCATGAAAGTTAACTAGCTACCCTGAAACAGATAATTAAAACCGTTTTGCCTATAGCAAGTACTCAAATACCCACAATTTGCCTCGAAAAATGGTAAATACCCCCTTGCAAAGCGACCTTGAAAGGTGTACACTGACGCTAGTTAACTTTTGAAGAGCAACTAGCTATAAAGTGAGGGGGATTCCGATGCTTTCAGGTAAATCTGTACCTATTCCAGCATTAGGCAATGGAATAAGTATCAAGAAAATTCGTGGCAATTCCTATGTATATTATAACAGTGAATTCAAATACGACAAAGATAAAAAGAAGACATCACCTCAGTCCAAGTCTATCGGAAGGGTAAAGGAAAACGAACCCGATAGAATGTATCCAAATGATAACTATCGCTTATTCTTCCCATCTGAAGCAAAGTTGTACGATGAAGACGATGTAGATAGTGATGATGATTTTGAAGATTTTGAGGATTTTGAGAACGAAGATGTGGAGCGAACTATAACTTATACTCATCGCGAATGGATTACGCGAGTCGGATGTTTTATTGTAATAAATGAAATAGTCAAACGATTGCATTTAGACATCATACTAAAGAATATTCTTGGCGTTTTATTTACGCTGTTTCTGGATATAGCGTCTTATATGATAGTTAATGAGGACAATACCGGATGGCACTATCCTTCCTATGGAAAATACCATGCTTTGTTTAGGGAAGACATGAGAGTGGTATCAGACGCTACCGTATCAAGGCTCTATCAAAATATATCTGAATCAGCGAGCATCGAATTTCTTGACGAATGGAACAAGGATCAAGACCATTCTCACAAAATATACATAACACATGATTCCACAAATAAGGGCTGTCAGGCTGGAGAAGTCGATATGGCTGATTTTGGTAATGCCAAAGATGACCGTACAAAGCCCATAATAAACTACGCAATAGCTTATGATTTAACAAACCAGGTTCCCTTACTTTATGAATATTACCCTGGCTGCATTAACGATGTATCGCAACTTGAAAGCACAATTAATTTGCTCAAGCAGTATCATTATAGCAAAATAGCGTTCATTATTGATAGAGGATACTTCTCATGGGGGAACATTCAACTCATGGACAAGAACTCGTTCGATTTTATTATTATGGTCAAGGGTATGCGTACGCTAGTGCACGAATTAGTAACTGCTGTGAGAGATACATTTGAAACAATCACAAAAAACTATGTTAGAAAATATAATGTTTATGGAACGACAGTCAAGGGACATCTCTGTGAAAAGGACAAGAAGGATCGTTATTTTCATATCTACTTCGACTCAATTGATGCAGCGTTTGAGCAGAAGAGAATACACGAAAAAATAGATGCCGCCTTAAGATCCTGTGAGAAGAAGATCGGAAAAACCATTAAGCTTGACAAAGATGTCACAAAATATATCAATATTACGCTCGATGATAACGGGAAATTACAGAGCTACTCGCTCAACGAGGAAGTTATTCAAGATGAAATTGAACATGCTGGATACTTTGTACTAATCTCAAGTGAAGAGCTAACAGCGTTAGAAGCTTTAACAATTTATAAGAGCCGGGATGCTAGCGAGAAGCTTTTTCGTGCGGATAAGAGTTACTTGGGCAACTCTTCTGAGAGGACCCATTCTAGCGTCTCAACTACTGCCAAAATGTTTCTATCATTTGTAGCACTAATTATTCGCAATGAAATGTATGTGATGTTGCAAAAGTATACTGAGCTCAAAGGAGTCAGACGTGACTATTTAACAGTAGAGGGCGCCATTGACCTGTTAGATGATGTGAGCATCGTTCGGACATCAGAATATGAATATAAACTATCTCACCCTTTGACTAAAAAGCAGAAGCAAATCTTTGCTGCTTTCGGGATAACCCCAACTGCCGCTAAACAACGAGCACTTGCAATCGGGGACAGGCTCCACGCTTCTGCATTAAAGGATCCAGAATCGGCAATATATGCAGGAAATAAGCACAAATAAGTTATAATTTAAATAGCCGACGGCGGTAGCTAGTTAACATTCATGAGAAATTCACATGTCCACACTAAATTTCATTATCCATTTTAAGTATACACCCCGGCACTGTCAAGATTCGCTTCAAGATTTCCACGATTTCCGTACAAATTCCGTACGATTTCACATTAAAATTGGAATACCGTTCATTGTCCTCAACACACTGCTGTCCCCCTCTCCCGCTCCCGCCCCAGTACAAGCACAGCACGGTATGGGCAGCGAGAGATGCCCTCCGCTTCCACTCAGCGCATGCAAAAGGCCCGAGCCGCCTGGGCTCGGGCCTTTTCATTCATTCAACATTCTGCTCGCTGCTCGCTC
>CANRFV010000156.1 GCA_947629985.1 uncultured Clostridia bacterium | reverse complement strand
CTGGCATTCCAGATTTCATGGATGCTGCACCAGCCGTATGCGCCGTGCCCGCCGTCCGGGGATACAGTGATGGCCGGACGGGTTAATTCGCTGTTGTAGAAATGCACATTGAAGCGGTCAAACATTTCCTCGGTTTTCTTTACGATTTCGGATATTTTTAACATGGCTGTCTCCTCCTTGAAATTATGTTTTAATTCTGTGAGTGACAGCTTACATATATCCGAGGTGAAATCAAGTAAAAAAGAAAAATAAGATTTATAAATCGTTACTCTTTTTGTAATTTTCTCCCCAGTCTTTCATGGCGTCTAAAATCGGCCGGAGGCTTTGCCCCAGCTCTGAGAGCGCGTATTCTACTCTCGGAGGCACTTCCGGGTAAACGGTACGGGTGATGATCCCATCGGCTTCCATAGACCGCAGGCTGTCGGTCAGCACTTTTTGGCTGATTCCCTCCAGACTTCTTTGCAGCTCATTAAAACGCCAGGGGCGCGTAAGCAGATTCCGTAAAATCAAAAGCTTCCATTTGGTTCCGATCAACTGGACAGTCATGGCTACGGGACATTCGGGAAGAGATTCTGTTTTGCTTTTCATGAGACACCTCGCTTACATCAAATTGGAATGTTGCATTTATATTATACTGCTGCATTTCGGTTATTGCAACAGGCACAAGTATGTTCTTAAAAATGATAAATGGGGGTAGTTACCAAAAGGTGCGTTACCCAACTTAAAAGTGCGTACTTGCGGGAATGATTGTTGCAGATATAATGATACATGTAAGGACATCTTTGATGTTGATTAAAATATACTCTTAAAGGTAGAAAGGAAAACAAAACCATGGAAAAGATTAGCATTGCAAAAGCACCCGTATTCACTTCACCCAATCCGATGACATTGATTTGTACGCAAAAGCCAGATGGTACTACCAACCTGGCAACATTGGCGTTTTGGACTTATGCCTCTACCGCACCCGGGAAAATCGTATTTTCCTTGAACAAGGGAGCCTATTCTCTGGAACTGCTGGCCGCCAGCAAAGAAGTTGTTGTTGCCATCCCCGGTGCCGATCTCTGCGGCGCGGTGATCGGATGCGGAACATCCTCCGGCAGAAATACAAACAAAGTGGAGAAATTCGGCATTCCCATGCAGAAGATCGAGGGAACAGGAATAGAGGCTCCCGCTTCGTCGCGCCTTGTCATTCACGCTACCGTTTCCGAAACAGTTGACGCGGACGATCATGTCCTTCACATCTGCAATGTGAATAGTGTTTTTGCCGACGAAAGCATTGAGGCTGTATTCGCCTGGAACGGCTATGCGGAGCTTGCTCCCGCGCAGAAAAAGTGATTTTTTATCAAAAGTCAAGAAAGGGGACAGTATTATGAAAATTCAGCAAATTCGGAATGCAACTCTTAAAATCCAATATGGCGACCAGACAATTCTGCTTGACCCATGGTTGCAGGATAAGGGAACCGGCCTTTCAGCGCCAACTGTTAATCAGAAAATGGAAGGAGTCCGCCAGCCGATGAATGAACTGCCGATGGCACCGCAGGAAATTCTTTCCGGAGTAGATTTTTGTCTTGTGACACATATTCATCCCGATCATTTTACAGCCGATTATCTGCCAAAGGAAATCAAAATTATTGTGCAGAATGAGGAGGATCGGGACAAAGCGGCGGAAATGGGCTTTTCCGAAACGGCCTCCTTCGAGGGGGATGAATTGAGAATTGGTAATGTTACCATTACAAAAGTACCTGCCCTTCATGGGGACAACAGCACAGTGGCGGAAATGATGGGCAAAGGTAGCGGCTATATTCTGAGCGGCGAAGAAAAAACGCTTTATATTGCGGGGGATACGGTGTATTATGAAAGCGTAGAAAAGACGCTTGAAAAATACAAACCTAACGTTATTGCATTAAACTGCTGTGAAGCTACGATACCTGTCGGGCGGCTTATTATGAATCTTTCCGATGTAGAGAAAGTGTGCAGAAAAATGCCGGATGCGCAGGTTATCGCTACCCATTTAGACAGTGTGAACCATGCTCTGGTTACCAGCAGTGATGTGAAAGAGTTTGCCCAAAATCATGGATTAACTAATTTATGTGTACCGGCAAATGGTGAACAGCTTTTATTGTAAATTCATAGAAAATGTCAAATAGAATGTTGTCGTGGAAATCGTGGCATATAATGGCCTTTCAAACAATAGGGGGAATGAAAAAATGTTTCTTTGTATCAAAGACCAGATCCAGAATATGAACTTGGTGATCGGCTGTACGGTGGGCTGCCCCTATTGCTATGCGCGGAACAACGTGCGGCGTTATCACATAACAGAGGATTTTTCAAAGCCGGAGTTTTTCCCAAATAAACTCCGGCTGATGGAAAAAGAAAAGCCGCAGAATTTTTTGCTGACCGGCATGAGCGATCTTGCCGGGTGGGAAACGGAATGGCGGGAGCAGGTATTTGCGAAGATAGCGGAAAATCCCCAGCACCAGTTTTTGTTCCTGTCAAAACGGCCGGATCTGCTTGACATCGACACAGACCTTGA
>CANRFV010000155.1 GCA_947629985.1 uncultured Clostridia bacterium | reverse complement strand
TGTAGTCCGTGGAATAGGGCTTCACCGTATCCACCTCAAACAGGTCGCCGCCCACAGCCTTCTGAATGAACTCTGCCACGATTTCCGTATTGCCCTTGGCGATGTTCTTGATACTGCCGTTCCAGTAATTTTCTCCTTTGCGGGAGTAGTAGATGATCAGATTCTTAGCCATGATAAAGTCCTCCTTAAAGATTATTCTTGAATATCTGTGCTTGCCGCAAGCTCGGTTTGCGTCTCATAATCTGCCACACGTTCACGGAGCCTTGTGATCGTGGCAGTCAATGCCTGGGAGCCAAGTACCATTCTCAGCGGAGCAGGCTCTTTCTCCACGCTCTCAATCATACGGGCTGCCATTTTTGCAGAATCACCGGGAGCAAGACCCTTTGTAGGATCAAGCATATTCAAAAAGTCATGAACATGAGCGTACTCCGGCCTCAGTTCGGCAACATGAGCAGAGCCATATCGGAATTCCGTTCTCGCACCGCCCGGTTCAACAATGGTAATGCCAATATTGAATTTTGCTACTTCCTGTGCAACGGATTCACAGAATCCCTCGATACCAAACTTTGTAGCGTGGTACATGGAATTTGCCGCGTAAGCGACCTGCCCGCCGTAGGAAGATAGCTGGATAATGCGTCCGCCGCCCTGTTTTCTGAGGTAAGGCAGACTGTCATGTATGATCATTATTGGACCGGTGAGATTGGTGTCGAGGATCTTCTGAATATTTGCGTAGTCAAGCTCCTCCGCCGCGCCAAACAGTCCGTAACCCGCATTGTTGACCACGACATCAATTCTGCCATGCTTCCCAAACATTTCGGGAATAAAAGTGTGGATGCGTTCAAAATCGGTCACATCGAGAATCTGGCAGTCAAAATTCACGGGATAATCTTCGATCAGCTTTTTCACCTTCTCTTTGTTCCTGACTGTACCGATTACAACATCGCCCTTTTCCAGCAGTTGCTTTGTCATTTCATATCCGAAGCCACTGGAAACTCCGGTAATTAACCATGTCTTACCCATGTTCTTTTCCTCCTTGGATTTTATTGTTTTGCCGCGTCATTCGCACAGCGCAATGCGTTCAAACTTCTCGGATAGCCGATATACGGCAGACACTGAGAAATGATTTTGATGAGAAACACCTTATCGTTGCCGATCTTCATATTCGCCGCCGCATGGCTCGTAAGCTGCGGTTCACAGCCACCTTGCGCCGCAAGGAAACAGAAAGTGATCATTTCCCGCTGTTTGTAATCAAGACCTGTGCGGGTGTAGTAGTCGCCGAAGCAGTTGTCTGCAAGCCAATAATTGATATGGCGGCTTTCCTCCGGCCCGGACTGCCAGAAATCACGCATCCCTTCACCGAAAATATCTACCTGAGCCTGCGTTCCGGCCTCACGCCTGTTTTCCGTTGTGGTCGTTGCCTGACCGGGAAGGGGGAGTTTAATTCCCTTGCTCTCAAATATCTCGTTTGTGGCTTTCAAGAACGGGAATACCCGCCCGATTCCCAAATACGCGGCCGCCTGATAGACGATCTCTTTGACTTCAACCGGTGTCACGCCGAAGTTCATGGCTGCTGGGAGCATAGCCCGAAACTCATCGATTCCCTGGCAGCCGAGAAGTGTCGCAAGGATCGCCATGAAGCGGGTTCTGCCGTCCAGGTCGTCCTGATTTACCACCTCGTCAAAGGCGAAGTTATCGAACCGTTCAATAAACTCCGGGTCAGTGCGCAGAAAGTCCGATTGATACCCCGGAAACATCTTCTCGTGATAATCCTTTGAAAACTGACTGATACTCATACATTTCCTCCTTTATATTCCTGTCATTTTTTCCATTTCCGGGGCGTACCGTCCGCCATAGACGATGTTGCTGTCCGAAATTTCCGTGAGCCGCGCCATATCTTCATCAGAGAAGTCGATATAGGCGGCGCTCATATTTTCCTGCAAGCGGCAGGGGCTTTTCGTGCCGGGGATCGGGACGATCCACGGTTTCCGGTGCAGCAGCCACGCCAGCGACACCTGTGCTGGGGAGAGCATCTTCTCGTCCGCAAAATCCTTGACCGCCTCCGCAAGCGCCTGATTCTTTGCAAGGTTTTCCGGGTCGTTGAAACGGGGGATGGTGTGCCGGATGTCGTTATTCGCAAAGGTAGCGTCCTTTGTGACTTTTCCGGTCAGAAATCCTTTTCCGAGAGGACTGAAAGGCACAAGGCCAATTCCCAGTTCCTCCAAGAGAGGGATAATCTCATTCTCCAGATTGCGATACCAAAGAGAATACTCGCTCTGAACCGCCGTCACGGGGAATACGGCATGGGCGCGGCGAATGGTGTCTGCCCCTGCTTCGGAAAGCCCGAAGTGTAAAACCTTGCCCTCGTCGTGAAGCTCTTTGATCGTTCCCGCGACTTCTTCAATGGGGACATTGGGATCGACCCGGTGCTGATAGTAGAGGTCGATATGGTCGGTACGCAGACGGCGGAGCGAACCCTCCACCGCTTTTCGGATGGTCTGCGGGCGGCTGTCCAGTCCCCATGATTTCCCGTCGTGGATGTCCCAACCGAA
>CANRFV010000154.1 GCA_947629985.1 uncultured Clostridia bacterium | reverse complement strand
GGATATGGATGACGGGGCTATGCCGGAGGAAAATGCGCGTCCGGCACGGATGCAGGCTTTCCGGCAGAGACCGTCTGCGGCAAGGAATTATGGAGCGGCTGCTGTTGAGACAAGGCACAGCAGGCAGAAAAGGCAGGTGCAGAAGCTTGCACGTGCTGAGAAGGAAAAGCGGGAGCTTGGGAAAGAGCAGACTGATGGAGAGAGAAAGGAGACTTCAAGATTCCGCCAGACGCAGGAAGCGGGGGAACAATCCCTGGACAGTTTCCGTGAAGAAATCGGAGCGAAAACAAAGCGGGAGCGGCTGAACCAGGAACAGCGGAAAAAAGCAAGGCTTGTTTTCGATGCAGATGATGGAAATGTACGGACTACCGGGACTGTAAAAAAGGCCGGAAGTGCTGCAGCAGGCGCGGCTTCCATCTATCTGCATGGGAAAGCACATGAGGCAGAACAGGAGAATGCGGCGCTTGAAGGTTCCCACAAAGCGGAGCTTCTGTCAGAAAGTGCCCTGCGCAGCGCCCTGCACAAGTCAGGCCGGGGACTGCAGCGGGGAATACGTCTTGATGCATTCTCTGGAGATGGCAGGCGCCTGCGCACGGATGCTGTCACGGAAACGGTTCAGTCTGTCAGCCGGCGTGAGATTTGGGAAGGCCGTACAAGGGAGAATATTGTAAAGCGGTTCTGGCAGAAACAGCGGTATAAAAAAGCGTATCGGGCCGCGCGGCAGGGAAAACAGGAGGCGCAGGAGACAATCCGCATTACGCAGACAGTACTTGCGAAGGCAAAGAGGGCGCTTGCGGAGGCTGCCGGGCGCAACAAAGGGATATTTGGCGTGGTGGCGGCTATGGTGATCCTGTTCGCACTGATGGCGATGAGCCTTACGAGCTGCGGTTCACTGATCCAGGGTGCCACGTCAAGCATATCCGGGACAACTTATCCGAGTACGGACGAGGATATATATGCTGTGGAAAATGCGTATCAGGCCCTGGAGCGGGGACTGAATGCCCAGATCAACAATGCGGAAACATTTTATCTCGGTTATGACGAATACCGATACCAGATCGACGAGATCTCGCACAATCCTTATCATCTGATCTCGTATTTTACAGCAAAGTATGGGGAGTTTACCTATGAACAGGTGGCGGATGAGATTGAGGAGATCTTCCGTCAGCAGTACAGCCTTTCTACGGACGGGCAGGATGCGACTGTGACCGAAACACGGACCGTGCGTGTCGGGGATTCATTGGGACAGGTTGTGACAAGCGGATACTGCAGCTGTCCGATCTGCTGCGGAGTCTGGTCTGGCGGTCCGACTGCGAGCGGGGTTTATCCGACCGCTAACCATACGATAGCGGTGGATGCGTCAAATCCTTTCGTGCCGATGGGGACAAAAGTAATCATGAACGGTGTGGAGTATGTTGTGGAGGATACAGGCGGCTTTGCACAGTACGGTGTCCAGTTCGATGTTTATTATGACGACCACTCGGCGGCGGCAGCGCATGGACACCAGACATGGGAAGCGTACATAGCGGATGATAACGGAAGCCGCGAGGTGGAGGTAACAAGTACAAGAAATGTAAAACGCCTGGATGTGACGGTTACGAACCACAGCCTTGATGCTGTGCTGCAAAGCCGCATGGACGAGAATGAGACAAAACGCTATGACCTGTATAACACGACTTATGGACACAGGGATTACCTGTTTGACCTGAACGCCCTGCCGAGCGGTGGGGACGGGTTCGGATACCAGATTCCTGCGGAGGCGCTGTCTGACCGGAAGTTTGCGAATATGATCCGGGAAGCGGAAAAATACCTCGGCTATCCGTATGTATGGGGAGGCTCGTCACCTTCCACGAGTTTTGACTGCTCCGGGTTCGTGAGCTGGGTGATCAATAACTGCGGAAATGGGTGGAATGTCGGGAGGGCGACCGCTGACGGCCTGCGGAGTTATTGCGCATACGTCTCCCCGGCACAGGCGAGACCTGGAGACCTGATCTTTTTCCAGGGGACGTACAGCACGCCGGGGGCCAGCCACGTCGGAATCTATGTAGGGAATAACATGATGATACACTGCGGGAATCCGATCCAGTATACGAGCATCGCGACATCATACTGGCAGGAGCATTTCATGGCGTTTGGCAGAATCCAGTAAAGGAGGCAGGAAAATGAGGGACAGGCTTGAGCGTATATACAGCGAGATCCAGAGGACGGAAGCAAAACTGGAGGGCTATAAGGCGAGGCTTGCAGATTTGAATACTGCAATGAAACAGGCAGAGGACGCGGAGATCATACGGGCATTCCGGACTCTGAAACTGACTGGCCGTGACCTGATCGACGTTTTGAAAGGGATTCAGGCAGGGACGGTCAGGCTGCAGGATGTGGAAGCGGCAGCGGATGCCGTGACGGGAAGGAGCAGGCAGCCGCGTGAGACAAAAAAAGAAACGGTGCCGGAAGAAGGGGCATCAGAAGGAGGGGAAACAGACAATGAAAAATAAGATCAGATGGATTGCTGCGGCAGTCCTGGCAATGGGTATGATGTGCGGAAGCATGACGG
>CANRFV010000153.1 GCA_947629985.1 uncultured Clostridia bacterium | reverse complement strand
CCGTGGTATGATTCCCACGGCCTGCAGGTGGAGAACCCCGTCACGTTTTATGATGTGATCTATCACGGGGAGAATGGACTGGTGGCGGACGCTGCCGATTATCCGCCAGTCATACAGGCGGCGCTTCTGATGGATCGAGCGGAATATGAGGAAAAGTTTTTGAGCGACCCGGACAAGCTTCTTATTACCCGGTATGCGGAAAAGACTGCCGACATGGACAAAGTAAAGACATTGCTCCGTGATTTTGAGGCAGCGGCACAGGCACCGGATTCCAGAGTGACCGAGGAAGTGCGCCAGACGGCGCAGGCGGAGATCGATGCACTGGACAAAGGCGGTGAGATCGGGAGTGAAGCCGGCCTGGAATTGCCGGATTCCACGGAGAGGTATCAGCGGGTGGAATTGTTTGATGTACCCGCACTGTTTTCTAACGGGCGGGTGGAAGGACCGCTCCCGGATGGGATATACAGCTATGACCTGCGGGGGTCAGACTATGATCCGGACTATCCGCTTACAGTGGAGAACCATGTGACCGTGAACCATGTTGCAACGGTGCTGACGGCGGTTCCCCTTACCATGCCGGAACAGGGATATTTGCGGCTTGGGGAAGGCTTAAATTTTACCGGAGGCGAACAGGGCGTCATGGAGTACCTGCAGGAGATGGAGGGGAAAGACCTTTCCGTGGAGCGCGAAAAGGCAGAAAGCGCCATTGGGGAATCGAATGAGAACCTTTATCTTTCCGGGAACGATGACCGTTACGCCATTTACCAGATAGCAGGCAGCACAAAGGGGCGGGACTATCGGTTTATGGGCATGGATTTTGTTACTTCCCATGAAATGGCAGTGGATGCGGCGGATTACTACTATGTCTATGGCGGCAGGCTGACGGAGCAGGAGACGCTTGACAGCCTGTATGAGAGATTTAACATCCATCACCCGGAAGGATATACCGGACATTCCCTTTCCGTGAGCGATGTGGTTGTCCTGCAAAGGAACGGGGAGGCGAAGGCTTACTATGTTGACCGCCTGGGGTTTACAGACCTGCCCGATTTTATTCCACAGCGGCTGCATGAAGCGGAAATGAACCGTAAACGGGAGGATTCACAGATTACGTTAGATACTTCCGAAGCGGAGATTGAGCAGCACGAAGGGCTATGGCATACGGTTGACAAGATGGAGATCGGGGACGAGATTTTCTACCTGATGAAGCACAACGAGTATGGGGATTCCGTTGCCGCCGTGGTCGTCAATGCGGATGGGGAACTGGTGGCGCAGGAGCTGGAAAACGGGTTTGACAGGGGCGCCCTGGAGGCAATTCAGGAATACCTTGCAGGCAAGGGGATTTCCTGGGAGCCGGAACCGCAGGAGAAAATGGAAGAAAAAGTGTATTCCCCGGTTTACCGGGAAAGCCTTACCTATGCGATGGAACATGCCGCTGCAGACGAGTATCTGGATTCCCGGAAGCTGAATATCGACTGCAGGAGGGCGGTAGAAACGGCAATCCGTGACAATTTCGACGGCACGCACCTTGCGGATAACGTGGTGGATTCCGTTCTGGAGGAATATGGGAGTGAGCGGCTTTCTTTTGTCCTTGCCTGTACGGTGCAGCATAATTCATGGGACGGGCGCTTTTCCAGAAATACGAAAGCATGGGCGGAAGGAATTTCTGTTCCGGAAAATATTGACCGGGGCAGGGACATGAACCTGGACTATGTGGTGGAGAGCCACCCGGCTGTGCTGGATGGGTTTATCGGGATAGCGAGGGAAAAAATCAGGGAACTGGATCAGAGGCAAACGCAGGAGCAAAGGGAGCCGCAGCCGTTTATCTCACGCTACTATGTGGTAAATGACGCCTATGGCGTGAAAGCAGAACGGGAATACCAGTATTTCCCGGATTTGGACTTGGCACTCACAGCCTATGCGGCACTCCCGAACCATCTGGACAAACAGATCGGCATGGAAAGCGCGGAGAATCCACCGTCGCAGATGTCACTCATTAACTGCCGGAATGGGATCGAGGAATTAAACGATATCAAATCCGTTTCATTGAGCGGGAAATGGGTAAATGCGGAGACAGAGGAAGCCCTGAAACAGGCAAAGGAATTTTTGAAGGAGCATGATCCGGAGATCGCCTATCAGATGGGAAACCGCTATTTTTTCATACAGGCGATACCGGAAGGGTATGATTACACGTTTTACAATGCGGATTTTTCCGATATCGACGGAGGGATACTTGACCGGCCGGATATTCCCGTCAGGCAGGCCATTGATGATATCGTGGAAGATTTCGCAGGGGACGCGCACCCGCCGCTCAAAGCCATTGACGTAACGGACTTCCGGGAAAAGGTGGAAACCGTGGAAAAAGAAACGATAGAACAGGGAAGGAAGCCGCTGACTGCAGATATGGTGACTGGTTTGAAAGGCAGGAGCCATGAATACGATGCGGGAGCCAGGGATGCGGCGTTTCAAGCGGAACGGGAGACGCAGGAATCGCCGGAGCCGAAGATCAGCTTCTATGTGGCGGAGTGCATGGAGTTTCCGGTTTTGGGCGAATATCATGAGGTGCAAA
>CANRFV010000152.1 GCA_947629985.1 uncultured Clostridia bacterium | reverse complement strand
CTTATAGACAAGGACATGAAAAAGCAAGATTTAATGGTCGCCGCTAAATTAAGCTCTTCCACGGTCGCAAAACTCACACATGGAGAAAATGTCAACACAGCGGTTTTGCTTAAGATTTGTGATGCTCTTCATTGTGATATATCTGACATTATGGAAATTGTGCCAAGCAATTATGCTGCATTGACGAAAGAGGAAACGGAAAGGACGTAAATTAGCTTATATGTTTAATTTTGAAAATGCAAATGAAAATCAAAAGCAGGCAATCGAAACTGCAGACGGTCCGCTCCTTATTACTGCGGGTCCAGGAACGGGCAAAACTTATACACTTGTCCAGCGTACAATTTATCTTATAGAAGAATGCGGAGTAAAACCCGAAAGTATCTTTATTGCTACTTTTACGGAAAAAGCAGCTAAAGAACTCATTACAAGAATTACAAATGAATTATCTAAGCGAGGAATTACCGCAAATATAAACGAGATGTACGTCGGTACATTCCATTCGTTGTGCCTTCGTATTCTAAAAGAGCATTTGGAATTTACAAGGCTTCGCAGGAACTACCGCCTTTTGGATTCCTTTGACCAGCAGTACATGGTTTTCCAAAATATCTATCGCTTTAGAGAAATTCCCGAAGTAGAAACGGTGTTGCCGAATGGCGGAGCATGGAGGCAGGCAGAGGCTATTTGTAACTATGTGAATAATCTCTCCGAGGAGTTGGTAACACCGGAGGAACTGATGTCGGATCCTGATGCGTTGATTGTATCTTTGGGACAGATGTTAAAAGTATACCGTGAACTTTTGACAGAATCAAATTTAATGGATTTTTCGTCCATTCAAATTGAAGCATATAATTTATTGAACGAGCATCCGGATATTTTGGATGGGTTGCGTTCCAAAATCACTCACATTATGGTTGATGAGTATCAAGATACGAATTATATCCAAGAGCAGCTTGTTTTTCTCCTTGCAGGAGATCGAAAAAACATATGCGTAGTCGGTGACGACGACCAGGGTTTGTATCGCTTTAGAGGCGCAACCATCAGAAATATTCTTGAATTTCCACAGAAGTTTGCAGATGGCGAGTGCCGAATTATCCCGCTGGACATAAACTACCGCTCAAACAGCGATATTGTCGATTTTTATAATAAGTGGATGGCTACCACCGACGGCGCAAAATTTAAGTTCCAATGGAAAAACTTCCGCTATGAAAAGAAAATTAGGGCGCATGAGGAAACTACACTCAGCAGTCCTGCAGTTGTAAAAATTTCAGGAGTGGAAGATAATGATGAATGGTATGAGAAAATCTTGCAGTTCATCAATACCCTTAAAGTTTCTGGCAAACTGACCGACTATAATCAGATAGCATTTCTCTTTAACTCAGTCAAGCATCCAAAGGTAACCGCTCTTGCACAATTTTTAGAGAAAAACAACATAAATGTTTACTCACCTCGCTCGGATATGTTCTTTCAGCGAGAAGAGATACGACTTGCTCTTGGATGCCTAATGCTGATGTTTCCACGATACATTCAAAGATTGGAGAGCGGAGAATATACCTTTCTCCAGCCGGAACACTTGACCTACTATCGGAATTGCATAATAATGGCAAATGAATATATTACAAAACCCGAAAATTCAGAGCTTCTAAAGTGGATAAGAAGATGCGGAACAATTCATGTCGGTTTGACAGGTACAACGGACTATGCATACTGCGGACTTTTGTACCAATTATTTAAATTTCAGCCCTTCTCAGGCATTCTGGATACGGATATGGGAGTTGGAGTCGTAGACATTCGCCCGGCAAGAAACCTCGCAAAGCTGACGCAGATAATCGGAAAATTTGAGTATCTTCATAGGGTTGACGTTTTGGATGCAAAAGAATACCGAGGAAAACGCCGTATTGATCAGAATACCGAAACGCTGTTTAATTTGTATCTCCGTCTGCTTTTTGACGGAGGTATTGCAGAGTATGAGGACGATTCGGAATACGCGCCAAGCGGCTGCGTCTCTTTCCTTACTATCCACCAGTCAAAAGGCATGGAATTTCCAATTGTCTTTGTGGACTCTCTTTCAAATGTACCAAGGAAAAACTCCAATGATTTGATGATGAAAATCGAGGAGCGTTACTTCAAGCGTCCTGCATTTGAGCCGTATGAAGTTACGAAATATTTTGATTTCTGGCGTCTTTACTACACAGCATTTTCTCGTGCGCAAGATCTGTTGATTTTAACTTGCAACGAGGATAAAAGAACGCCGAGTAATTATTTTAAAGAGCTTTATGAAGAGCTGCCCTCTACAGAAGGTTCGACTTTTGACTTGGAGGAATTCAGCTTCAAGCCTATAAAAAATGTAAATATAAAGAATACTTATTCATTCACCTCTCATATCACGGTTTACGAGACCTGCGCCCTGCAGTATAAGTTCTATAAGGAACTGGAATTTATGCCTGTTCGTGCGAACGCTATGCTCTTTGGTACGCTCGTTCACGAAACAATTGAGGATATACACCGTGCGGCACTTCGTCATGAGGAACAGACGATTACAGAGGAAAACGTCAGCCGTTGGTTTGAGT
>CANRFV010000151.1 GCA_947629985.1 uncultured Clostridia bacterium | reverse complement strand
TCTGATTCCGTTTTTTCGATCACAGATTGCAGATTTTCAAAGCCTCTGTCAGTCAGCATTTCCGTATATTCCTGATACGGAATTTCTTCTGTCGTGCCGCCCTCACCGTCTTTTTTGCGAGAAATATCTCTTGCATCAACGTACAATTCATAAAGATCAAGCCCTGACGGACGGTTCTCACCAAGTGATGTGGTACAGCCTGCCCAGATACGCTCACTGCCCTCTCCCTCGCCGAAGACAAACACATAATTTGCAATTTTGGAATGATCTGCTTCATAAGAAAAAGATAATAAATTATTGTAGGAATCTGAAAAAATCAAATGAGGATTTTCTTCCTGCAATATACTGCGGTCTGTACCCTCGGATAATTCAAACAAAAGTGTGTAATTTCCCGAATCAGAGGCAGTTTCCTGCAAACGGATATTTGCAGTACCTCCTGTAATTTTACAGATAGAATATATCCAGTCCATAAGATTTTCATAGCTGATCTGCAAGGTCGCTTTTTGTTCCCAACAATTCCCTGTAACATTGCCGATCTGCAATCCCGGAATAGCACGATATGTGCGTTGTTTTTCCGGTGCGATACAATTTTGGATCACTGCCTGATGAATAATTTCACGGTACGTTGTTTTTGCAGTAAAATTCAGCGTTGGATAAATAATTCTTCTGCTGAGAATTGACATCAAAAAACGTCCCGAAACCGTCAAATAATCCCCGTTTTCTGCATCGGTTTCAAGAAGCACATTTTCAATAATGCCGTAATGCTCACGGTCATCATTTCTGCCCACGATTTTTCCGGCTTGAAAAATATTGATATTTCTTTCATTTGCGGCGATATAGATCTCAAACTGACCGCACTCATAATAACGGATATCCCAGAGCAAACTTGAAAAAGAGTCACAAATCGCTTCAAGTATAATTTTAATAGAGTCGTTTTCTGTTTGCATATTATAAATTTCAATCTGCATATTACACCCCCAAATACGCATCGGTGTGCATAAAGGTAATTCTCAGATTTATGCCTCCGTCAATGCGAAAACGATTCTCACCCTGCCGCAAGGTCAGCCATGTCGAGCCGACTGTCAGGCGATTGATGATATTTTCTGCAATTCCGTTCCGAATTAAAGTAACAGTTTTATTACCTGTTTTTGTGGTGATAATAATTCTGTCGCCTTTGAGAATTTCGCCTTTAATTTGAAAATATTCATCTGTTGCAGCGTCATAAATAATCGGAGAATCGGCAGAAACAGCAGGTGCGTTTTCACTTGTGTCTGTATCAATGATAATTTGAAAACCGATCTCGTCACCGTTATTCCGGATAGAAACTGTATTTTCAGTATTATACACCCCCAACGGAAAAGGCGCGTCACTTTCTGGCGAAGGAAAATGAAATGCACCTGTGATTTTGCCGTAGTAGGCATATACAGGAAGATTGCTATAGAAATAAATATCGGGACAAAGAATTGAAATTTGTCCGGATGTCAGCGAATTAAAATTGTCGATGTTACAAGTTTCCACATACCCTTCTGCATAAACATCAATTGCAAGTGTTTTGTAATGGACTTTGATATATTTGCTTGGGCGAACAGCACGATACAGAGCATGGCGGTTTCTTTCAATAGTAAGTCCACGCATTTCAAAAGAAATGACAATGTTTCGTTTTTCAATAAAAGCATTGTTGAGGTAACTGCCGTCCATACCCGCATATGTCGAGGTACTGATCGTTCCGGCAGGCGGATACAGACCGTCAATTTTTGAAACCATATATCGGTTTGCGGTCGTGGTCATGTCGATTTGATCGCCATTTTCATTTTCAAGAATCAGTTTGAAAAACATAATTCACCTCTCTTGACTTTTTCATGAAAAAGGGGTATAATGAAACATAGCAGCACTGCTGTAAATTTAAGGTTAAAGGAGTTCATTTTCATGAAAAAGAATATAAAGACTACGGAAGCAATTTTCCCGATGCCGGTTCTAATGATCGCTACCTACAATGACGATGGGACAGTTAATGTCATGAATGCAGCATGGGGCACGATGGTTGAAAGGGACATTGTCGCACTCAATCTGACAGAAACGCATCACACAGTATCAAACATCAAGAAAAGAAAAGGCTTCACTGTTAGCATTGCGGACAGTAAGCACGTTGCAGAAGCAGATTATTTCGGAGTAATTTCCGGGAAGAATACAAAGGACAAGCTTGCTGACAGCGGTCTTACTGCTGTAAAATCTGATAACGTTGACGCTCCCATTATCAATGAATTTCCGATTTGTCTTGAATGTGAGTTCATTGAATATCAGGACAATCAATACGGACTTGGCGTTATCGGAAAAGTGGTAAACGTCTCTGCCGAAGAAAGTGTCATGAAAGGCGATCAGGTTGATATTGATTTGGTTGAAGCGATTGCTTTTGATCCGTATACACACGGCTATTATAAAGTAAGCGGCAGAGTTGGCGATGCGTTCAAAGATGGTCTGAAGCTGAAAAAATAAAAGTAACTATTCTTTCACCGCATTCCTCGTCTGCCGATAAATTTCCAACCGTGACAATGCTTTCGGAGAATTATTTGTCTGGTTGACCGT
>CANRFV010000150.1 GCA_947629985.1 uncultured Clostridia bacterium | reverse complement strand
CAGTCGATCTTCAGGAGCTTGAGAAAGATGTGAAGGGAATCAAGGGTATCGGGGAGAAAAGAGCCGAGGAAGTCATGAAAGTGATTGAAAGACATCTGGGTGTGTAAAGTGATAAATATCAAATTACCCCTTGCATTTTTTCTCATTTCATGCTATAATATAAATGAGAGGATGTGAGACCAATGGAGGATTTTATTTCTGCATCGCATGATGTAGTGTTCAAGGCATTATTTGTTGACCACAAGGACTGTCTGAGAGATTTTCTGCGGGCTGTGATCGATTTACCCCTTACAGAGCAAGATGATGTAGATGTACTAAATCCCGAACTATATCCGGATGTTGCAAAGGGAAAATCCAGCAGATTAGATATCCATGTGACAATGCCGGATAAGAAATTCAACGTTGAAATGCAGTCAAGAGCAAAAGACTTTTCAAGTGACAGAGTATTATTCTACTGGTCAAAAATGTTCACAGAGGACATAGAATCAGGGAGCGAATATCAGAGTCTTGATCAGGCGTTTTCTGTCAATGTTCTCGGATTCAGCTATCTGACTTGTGAAGAGTATCATTCTTCTTACTCGATACGAGAAAACACCCGTTATGATCAATTTTCAGATAAGCTGTCGATCCATATCCTCGAACTGACAAAGCTACCCAAAGAAATCGACGGATCGGATGACAAACAGATGTGGCTGCGGCTGATCAAAGCCGAAGATGAGGAGGCGTTAGAAATGGTAAGAACGAACACACAGAATCCCATGATCCACAAGGCAATCGATGCAATTTACGAGTTGAATGCTGATAAGGCACTCCGGGAGCAGATCCGTCAGCGTGACAAGGCTCTTCGTGACTATGAGAATGATATGTCGGTTGCAAGATCGGAGGGTAAGGCGGAAGGTATCGGAATCGGACGTGCAGAAGGCATCGGCATCGGTCGTGCAGAAGGCATCGGCATCGGTGAAGCAAAAAATCTGATAGAAAATGTCAAAGTGCTTATGACCAACACGCAGAAACCGCTTGCCGAGGTGTTGACCATGCTCGGCATCACACGGGAGAAGTACGACCAGAGCCTTGCCCTTTTGAATCAGTAAATTCCAATATGCAAAAAGCCTATGAAGTTACCATGCTTCATGGGCTTTGCTATAGTATTGATTATAAGTGATTTAGCACACAAAACTGTTAAAGTTTAATGTGATACCATCATCCACACACCGCACCCAACAGCTACGCCTAACAGATTCCATCCGATATCCTTTAGACTGCAATGCCGTCCATTTTTCATCATCGGCTTCGTCACTTCATCCATTACTGCCCACACAGCTACGAATAAACTGGTTACCATCCGCAGTTGATACATTTGACAAACCAAGCACAATAGTACCATCATCACTGCGAAAAAAATCGTATGCACACCAATTCGGAGCATCTTCTCGCTAATGGTGTATACGAGTGGATAGTGATCTACTTGCTGCTCCGGAATCCTTTCCGTTTTGGTGGCTGAGATAGATCTCTGTGATAGTCATTGCAATGAATGTGACAAGTGCAATAACCTTACCACACAATAAATCTTCGATTTTCATCTTGACCACACCTCCGGCTACCATTACACCATAGAAAAGGCTTAATAGCAAGGAAATGTGGCATAATTAAGGGGCTGTTCACAATGATCTACGATGTTGACAAAAGAGAAGTATGTGTAGGAGACTCTATTATATTTGTATCATTACCCGATAAACTGAGGATATGATTTTATAGATCACCACACCAACCGCCGCACCAATCGTATTCGTTATCACGTCATCAACTTCAGTCAGACCTCTGCCAGTGATGTACTGCATGATTTCTATTGTCCCTGAAAAAAGGCATCCGGCAGCCACAGTTATTGCTGGATTTTTGAAACGCCTTGAAATCATCGGAAGTAATATCCCGAACGGCACGAAAAGCAAAACGTTCAGAAATATCTGTTTGAACCAGAAGAAATGGGCACCGTTCATCATCGCTTCAAATTCACGAAATGGCTGTAGTATCACACCTCTATTCTTCGGTGTGCGCAACACCATTGTCTCACGGACGATGAAAGTCACACTTATCACAGCGATGAGATAGAGTAAGAAAAGAATAATTATCAGTGTTTTCCAATTAAGATAGAAAATTTTATATACTTTCCTATCCATTCTCACACCTCCTGCTTGACTGAAGTCAAATGTTATAATTCAAATCGTCTTTATAAAAATAAAGACAGCCCTTGAAACCAGATGATTTTTTTACTTCAAGGACTTATCGCCGTTATATATAGTATAGCATAATTGTGAAATTATAGTTATTCAACTTGAAAATAAGTAGAGATAGCATCATCCAAAAGTGGAAAGAGATGTTGATTGTATTTCAGCCATTTTTTGAGATTTGCCCATTCTTTTTCAATGGGATTAAGTTCAGGAGAATATGGAGGAAGAAAAATCAGAAGCATATGATGTTTTTCTGCAATTTCGTTTAATTTATTTTTTCTGTGGAAACCTGCTAAGAAAAATCAATAGGCAAAACAGCCAAAGATGAAAGCGACAGTTTGTTGAAAATGCTGATGTTATG
>CANRFV010000149.1 GCA_947629985.1 uncultured Clostridia bacterium | reverse complement strand
TGTGAGTGTTTCGCAGCTCTGAGTGTGATCGTAACAGCAGGGGCAGCATTGCTTGCCCCTGTTTGTTTTAAGGAGCAGTTATGGAAAATATCAAACTTTACGAGATCAATCCGAAGTACATCAGCTATCTGACAAAATTCGCACCGCACCTGTTTCATAATAAGCAGGCTGGACAGAATAATGAGCGCAAGTATATCGGTGTCGTATTATACATAAATGGTTATGAATATTTTGCGCCGCTGTCATCTTTTAAGCCCAAACACCAGAAAATGAAAGAGGGCATTGATTTTCTGAAGATCAAGCAGTATGCTGTCATTAACCTCAACAATATGTTTCCTGTCCCCAAAGGATTGTGTACCTATGTTGACATCAATGCACAGCGCAATCCAAAATACAAGGCACTTCTTCTGGCGGAGTATCGTGCTATCAAAGCAATTCAAGAAAAGATCAGAAAAAATGCAAAAACACTCTATCGTCTCAAATTGAAAGAGGGTGATTCTACACCACTTTCAAAACGCTGCAATGATTTTCAGCTTCTGGAAAAAGCGTGTGCAGAATACAAAGGCTGATCAAAACGTATCAAAGTCCGCCTGTCCTGCGACCTCATGCCATCCGTCATAGTCGTCATTTTCACGTTCGGTGAACATATCGTTTATTAAGCCTATCGTCAGCAGATCCAGCTCGGTCATTGTCAGACCGAGCTGTTTGCATCGTAGCAGGAATAATGGCGTTGTCATCGGGCGGTCAGTTTTGCGATGTTTTTTTTAGATTCCGCCTGCGTTTCCACGTTGAGTCCCCACAGCTCGATGAGCTGCGGCAGCACCTCGTAAATGGAGAAAGTATTGAACGCCTCCAGCCATTCGTCAGGACTGTCGGGAACATTGTCCGGATCAGCGTGTTTTGCCATAATGTAGGCAATATTTTCAAATACCTCAAGACTTTCAATGTCAAGGGTGGAAGCTTCCTCATCACCCTCCTGCACAGAAGTTTGCAGGGCAGCGAAATCCTTATAGATATCCCTGCGGAATTTGATACGGTAAAGCCGTGGCACAGCAGCACTCGCCTTGAACGGAACTTCGATGCCGTCAACCGTGATATTCTTCTTGATAGCCATGCCGTACCTCCTTAATCAGCCGCTGCCGTCTTGGTCGAGGTGGAACGTGCCGAGATGCTGCTTGTTTTGGCAGGCATCGTTGGAATATAGACAGCGTTGTACCAGCCATTGTAGGTAGCTTCATCCGTAGATTCACAAGTCTTGGACTTCACCAGACCGGACGGGAGTGCCGTTGCCTTAAGGCTGAGTGTCTCTGTCTTGACTTCCTTGCTTTCCTCGGTGGTCTGTCCTTCAGTCGCAGGACGGGAAGCGGAGCAGCAGTAGAGAACATGGCGGATGTGGTTTTTGTCGCCGTCAAACTCAAAAAGCAGCGCAAACTGCGATGTTTCCGCATCATTGCTCTCGACCAGAACGCCCTTGTTGTCCAGTACCTCACCAAGAATTTCAATCGCAAATTCCGTGGTGATAAGTGCCACCTCAAGGTCGCCCTCATATCCGGAATTATTATTGATGACGTAATAAACGCCGTTGTCGGCATAAAAATTCTCATTTTCGCCGTTGGCATCAATGGCAAGCGATACTGCACCGGGCAGGCGGACAGGTTTTGCGAACGTGGGAATTCCCTCATCAGACCAGCCCGTAATTTTCGCCCAATGGACTTTATTCAGCCCGAATTTTACCTTATTCTTTTTCAGTGCCATTGTTAGACCTCCATTTCGTAAAGTACCTCGTAGAGTTTTTCAGACTCTATCCATGTTTCGGATTTTGTGTAATAGATATTGTGCTGAAGAAGAACCTCCTCCACCCGCTGTTCCGCATCCGGAGATTTTTCATCCGTGTATAGCTCTATATCAAGCTGCTTGAAGCCATGATACATCAAATTATCCGCCGAAAAATTTTCCTCTCCGGGTGAAAGGAACAGCACAAATGGCGGTCTCGGAGATTCTCCCTCCGCAAAGTGATGATAGGCAAAGGAAAATCCCATTTCCTCGACCATATCATTGATTTCTTCGTAAGTCATGACAGCTCCTTTTTGATGAAAGATTCCAGCAGTTCCTCGCCATGCTGTTCGGCAGGAGCGATATGCGGACGGGCAGCCACTCTTCCGCCGTTTCTTTTCGCATGACCGTGTTCCAATAAATGCGCAATTTGATAGCGGTCTTTAGAATGAACAACCATTTCTAATTTATGGCTATTCTCAGCCGTTTTCTTTGTTGTCCAGCTTTTTGCATATTTTCCTGTGTGAACAGGAGCATTTGCGGAAATCTCTTCTTTGACGGTTTTCGCCGTCTTGCGGACAGCCGTTTTCATCGCAGAATCGGCAAGTTCGGCATATTCCGTCAAGCCTTTCATGATCTCGTCAGCCATGTCATCAATCGAAGTCATCCATGTCGCCCGCCTTTCGTGTACCTGCTGTAATTTTCATATAGTCCAGCGACTTGTAATTCGGCAGAACGCCGGAAATGTCATACACAAGCCCTCTGAATCGAATTTTGATTTTGTCAATAATACTTGACACAATTTTTTCAAGTTTTTTCAAATCAAGCCACCATCTGCCTCTGCTCATTG
>CANRFV010000148.1 GCA_947629985.1 uncultured Clostridia bacterium | reverse complement strand
TACCTCTGGCACGGCATGGTGGAATTCGTGACGGTCTACAGCAAGGACGACGTCCGATTCACCATGAAGGACGGGACGGAAATTAGGATATAAGAAAACTCCTCATAACCGAGATAATATCGGAGATGGGGAGTTTTCTCTGTCTACTCAATTACAACGATATATTTCGCTGATATTTCATTAAATGTGGAATCCACATCTTCAAGCACTTCAGCAAGTTGCTCATTCAGCTTTCCACGAACATAAGCGTCTCTCGCATTCGGTTTTTCTATCAGTACCCACTTAAGTTGTTTGTATGAATACTTTGCAAAGGCAATCCACTGCGGATAGTTAATCGCCATCGGATTCTGAGTAAAATACACCTTTCCGGCATTAACCGCAGTTGCTGCTGAATGTCCAACAAATAACATAGTCACAAGTTTCGGATGTTTCTCTCGATTCAGCGAAAACGGAATTGACTCTTTAACAGAATAGCCTTCCTTAATGCGCTTGAAAGCATATCCTATTCGAGTTACAACTTCAACAATCATAACAGGAATGGATAAAGTACAGAAGTGTATAAAATCATACCCCTCGTAATACATCCCTTGCACAATCTCTGCAATAGTCTGCTCATATTCTCCAATTTTTCCAAATTGCAGGAAATTAAACAATCCCATCAGTGGAGCTGGAAGCCCCATTGAAGTTGTGATATCTGATTTAAAATGTATAATTTGTTTTGCTATAGCCGCAAAAACATCTGTCTCTTTTCGGTCTGCATAATTCTCCATAACCTGTGACACGATTTTGCCCGTTTTATCAATGGTGGTCATTCTACCTGTCAGAATATCTGCCACACCAAAAATAAGACCGAGTAGCGGATCATGCCCAAGTGAAAGCAATCTATGGTAATATGCAGAAAGCCCCTCTACATATACAGTGGTATTACGATTGTCTTGTGCGTCATATGGAACCTTGCTGACTTTTGAATTTGCCAGTTTTTCCATCTCTTCTTCTGGGAATTTTTTATCAAACCAATCCCTGACATAATTTGAGAGCGGTCCACCCTTCAATCCTTCCGGTGTTTTTTGCGGAATGCCTACAAGCAGAATATCTACTGCTGCTCCGAGCAGCCCAGCGGCGGCACTGATTGCTATGTCATACTTGTCTAAATGATGGAGCTGATTATATTCCGCATTAAGCATACGGATCTCTTGTGTATTTCTCCGAAGTTCCTCATCCGTGAAGATTGATTCAAGTGCATTTCCTGTCCCTACAGTATTCTCTGCTTCAATACATAATTCTTCCCAAGATGGAATCACCATCACTTTCTTTGGTTCTTCCTGCTTCGGTACAATCGGCATTTCCGTGTGTCCCAGCATTCGAAGCAAATCTTCACTTTCTTGAATTCTGCTGCCAAGTTCAGCTGTGGAAGGTCGTGCGGCTTTGATTTTTTTCAGTTTTTCATCATGATATTTCAGAACATCGTTGATTTGCTGTTCTGTTTCAGAATATTTATATTTACTCATCGTCAACCTTCTTTTTCTCAAGTTCCGCGATCTGCTTTTTCAGTTCCTGTATCTCAGATTGCAATCCATTCATTTCTTTCTTCAGTTGGGAATCATATGCTAACAGCCGATCTTGTCTTTCTTTGTCTATCTCAGTCTTCGCATCCAGTTCCTTTATAACCGCATTATGCTTGGCAAGCGCCTTCTTGTACAATTCCTCTTTTTCCTCGGCTTGCTTTTGATACTTCCTGATCAAGAAGAAAGCACTCACCGTCGTGGGCAATGCGGTCAAAACACCAATCTGAAAATGTCTGTCCTTTACAATCTCTACTGCCGCTTTTCCAGCTTTCGCCAAGCCATCACCAGCCTTGTCAAGCATTGGAGCCAACTTATTTAAATTGAATTTTCTCAATGAAGTACCTTCCTTTATGCTGCGATTCCAAGATCGTGCTGTAAGTCTTTGATTGCCTGCTGTAGCAGAATGTTAAGACTTTGGAGATAATCCATACGCTCCTTATCAGCATCTGCCTCTGCTTTCATCGCTTTTATTATGGCTTCATGTTTTCTCAACGCTTCTTTGTATAAACGCTCCTTCTCCTGACGCAGCTGTTTATTCTTAAGGTGTGAAGCAACCCCAACTCCGGCAGCAGTGAGCCCCGCGACAGGCGCTGCAAGTACAAACACTCCTGCCACCATACCGCCTCCCACGATAGCTCCAGCGGTAGCAAGACCAGATGTAATGCCTGCCGCTGAAAGCCCTACAACACCAAGACCATAAAGAGCAACAAAAGAACCTACTCCTCCGATACCGGCTCCTAATGCACCTGCCAGCACCTCCGGAATAGCACTTTCTTTTATGGTGCGATTTTTATCATTTAGAGCCGCTGCAGCCTCATTGACGACATTAACTACTGATTGCATAGAGTCTACGCTTTGGAAGTTCATGTCTTTTTTCTTCTTTATGTAGGTATCCTTTTTCTTTGAATCACTCATGCTTTTTCTCCTTCAAAAGGTCGCAAAACGTGACCTTGGATTTGTTTAGGAATTTGCACCCCCTGCCTATGAAATGCACCCCTTAAAATGGATTTGCACCCCCTTGATTTTCAGGCAACAAGGCAATCGCTGAATTGTATCATAGTCTGCACTTTGCTTTC
>CANRFV010000147.1 GCA_947629985.1 uncultured Clostridia bacterium | reverse complement strand
ACCATTCCGGGTATCGGCTACATAAACGGCGGAATGATACTTGGCGAGATCGGTGACATCCACCGCTTCTCTAAGCCCCATCAGCTGCTGGCGTATGCTGGTCTGGATCCCTCTGTAAAGCAGTCAGGGAACTTTCATGCCAGCCACACCCGGATGTCCAAAAGAGGATCCAAAGTGCTTAGATACGCCCTTATGAACGCAGCCCACAATGTTGTAAAGAACAATGCCACCTTTAAAGCGTATTACAACAAGAAGATGGCGGAAGGCCGGACTCACTATAACGCCCTCGGGCACTGTGCCGGCAAACTTGTCCGCGTCATCTGGAAAATGATGACCGATGACGTAGACTTCAACCTCGACTAAGAGTTTTGCTTAAATACCGAGATCTTTGAAAAAATGCACCCTTAGGGAGCTTTATTAAAGTTACCCTTTTTGACCTCAATATCAGTAAAAAAATTTTTTTCTGATTTAGGCTTGACTTTTCATAGCTGGTCTCTGAATATGTAAGACATAAATCGAATATACATTCATCTGTATAATCATGTACCATTATCATTTCTATTCTTTCACTTAAATCGCCTTCAAAGCTAATGACAGCTTGTGCAATTTGATACACCAAATATGCCTTTAATGGCGGAAGTGCAAAAAGCTTTTCCCAAATTACATACCCCTATATTTCTCTTTCCTTTTCTGTTTCAATTCAAACTGCCACTGCTTCTCCGCTTCCCGTTGTCCCCGGCTTACTGTTCTACGTTCAGTTTTCAACTGCTCCTGCTGTCTCTTCAAAGCCTGTTGCGATTTTGTCCCTATCCCGGTGTTCTGTACTTGTTTCCGAACTCCACGCTGTACTCGTTTAGGATTACGGTCAACTTCTTTTAATCAGTTGCCACCGCCGGACTAAATCCTAACCGATGCCTTATACATGACAATTCCTTAAAATGATTGTAATGAACAAAGAACAGACGACCTTAAGGAAGGAGGAATACTTATACTAAAGCGGTGCAACTGAACTACCTACCAATTTTGCAAGATTTCCCTGTGTTGTGTTTTTATCTTTGCATCTATATATTACCACATAAACACCCTTCTTTCTACAAAAACATAGCAGTCACCATATAGCTTCAAACTTCCATATCATCATTTCCCTTATAAGACTAAGTCAGCAACCACCAGTTCAACTGGCAATGTCGTCAACTTAAGGGTTCTCTAAGAGAGCAGAAATGCCAATATATAAAATCAATATAATAAATTCATGAAAAGTACTTGACAAAGTGTTCAAAATATGCTGCCCCGCATTGATTACATTTTCAATGCGGGAGGCCATTATGTATACACATCTTTTATCATCTATTTTGCAGCACTCTAATAACCTTATAATGTCCGATTCTTTTCGGATGAAACACCGTATCGGCAATGCTTTTTCACGTTCAGGAAAGCTTTCATTTCATAATCTGATTTATTTTATCCTGCGTTCTTCCCATAAATCCATTTCCATTAATTATTCGGATCTTTCAGATGATTTTCCAACCGCATCACTGCCCTTTGTATCAAAACAGGCCATTTCTAAAGCCAGACAGGGGATTTCCTGCAGTGCATTTGTTGATCTGTTCCGTCTTTCTGTCACACATTTTTATGAACAGCCCTCTGCGCTGGACACCTGGAATGGATTCCATATTTTTGCTGTTGATGGCAGTACTGTACAGATACCGGAATCCGCAGAAAATTATAAAGTATTCGGGGGTAATCCCAATAAGACCGGCATCATTTCTCCTCTTGCTTCCGTATCTGCCCTTTATGATATCCTGAATGATATGCTCGTAGATGTTTCGTTTAATCCATACCGTTATAATGAAAGAACTGCGGCAAAAGAACATATTGATTTTTTGCCTGATCTCCCTAACACTGTGTTGTTGTTTGACCGGGGATATCCTTCGGAAGATTTGTTCCGTTTTTTGGATGGGCGTGGAATCTTGTTCCTCATGCGCATTCCCCAGACCTTTAAGAAAGCCATATTCGAAAAAGAAGATATGTTATTCGAATATCCTGCACCTGACGGGTCAGCCCCGCTCACCTTAAGAAGCCTTCATTTCATGCTGGGTGATGGAACTACGGAATATTTGGTAACAAATATAATGCCAGACCAGATGGAAGCAGATAAGTTTCCTACGTTATACCGGTTACGATGGGGTATCGAAAGTAAATACAGGGAACTCAAAAACCGTCTGGAAATAGAATCTTTTAACAGCATAAAACCTGTCAGTATCAGGCAGGAGTTCTTTGCAGCGATGTATCTTTCGAATCTGGCAGCGATTGTGAAACATAAGTCAGATATTTTTATCAAGCAGCAAAAAGGGAATAAGCACAGATACCAGTCAAACCGAACTTATATACTTAACCGGATCAAACGTAACATAGTATTGCTTTTACAGTCTCCGCAGACAACATGCCAGCGGGTATTGCTAAGGATAACCGGAGAAGCATCAAAGATACTTTCTATTATACGTCCTAATAGGATATTTGGCAGATACAGGAAGCACACCCGCAGGAAATATTACAATCATATGAAAGGCTGCATTTAACCAGAAAATATAAATACATAGCGAGAGACTGCTCCCCGTATATTAGGGATACAGCCTGTTTATCATGCATATATTTTCCCACCA
>CANRFV010000146.1 GCA_947629985.1 uncultured Clostridia bacterium | reverse complement strand
TCCGCTAACAGCTTATGTTTCTGTGATAAAAGCTCTGTATTGGTCGGGTCAAGTTTGAGTAATTTCTCTACGTCTTTGAGCTGCGTTTGCGTGTTCTTAATGTTTTTATTGACACCTTCCAGCGCTTTCGACAGCTTGGTAGTATCGCCGCCGATCTCGACTGTGATGCCCTTGATTCTGTTTGCCATGATATCACCTGCCTTTCAAAAAATTCATAAAATTCCTATTGACAAAATGCAATTTATCGGCTATAATATAAATAGTGGGTGTATCTCAGCCCTAAATGAGAAACTTATCCAGCGAGCTTCTCTTGGCTCTGATCAAGACATTTAAATGTGAGTGTTTCGCAGCTCTGAGTGTGATCGTAACAGCAGGGGCAGCATTGCTTGCCCCTGTTTGTTTTAAGGAGCAATTATGGAAAACATCAAACTTTACGAGATTGATCCGAAGTACATCAGCTATCTGACAAAATTTGCACCGCACCTGTTTCATAATAAGCAGGCAGGACAGAACAACGAGCGCAAGTATATCGGTGTCGTATTATACATAAATGGTTATGCATATTTTGCACCGCTGTCATCTTTCAAGCCCAAACACCAGAAAATGAAAGAGGGCATCGATTTTCTGAAGATCAAGCAGTATGCTGTCATCAACCTCAACAATATGTTTCCTGTCCCCAAAGGACTGTGTACCTATGTTGATATCCATGCGCAGCGTGATCCAAAATACAAGGCACTTCTTCTGGCAGAGTATCGTGCGATCAAAGCAATTCAAGAAAAAATCAGAAAAAATGCAAAAACACTCTATCATCTCAAATTGAAAGAGGGCAATTCCACACCGCTTTCCAAACGCTGCAATGATTTTCAGCTTTTGGAAAAAGCGTGTGCAGAATACAAAGTCTGATCAAAACGTATCAAAGTCTGCCTGTGTAGCCTGCTGGACCCACCCATCATACTCATCATTCTGACTTTCACAAAATATATCATTGACCATGCCGATGGTGAGCAGATCGAGCTCCGAAAGAGACAGCCCGATCTGCACACACCGCAGCAGGAAAAGCGGCGTTGTCATCGGTCTGTCAGTCGGGCGATGTTTTTTTTAGACTCAATTTGCGTTTCCACATTCATGCCCCAGAGGTCAATGAGCTGCGGCAAAATTTCATAAATGGAAAACGTGTTGAAGCACTCTAACCACTCATCCGGATCGGAAGGCACATTGTCCGGATCAGCGTGTTTTGCCATGATATAAGCGATATTCTCAAAGACTTCAAGGCTTTCAATATTCAGCCCGGAATTATCTTTGTCCGATTCTCCTACGCTTTTCTGAAGCTCCGAAAGGTCCTTGTAAATATCCCTTCGGAATTTAATTCTGTACATTCTCGGCACGGCTGCACTTGCCTTAAATGGTACTTCCACACCGTCAATGGTAATATTTTTACTGATAGCCATAGTACACCTCACTCAGATTTTTTCACAACTGTTTTTTCGGGTGCAGAAACTTTCGCTGCCGCAGGTACGGTGGGAATATACACCTGATTATACCAATTGTTGTAGGTCGTTTCACCGGAGTTATTATTGATGACGTAATAAACACTGTTGTCGGCATAAAAATTTTCATTTTCGCCGTTGGCATCAATGGAGAGGGAAACTGCACCCGGCAATCTGACAGGCGTCTGGTAGGCAGGGCTTGTTGCATTGCCGTCCTTGTCCACTGCCCACTGAAAAATCTTCGCCCAATAGACGTTTGTCAAACCGAATTTGACCTTATTCTTTTTCATTATCATACATCTTTTTGCAAGCTGAAACATTCAGCCTATACTAAAATTATAGCGCAGTTTTGGCGATTTGTCTATTCGCATTGCGCACGAAATTGAGTGCGCCATATAACTTTTCTTATCGTGAAAATGTTATGGGGAAAATAAAAAAGCTGTTGAGCAGAAATCGCTTAACAGCTTGTAAATGTTATTGGAACGATTTATAATTTTGCAGAAAATTGATCAGTAAATCCTTATCATTTTCTATACTGAATTTCTCGATCTTTCTCGGCGGTTTATCAGGTAATATCTCGAGTAAATTATTATTCACACGATAACTATAATCTTTAGCCTTTTTAGAACAATCTGAAAAAATAATACAATCATCACAAATATATACATATTTCGAGTTGACTGAAATGATAATAATGTAAATTATTTCAAGTGTCAATATAATACACCAAAGCACAAAATTATCATTCCCGTATTCTCGGACAACTTTCGTTATCAGCCAGATTAAAATCACTACAAATGTTATGATAGTAGCATTTCTATCCGTTTTAAGCACTTTAACTTTTTGACGGCTTATTATCAGCTTGATATACCTCATTGCAAGATTCAAATATCCATAAACTAATAACGAGCCAAAAATTGTTAGTAATATTGATTCCATACCTATTCTCCCAAAATATAATTTGCGTAACTGAGTAAGACTATTACCTACCCTTATTTCTCAATTATATCACATCTTGCATGAAAAAGCAATACCTTTTCTGAAAAATTTTCCTATAGTATAGTCACCATCATCAACAAAAATACAATGTTGAAACTATGCGAAAGTGAGAATTGCCATGAAAAAAATGTAAACATTTCAGAAAACGGGTTTCAAAAGTCCAAAATTATCGGCAGTAAAGTGAGGGGGATTTTCATTGCCGTTC
>CANRFV010000145.1 GCA_947629985.1 uncultured Clostridia bacterium | reverse complement strand
GAAAATTGCTTGCCGCGAAATTGTATTAAACTTGTGATGTATAAGGTTTCATACAATTTCGCGGCAAGCGGGAGCGATAGCTGACCTTGTTGCGGCTCTCGCCCTCTTTTTCCGGGCTTCTTTTATGGCTTCCCTGAAAGCCTTGAAATTGTAAAGCGGTATCGGTCTTTTCATATCGTCTGCCCTCACTATGGCTTGTTCATTCATTTGCATACATTTTATTGTTCATCTGCTTGGATATGCCTATAAAGTTTCCATAGTGAGGGTAAATAATTCTAATTCAGCAAGAAGTATCAGATTGCGATTTACAAAAAATCTCCAAAACCCATTGACAAGCATCTATGTGACGCATATAATATAGACAGATAGAAAATCGTCTATGGGAGGTGACAAGTTTGCAGACAAAAGAGAAGCAGATAGCGGAGTTATTCAAGGCGCTTAGCGATGAAAACCGTATTAAAATCTTACAACTGCTTCATGGTGGCGAAAAATGTGCTTGCGTACTGCTGGACGATCTGCATATCACCCAGCCCACGCTTTCCCACCACATGAAAATTCTATGTGATGCCGGAATTGTGCAGGGGCGTAAGGACGGAAAATGGGTGTATTACTCTATTGATCTTCCCGGTGCTGAACGCTTAAAAGTTATATTAGACCAACAACTTTCTTTAGATGTATAATACGACTTTAGCTGAATGAAGCTGTGCATTTACCAAAGCCATCTTAACAGGTGGCTTGCGTTTCACCTTATAAATAGACGGTTTTGAATGTATCAATCTAACGGAGGGATAATTTATGTGTGTATGCGGTAGACGATTTCAATGTCGATCTGAATAAAACAATCTACCCCTTGAAACCACAAAACGATATATCTCAAGGAGGAAGATAATACTATGGTCACAATAGATACGCTTATTCATGCAGGTAAAACTTTCCTAATGCTGTTTGGCGAATTGTTTGGCTTATTTATCGGCATTAGCTTTGTTGTTGCTTTGCTTCAAGTTTATATTTCACCGGAACGAATTAAGCGCATTTTAACCACCCCGCGAAGTGGTCTTAACAGCGTTCTTGGCGCGTTACTGGGAGCTGTAACGCCATTTTGTTCCTGTTCAACTATTCCCGTGCTGGTTGGGTTATTCAAAAGTGGTGCGCCTTTTTGTGGAGCTATTTCCTTTCTTCTAACGTCACCTATTCTTAATCCAGCTATTTTGACTTTAATGCTTGCGTTCTTTGGTATAAAAGCAACTATCATTTATACCATTTTTACATTTGCATTTGCTGTCATTATGGGATTGATTTTAGACAAGGCTGGTTTTCAAAAGGAGGTCAAAAATGTCATAGTAAAAGGCGGACATCAAGGCAATACAAGTTGGGAGAATTTACAGGGAACCTTTTGGCAAAAGCAATGGCAGGCAATTAAGATTTCATTGAAAGACGCTTTCGGCTTGTTCAAAGGTGTAGTCCTTTTCCTGTTGCTGGGTGCAGGCATTGGTGCGTTTATCTATGAATTTGTACCTACTGATTTATTGGCTAACTTCGCCGGGGCAAATAACCTTTGGGCAGTCCCTTTGGCTGCTGTTATTGGTATTCCGATGTATATCCGTACTGAAACCATGATCCCGATTGCAAGTATTTTGATTTCTAAAGGAGTTGCACCGGGCGTTATGATTGCTTTAATTCTGGGTGGAGCTGGTGCGAGTATTCCAGAAGTGTCCCTGCTTAATTCCATTTTCAAGAAAAAAATGGTTATTACCTTTGTTCTCTGCATTTTTGCTGTTGCCACAATCACAGGCTATGTATTCAATTTCGTACTATAATTTTTAGGAGGTTTTCGTCATGACAAAGAAAAAAGGATTTTTAACAACACTGTTCGGTAACAAGGGGTGTAACTGCGGACTATCCGTTGAGAGCGAGACGGATATAAGCAAAGAAAAAGCAAAAAAGGGCGGGTGCTGCGATATGCAGATTATCGAGGAACCAACCTGTACTTGCGAAGAAGAACGCTCTGAAAATGCGTTTGGCCATGATTGTTGCGGTAATAGGAAAGCCCCGCCGGAATGGCGGGGCCGGGAATTGTATGTTACGCTGCGATAAAGCCCTGGGCGGCTAATGTCTCTACCAATTCGCTGTTGGCCTCGCCGGTGAGGGTGCCGTCCCTGCCGATTGTGTAGCTGCCTACCGCGAAGGCGTATGTCGGGGCTCTCATGTATTGCGGAGCCGCTCCGATGAAGTCGCCTACTGCGGCGGCCAGCTCTTTTCTCCGGGGGCCGTTTACGTTGTAGTGGATTTCCATGCCGCCGTCTTCGGATTCTGTCGCTTCCTCGGTATCTGCGGTGGTTTCCTCTGCCGCTTCGGCCTCGGTGGCTTCCGCTTCGCCTTCGTCTGCGGGGCTGGTTTCTTCTGCCGCTTCGGGCTCCGTGGCTGCGGCCTCGTCTGTTGTATCCTCTGCGGATTCCGGCGCGATAGCTGCTGCTGGCTCCATGGGCTTGGGCGCTTCCGGGATAGTGGCGGGGGCGGTTTCTTCCGTTGCCGGTTCTGCCGCTGACTCCTCGGCTTCGGCTTCCCTTGCCGCTTTGGCGGCGGCCTTTTCGGCGCGGGTCATTTTGGCCCTCGGTGCCGGGAATGTTGCCGGAAGTACGCCGTTTTCATAATGGATTTGGAATGTGATCCTGCCGTCCGTCGGAGTGTAGAAATGAAAGTC
>CANRFV010000144.1 GCA_947629985.1 uncultured Clostridia bacterium | reverse complement strand
ACAAGGATGTAATCCAGATGCTCACGGACGTGCTTTGCCAGCAATGCGGTCACGATGTACGGCTCCCCAGTCTGGAGATTGAAACGGACGAAATCAGGATGTTCCATTTTGGATTTATGGAATGTGCCATGGCAGGCTTCAATGCCCGCCGCTATGGTGGATTCCCGGTAATCGTCCCGGTTCCATTTATCCCGCATGAGGGCGGAGGATTGGTATACCCTGTCGATCAACTCCGGATCAGGTCCTGTGCGGAACGCTGTCATGGCGCATAAAGCACAGTCAGCCTCGGATTGGGAATCGTAATCACTCCAATCGCCATCACAATACAATTTGCGGAACTTTTCGTTGTTTTTCTGCTTCAGCAGACTGGCTACGGTATCGAACACTTCCTTATCGCTGCCATCGCGTTTTTCGCTGAATTTCCGCTTTTCCTTTTTCCGCATATTCTTGTCAAGCGTGATGAGCAGCGCGTCCGTACATTCCTTCAACGGCACGTCCCGTATCACATTGCCCGTATATACGGCAAAACGGTTTGTGATGCCGCCGCAGTACAGTTCCGTCTGGTTGTGCGGATTTTTCATATAGAAAGCCTTGTCAAGCCGCCGCTTGCCCTTTCCGTCCATGTAGGTCGGTATCCTGCTGATATCGCATTTTCCGTAGATATGCACGCCGCCTCCGCTGACGGAGTATTCCGTATAGGAACCGAACCTCTCAAGGAGCAGTTGCACATATGGGTCGGATAGGTCTCTGTGGTCGATATCGAGGAAGAAGTATCCCTCCGGGATTTTGAATCCAACGCCGTCATACCCATGCTCCTTTACGGATTCCACGGCATCGCTGTGCGTTACCCATGTGTGCGCATACGGCGCATTGGTGCCTGTCGGTGTGCCGTATGCGGATATGGGAACCTTCGTCCGTTTGCCGTTGCGGGTCTCATAGCACCAGCAGAACCATATTTTTTGCGCTTTCAGTTCGTCCATGTGCATCTCCGGCGTCACCTCCTTCCAACGATATTGTTGCCGCCGTCATTTCTGCCTGTTTGAAGTGATAACCAGCCACTCCCGAAAAGCATCGATCGGGATGAGGATTCTCGTTCCGATACGGATGGACGGGAATCCCGGTGTTTTGACAAGTTCATACGCTTTGGGCAGGGAAATGCCCATCTGCGAGGACAATTCCTGCACGCTCATAGTGGTCTTTTCCATGAATGCCTTACCTCCGTTTCTGTAGATTTTACTGTTTACATCCGTCCGCTACGTTTCCTGCGGCAGCCCCTTGTTTGAGGTCTCTGCGTTTTCTCCGCCGGGTGGGACAGGCTCGCTTTCGGTCATCGCGCTGTACTCCGGCAGGTACCCCTTACGGATCGGACTTTTCGGTTGTCAAGGTGCATTTCAAAAGCGGTTATACAATTTGCTCTTGACTTTAACCATATTGTACAGTATAATGTAATCATAAGCAAAAAACTGGCGGTTACGCTTATGGTTACGATTTTCCAATAGGGGGGTACAGCAATGCCATACACTTGGGACGATAAATACATCGAGTCGAAAGCGGATAAAGGTACAGACATCCTCGGCTTCGGTGAGATCGGCGGCGTTGGGCAGCTGGTGTACCACACATTCCGGTTTAAAGCCTACGACTTTGACATTGATAAGGACGGGCGCTATTATGCCAAAGGCATCTGCAAACCCGGATGCGAGCCGGAATTTGCCGCCGATGGTGAACTGACCGGGAAAGACATTCTCACGGGCTTGTGTAATCTGGCGAAAAAAATAGACGATTTCTCCGAAGAGAAACCGTTTACGGAACTGATTATGGAGTGGTGCGGCACATACGCACACCCGTATTCTGTTGATTTTATCTATGCGGGATTGAAAGATAAGCAGTTTGACATCCAGACGGACGGATTTTTGATTGAAAAGGACAGTATATTCTATATTGATGATTTCATGAAAGACTTGGAGCGGTTGTATAATGCCGCACGGTTTTATATCGCTCTGGAGGGCGTGTGCGTGGCTGACGAGGACGCCGCATACGATATGTACGCCGAGGGCAGGCATTTTGAAGCTCTGCCCGTGTTTGAGCGTTTCAAACATGACAAGCCACCCGTGCCGGATTCTGTACTCGCTCCCGCGCAGGGGGATTTGCTGAAAGAAATGCGGCTTGCCAGCGAGTACGAAAAAGCGCACCCGGAAATATATGATGCGGAGCCGGACGGCCTGTTTGCCGTTGAGCCTTACGACCACTACGAGGAACTGCGCGACCGTCTGGTGGAATGTATCCCGGATTTCAGGATGCGGCTCAAGCTGAATCCCAGAACAAACCGTCTGGTATTCTCTGCTGACGTCAACTCCGTGTTCGATATTGCGTGGTACACGCTGGCACGGCTTTTATCTGAGGACCCGGCCCCGGAGGACAAGGGTAAAAAAGAAAAGCCGGAAGAAGGGATCATGATTTGCTGCCGCCACTGCGGAGATTTTCTGGTACGGCGCAGCAACAGACAGGAATACTGCGATAAGCCGGAGTGCCAGAAAGCCCGGAATGCGAAAAACCAGCGGGATTTCCGAAGACGAAAACGGGAAGAAAAAGCACAAAAGGAACATAAAAAAGAGGGCTGAAACCAAAGGATTTGGCGTTTTGATAGCGTAACTATACTGCAAATACGGTGTTTTTTGCCCGTGCGGGGTATCCCCCCTCTTTAATTCCGCGAAAATTTGCGTTTGAGGGGGCGCCGGTCTTTG
>CANRFV010000143.1 GCA_947629985.1 uncultured Clostridia bacterium | reverse complement strand
GTCGGCTTTTTCGGGGGCATATAAAACTCTTTGTATTCTTTTTTGTAGTCAAATGACATTGTTTTTACTCCTTTTTTTATAACTTTATCCATATAAAATTATTATTCAATTTTATATGGAATCTGAACTTTCCGCATTTTCTGCACGATCAAGTTTGAAAAGTGCGGAAAACGTTGAAAGTTCACGCTTACGAAATTGTGGACGTGTCAGCGGTGACGTTCTTTTAGTGACAAAAAAATATCGTTACGGGGGAATATGTATGCTATCAGTATTGCATTGTTCTGATATACATTGTTTGGATGATAAATTAGAATTTGCAGTTTTCCCGACATTTATACATTTGTCTCAATGCCCCGCCGGTTTCCTCCCCTTCAGATTCTTTTCCCCAACAAAATCCGCATAGAGAAAAATTCCAAGCAACACACCAAGTGGAAGCAGGGCTGCCCAAATAGCTTTTTCATATACCAAATTACACAGGAGCGTTCCTATTACGGCTCCTGCGAGGAAAAATAGAAGCATAGCAAGGTGTTCTCGTAATTTTTTTCGATGCGTTTTATCCTGAAGACTAAAATGAGAGATCTCTTTTGCCAAACCGATCCCGATCTGCCTGATATGATTCGTGGCAAATGTTGTCGCCATAGGTTCGCCTTCCGCCTGACGAAAAGTATTGTACTGCATGGAAGCAACAAAGTTAATTGTAACCTGAGCAATTTGAACGGGTGCTGACAAAGGAACAAAGCCCAGTGCCAACACGACCAGCATCTCTATCACAATAAGCAGAGTGTCCCAACGAACAGGAAGATGATGTTTAACCGGATTGGGAAGAAGTTCCGATATGAAAGCTCCAAGCGTATAGGCGAAAATCGGTATTAGATAATACAGTGCCTCTTTCCATTTTCCCGCCCCCAACGCCATACCCATCAGCACTACATTTCCCGTCTGGGCATTGCAGAATACATTGCCTCGGAGCAAAAAGGTGTACGCACCGAAGAATCCGGCTACAACCATTAAAACATAATAAATCTCTTTTCTCTCGCACATAAGATAATACGAATTATTTCCCGGTTTTTTGTCTTCCATATCAAAATTCACTCCTAATTTACATGATTGAGCTGCCGCTTTTCCACAAAAATTGCTGCCGGAGACTCAGGATGTCATGCTTTGGACAAAATATCGATTTGTAGTGTACCTCTCTACTTTATAATTATACCATACAGGATGATAAATGTCAATCCTCTGAAAAGAAAAGAGCATTACCTGAAATGTAATGCTCTTAATGAATATCGGTAAATAGTTTGCTTAAAGAATGACGGCATGACACGTGTACTGTTCTGATATACATTACTTTTCCGACAAATCAGAATTGTCAGTCTGCTTTTCCAATATCAATATAACAATACTGTACTCATTTTTTGTATACAGATCATCCCTTAAACCAGAATAATCCCTCATTGACCGCTTGTATTTTTGCACCATTCGGAACCTGTTTCATGATTTGCATTACATCCATATAATCAGACGAAGGAGAAATCAGACCCATGAACGACGGAACAATACAAATTGTCAACAGTCCTTTCCATTGCAGAGGACATATCAGGAAAATGCAAAGTGGGATGATCCCCAATAGGACAGGAGCAAGGGACATAATAATATACCGGCATTTTCTAATTGGAAAACCGGAAACCGCATAAGCAGCCACTTTCTTTATACAGATACCCACATAAACAGTCGCCTCTTTCGGATAGCAAACCGCATGAAGATATTCGTGGACAGGTATCAGTAAAAAGCCGATAAGAAACCCGATCGGCATAAAGCGCAGGTCAAAGAGAAACGCTGTACTTGTGCTTTTTTTGATAATAACAGCGATAAAACACAGGATCATCGGGATGATCCCATACGGCACAGATGCGCTCAACAGATCATCCGGCCTCTTTATTTTCACCGCACCTTCGGGAAGCGGAATATCAGGAAATTCTTTTTCCCAAGGTTGATTCCCTTCCCATATTATTTTTGCCATATCTATCTTGACTCCCTCAAATTCTGATTTGTAGTATATGTCTATACATTACTTTTCCGAAAAATCAGAATTTACATTGTAATCTCATGACTGTGTCAAAGCCATTTTCCATTAAATGCTGCTGCCATAATGGATATCAATAATATAATGATCAAAACACATATTACAAGGCTAAATAAACAAATTATAAACCCACTCATCCATAATGTGGGATACAGTTTTCTGCTCCTTCTTGTAATAATGGAAACAATCACGCCAATAAAAGATAGTATCGGATCTACAAGTATCATGTTGGTGTATGTATAGGGTGCATGGTTTGCACTGTAAAAATAAAGCGCAAAAATGCAAAAAGAAGAGATTCCCAGTATAAGCGGTAACATCATCAATTTTATGCTTACTGGCTTTTTATCCTTCATTATTTTTGCTATCCTCCATAAATTCCGATTTGTAGTGTATGTCTATACATTACTTTTCCGAAAAATCAGAAGCTGTTTATTTTTTCTTTTTCAGTTTTGGTGCCGGCAGTTCCTCATACATGGCGTTAAATAAACCTGTCAAAAATTCTACGTCGTCAACTTCATCTACCAGCAACATCTCTTTTGCCCCCTCATAGGGCAATTCATAAGTCGCCGCTGGCATGTAGCTGATCGCAGCTTTTATTGGCTTTACAAGCAGCCTGTCATCATAGATACCGCCTACGATCTTGCCACGGTAATAGATGATAAATTC
>CANRFV010000142.1 GCA_947629985.1 uncultured Clostridia bacterium | reverse complement strand
GAAACACCTTGTTGTGTTTCCTTTCCGTTGCAACTCACAAGCGCAGTTGCCGCGCTTGGTAGGAGCAAGTGGACTCGCGCAAGGCACAAAGTGCCGCCCCACAGCGATTGTGTACAATCGCGTTTTCACCGCCCCCCCCCACCTTATTTGACGACTGCGTCATCAATGTTACACGGTGGCGCTCTAACCTACTTATATTACAAAAGCACCACCCTTGCGGGCAGTGCTATTGGTAGGAGCAAGTGGACTCGTCTCCGCGTTAGCGGAGTAAGTGAAGCGAAGTGAAACGCAGCAGAGCGCTACATATTTCGTTATACAATTGCAACAGCGCCAAGGCAACAAGCAAAAAGGAAGCAATGGAAAAGGAAACACCTTGTTGTGTTTCCTTTCCGTTGCAACTCACAAGCGCAGTTGCCGCGCTTGGTAGGAGCAAGTGGACTCGAACCACCGACCCCCACCTTATCAGGGTGGTGCTCTAACCTACTGAGCTATGCTCCTATATTTTAACTCTTTCTGTTACCGACCCCACCTTATTTGACGACTGCGTCGCCAATGTTGCACGGTGGTGCTCTAACCTACTGAGCTATGCTCCTATATTTTTAACTCTCTCGGTTATCGACCCCCACCTTATTTGACGACTGCGTCGCCAATGTTGCATGGTGGTGCTGCAACCTACGGAGTTGTGTTGTTATATCGATTGTCGGCTAACCGACAAAGTACGTTCAAACAAAAACACCTGACGCTTGGTGGAGATGAGCGGGATCGAACCGCTGACCCCCTGCTTGCAAGGCAGGTGCTCTCCCAGCTGAGCTACACCCCCATACTCCGTCAAGTGCTTAATAACTATACCATTTTTGACGGGCGGTGTCAATTATTTGTGTGTACTTTTTCAAAATTTCTTTTTGCGCAAGGCGATTTATATTTGATTGCGGCGTAGGCATTTATTGACGATTTTGCAAAGATACGCGCCCCCAAAATTATTTGTCAAATTGCCGCAAAAGTGATATTACAAAACGCTGCTACGCCTAAGCGGCAAGGCGAACGACATGCAAATCGATATAAAAACATACAACGCGGCGAAAATAAACAAAATGCAAAACAAAACGTCCTTGCCCCACTAGCCAAACGTTCAAATGGGAGCATAGATAGTAGAAACATAAAATATCGCAACAGCCTACTGTGCAAAAATGTTAAAACAAGGCGGCGGAGCGGCAAAATATCATAAAAAGCGAATAAGCGGCAAGGCAGACGGCGCGCAAAAATATTGCGCAATATTAAGCAAAGGGCTTTACAAACGGCGCGGCGTGTGATACAATTTAAGCGCATTAGGGACGATTAACTCAGCTGGGAGAGTGTCTTCTTGACGTGGAGAAAGTCACAGGTTCGAGTCCTGTATCGTCCACCAGATGAGCGGCTGTGTGCGATGCGGAAATACGAAATGACGTAGCGCCCTGCAACGCGGGTCGCTACGTTTGCTTGGCAATACAAGACGGGTTTTGTATCGTCCACCGCCGACAAACTCGGCGACAGCCGTCGCCTTATATGGGGGTATGGCGCAGTTGGTAGCGCGTTTGAATGGCATTCAAAAGGCCAGGGGTTCGAATCCCCTTATCTCCACCATGGTGCGGCTCGCCTAGTAGTCGCATAAGAAAAGGAGTGCCTATGCGCACCCCTTTTTCTTATGCTCTTTATGGCTTCGCTCAAGCGCAAGCGAATACAGGGATATGAAATACTCCGCACTGCGAAGCATTTTGCATACGCGAACAAGGGGGGCGTGTGTGCGAAAAAGGAGGAAGAAAGGCGAAAAATGTCGAAAAACAAATTGCCGCAAACAAGCGTTTGCGGCAAAATGTTTTTATTGGAGTTGTACCAATAAGATAAAAGGAGTTACAATAAAATGAAAAATTATACTTTAATATTATCGTTGCTGTAAACGTAAACTTTACGTTTACCGCCATGCTGTATTTAATGTTGTTCTTACACAACCGCAAGCGTTGTTGCGGGTGTGCGGTAAGATCGCGTGCGTTCCCAAATACCTGTCTGCAATAACGGCGCAAGCTAAGCAACGTTTTTTGCCACATTGACCTTTGTTTTACGTACAGCGCACATTGTTGCAACTTGCACTATCGCATTTGCGGTAAATGCGGTAAGCGATAATATCGCGTGCGTTCCGTCCAAATACCTGTCCGCAATAACGGCGCAGGCTAAGGCGTTTTTTAGCATATTGACCTTTGTTTTACGTACAGCGCACATTGTGGCAACTTGCACTATTGCATTTGCGATAAATGCGGTAAGCGGCAAGGTCGCGTGCGTTCCGCGTTACGGCAAAGGTCAAGCAAAGCGGGAGTTTAACACATTGCGTACCCAATTGCCTTGGCGGCGCGTAGCAAACGCGCGTAATTGCGTTTACGTCCGTATTTAACTCCGCGACAAGCGGTCCCAAAAAGCCAACGCTATTGCAATGCGCAAACGCCAACGGCGTTGATACGATCTGCGCCGCACGTTGCAACAAACCTTGCGCAGACAAAAGCGACTTGTGTGTACGCCGACTGCGGGGCGCTTGTGTTCCCCCGCCGAAAGGGCGGGGAAACAGGCACCGCGGACGTTTTGCAGAGAGGAGAGAGATTGTTGTAAACAAAACGTCCGTAAGCACTGCCCAACCGTATGTACGCGAAGGGAAGTAAGTAATCGCACCGCTGCCGAGCGTTGACGCGCGTTTTACCGCGCATTCGCCACACTAACCGCTATGTAAACC
>CANRFV010000141.1 GCA_947629985.1 uncultured Clostridia bacterium | reverse complement strand
CTATACGCAGTCGCTCTATGAGGGCAAACTAGTTACCTATCCCCGTACCGATAGCCAATATCTCAGTGATGACATGGCGCAGACTGCACTCGATGTGGCAAAGCTCTGTGATACCTATTTCGGGTTCGGTATCTTGCATACTCCCGATATTAGAAAAGTCATCAACAATGCTAAGGTTTCGGGGCATCATGCGATCATTCCCACAAGCGGTATCGCAACGGCTGACCTTTCTTCTCTGCCGTCCGGCGAGAGAAATATCCTCACGCTGATCGCCACAAAGCTGATCTGTGCAACGGCTCCGGCGCACAAGTATGAGGCTGTCAAGCTCACAGGTATCTGCAACGGTACGGAGTTCACGGCAACGGGCCGCACGATGCTTGAAATTGGTTGGAAAGCCTATGCAAAGCAGTCCGACAAGAAGAATGACGAAAAGGCTCTGCCTGCGGTATCTGAGGGACAGACCTTCATTGTAACTGCAAGCAAGGGCGAACACTTTACTTCTCCGCCGAAGCCCTATACCGAGGACACACTTCTTTCCGCTATGGAGAGAGCCGGAAATGAGGACTATGACGAGGATACCGAAAAGAAAGGACTCGGTACTCCTGCCACAAGAGCCGCTACTATTGAAGCACTTGTAAAGAACGGCTATGTGGAGCGTGTCGGTAAGCAGCTCAGAGCAACGGATAAGGGCAAAGAGCTTGTGACGGTTGTTCCCGATGAGGTCAAGTCTGCAAAGCTGACCGCAGAATGGGAATCAAAGTTACAGCAGATCGAACACGGCAGTCTGCCCGAAGCAGTCTTTATGTCGGGTATTACGAAGTTCATCACTGAAATGTGCAGTAAATACGGCTCTGTTGATAAGTCTGTTTCTCTTTCTGACGGCGGTAATGAGCCTATCGGGAAATGCCCGAAGTGTGGTGCTGAGGTAGTCAAGGGTAAGTTTGGCTGGTACTGCAAGGGCAAATGCGGTATGAATATCGCTAAGGTGTACGGCGTGGAGCTTTCCGATACCCAGGTCAAGGGACTGCTTGACGGCAAGTCCACAAGCTACACATCTAAGGGCAAAAAGACGATCGTCCGCCCTGAGATCGTGGAGAATCCGTACAATGGGAAGATGTACTATCAATGGAAAACGGAGCGTGATAAGAATGGCTGATAATGAGGTGAAAATACACATTCCAAGCGGCTGGTTTTCACTGCTGTTATCTGAGCTTGATAGAAACAAGAGTATGATCTCAAAGGCTCTTGCTCATGATTCCGATCACGATGATCACTACTGTGAAATACTCAGACGAATGGGAGCAAGAGATGAGCGTGTAAAGGCGGCTCTGATCGGCAACATCACCAGCGGTGACTTTGTTGAGATCAATAAGAATGATTATCAGGATATTATATATATTCTGCTTGAAAACATTGATTTCTACGATAATAATGGGAGGTTGATTTATGAGTAATACTCAGCTTGCGGAAGCCGCAAAAATCCTCGGTGTTTCCGAGGACAGCATTTCCGCTATGGACGATGAGATCAAAAACAGCATGACAGCGGTTTTTGAACAGGTCGCCGTCAAGAACGATGAGGACAAAAAGGCTGTCTTTGAAGCCCTCGATAACCTGTGGCAGAAAGGCTCTATCTACATTGAGCTTGCAGAGGTCGCCAAGTCCACGGGTATCACCACCGAAACGCTCCGCAGCCTTGACTATGAGACTCAGCAGACGATCGTCTATGAGTTTCTCATGGATAGTTCGCAGGCTGCACGTTTCTATGACCTTGTGAACAAGGCGCTTGCAGTCGCAGACCTCCCGAATGTGGCAAAGCTCATCGGCACTCCCGTTCGTGAGCTGAGGTCGCTCCCTCGCCGCATTCAGGAGAATATCTGCGGTGCATACGCTATGGAATACGATCCCGACAGCACCAATACCGAGCTGATCGACAATATCAGGGAGATGTTCGCCCCGTGAATGATTTTCCCTACATCAGCGGTATTGAGATCACCGCTATCAAAAACCGTGAGTTTGTCCGCATTGAAACGGATAAGGCTCAGGAGATTGCGATTGCCCTCGATAAAAGCGGTATTCCTTTCTCTGCCCGATTCGGTGATGCCGAAATGATGCTGACCTATGACGGCAGTTTCAAGGAACAGGTCGAGGATATTATCGCAAAAGCACAGTCGGGAGAATATGAAGCACTGCTTCGTGAGCTGCAAGTCTACGGCGAACCTGACGGCTATTATCGACTCTTGGGTGAAGTCGCTGAGGTGCTGAATACCACGATCGGCACATTGCAGTCCCGTCCTGACGAGGTACAGCTTGCCCTCTGCAAGACATACGTCAACTTTTGGCTCTGCGATAAGGTCACGATACAGCGTGAGCTTGAACGTATCCATACCCTCAATGGCAGGACGATCTCGGATATTCAGGAGTATGAGCTTGGCAAGACTAAGGCGAAAGCTCCTGCCGAACCTGTGCAAAGTACAGCGGATAAAGTACCGACACTGAACGAGCTTTTTGACAGATATGAACGTCAGAACGCCCATTTTACAAGAGAATCACACAGACACCTGTCTGAGATCGCCCGCCGCAGACAGCGGAATGAACAGGAGCGTATCATTCAGACAGAAGAAAGAGAAAGGAAGAACAGACCATGAAGAAGTTTATCATCATTGGAAGTGCCGTTGTTACGGCTGTGACCGCAGCGGTTATCATCATCGTGAGAAAGAGAAAGTGAGGTAGCCTATGCCCGTACAGGACAATGACGATAAGAGAACCGC
>CANRFV010000140.1 GCA_947629985.1 uncultured Clostridia bacterium | reverse complement strand
TTCTGACACTCCTTTTCTCTTTTTATTGATTATATCTCTTTGAGCCGGATGTGTCAAGTTTTATTATACACCATCATCTGCATATTTCTAAAAATACTTTCCACAGCATTACCCGTTTGGGCAGATTTCTGCCGACTTCAGCGGACTTTATACCATAATTACATTGCAATAATCACAGCATACCGCAGTATCAAGTCAGGCGTTTCGGGGCGTTACTCCCTCATTCCACCTGTCGGAATATCAGTTCTCCGAAATAATTCGGGCATAATCTTTTCAATTATGAACGTGTCATACACTCATGTGCCTCATCTACAAAAAGACGATCAATTCCAAGCTGTTCAAAAGTCAGCGTATCGTCCTGTCCTGCCTTTTCAAGCTTATCAAGCTGCTTCTGCAAGCTCTTACGAGTACGCTCCATAGCTTTTATCTGGAATTTAGAGCCTTCCTGCCTTTTTAATTCCTCAATACCTTGCAAAATATCGTCAATTTGACTTTGGATAGTCATAACCTGTCTCTCTTTGGATACCGGAATCTTACCGAGCTGAGAGTGACCGATAATAATAGCATCATAATTTCCCGTTGCAATTTTTGCAAATAATTGCTGCCGATTTGCTTTTTGAAAATCCTTTTTCGTTGCAACAAGAATATTTGCACCCGGATAGAGTTTCTGAAAATCATCACCGATCTGTTCTGTCAGATGATTTGGCACTGCAAACAGGGATTTTGTGCAAAGTCCGAGACGTTTTGCTTCCATTGCTGTCGCTATCATTTCAAACGTTTTTCCTGCGCCAACAGAGTGCGCAAACAGCGTATTACCGCCAAAAAGTGCGTGTGCGATTGCATTTTTCTGATGTTCATGAAGTTGAATTTCAGCGTTCATCAGCGGAAAAGTAAGAGCTGAACCATCGTATTCACGGGGACGGATAGAGTTAAATAATTCATTGTATCTCTGTACGATAGCTTCACGCCGCTTCGGATCTTTGAATATCCAATTTTTGAAAGCCTTGCGAATATCGTCAGCCTTGCGCTGAACCACACGGGTAGCGTCAACATCTACAACACGCTTTTCCTTTGTATCACCCAAGCCGTCAGGCACTTCAATTGTCATGTAAACTTTCGGCTCTTGCAAATTCAGAATATGCTCAAAAATATCGTAAGCATTCATCTTGTGAGTGCCGAATTTCTGCGTTGCAAGCACAGAACGGTCTGCGCTCTTGTTGCTCACATGGAAAGAATTTGCAATTTCAGAGTATTCCACACCGATAATTGCAGACCTGTTCCATCTTGCAGACGAGCTGTCGCTCCGCTGATACGCCGGTGTCTGGAGCAATTCATACATAAACTGCTCATAATATTTCGGATCGATCCACGTTGCACCGATTTTTACGTCAATATCTCCTGCTTTCAGCGGTTCAGGCATTGCCTTTTTCAGCGCAGACACGTTAATATTAAAGTCCGCATCATATTCGGCAATTTCTTCCGCTTCACGCAATTTCTTGCGAATATCACCCGATAAATATTCACTCGCTGTCTGATAAGTATTTTCCGTATGAGGGATCTTGAAGATCTCGCCCACAAGGTCATGTTTCAGCTCGTCCTCTGTCATACCCGTCAATTTCGACATATATTCAAAATCGACACGGGCTTTTTCCGCAACAGAGAGCGTAAGTGCTTCCAGTGCCGTGTCAACGTGTTCCACAGCCTTTGGCGGCATAATTGTTCGCTTACTGAAAATATCGGATTTTTCAACGAGTTTTGTTTTATCATAACTTTTTTCAAGTCCTGCAACCAGATTATACGAAACATCTTCCGCAAAATACCGCTTATTTGTCTGAGAGTGGATCAGTCCGAATTTCTTGTAAAAATCATCATAAGCCGTATTCAGCTTTGTCTGCAAATCCTTAATGACCGAATCAGGCTTGTCAAGCTCCATTGCTTCGATCAGCTCACGGGTGAGGTCACGCAATTCAATAAACGCCTTGAAACGCTTGTGCTGCGTGTTATTTTTGTCAAATCGAAACTCACAGGCAGCGTTATTTTTCTTGAAAAATACTGTATCATCGGAAAGAAAAAAGCTGTAATTACGCAGTTTTGATGGAATCTGCACCTGCACACCGTCATCTGTTTTCGCATAAACATCCCGCCCTTTTTCGTGGCTAATTTCAGCGGAGAGCTTTCCGACCGCTTCATGAAGTGCCGATTTCAGGTCAAATCCGTCCTCTGCGACAACCATTGTGCCGCTGCCATAGAGCTGATTGCCCTCAACGACCGTGCCAAGCACCATATCGGGGTGCTGTTCAAAATATTTGTTGATAGGCAGTCCGTCAGCCGTTTTGCCAATATGTACCCAATCGGGAATATCGGACATTTCTGCAACGGATTTACCCTCATGTTTCTGCAAAAATATGATGTCAGTCGTTACCTGAGTACCTGCGTTATCTTTAAATGCGCCGTTCTTACCGCCCGGCAGACGAATTGCACCGATAAAGTCAGCCTTATCAGCCAACATCTGGCGGACACTTTCGTCACGCTTATCGAGCGTACCTGCCGAAGTCACAAATGCCATGACACCGACATTTTTTAATTTGTCGATTGTCTCCAAAAAGAAATAATCATGAAGTTTTGTTGCACCGTGAACGGTATCACGGAAACTAAGCTCACCAAAAGGAACATTACCCACGGCAACATCAAAACAGCCGTTCTGGAAAGTGTTTTTCTCAAATCCCTGAATCGCAATATCCGCATCGGGATAGAGTGCCTGTGCAATCCTGCCCGAAACACTGTCGATCTCAACACCATACAGAGAGCTGTCAGAGCGCATATCTTCCGGCATACGTCCGAA
>CANRFV010000139.1 GCA_947629985.1 uncultured Clostridia bacterium | reverse complement strand
TATTCGGTGAGCGCGGACGATGCTCCTATAAACAAAAACTCGACCGTCCGTCTTACCCCGTCCGATGTGCTGCATATCCCCGGTCTGGGTTTTGACGGCTTGGTGGGATACAGTCCTATTGCAATGGCTAAAAATGCGATAGGAATGGCGATAGCCTGTGAGGAGTACGGTGCGAAGTTCTTCGCCAACGGCGCTGCGCCGAGCGGTGTTTTGGAACACCCCGGCGTTATAAAAGACCCGCAGCGTGTGCGCGACTCGTGGATAAGTCAGTTCGGCGGTTCGTCAAACAGCAACAAGATAGCCGTCCTTGAAGAGGGAGTGCGCCCAGATAGGGCGTTATCAATAGCAGCGTAAGGTGCTGCTGTCTACAGTTATAGACAAGTCAATCTGCCTTACCGAAAGGCGAAAGCTGTACGGGAACATAGCACGGCAGAAAAGCAGTAAGTTGTTCAAAGGCTAAAGAACACGACTGAACTGCAATGACAATCGGATATGAGGTTTAACCTGAGTTTGGTGAACGCAAGACTTGAGTGTCCATTTCCGAGGGGAATTGGGAAAATAGCCTGTTACCCATTCTGAGATCGTTCGTCTTTACATCCTTCAAAGGCGGAATAACTGCAAATATCTCAGCACAAGCGGGAGAACCCGTATGAAAGGGTCGAAAGCGAAACCGACAATCCGAATATACCAAGTGATAACGCTAACTGGGGATACCCTAAAAGTCAATGCTGAAAAGCTATAGCCGCAGGGCTTGAATATGACTCATAGGTACGGAGCGTTCGTAGTAGTCAGGTGCATTAACAGTGCAATAATGGCAAAGGAACGCAGTTTATGCAACTTCAAAAGGAAAGATGAAAGGGAGGAGAATCCTCAAATGAAACCAACATCTGAAATTTTGGAACGAATGAAACGAAATTCGGGAGAACACCCCGAAGGTGTCTACACAAGACTTTATAGGTATTTATTACGTGAAGATATTTATATGACAGCATATAATAACCTTTATGCCAACAATGGCGCAGGCACAAAAGGTGTGGACGATGATACGGCAGACGGTTTCAGTGTGGAGTATGTTCAGCAGATGATTGAAGAACTAAAAACACTGAATTACAGCCCAAAGCCTGTAAGAAGAACCTACCTGAAAAAGAAAAATGGGAAAATGCGTCCGTTGGGCATACCGTCATTCAAAGACAAATTGGTGCAGGATGCAGTCAGACAAATTTTGGAATCCATATATGAACCCATATTCAGTGATTTTTCACATGGATTCAGACCTGACAGAAGCTGCCATACTGCGCTGAAACAGGCAAGTAAATATTTTCGTGGAACAAAATGGTTTATCGAAGGTGACATTAAGGGCTGTTTTGACAATATCGACCATACCGTTTTGCTGAATCTGCTCTCCGAAAAGATCAAAGACAGTAAATTTGTGACATTAGTCGGAAAGTTTCTGAAAGCAGGCTATATGGAAAGCTGGGAGTATCACAAAACTTACAGCGGTACACCACAGGGCGGTATTCTTTCCCCAATTCTTGCGAATATCTATCTGCATGAACTGGATAAGAAAGTCGAACAGCTCAGAGCTGATTTTTCACAGCCGAATCCGAAATCATGCTCATTGGAGTATGGGAGAATCAGACGTGAGATCCTGAAAAAGAGAAAACAATATGGAAATTTGACAGACGATACACAGAAAAAATCTCTACTAAGGGAAATTCACAAACTGGAAACGGAAATGCGTAAATTGCCGTATAAAGATGCAACGGGCAGAAAGATTGTTTATGTCCGTTATGCAGATGATTTCCTTATTGGGGTCAGCGGCTCACGTAAAGACTGTGAGAAAATCAAACAGGAGCTAACAGCTTTTATTTCAGAAAAATTAAAGCTGGAACTCAGTGATGAAAAAACCAGAATCACGCATAGTTCTGAAAATGCACGATTTTTAGGATATGACATCAATGTAAGAAGAAACAACCAGACCAAGCGGACAGCTAAAGGAACTGTACAGCGAACGCTGAATCAGTCTGTAGAACTTTTAGTACCGTTTGAAAAAATCGAGCAGTTTATGTATCAGCGTGAAATTGTTATCCAAGCCAAAGATGGCTCATTGATCCCATGGCAGAGAGACGCAATGGCTGGATTGACAGATCTAGAAGTGTTGGACACCTACAATTCGCAGACAAGAGGAATTTGCAACTATTATAGCCTTGCAAGCAATTTCAGCAAATTGACATACTTTGTTTACCTCATGGAATACAGTTGTCTGAAAACGCTTGCGAAAAAGCACAAAACCAGAATATCCGCTATCAAGAAAATGTACCAGTGTGGTAGCTCATGGGGAATACCTTATGAAACCAAAAGTGGAAAGAAGCGAATGATGATAATAAAATTCTCAGACCTGAAAAAGGGCGTTGTATACCAGAATGCGGACATCATTAAGCATCACATTCACTTTACAAACCACAGCTCATTGGAAGATAGGCTACGTGCAAATCAATGTGAACTTTGTGGAGCAACAGACGTACCACTGGAAGTACACCATATTAACAAAGTTAAGAATTTGAATGGTAAAGAACAGTGGGAAAAGGCTATGATTGCACGAAAAAGAAAAACTTTAATTGTCTGTAAGAATTGCCATATTGCAATTCATCATTCGTAAGAGCATAAATGGAGAGCCGTGTACATCGAGAGGTGTACGCACGGTTTGGAGAGAGGCTTGTACAAACCTACAGTAGAGATACTGCAAGGCGGTACTTGCCTACTCTACCTGAAATACACGCCTATTTCTATCTCGCCCGAACAGGCGCAGTTCCTTGAAACAAGGAAGTTTCAGATAAACGAGAT
>CANRFV010000138.1 GCA_947629985.1 uncultured Clostridia bacterium | reverse complement strand
TCCTCAAACCGCTGCGCGTTCAGTCTCCGGTCCTCGTCTATGATATGCGAGTACACATCCGCCACCATCTTCACCTGAGCATGTCCGGAATCTCCCTGAACAGATTTCATATCACCGCCATTCAATTTCAGCTTATAAGTAATGCTGCTGTGGCGCAGGCTGTGGAATACGACCTTTGGAAGATTATTATCTTCAATAAGTTTGTTCAGCGCCCGATTGATTACCTGCCCCTCAATCGGTGTCCCCATCGGGGAACAGAATACCAAGTCATAGTCTGTATATTCCTCCCCGAAAAGCTCCTTCATGTCCTCGATCTCCCGGTGTCTCTCCGCCAACATTTCAGCTACCGTCTTAGGCAGGAACACACGCCTTACGCTTGTTTTTGTTTTCGGCTCTTTAAGTACCAGAGCGGTATGCCTGGAAGCCAGCCGCGCAGGGAACATCTTAATGACGCCTTTCCCATCTAATGCCTGCAGGGACTCCCGCTGTACTCGCTGCAGCTCTTTGTTCACATAGATGCTCGCCCGGCCGCTTTCCATGCTCTCCGGCGTTATGTCAATACAGTCCCATGTCAGGGCCAGCATCTCCCCCATCCGCAGAGAACAGGAAAACGCAAGGTTCAGCGCCAGCTTCAAAAGATCATCATCACAAAGCTCCAAAGCATGGAACAGGGTATCTGCCGTCCAGATATCGCGGGGCTTTGTCTCACTTTTTGGCAAAGTCGCATGTGCTACCGGATTTCTTGCCATCAGTTCCCATTTCACCGCCTGGTTAAAAGCGTTCCTCAACAGCTTGTGTATCTCTTTTACAGTCCGCGGGGAAAGAAACTCATTCCGGGCAGACTGGTAGGGACGCGGCTTCGATTTCACACTTAACAGGTTCCTATAGTACCGGTCCATCGTTCGAGGCGTCAGACTATCCAGTTTCATGTCGCCAATAATAGGATTGATATAATTGTCGATCAATCCCCTGCGGCCTTCGTAGGTGGAGAGTGCCCATGTGTTTACTCCGTATATGGAAACATATTCTTCCAGCAGCTCCCGGACCGTCTTTGCAGACGGGACAATAAAATTCCCGCTGTTCTGCTGGTATTCCACCTGCGCTTTCCGCTTCTTTGCTTCTGCGTTCGTGGCAAACGTCTCCCACTTCTGGCGCTGTACCCCGTTTTCATCTTTGCAGGTATAGACTACCGCATATTTATTCTTACGCTTCACTATGGATGCCATGCTGCCCCTCCTTCCCCAGTTCTGTCCTTTTCCTGTACCGGCTCTGTCCCTGATACCATTTCTCAAAACTGTCACGGTTCACCAGCGTTGTCCGGGCCGTTTTCACAGTTTCAAAATGCCCTGCCTTTACCAGCCAGTACACAGTATTCCGGCATACTCCGAGCATCCTCGCGATCTCCGGCATGGTAATGGTATCCCCATACAGCTGTCTATCGGCTTCCTGATCAGAAACAGTCCGGTAAAACGACTGTGACTGATACCATGCTTCAAAGCTGTCCTTCAGGATACGCCTTTTTCCATAGACGACCACCTGCTCCAACTTTATCTTTGCAAGCAGCTCCTCCGCCGTCCCTTCCGCTATTCCAAGCAGCTGGGCAATCTCGGCAACCGACAGGGTTGTTTCCCGCAGGGCTGCCCCCGGAAGCGGGCCATTTGTTTTATAATAGGAAAACTGGTTTGCGTACCATTCCTCAAAGCTGGAAAGCAGTATGCGCATCCGGCCTCCCACCACAACCGTCTTAAAATATTTCTTTTTCACCAGCCAGTACGCTTCTGTTTTTCCCAGTCCAAGCATCTTCTGCATTTCTGGGACAGACATACTTGTTTTCCTGATCGGCTGTGTTTCATTCATCTGCAGCACCTCCCCCAGCTTTCTGGTCAAGCCACTCATCAAAACTTCTTTTAGAAATGCGGATATGCCGGCCAACCTTTACAGTGCGGAAATAATTCTTGCGCACAAGACCGTAAGCAGTAGGCTGGCTTACTCCAAGAATGTTCTGGATTTCTCCAACAGTGTATGTCCTCTTATCCTGTTCCGATTGAAGCAGAACCAAATCTTTTGTATCAGCCATCATCCTGTGTCCCTCCCTTGTAATTTCGTTTAACCGGTTAAATCTGGTTACAGTATAAGAGAAGCCACCGGAAAAACCAAAGATAGCAAAGGACAAGTTTTAATGGATCTGTATCATTGACACCTAGAGCATACCCTGATCCAGCCAAGTATCAAAACTTCTTTTGGATATCCGTATTTTCCCGCCGATGCGAATGCTGCGGAATTCATTCCTCTTTACCAAAGCATATGCTGTTGGCCTGCTGATCTTAAGGATACCTTGTATTTCTTCAACCGTATATGTGCGTTTCCCTATATCATCCTCCTGTGATGTCTCTGTTTCCTTATTTATAACTTCCAACAAAATCTATTCCCCCTCTTCCTTTTTCTCCGGGCGTAAGCACAATGGCAGGTTCTGCAAGCCCACACTGACAGCAAGTGCCCGGTCAATCCTTTTCATACAATCTTCGTCCAAAGTACCGATAAACCGCTTCAGACGGCATTTATCAAGCGTCCTCAACTGCTCCAGCTCCACTGACAGTTTTGGAAATCTGCGAAACAGAACCGCCTTATTCTTCGGGATATTCCCATCGTCCGGCAGCGGCTGATTGTGTCTGGCATAGGTCCGCCTGCTGCAAAACCACTGCCAGTCAAATTCCTTCATAAGGGCAATTGCATTATCGTCCATCCCGGCTGTGGCATACTCCTCCTGCAACCGTTCCCATTCTTTATCAAATTTGCGCTTTTCACGCGCGTAATTAAAATTCATATTTTCCTCCATTTCAATTCATC
>CANRFV010000137.1 GCA_947629985.1 uncultured Clostridia bacterium | reverse complement strand
CGTTCATCGTTGGTTAATTCATCGTCTGACTTGTGTGCAAGGATTCCGTCAAGGTCGGCTCTGACCTCTCGGTCAAGTGTTTTATTGATTGCTCCCTCATAAGTCATTCCCGTAGTTTCAAAAACTTCCTGCTTGGGTGGTCTGCCACGCCTTTTCTTTTCGATTTCCATATTGGAGTCTCCTTTGTATGTATTTCGGCGTAAGCCGATTTTTTTGACTGCGTAAGCAGTCAGAGGGGATTGGGGAAACTTCCCCAACAAGCATTTGTATTTTCGTCCGTGTGCGGCACAAAATACAATGCTTGTTATTTTTGTTGCGCTCCTGCGCATTTTTCTGCCTGAGCTTTTCCTATAGCTCAGGCTTCCGCTGCTTTGTCAGCGAATTTGGAGCTGTGCGACTTATATCTATCTCGCTCACGTTCCTGCGTGATGCCCTCTGTATCATCACTATCCATATTCTAAACTGGTAGTGCGCAGTTATTGCGCAGTCTGGGCGGCAGTTTGATGAAAATACCCCTCTACTATACAACACCATTAAGCTAAGGAAAAGAAATGAACAAAATGTAAACTTTGCAAAAAAGCACTTGACAAAACAATAACACTTCGATATGCAAAAGGGAGCAGCAAAGCTGACAGTCAGTATAACTGCCTAAAAAAATATTGGTTCATGCAGATCAAGCTAAGCGGAAATTGAAATATATTTCACGTCGTGGAGAATTAGTTCTCGGGTGATCTTTTCCGCTTCGTATGGGGAGAATATACTTTTCGATCAGCTCTATCACATCTCTGCATTTGATCTTATTTCTCAGAAATTCCCGGCATATTTGCACGGACTGAGAAAAGTTGATCTTGTATGCAAATTTCCTGCCCCTTTTTGATTTTGGTCGTTTGATCTTAGCACTGTTTGTTACCAGTTGGGAGAAATTGTACATTACCATTCGAGAGTATATTTCCTGAAGAATGCTGTCAGACTTTTTTGCGTGATAATAATTCAGACCGATCGTATGTTTCAAATCTCTGAATGACGTTTCTATGCCCCAGCGCATACCGTAAATCTTCTTGATCTCAGCAGCGGAAAATTCTTCCTGAGGCAGATTAGTCATAATAACTTCGGTTGTATTTTTTACTTTGAATCGCACAATTCTTACAGGAAGCTCATAAAACTGAGCCGGAGCTTGGCGGTCATAATTTTTCGGAAGGTAATCAAATTCGCCCATAATATGGCGGATACAGACATCGTTCCTCTTCATTTCTTTAATCTTATTTGTAGCTCTGCGTGTCAGCTTTAAGGTCATGCACTTGTCGAAAAAAGTGTCCGGCAATCCAAGATCAGAAATAATTCCCTGACTGTCAATATCCTTCACACGGATCACGAATTTGTGTCCACATTCAGTAATATGAGCCATATCATTATAGCTTTCATAACCACGATCAGCAGTAAAAATAATTGGAGTTTCATTGTTACGATGCTTTTCTACCATGTCAATAAACGCTGCTCTTTCATTAGCTGTACGTTTTTTCTTGATAACAACATCAGTATATGTGCGCCGGAGAAGATCGTACATCGCATCAATATGAAACAGATTATACGATCTGTCATTTGAATTTGGAAAATAAGAATCAGGATCATCAGGATTATCTGGCACATGGGAATCCGAACCGTCAACGGCAAAGATACGATAGCCTTTATGCAGATATTTTGCGTTATTGTCAGTTGTTTCTGAAACAAATCCGTTAAAGACCGCTTCAAAGCCTTCGGGCTTGATTTTCGCACGAGCCTGTACAAAAGCGGAGGGTGTTGGCGTATCCTTCTTATACTCGAAATATGGCAGCAATTCGTGAGACAGAGATTTGTTTTCCATGAGCAGGATCGACTTAAAAATATCCTGCGGCATGAATTTACCTTTGCGTGTGAAATCCTTTCTAGATGAAGCAAAATACTTCTCACGCTGAGCGCATATTGCATCAATAACATCGAATAACTTCTTCCGTAATTTCCCGACATAACTCATTTAGAAAACCTCCTTGAAATAGTGAAAAATCATACACCTATTTCAATTGGTTTCATTGCCGCAGGCAATGAAACCGCAGATTTTCTTCGTTTTGTCAAGTGCTTTTTTGCAAAGTTTATATTTTGTTCATTTCTTTTCCTTAGCTTAATGGTGTTGCTCTACTATATAACCGAGAATTTTGAGGTTTAGACAATGATTTTCTGAAAAGTTTACAATTTGTTCATGATGATTCTCCCTTATGTCCAAATTCAACATTGAAATATTGTGAAAAATACAAACAGGTCTGGTTTTTCCCCCAGTTATATCCTCCCGATAAAAACGTCATGAGCCGACAAATGCGATGCGGTGATAAATACAAACTGCATTTTGAATTTTCTCCGGTTAAAATATCGAACGGAAAACCTATATGGCGCACTCAATTTCGTGCGCAATGCGAATAGACAAATCAGTGAAACCGTGCTATAATATTATCATGGAGCATAAGCTCTAAATTTCAAACGATCCGAGGTGAAGTGAATGCGAGGAAATCTGAATGCCAATCAGGTCAAAATCGACAATGCAGATAAGGCATTGAAAGTGGCACTTGAACGCAAGCGTAAAATTATCGTGCAGAGTAAGCAAATCGCTTACAATATGCTTTCTGAGCTTTACGGCAAGGACGGGCAGGAGCTTGTCGATGCCGTGACCGCTGAACATGATCTTATCCAGAAGTTTACCGACAGCGGTATGACATATGCCGACATTGAGGGGCTTATTGACAGCTCTGCCGATGATTCAAAAGGACAGACTTCATTCTTTGATGACAAGCCTGATTCTTATGCGGTTTAAGTTATAAACCGACAACAA
>CANRFV010000136.1 GCA_947629985.1 uncultured Clostridia bacterium | reverse complement strand
TTCTTATGCTTCTGGCATTGACTATGTTCCACAAGACAATGTTTTAGCCATGCTTCACAAAGGCGAGGCCGTTCTTACCGCTGATCAGAACAGAATGGCTGGTGGAACGACTGCCGGTGTCCTAGACAAATACGCATCTGGTCGAGGTGTGGCAATTGGCAGTGAGATAAATCCGTTGGATAACATCGGAGCTAATCTCAAAACCATCACCGATCTGTATGTCCCTGCTGATCAGAGATCGATTGAAGAGTTTGATTTCTATAAGAATCAATCGAATCAGCAGCTTTCGTCTCTGAAGACTTTGGCCAACTCGATGAATAAACAACAGCAGCAGCGCAGAGACTCTGAGCCAGTACGACCGGAATCCCTGCGCTGTTTCTTGTTCCTTAGAGCCTGGCTGGTACTCCAGAAAAACGTCCTACAGTCTCTTCGGATGCGAACATAATCCGACGCCCAGGAAAGAGCATCTGGAAGCCATGATGAAGGGCAAAGACCGCAAGAAGGTTAAGTACCAGGGCAAGGAATGCACAGACTATGAAGCGTCCCAATTCCAGAGACGGCTGGAGCAGTCCAGCTGGAAGTATCTCCGCAGCAAAGACCGTAGGTCTTGACGATGGTGATGCAGCTTTCGGAGCACGTGTGCAGGCCATCTGGTGTCAGTACAAGGAGTTCAGTAAGGCTGCAGGATTGCCGGAGCAGTTGGAGAGAACGCATGTGTACGAGAAAAAAGATTCTGCAGGAAAACGCAGGATGAAAGCGAAATTGTGTTGCCCTGTGGAGAAGATTGTGATACAATTGGCAGCGGTCAACGATTCGTGTCGCACTCTAAAGCAGATCCGATGGCAGATCTAATGGGTCTGGCTGAAGAATCACACCCAGAGAAAATTAAATTATGAATGCTCGGCTGAAAGAGCTGGGGGTAGAATTGAGGGTGTACTCAAAAAATCTTGGGTTGACGTAACATTATCACTATGGTAAACTACCGCCCAGGAGGCATCCACAAGAGTTGGATGAAAAGTTAAAAATGAAATTAAAATCGAAAAAAGTTGATAAAGCAAAAGAAGAGACGATTCGTAACATAGGCAGTTCTATCAACAAGTTCTCCGCTAAGTTCGAAGAGGAGTTAGCCTGTGAAGATACCGAACTTCCAATTATGGTTCGTCTTGAGGTAGCCAGTGTTCAGGCTAGGCAGGATTGCGACCGCCAGGTAAGGACTCTAATTTCACAGGTCTTTGATTCGATTGACGAAGAAGAGGAGATCCAGTCAAAAAAAGAGAATACTTGAGCAAGGGGGTGACGCTGGTCAGTAATGGAAGGTGTAGTCGAACTCTTATAGGTCTTTTTGGTAAAATTGAATTTTCACGTACAGTATTGATACCGGCAGACATTACTAGCTTAAATAAGTTAATTGTCTTAAATGGTGGAAAGAATAAAAACATTTATCCTGTAGATATAGCATTACAATTGGACAAACTTCCTTTTAAGATAACAGCTGACATGATTTGTGAAATCGCACTAATTGCTACAAAATCAGCAAGTTATGAAGTTGCCAGTTCGGGGATAAAAAAGATTTATGGTATATCTATTTCACCTAATCAAGTGAAGAACATTACCGACTATGTTGGCCAGCAAGTGTTAAAAAAGCAAAGGCAAATTGCAGATCTTGCTATGCGTGGACAGTATAACTTAATGGGTGATATGCTATGTCACATTAATGAAGAAGAAAGTAAGGATACATTATTCATTTTTATTGATGGAGCAATGGTTCATATTCGTGATAAAGAGGTATATGAAAAGCGGAAGAAAAAGATAGAAGATGCTTGGATAGAAAGTAAACATGCACTGGCAATTCATTCATCTAACATTACAATCCAAACTACTGAAAGCGGTAATGAGGAGCACGAATTCTCTAAAAAAGAATATGTTGGATATATTGGCACTATAAACGAGTTTAAATGGCATCTAAATGCTTTGGTCTGGAGAAATGGTGGGTTTTTACAAAGGAGAGTTGTCGTTATCTCTGATGGGGCGGCTTGGATCCACAATTGGGCCGTTGACACTTTCCCAGCTGCAACATATATCCTTGATCTATTTCATGCGAAAGAAACTGCTGGAAAATTTGCTAAATCAGTAAAACGAGGAAAACGGAAAAAGGAAGAATTTGCAGATGAATTATGCGAACTTATTGAAAACGGAAAGCTGGATGAATTATTTGCTCTTCTGAAAAACTATAAAGACAAGAAAATGCCGGAAGGTGTACCCAACCTTTATACATATATAAAGAATCACGCTGACGGAATGGATTACCCCTCGTATATAGCTAATGGGTTCTTCGTTGGGAGTGGTGCTATTGAAAGTGGAAACAGGCAAGTCATGCAAAATAGGTTGAAACTCCCGGGTATGAGGTGGAATCATGAGGAGGCCCAACAGATGCTTTCACTGAAGGCGAAATGTGAATCTGGACAGTGGGACGATGTAGAATTTGAAGTTTATTCCGATATTTATGGCGAGGAGGCAGCGAAAGCAGTCATTCAGATGAAGAGAGAAACAAGAAAAAAGAATGGTGAAAAAGTGGAACCGCATTATAAATTTTATACCTGACGACCTGGGTAATTTAACCTGTCAACCAAGATTTTTTGCGTACACCCACCAGCTCTGCCTTCTCCAGCTTTTCCAGTGCCGGCGCAAAGTCCTTTTCCAGCAGGCGGATCTGCGCTCCGGCATGCAAAAACTCAAAGGTGTGCTCCGGATGAAGTATCTGCCAGTACAATACCGTCTGCAGTGTAATGCTGTTCTTTCCCTTGGGGCTTCCGTTCACCACCAATATGTTCATACCGTTTCCTTCCCTTACGCAGGAACGAT
>CANRFV010000135.1 GCA_947629985.1 uncultured Clostridia bacterium | reverse complement strand
TGTTACGTTGTATTGGACATATACGGGTAATTTGCCCGCTTACACAAGTATGTGGTTCACGGGCGGCGCTACAAGTTGGGGCGAACGTTCGGACAAGGCTCTTGAAGCGCAACGTCTTGAAGGAACAAGCGTATATTACGTTCAACTTCCCTTGGACAAGACTGTATCCGATTACAACCAATACAAGATCACTCTCGGTTACAACGACGCAAGCGAACTGCCCGATTCTATGATAGGTATCAATTGGGATCACGCTTCCAGCAAATGTACGTCTGCTAATGCTACATTCACTTGGGACGGTGAAACGCAGCGCGTAGACCTTGGAACACATAGTTTTGCCAACAGTATGACCAATCCCGCCAATTTGGTTTTGGTAAGTTTTGTTGTTAAATTCGACGGCACGCTGCCCAAAGGCTACAATGCATACCTTATGGGTACAATGAACGGTTGGAACGAAAGCAAACCCATTTTGCTCTCGGTACGCGAAGACGGTCAATCGTACGCTTCCGAAGAAATGTACGTAGAAAAGGGCGCAATCGAATACAAAGTGGTTGTATACACTGGCAGCAAGTTCAGTTGGGATACGCAATACGGCAACGGTAGCGTCAATGCAACAGGTACAATTACGAAAGCCGGCGACTTTGAATTGTTCGGCGGCACAGAGCAGTCCGCTCCCGTAGTTGTTACAGACGAAAACCGCTACATTCTTGTAGGTAGTATTGCGGGCTGGAATGTACAGCAGTCCAATACTAAATACGTCTTTACACGTATAGACTCCGATACATACAAACTCAATTACACATTTGCCAAGGACGAAGAGTTTAAGGTAAAGATGAACGGCGAAAGCAATTGGGATAAGTATCAAATCGGATATACCGCAGCCATCAACTCTAACACAACATTCGAAGGCGTAGATAAAGTTTCCAATTTGTTCAGTAACTCCGGTGGTAATATCGCCGTTAAGTATGCATGCACAACCGAAATTACATTGCACGTTGCAAGCAAAAAATTGGAGATCAAGGTAACCGCAGTTACCGTAACGCACGATCCCGACAATTGGATCATAGTTGGTAGTTTCTTCAAAGACGGCGATCCCGATTGGTGGAATAACAGTTCAACAACAAGTACATATCAATTTACTTGGAATGAAGCGGATCAAAACTACACAATAACGATCTCATTTAGCGCAAATGCACAATTCAAAATTGTAAAACGCGGTACTTGGAACGGTTACGATTGGAACGCTGTGTCGAGCGTAATTGATACGACATACTTCAAGGCGGCTTCGAGCGACGGCAATATTCAAGTATCGAAGGCTTGCACGGTAAAGATTACTATCAGCGGCATTGACGCTACAAGCATCAAATTCGAAGTTCAACCGTAATTTTGTCAGTTATTCGACATAAAATGTAATTCCGCTTAAACGCGAAAATGCAAAAAAAAACAGTCTCTCGCAATTTGCGAGAGACTGTTTTTTTTTTGCATTAAATAGGCAAAACGACTGTTGCGCATTTGCGCAACAGTCGTTTGATATAGAATCTTTCTATTATGCTTTTTTGGTAATGGTAACTTTACAGGTTTCAACGTTAAATGTCAATATTACCGTACAAGCGGTTCTGCATTTCACATTGTCGCCGCTTGAAGTGAAATATGACTTAACCGAATCGTCGAATACAAATTTGGAATATCCGAGATTGTAGCCTTCGTTCCAACCTTTTACATTAGATTTTACTTTGAATTCATCACCCGATTTGAATGTGAATTCCAAAGTGTAAACGCTCGGATTGTCTGTTGCATTGAAAATGCGTTCTGATTTGGTTGTTTCTTCACTCCAATCGTTGCTAGGTCCTACAATTATAAATGAATGTTTTGGAATGCTTTCGGGCGGTGTTTGTTTGCTCTTAAACAACGGATAGGTGGTCTTGGTATCGTCTACTGTAACAGAACCGTTGCCATTGTAAGGACCGTTAGTGGAATTATTGTAGAATTGGGGATTACGCCAATCGGGAGAAGAACCGACAACAACTTTGAATTCTTTTTTGCCGTTTGCAGTTATCAAATTGGCTTCGTACAACAAAGGATTTTCAGCATTGGGGGTCATTAAAGTTGCTCCGTCCCAATTGATGAAGTTGCCCCTGAGCCATACGTGCGCACCTTCGGGAAGCGCTTTTGTAAATTCCACGGTAAACGTCAACATACGTACTTGTTGTTTTGCAGAATACAAATCAACTTCTTCTTGTTCGCCCGTTACATCTACGGTAGCGTCAACTGTATTAATTTGCAAAAGAGCGTTATCCCAGAAAGATTGATCCGCCTTGGGCGTTCCCTTGTAGATTACAGTCTTAAAGTCGTACTTCTTTATAGCCAACAACATTTCGGGAGATTCATATTTCATTGTGTCTCCAACCTTGGTAAGCAAAATAGGATCGTTTTGCCAACCGCCGTTTTTGCCCATTTGACCTGCAAGATATACGTTGCAACCTTCGGGTATATTGGAGTTATCGGTAAATTCAACATAGAACCTAACTTTTACCAATGTTGCGGGGTCTGTTGTTGTGGTACTACTGAACTCATGCTCGCCAAGACGAACACGTTGCGGATCTTCGCCTGTTTTGTTCCAGTCGTAAGATTGATCGGACGATGTAGTTGTGGCTGTGTAGTCCCAATTTACGCCGAGATACTGCTCGTCAAGTCCGCTTGTTTCATTGTAACCAAGCGCAAGTTTGTATGTACCGGAAGCCGCCATCTTGGACTGCGCTACAAATACATAGTAAACATTGGTGCCTTCTACATTTTGTGCTTCGAGAGCGGTTTCGGAAGTCAAGCCCCAATCGTTTACGCTACCTGTAAACCAGATACTTTCCCAATCATTAAGTTGAACGGAGGAAGTCCACCACAGGGTAACG
>CANRFV010000134.1 GCA_947629985.1 uncultured Clostridia bacterium | reverse complement strand
ATAGGTTTTTATCAGCTCCGCACGCTCTTTCTGTGCGCCTACAATGATAAGATAAGATAGTTCCGGCGCAAATTTATCAAGCTCTGCCGCCCAGTTAAACACCAGCGAGGCAGGGCAGACGATGAGCGAGGTATCTGTATTGCCCTCCTGCTTTTCGGCAAGCAGAACCGAGATCATCTGCAAAGTCTTACCCAAGCCCATGTCATCTGCCAGAATGCCGCCGAATCCGCTGTTCCCGACCGTCCGAAGCCACTTGTGCCCAAATTGCTGATAGCCGCGCATGGTCTGCGACAGTGATTCCGGAACGTCAAAATCCGACTCGCTGACCGTTTTCATGCTGCGGATGATCTGCTTGAAGTGGGAGTCGCGCCTTGCTACGATCTCCTGACTTTTTTCGAGCATCTTATCGAGATAAAATGCACGATACGCCGGAAGTCGAATTTTTCCGTTCACAAATTCCTTCGGGGAGATGTGCAGGGCATCGTACATATTGGAAAGCTCCTCAATGCTCTCGTCAATATCTACGAACTCACCGCTTTTCAGGCGGTGATATTTCTTATTCTGCTTGTAGCTCCGCAGGATCTCAAGCAGCTCGCCGGAGGTAAGATCGTCAGTCAGGATTTGCAGATTCAGCAAATCATTTTCAACGGATACACCGACTGAAATTTTCAGATGCCTGCACACCTGTATGCTCTGGAAACGGTCGGTGCAGACTACTTCGCCAAGCTCTGTAAGCCTCGGAACGGCAGTTTCCATGATCTCATACATGACATCTTCATCATCCGAGCCGAGAAATCTTTCCTCTGCTTTTCGGAACTTCGGGAAATACTGCATCACATAATCCAGCATCTCCCGTTCACGGTGTGCATCACGGAAGTCCTGAATCACGCATGTTTTGTCCAGAAGATCAAATATCGCAACACCCGTATCGCCGTACCATGTTCCGACGCGGCATTCCGGTCTGCCATTATCCACATCCAAATAGAATTTGAACGCGACCTCCGGCGGCAGATATCCTTCGATCACATCACTGTCATCTTCCTCAATTTCAGCGAATTTCCGCAACTCCGGCAGGACTGTGTAATAAAACTCTGAGAGATTTTTGCGTCCGATCTGGAATTGGATCTTCCCCTCATAATCGCCTTGCAGGGACATAAGTGGAGACAGTTGATCTGCAAAATCAGCACTCATGCGATACAGGCAGTCGCCCGAAATGCAGTAGTCATGCTGATTGCCGTAATAGAATGACGGAATCTGACCGGAAACAATAACGCCCTCGAATGATCTGCTATTTACAAGCTTTTTGATATGCAGCTTCACCTTGGGATTACCGGTTGTCAGCTTCATCTTCTGTGTTTTGGACTGATAAAGTTCAAGTTCTCTGTCCAAAAACAGATCAAAGAAACGGTCAAGGCGGTCGCCGTAAAGACGGATATACAGCTTCAAATCATCATCGGAGTGGTAATAATACCTATCACGGCGGCTTTCCTTTTTATCATGGAGCCAGCCTCTGACTGTCTGTGCAAACGCATATGTATCCTCTGCAAAATCTTCCTCTGAAAAATTGATCCCCGCATTCTTTCCGAGCGGATAGACTCTCCCTGCGTCAATATCCTGAAACAGATCCGCGATATTTTTGACGACATAGGGCTTTCCGACTGAATCAGATGAAATAAGCAAACGGATAGAAATATCCTCATCGTCAAGAATCAGGCGAGGGATCAGATGTACTGTTCCGGATTTCTGCTGCTTTTCGATCCTGTGACTGCGCCGGAACTGTTTCAGAAAAGCTGACGCAGTTCTGTCCGTGCTGTCTCCGGGGTGGTTTTTCACCAGATGATCCGTCATAAGGATAAGTGCAGCCGCCTCATGCGGGCAGATGCCGTTTGCATTTCTGTCATGCGCCTGACGGCATTTATAGCTGCTGCAGCGGCAATCCAAGAGCATCTCCTTCGTGAAGCTAACCATAATGGACTGATTCGGCTTGATCGACACAGAGATTTTACCTGTCATTTCTCGGATGTTATAGAAATTGTCATAGTCAAATGTTGCTTTTTTGAGTTTTGCATCTCCGCTTTGAATCAGGGCAAGTCCCGCATTGTAGGACTGCTGTGTAATGCGGACATCTCTTGTGATTTCCTCTATCGAAAAATAATGATACTCCTGATCGTTACTGTCATGAAACGGCTTGATCCAGTTCGGCATATCTTCATCATCGCTCCTCAATGTCTATTTATATACTATTCTATCATATCCTGCGTGAAAAAACAAGTGGCTGAACAACCAATGAGCCGAAAATGATACAGTATACGATTGACGATCATCACACAGCTTGACTTGCGAAGAAAAATGTGTTAGAATATTGCTTGTAGAGATTGCCGCGACATGGGTGAGAATTGAATAAAAACGTTCAATTTGTTGTGCAATACGCACAATAGAACGGGATATGTAATCGTTTTTTACACGTTTTCGTAGAAATTTCATGATTTTTTTCAAATTCGTGCGCATCTCGCTTGTGAATCGAATTTTGCCGATATGTATGCCGATGCTTTTTACGGTTCCAAAATCGAAATCGGCTACTGAAACACGGTGCTATTCAGTTTCCGTCAATGATACAATGTGCTGCACTGTTCTCGTAGCCACATGTTATTGCTGGAGTTCGCTGTGAGATAGGTGCAGCGTGTTTGTTAAAACGCACAATCCAGATGCCATATATCGTCCATCATTTCACATTCTTGTAGAAATTTGATGATTTTCATTAAATTCGTGCGAATCCGTGAATGGAACAGAATTTGCCGATATGTATGCCGGTTTGTTTTTCGGTTCAAAAAAATTGAATAGACATAAAATCCATGATAATACGGCATTTTCAAGTGCCTACACCTTATTTTGAAAGGAGAACGTCTCTTGCAATGGTTTGA
>CANRFV010000133.1 GCA_947629985.1 uncultured Clostridia bacterium | reverse complement strand
CAGACCCAAGCCGACGAAAATGTCAAACGGGTGTAAACTGGGAAAGACTTTTGCAAACGCCACACCAAGATTGTCTAAAAAAGGGAGAATTTTCTCCTGAAAACCGCTTCCCTCTGCTGTTCGGTACGCATAGCCGATCAAATCGCCTGCATAGCCAAAAATCAGATAGGGGAGCGATTTCAGAATCCCCTTTTTTAACTTTTTGGTGCTGACCTGCAATATTGCAGTTCCTTTCCCAAAAATTCGGCATAAAAGTCAGCCGGAAAAATAGTATCACCTCTTGCAAACGGCAAGAAATAGCGGAATCTCATCTTCTGTTCTCCCTTGTTTTCTCTCTCTGTTTCTGTTTGCGAGGTTTGTTCCTGAGCTTCTGCGCCTGCCGCTGCATCTGCTCACGGGTAAACTCGCCCCGCTTTTTGCCCTGTCTTTTGCCGATATATTCCGAAAATGCTCTCTTAAAATCCTCTGTTTTCGCAGCGGAAAAGAAAACATGATAGGTAGGCGGTTCGGTGCTTTTATCTCTTTTCAGGGCAAAATCCACATCGTATTTTCGTGCAGTTTTCAGAAAATCCCCTATATTTCGGTCTGAAACGGCTATGCTGTCGAGCTTTGAAACGGACTTTTCCTGCAATTGCTTGTAGGTCATACGTCCTTTCTTTTCAGCCTTGCCGGACAAAAATTCTTGTAAGGCGGCTTTCAGCACATCAGCAGTTAATTTTTCCGTTTTTATCGAAATATCAATGGTTTTCTTCGCACCATTTTCGTAATCAGACGGCATTATGCATCACCGCCCGACTTGACCTCATAGACAGCATATGCCTCGCTGTTCAGCCAATCATAGAGTGCTTTGAGCGCAGTTTCGGCATCATCAGGGGTCTTGTAAATACCCATCGGGATCTGATTGCCGCAATTATCTGTGCCGATCATCTCATAATCGGGCGAAATTGTACCGTCCTCCTCGTTAATTTCGGCATCTTCCCAATTCGTGACAATTCCGATTTTAACGAGATTATCATAATTCAGAAACTCACCAAACTGCGTAACGATTGTTTTAGCCATTTTTTCACCAACTTTCCTATTATTTTTATATTTTAGTCAATTTACAAGCAACCACACCACCCCTTTCAAATCACGCAGGATAGCCAAAATCACGTTTTACAGCATAGTCCGCCCATCGGCTCTCGCAGCCCTCGTTGAAATGGTACGTCAGAACCTCGTTGTAAAGGGAGCTAATGAAATACTTACGGAAATCCTTGATATTGTCCACCTGAGCCATTTTCTGAAGAACATTCTGTACCATGTTAATGTCCGCTTGCAGCATTTTGGATTGAATAACGGCTCTGGACAACGATGTACCCCTCAATGTGGCATAAGGCAGCGGAGAACAGATCTCATCCACGATAAAACCGACAATGCTGTCTGCTTCTTTATAGCCGTCCCTGCCGTCAACGCTCAGCCATTCGGCAAGCTCGTCATAACAAATATTTTCTTTGACGATTTCCATATAACCGTCAATTTCTTCTTGCTTTGCTCTGTCCGTCTTTCTTTCAACAGCTTTCCTGCCAGAAAATTTTGCCTGCGGTGCAGGAGGAATGATAGAGGATTTATTACTCAGTAATTGATTTTTTTGTAGTGGATCATTAGTATTATATTGTCCTTGATTTTCAGACAGCGGACTTTCAGCAGACGGTTTATCCGGATACGGGTTTTCCACCTCCTGTTTTTCAGCCGTAGAAGAAACAGCAGATCTCGCCTTGCCGCCCTCACGAACAGTGATTGCCTTGCGGTGTGTCTCAGCTTCAATTTCCTCGGCTTTTTCTTTGCTGATCGGATCATCAAAAAAGCTGTACACATATTCAAAACAATTGTGAACGCTCTCGTTTGACAAAAGTTTAGTGCGTACAAGATAGCGTAATTCAATGAGCTTATTCACAGCATTATGAACAGCCGTTCTGCCCTCTTTGCAGATAGAAACAAGTCCTGACATGGTAAAATTCCAACAATTTGGCAAGGAGCTTACTTTCAGCATAAAGCCAATATATTTATTTCTAATTTCACGGCTTCTCAGTAGATTTGCACTGATCATTGTGAAATTGCTGTTCTTCTCCACACGGTTCAGCGTGGCATTATTTATCGTAAATGTCTCCATTTTGATGTCATACTTCGGAATAGAATCGTCCAGCTCAGAGTATTCGTAGAAGTCGTAGACATAATGGATCCTGCCGGTAGCTGATTCGTTGGGCATCAGCATTTTCTTTTTGACATAGCCCCACTTCTCAAGCTCCGCAAGCTGTGACCTGATCGCAGTTTCACCGTCTTTGCAGATCGCTGTCAGTCCTGCTATCGTGAAATTCCATGTAGGAGGCAAGTCAATCACCTTACTGAGCAGTGCAATCGAATCACAGCCAATGTTGGTAGACCGCACATAGCAATTACTCAGAACAGCATAACCGCCCGACTTATGTACACGGCAGACGGTATCCTCGACCGTCTTTTTTCTTCTCTGTTTGTCCATTTTCATTCACCTCTCATTCGTAATCAAACATCATGTTAGCGATGTAAAGCTTATTGGCAGCATAAACGCTACCATAAGGCTTTTGTACTTTGTGAAGAAATCTTCTGCTGTTCAGTTCTTTGACCGCATCGTCTATCTCTTCCTGTGTGAAGTGAGATAGTTTAACGCAATGACGGAGTTCCTCGGCTGTTGAGTAGTCGATCTCAGGACAGTTAAGCATGACGGACAACAATTCCTTGCTGGCATCTGCACGAAAGCCGTAATTGAGCAGACTGATCGATGTTGGATTTGGCATAGAAAGACCTCCTTGACATAGTTCATTAGAAATAAAAACGCTTCTCATTGACCTGCTTGCATACAGGCTCAGTGAGAAGCGTTGTGCAGTATTCAATTTTAGGCATAAAAATAGCGGACAGCGCTT
>CANRFV010000132.1 GCA_947629985.1 uncultured Clostridia bacterium | reverse complement strand
CCGAAAATTCGTCAGATATATGCTGATAATTAAGCTGAAATTCGCTTGACTTATCCGCCGTAAAGATTTAATATGATAATGCGTAAAGGGCGTGGGAGCGATGCTTTCACGCTCATACATAAAACGCAGGAGGGGTGATACCATGCAGGAATTCAAGCTGAAAGTAATGGATCGCAAAGATGTTGTGAAACGGATGGAACAGCTCTTAGGTATCCGTTCAAAATTTATGAGAGGTCAGGATTATAGCTATCAGATCGGTGCCTATACCATCACAAGGGACGGCATCCTGAGCGCACCTGATGAAGCCTTTGAAGAAATTTTACAAACGCTTGTGATGGAGGATCTGATCGAGCGTGTGCAGTCTGAGGAAGCCATTGCTGTCACAGAAGCAATGGCAGAAACAGTGCCTGAACCGGAAGAGCTCATGAATGCAGCGGATGACTTGTCAGAAGATGTGTCAGATATCCTTGAAAATATCGAACCTGTGCTGACGCTGCCGCTTACCGATCACACAGGCTTAACACTCCGAAATCTGGTGCATCTCTTTTATACAAGGGCAAGCCTGATCAAAAAATCAACCGGTGCGCATTTTTATGTATCTGATGCAGCCATTAAAGCATTACAAGATGACATCTGCACCTATTCTTTGGGTAACTTTATTAAGGTGATTTCCGAAAATTGTACAGAATTTCAAGGTGTTATATTCACCAATGACAGCATTTTTATTACAGCTGCGCCGAAAAATACGGATAAAGAGCATATGAGGGCATTTTGTGATCTCATTACTTTGATGAATCAGTCAGCTATTGCACATAAGCGTATTTTTGCAAAAAAAATCAATGAAGATAATGAAAAATTCGCTATGCGTATCTGGCTGGACGGCATTGGGCTAAAAGGCGCAGAATACAGGCAAAGCCGCCGTATTCTCATGAAGCCTCTGCATGGTATCTCTGCCTTCAGAACACAGGAACAACTCGACATTGCAGTCGAGAAATTCAGAAGGGAGAGAATGTGCGATGAAAATCATCATGCCCGCCAATTACGATCCTGATTTTTCAGATGAACCGATACAGGTATTTCAAAAAATCAGGGTGGCGTGCTACATTCGTGTGAGTACGAATGATCCTTCTCAGGAGGATAGTTACGAAGCACAGGAAAAATACTTCAGCAAGCTATTATTTTCACGTCCGGATTGGGAATCAATGGGTGTGTATTCGGATTATGGAATATCCGGAACAGGCAAAGAAAACCGCACCGGACTAAACCGTCTGCTCCGACACTGCGAACAGGGTAAAATTGACCGTGTGATCTGTAAATCCATCAGCCGATTGTCACGGAATACTGCTAATACCATTGCAATTATCAGACAGTTAAAGTCGCTTGGGATCACCTGTTATTTTGAAAAAGAAGGTCTCGATACAGGCGATATGGACAGCGAATTTATTTTAACAACACTTGCGGCTTTAGCACAGGAGGAAAGTAGGTCAATTTCGCAGAATCTGCGGTGGAGTTTTGATAAGCGTGCGCCAAAAGGTGATCTGCCGAATTATGCGTGCTATGGCTACAGACTTTCTGATGAGACTGAGGTGACGGATACCGGTTATAAACGGCGAAAGGTGGAGATCATTGCGGAGGAGGCGGAGGTCGTAAAGGAAATTTTCAGGCTCTATGCTGACGGACTTTCCATGACAGATATTGTCCATGTTCTGAATCACAAAAAAATTCCTGCACCGTGGTCGGACTGTGGTTGGATGATCGGCAGGATCCGCTATATTTTGCGAAATGAACGTTATTGCGGCGATGTGCTGACACATAAAAAATATACCGAAAATTATCTGACACATAAATCCAAACAAAATAATGGAGAGGTCACACAGTTTTACATTCAGGGTCATCACCCTGCGATCATTACACAGGAATTATTTCAAAAAGTGCAGTCACTTTTTAGAAAAAGCACACACGCTCGTGAACAAAAAGAATATCCATACACAGGACGACTTGTATGCGCACATTGCGGAAAGCATTATCATTTTAGTCACGCTAATGGCGATATGACATGGCAGTGCAGCAGTGCGAGGATCAACAACGGAATGCGGCTTTGTGATGCAGAGAAAATATCACAAGTGAATTTAGATTTCATGTTTTTAAATGCGGTAAAAATACGATTTCCAAAATATCAAAAATTGCTTGCACAGCTTGAAGCTACACAAGATCTTGATTTTGTAGAGCGTGACAGGAGTATTCTGAGGCGGCATATTTCAATCATTGAGGATGAAATGGATGCTTCAAAAAAGATTTGTGAAGAACTGCAAAGTCAGATAGAAGTTTTAATCATGCGGTATGAAGTTTTCGACGAGGAATATGATGAGACGGAAATCATGAAAAAAATTCATGTGCAAGAAAAGATGATCTCACAGCTTGAAGCAGAAAAACAAGAAATACGATCTGAACTTGAGAAAAAAGAAAAGCGATGGGAGTTGCTTGAAAAAGATTATGATATCAGATCTGAACTAATTCATTTGATGAAAACTGAGGATAAAGATCAAGTCCTTTCAAACCTTCACCACTATGTAAAAGCACTTGTATTGTTCATTACCGTCCATGATACAGAACATTATACTGTTCATTGGTTTGACGGAACAAAAACTGAAATTTTGAAGGAGAGATGATATAATGAGTACAACGATCCTGACGGCTTCCAATGTAACGATGATCCCCTCAAACAGGCAGGCAACAGTGCAGAAAAAGATCCGTACTGCCTGTTACGCCCGTGTGAGCAGTGAGCATGACAGTCAACAGCTTTCCTATGCCACACAGAAAAATTACTTTATTGATTACATTAAAAAACAGGAAAATATGGAGTTTGCGGGATTTTACGGCGATGAAGCGATCAGCGGTACGAACAGAATGCACCGCATACAATTCAATCAGATGATGGA
>CANRFV010000131.1 GCA_947629985.1 uncultured Clostridia bacterium | reverse complement strand
ATTAAGGTAGCTTATTCAGAGCGGATATTATCGGTACAGCTTCCGGTGCTTATCCCGCACCGGAAGGTACAATATACTGATTACGTATATAAACCCCTTCATGTTGCGCTGAGACAGTGGTGCAGGCGGCGCTTGGATGGGCACTTGGAGATACCCCGGTTCTGCAGGGCAACAGTATGCTTCGTACACTGCTATGACATGTCGCGGCCGCTTGCAAGGGTACGTGACAACGATAATATCGAGGAAAAGCATGTTTTGGATGTGATTTCGCATTTTTTCCTGAAATCCGATAGTGGAATCTATGTGAATACATATCATGAAACAAGGCTTCAGGAGCATGACAGAACATATATATTTGTAATGCCGCAGGAGATGTTTCCAGAGTGGATTTTGCAAAATCAAGATATGCAGGAAGATATCGAAAAATAGGACGCTTCAAGGCAAAAAAATTCGATATAAGTCTGATGCTGCAAAGGCGCGTAAAATCAAGCTTTTTTGTTATGGAAAGTTATTTTTTGTACCGAAGTATCCAAGTAGTAGGGTACGGTTTCAAGAGAGAGGAGGCGGGGAATGGAAAAGAAAGAGCTATTGATCCGCATGATCGGATTGAGTGGCGAGATGCCGGTCGATATGGCTGTCAAGCTGCTGGGATCAGCGACGTATACTGCCTCAGTGGTCTCGGGCTTGAAGAAACAAGGATACATTGCGGTCCGTAGCAGAGATGGGATTAAGGGATATGTATTACGGTCTAAAGGAAAGAAAACCCTGATGCAGTGCGATCCTAAAGTTTTTGAACTATATCTTTCGGGCAATGCTGAGACGAATCATATACGGAGCGAGCCACATAGGAGGCAGAGACTTCATCGGATGAGTATGGCTTGGGTCTTTCTATATCAGCTTGGGATTGCGATATTCATAACGGATAAGCCAGCCTATCCACCTGCAGTAGGAAAACTAGGAGCCAATCCCGTATATTATGGAGCTGCCGAGTTTAAGAAAGCTGCCGACATGACAAGAGGCTCCCGGGCATGCGGAGTATTGTGTGAGGAGAAAGCTGTATTTGTAGTATACCATACAATGGACAAGCTTATGAAGTGGTCCAAGAAAACAGAACGGGCTATGCGGGGGTATGTAGAATGTAGCCTGATATGTGGCGGAGACATGCTTCGAGCAGACGCGATTATGATCGGCAACACTATGGATATGCTTCTGGTGCTGCTGGAGAGTGATGGTGGTTTGAAAGGGAACCTGTTTCAAATCGATGATACTTATGACCATTATTATTTTACCCCGATGTACGAAGATTGTCGTGTCCAGATGAAACTGATAACAGACAGCAGGGCGGAGATCCTTATGCGAAAGCTACTTGGGAATATGTTTGTGCTTTCGGAAGCAAAAGAGTATGCCCTGGCTGATGGATTTGACCAGGCAGGGAGACCCGTCTATTTTTTGTATAAGCTTGATCTTTTGCAGCTTATACGCATAAAACAAGAAACTATATGGGGACGTGCAGGCGTGGCATACTGCCTTGATTATCAGGCTGATATATTACAGGAGTTTTTGGGGGAGGAGATAGAACTGCATCCGGTTATAAGTGCAAAGGCACTAGAGTATTTATGTGGATGCGAAGCATGTGAGGCGTAGGAAATGAATGGGAGGCAGCCATGCAAAGTATTTTTGAGACAGGGAATCAAACTGTTGACCGGATGGGGCGCCTGAATATCAGAGGCAACATTATTCCGTCTTCATGGTTTAAGACGATCGTGAAGCCAACCGGGAAACCAAACCTGAATGCGATTGTGATCCTGTCAGATATCGTATACTGGTACCGGCCGGTTGAAATCCGGGATGAGGCAACAGGACGGCTGGTTGGAATGAAGAAAAAGTTTCGGTCCGACCTGTTGCAACGTAGCTACCAACAGATGGCAGAGCAGTTTGGCATAACAAAGCGTGACGCGACAAATGCGGTGATCGAACTGGAGAGACTGGGTGTGATACAGCGCGTGTTTCGTACCCTGACGATTCGTGGACAGCAGATGCCGAATATTCTCTTTATAAAGCTATGTGTGGAGCGACTGGTACAGATCACATATCCGGAGCAGGCTGATTATATTGATATCACCGATATGGGAGAGGGGTATCCCCGAAATGAGTGGGACGTGTCACCAAACTGTGGGTATGGTGTCCCTCAGTCTGGTGGGACCATTTGCCCGGATTTGGAGGGAGGTTACACGCATATGGTAGGGACAGATACAGAGAATACTGAAACAGAATACAACAGAGATTATCAATATCTTTCTTATCAGGCAGAGCTTGCGCGCTTCAAGGAGCAGGTTGGATATGAAACGATGAAGAAGGATTACGAAGATATCAGGAAACTTGACGAACTCGTGGGAGTTGCGGTTGATGTCCTGACTTCAGATGCTGAAACGATCCGAGTTAACCGAGAGAACAAACCGATCGGTGTGGTTAAGGCCCAGTTCAGGAAACTATCTATGTTCCATACCCAGTTCGTGCTAAAATGCATGGCTGATAACTGTACCAAATCCAGAAATGTGAGAGCAGTTATGATCACAGCACTCTATAATTCCGTGCTGACGATCAATCATTATTACGAAAACATGGTAAACCATGATCTTTCGGAAGAAGGGAGAGAAAGGAGAGTAGAAAGAAAGTGAAATCTGATAAGACGAGGAGATGGGAAGTGCTTATAGTACTTCCTGTTTTTTTACTTCTTGCAGTTTATGTAGGCGGCTTTGTTGAGCAGATCATGACGGAAGCAGTAATACAGCTTAATCCGCTGGTCTGTTTCAGACGGGGGATCGAAAGCAGCATGGGAATCAAGTTCTCCGTTGCGGTTCTTCCGGTATTTGCGTTGATAGCGGTTACCGTGGTGTGGCGTGGGAATGGCAGGGAGGTTGCGGCAAGGGATGAGGAGCGTAATTTCGACTAT
>CANRFV010000130.1 GCA_947629985.1 uncultured Clostridia bacterium | reverse complement strand
TGCAAAAGCACGTATTGAGGAAAGAATGCACGAAGATGAGTAAACCGGAGGGGTTGTATGAAGAAAAAAGAACGAATCTACGTCAAAGTCACATCAGACTTTGATGCCACAGGCTATATGCAGCCGAAAGTGATCACATGGTCGGACGGGAGAGTGTTCCCGATCGAGTCGGTCAAGGATTTTCGTCCTGCCGGAACAGAACATGACAGTATGTCAACAGACTGCTATACGATCGTGGTGAATGGGGAGATCAAGCACCTGTTTTTTGAACGCTCCGATCAGTACCGCAGAAGCTCGGTCGGTAGGTGGTATGAAGTATCATCATAAAAATATAACATATATAGCTTGAAAAATAGAGATGAGTGTGGTATAATATAAGATATAGACAGTGTGGATCACTGTGCTAATTTGAAATCTGAAATGGAGAAATATGATGAATATAAAATGGAATGCGAATATGTATACGGAAAATTTTTCTTTTGTTCACCAATATGGAAATAGCGTGATTGAGTTGATTGATGCTGATAGAGGCAGTTCTGTATTGGATCTGGGGTGCGGCAATGGCGCATTAACAAACGCATTAAAGGATAAAGGCTATTTAGCTAAAGGTTTAGATGCATCTGGGGAACTTTTGAATATTGCAAAAGAAAAATATCCCGATATTGATTTTATGCAAGGAGATGCCGTTGACTTTATGCTTTCCGAACCAGTAGATGTTGTGTTTTCTAATGCGGTATTTCATTGGATCGATAAAAGCAGACAACAAGATATGCTCAAATGTGTATATAATGCGCTGAAAAAGAATGGGCAATTTGTTTTTGAATTTGGAGGTCACGGAAATAATCAAAAAATACACGACGCTTTGACAGAAATTTTCTCGGAATATGGTTATTGCTATGAGATGCCGTTTTACTTCCCAACCATCGGAGAATATTCGACTATGTTAGAAAGTGCAGGATTTCAAGTGCAATATGCGGTTCTTTTTGACAGGCTGACCGATCTGAAAGGTGAGAACGGATTAAAGGACTGGATCAATATGTTTGTTAAAAAGCCTTTTTTGATTGTTAAAACGGAGCAAGAGAAAATAGAAATTGTGGATAAAGCAGTAAAGGCTCTGCGAAATGATTTGCTTATAAATGAAAAATGGTATGCCGATTATGTCAGAATCAGAATGAAGGCTGTTCGTTTATAAAATAAAATTTTAATTCACCTGAGTAATCAAAGTACCTATAAAATATTGAACTTATGTGAAATTTACAAGGGCAAAGTCACGGAGGACAGGTATCACAGAGCGATACCGCAGCACTCCCACGGAACAGGCAATATTGACCACTGGATTTCGTCCACAAAGGTGATCGTCGACACTGTGATGCAGCTTTTTGACAGAATTATTGACAGGGATCTGCTGATTCGCCGTGTTACGATCTATGCCTGTGATCTGATCTATGAACGGGACATTCCGGAAAATAATGCTCCGGTTCAGCTTGATCTTTTCACGGACTATGCGGAGTTAGACCGCATAGAATCGAAGAAAAGGGCAAAAGAAGAACGGGAGCGGCGGTTACAGCGTGCAACATTATCTTTGCAGGAAAGATATGGCAAGAATGCTGTTTTGAAGGGCATGAATCTGATGCAGGGCGGCACAACGATAGAACGCAACGGTCAGATCGGCGGACACAGGGCAGGTGAAGAAGATGACTGGTAAAGAAAATGCAAGGGAAATTTACAGCGATATCATCGACATTCCGCATTGGGAGCCTGTGAAACATGAGCGCATGAGTCTGTTTGAGAGGGCAGCGCAGTTTTCGCCCTTTGCGGCTCTGACCGGGTATGATGAGATGATCGATGAGGAGGCAAGGGAGTTCGATGTGCAGGAGGAGTTGTCGGATGAGGAAATGGATCTGCTGAATACTAAGCTCAACCTGATTGCTGACGCTTTAGAAGAGGGGCATCATCCGCTGCTCAAATTCACATATTTTATTAGCGATAAGCTGAAAGAGGGTGGCTCTTATGTAAACATTACAGAACGGGTCAGAAAAATTGATGTAGTAGGTCGAAAGATCCAGCTTTACAGAACAGTAGGATTAAGTAAGGGCTATATGGAGCTTGATATGGATAAAATCGGAGACATAAGCGGTGAGCTGGTAGACAGAATTGAATGAAGGAGTGGGTGTAATGTCAGAAAGAAAAGTTAGAGAAAAAATAGTGCGTCCCAATGCCGATGAGCAGTATCTGCTGTTTCGGGCTGCTAAAAAACTGCTTGAATCTGGTCGTGTTACAAACTTTACAGAGTATCCGAGCGAAATTATGCAGACGATTGATGTCATCCGCCCCATTGCACTATCCGGATTTCTGATTCATCAGGTTTATCCTGCAAACTATCATAAAATCTATGCAGATCCCGATTACCGAGAGCCGGAAATCATCAAGCCGGTCATGCTCGCCATTTTCGGTGACATATCGGGTTTTACACAAAAGATTGCAGATATGGACGATGAAGCAAATTATTACAGTTTGAAAAAATATTGTGACGTATTCGATGAACGCTATGATTTCCCAGGGCTGTTTGAAGCCTATGTAAACATACTGTGTGGCTATGATATGAAGTACACTTCTGGCGAGGAGAATGTCGAAGATATCATTATCGATTCAAAGGAAGCTATAAAACGGGCTGCACTTACGGTTGAGATCCAGCATCTGTCTGAACACATGGATATGATCGACCTGATTGAAAGAATGTACACCGTTTATTTGAAAAGCGAGAAGTGATTAGTGAAGCAGCATATGCTGAAGTTGTATCTGTCATAAAGCAGAATGGCATGGGCACTTCAGCGTTTGTAGATTTGATGTGGTAGCACATACGATATGCGGAGGGACTTTCCAAAGATACCTGTTCAGTCGATCTTCAGGAGCTTGAGAAAGATGTGAAGGGAATCAAGGGTATCGGGGAGAAAAGAGCCGAGGAAGTCATG
>CANRFV010000129.1 GCA_947629985.1 uncultured Clostridia bacterium | reverse complement strand
TTGTTGTCGGTTTATAACTTAAACCGCATAAGAATCAGGCTTGTCATCAAAGAATGAAGTCTGTCCTTTTGAATCATTGGCAGAGCTGTCAATAAGCCCCTCGATGTCGGCATATGTCATACCGCTGTCGGTAAACTTCTGGATAAGACCATGTTCAGCGGTCACGGCATCGACAAGCTCCTGTCCGTCCTTGCCGTAAAGCTCAGAAAGCATATCGTAAGCGATTTGCTTACTTTGAACGATAATTTTACGCTTGCGTTCAAGTGCCGCTTTCAATGCCTTGTGAGCATTTTCAATCTTGACCTGATTGGCATTCAGATTTCCTCGCATTCACTTCACCTCGGATCGTTTGAAATTTAGAGCTTATGCTCCATGATAATATTATAGCATGGTTTCAGTGATTTGTCTATTCGCATTGCGCACGAAATTGAGTGTGCCAGAAAAGTTTTCCGTTCGATATTTTGACCGAGGAAATAAAAAAGCACCGAACAAAAATGTTCAGTGCTACTGTTGCAAAACTACCTTAGATAAATCAAAATTTAGCCTTGAGTTTTCTTAAATTCGTCCATTTCTAAATTTATAAAACTTGAAATCATCTCTCTGTAAAGAGTTTCAATCATATCCGGATCTGCACCATATTCTAAAGCCTTTTCCCTTGCTTTTTGAATGACAGCCTCAACACGATTTGGTGCTTTTACTCCATTTTCGTTCTTTTTGAAAGATGAAGCCTGTTTAACATAGTCTGTCCTTTCAGCAATAAGTTTAATAATTTCGTTATCGATCCTATCAATATTTGAACGGACTTCTTCTAAACTTGAACATATCATAAAATAACCTCCATATATTCCGATTTAGTAGAGCAAGTCAAAGACTTCTCCCATAATTCATTATACACTACTTTTTCGAAAAAGTCAACCCCCAATAAAAATTTCATCAGACTGCCGCCCAAACTGCGCAATAACTGCGCACTACCAGTTTAGAATATGGATAGTGATGATACAGAGGGCATCACGCAGGAGCGTGAGCGAGATAGATATAAGTCGCACAGCTCCAAATTCGCTGATGGAACAGCGAAAGCCTGAGCTATGAGAAAAGCTCAGGTATGAAAAATGCGCAGGAGCGCAACAAAAATAACAAGCGTTGTATTTTGCGCCGCACACGGACGAAAATACAAATGCTTGTTGGGGAAGTTTCCCCAATCCCCTCTGACTGCTTACGCAGTCAAAAAAATCGGCTTACGCCGAAATACATACAAAGGAGACTCCAATATGGAAATCGAAAAGAAAAGGCGTGGCAGACCACCCAAGCAGGAAGTTTTTGAAACTACGGGAATGACTTATGAGGGAGCAATCAATAAAACACTTGACCAAGAAATTAAATCCGACCTTGACAAGAACATTTCCAACAAATCCGAGGACGAGCTTACCGACGATGAACGTAAATATTTGAAACGTAAAACGGAGAAAAAATCCTGCACACTGAATGTGCGTTTTACGGAATCGGAAATGCAAGATATTCTTGCAAAATGTGAGCAGTACGGTTATAAAAATAAAACGGAATATATCCGTGATTGCGTTCGGGCGAGAATTGACCTTGCACCAGACACTAAAGACATTTCCGAGTGTAACAGATTGATGAAACGTATCGGAGCAAACATCAATCAAATACTAATCAGACTTTACAGCACAGGTCACATTTATGCCGAAGATATTTCAGAAATAAAGAGAGGGGTAAACGAGATTTGGCATACACTTCTATCCATACGATCAGAGCAACAGTCAGTGCAGCGATCGCTTACATCACAAACGGAGATAAGACCGTCAATGGCTTATATGTCAGCTCTTATGCTTGCCGAGCCGACAGTGCAGGAGCAAGCGAAGATTTCCGAGCCGTCCGAAACACGGGAACAGGGCGAACCCAGATCCTCGCCTATCACATGATTCAGAGCTTTGCTCCCGATGAAGTCACACCCGAACAGGCTATGAAAATCGGTGAGGAATTATGCGACCGCTATTTGAAAGGGAATTATCAATATGTGCTTGCTGTTCATAATGACAAGGAATAGACCGTTTTTCTTACTTTGCTTCAAGATAATTTCTACGATAAATCAAAATAATAACTCATACAATCGTATCACTCCGCTGACTCTTCTTCAATGATTCTTATTTCCTTATTCTCAAGTGTATTACGGTTATCATCAGATAAAGCACCTTTCGAGACATACAAGACTTCCAGAGAATCCATCTCAACTATGCCGCTTATATCCTCTATCACTGTATTATAAATATGGAGTTTCTTAATATTGTCAAGTGAAGAAAAATCAGAACTGTTATTTAGGGCACAAATTCTATTATATAAATCGTTGTCATTTGTAGAAATCATATTGTCATTTAAAATTACTGCGTTTAATTTTAATTCATTAAGTGCTGCACATTTATTGATACCTTCTAAAAAAGATACATTACAATGATCTATTCCTATACTTTCAATTGAATCGGAATTCAAATTATACAAGTCAACATCTGAGTACGTAAAAAATAGATATTTTAGATTTTCCAACGTATTGATTTTGTTAATACCACTGCCGCTTATTTGGGTTTTGGAACGAAATATGTCCAGAAATTCAAGCTTTGGAAAACTATATAGTTTGGTAAGTGAGTCATTATCAGCTTCTGCCACGACTAACGTTGAGAGTTGTGAGCATCTGTTTAGTTCGTTGATATTTACTTGATTCAAGAAAACATGAAGGCTATCTATATTGCTATTATATATAACACCATCAATAAAAACAAATTCTTTTCTTATTTTCGCTCCTATCGCTACCCCTGCTGCAATAAAAGAAATTATTAGAAATATAAGAATTGCTTTTTTAATTTTTGATTTGTCCATACATTATCACTTGTATGATATAGTTAGCCCTAAATCATACTCTCCTTTCATAAAATGTGGTATAATAGAAATAGGTGCTGTGGAC
>CANRFV010000128.1 GCA_947629985.1 uncultured Clostridia bacterium | reverse complement strand
TATAAGTAATTGCGAAACTCGTCGACAAATTGACTACTGACAAGCAGGGGGCTCAAAAAAGGGCCGATTTTTGAGGAGGTGCATGAGAAAAAAGATTTAAGGGCACAAAAACAGAGCAGATGCGGATATCTGCTGTCAAGATCTTATGAATCGGGGTTGGCTATGCCACCAGTGGTTTCAAGCTGCGGATGAACTGATGCTTATGCAGCTTATCGGCTACCATCACCGTAACAAGCTGGGTGATCCCGGCAAGCAGCAGGTCCGCATGGAGGGTCTTTTCATTCTGCGTTTTGCGCCCTGCAAGGCAGAAACTCTCCTTAAAGTGGTTAATGGATTTTTCCACGTTCACACGGACTTTGTAGGTGGAATCCCATTCCTGCGTGCCGCGGACGGTTCCGGGATACGCACGGAGGTTCTGTTCTGGATAGATATAGATCATTCTTCCACAGGAAGAAGCAGTACAGGGATTGTCACAGTGGCAGATGCGTTTGGGTTTTTTTGTAGCGCTGTCCCGTTTCCATTTCATCTTCGGGCAGACAAATTTCATAGTTGGGAGCCCGCATCGTAAATGTGACCTGCTTCCTTCACGCTTCATTGGAAGGGAAGCATCCCGTGGACAGCAGGGGATGCCGTCTCCATTGACAGGATAATCAGTCCCTTCAATCTTCAGCTTGTTTTTCAGGGGGATATATGCTTTTTCGAAGGAGGTTTCCTGCAGCAGGTATTTGTAGATCTCAATGGAATCGAAAGCCGCGTCTCCCAGAAAGGTCTTTGGATGAATAAGCGGATGTTTCCGGAAGAAATCCTTCAGCGTGGGGATAAGCGCTTTGGAATCCGCAAGGGATTTATCTTCATCCGGGGAACCGGATTTCTTTCCGGTCACGAGTTCAGGATGGGATGAGAGGAAACCGCGGTTGTAAAAGCAGATATCCCGGACAATGCCGAGTCCGTTCGTAACCATGCCGAATTTATAGGCATAACAGAAGTGCCCGTTTATGAACATCTGCTGTATGGCCGGATTGGCAGCGGCATGGGGAGGCATGGAGGCATAAGCGGCTTTATAGGGGTCATACGAATCATCCAGGCCATTTGCCTTTTTAAAGGTTTTGAGTTGTTTGATGATGCGGTTGGCGTATTTGGGATTGTTTTCCGTAACCCAGGCCTCAATCCCGGAGGTGTCAAACAAAGCCATGGACGCTTTTTCCCTGTCAATGCGCTGGCAGATGGGTTCGGTGAGGTCGACCATACGGTCAAACATAGCCTGAAGATCGGGAAGGAAGTCCTGTTTGAAGCGGGTGAATTTCGAAGCATCGGGAACGACATCAAAGCCGCAGAACTCACGCAGTTCCCGGGAGTATTTGAGGAAAATGATCAGGAGGGAAACGGTAGGGATGGAGAAAATGAGCTGTAACAAAAGAGCCTTGAGCATTGGATAAAGGAGATGCCTGCGGGGTCTGCCGGTAGAAGCATGGAAATGCGCGACAAAAGACGGCGGAACAATTTCATCCAGGTCAATGGTATCTTCGAGGATCTGGAGGAAGTGATATTTGTCATTATCAAATTTATTTTGGCAATCGGTAAAAAAATCTGCCAAAGAAAGCTGTTTGTATGTTATCATGTAAGTGCAACTCCTTTCTGGTGGATGGTTGATTGTTACTGGACATTTCAATTTTACCATAAATCAGTGAGGAGTTGTTTTATTTTGTAACAAAAAAGATGCCGTATTTATGCGGCTTCTGGCGTTTCGCAAACGCCAATTTATTTATTTTATGCGGAAAGGAGAACTGTTTTGAAAGCGATTAAATTTGAAAAGCCCTGGGATGTGGCGTGCGTAGGTATTGAAAAGCCGGTTCCCGGCCCGGGACAGGCGCTGATCAAAGTAAAGACGGCCGGGATCTGCGGCAGCGATATCGGAGCTTTCCGCGGGACCAACGGCCTGGTATCCTACCCGCGCGTGATCGGGCACGAGCTGGCGGGCGTTATCGAGTCTGTCCCGGAGGATAATCCGAAGGGCCTGAAAGTCGGCGATCATGTGATCGTGGATCCGTATCTTTACTGCGGCCACTGTTATCCCTGCTCGATCGGGCGCACCAACTGCTGTACCGACCTGCATGTGCTGGGCGTCCATGTGGACGGAGGAATGGCCGAGTATTTCTGTCATCCGGCGGATATGCTGGTAAAGATGCCGGAAAATATGGACTGGATCCTCGCAGCGATGGCGGAGCCGCTAACGATTTCTCTCCACGGCGTTCACCGGGGCGGTCTGAAGGCCGGAGAGTACTGCGCGATCTACGGAGCCGGGCCCATCGGTCTGCTTGCCGGGCTGGTGGCAGAGGCTTATGGCGCGCACGCGATCCTGATCGATATTGTTCAGGAGCGCCTTGACTTTGCGAAGGAGCTGGGGATTGAGTACATTGTCAATTCGGGCAGAGAGGATCCGGTGAGCGTGGTGTCTGAGATCACCGGAGGCAATATGGCCCAGCTTGTCATGGAATGCACGGGAGCCAACGCGTGTATCCGCGGTTCGCTGGATCTGGTCTCAAACGCCGGGCGCATTACCTTTACGGGCTGGCCGAAGAAAGAGACGTCCCTTCCCACCGATGTATTCACCAGGAAGGAGATTGATATCCGCGGCGCCCGCACCAGCGCGGGGGAGTTCGAGGAGGCGATCGAGCTGATCACATCCGGCAGAGTTGACGTCCGGAAAATTCTCACGAAGACTGTTTCCCTGGAGGAGGCTCCGGCGACGATCATCGATATCGAGAAGAACCCGGGCAGCTATATGAAGGTCGTCGTGGAGATGCCGTAAATGGATGAAACCTGCGTGCAGTCGGATCGGCGCAGGTTTTCCCGACGGATATGGGAAAGGAAGTTCTTGTTTCAGGAAAAGGAGAGTTCCAATGAAAGAATTATATCTGACAGAGGAAGAGAACGGGATCAGCTCAGGGCAGCTGGAAGAGATGCTGGATCAGCTTCTGGAACAATATAC
>CANRFV010000127.1 GCA_947629985.1 uncultured Clostridia bacterium | reverse complement strand
ACAATGAGCAGAGGCAGATGGTGGCTTGATTTGAAAAAACTTGAAAAAATTGTGTCAAGTATTATTGACAAAATCAGAATACATCATCCATGAAACCCTGTACGGTACTTACAATGCCCGTGAGAGCTTTTTCGATGATGTTCCGAATCGTGGTCGTCACACCGTTTGCGAACGTTGTGAGAGTGTCCTCCACGACAGCGGTATTGGCAGAGATGCCTTCCGCAAGCCCATTCATGAAGTCCGGCATCCAGCTTTCAAAATCCGCAAGCGGACCCTCATCCGGTACAGAAAAGTGCAGGAACGAGCGAATTTTATCCGCCACACCTGTCACCGCATCAGATACCTTGCCAATACACGATTTGATACCGCCAACAATACCGTCAATGATGTCTGCACCCCACTGAAACGCCTGAGATGCAAGGTTTTTGATGAAGCTGACGGCTGCATTGAAACCGTTGACAATGGTGTCCTTAATTGCCGTAATTTTCTGCGTAACCGCTGACTTTACACTGTCCCAGATAGAAGATACAGTCGTTTTGACAGCGTTCATCACGTTCGTGATAGTCGTCTTGATGTTGTTCCATACGGAGGAAATTGTGCCGAAAATCGTGTTCAGCACGCCGGAAATAAATCCGCTGACCGTATTCCATACACTTGAAATGACTGCATAAATGGCGTTCAGTGTATTGGAAATGTGGCTGTGAATGCTGTTCCAGATGCTGGAGATCACCGACCAGATCGCATTCAGCACAGACGAAATAAAGCCGGATACAGCGTTCCATACCGTCATAATGACATTGTGGATCGTATCCAACACCGTGGAAATCGTTGTACTGATCGCATTCCAGATAGTTTCAAAAAATGACTTGATGCCCTCTAAAATCGGCGTAATAAACGCCACGATCGCATTCCAGATTGCCTGAATTTTCTCGTGTATCCAGTCCATCGCCCTGCCGATGAGAATCTGAATCGCCTGAAAAATCGTCTCGAACAGATAACGGAATGCTTCAAGCAGTGGTGAAATAAAGTCGTAGATCGTTTGCCATACCGTTGAAATGGCAGTCCAGATAGTATTCAGCACCGTGCTGATGGTCGTATAAATAGCATTCCAGACGGTCGTGATCACAAGACGGATCAATTCGATTCGCTCTGCAACACTGTTGTAAATTGCAGTCCAGATGCCAACAAAAAAGTCCTTGATGGCAGTCCAGACACTTGTGAAGAAGTTTTTGATCCCATCCAGAACGGAACTGATAAAATTCCTGATCCCGTTCCAGATGTTGACGAAAAAATTCTTAATGCTCGTCCAGACATCTACCCAGAAACTTTTGACAGTTTCCATATCTGTGCCAAAAATACCGCAGAGCATATTCAGCGCATTTGTCAGAGTTGCTTTCAGAAAATCCCAGACGGAAACGAAAATCCCCTTGATGCCGTCCCACACTCTGCTCCAGTCGCCCGTGAAGATACCAACAAAAATATCCAGAACACTCAGGATAACATCCGTCACCATTTTGAAGATATTTGCAATTTGCTGAAACTGCCCCTCAAAGACAGGTTTCAGGAATTTACAGAGTCCGTCCCAAACGGCTTTGATAATCTCCGTGATATTTTTGAAATCAAATCCCAGCGCATTGATGCGGTCAACAATGCCCTGACAGAAGCCGGAGAAAATACCCTTGATCTGCTCCCAGATCGCCGTCACATTCTGCCGGAACTCCTCATTTGTATCCCAGAGGTGCTTAATGGCAGCGACCACAACGGCAATGACCGCCACGACCGCAAGGACAGGACCCGCAATGCCGCCGATCGCACCGCTGAAAGCGGAAAATGCTGCCTTTGCACCCGAAATAATCGCTGGTAAATCAGAAATAAGCTGCATCAGTTTGCCGACACTGAGCATTGTTGTGCCAAGCACGACCAGAAGCGGACCCAATGCCGCAGCGACAAGTGCGACTTTGACAATGGTTTCCTTTGTGGCGGGCGACAGTGCATTGAATTTATCAATAAGCCCCTGAATTTTGGTGACGATCGCACGAATGGCAGGCATCAGAATTTCGCCGAAAGAAATAGCAAGCTCCTGAAGCTGTGATTTCAGAATGGTGAGCTGCCCGCCAAGGTTATCCTGCATCACGGCAGCCATCTTTTCAGTGACACCATTGTAGCCATCCACGGAATCAGAACAGGTGCTGATCGCACTCTCCAGCTTTTCAATGTCATCAGGGGCGGCATTCATGAGCGCCAAAAATCCGGACATAGCGTTTTTGCCGACAAGAGCCTGTGCCGCATTTGCCTGTTCCGATTCGGAAAGCTGTGAGAAAGCAGTACGGCAGTCCGCCAGAATGTCATTTAATTCACGCATACTGCCATCGGCGTTCGTGGTTGCAATTTCGACCGTGCCAATGGCATCACCGCAAATCTCGACATCTCCCGCAAGTGTGTTCATAATGGTACGCAAAGCCGTACCTGCCTGCGTGGATTTAATGCCGCTGTTCGCCATCAGACCGATCGCCTGCGCCGTATCCTCACAGGAAAAACCAAGCGCACCTGCGACAGGAGCACAATATTTGAAAGTTTCTCCCATCATTGAAACATTTGTATTTGCATTTGAGCTTGCCGCCGCCAGTACGTCCGCAAAATGACCGCTGTCGGCAGCAGATAAGCCGAAAGCTGTCAAGGCATCTGTCACAATATCCGAGGTTGTTGCAAGATCTTCCCCAGATGCCGCTGCGAGGTTCATAATGCCGTCAATACCGGAAATCATGTCCTGCGTTTTCCAGCCTGCCATCGCCATGTAGTTCATCGCTTCGGCGGCTTCAGATGCGGAGAATTTCGTCTTTGCGCCCATTTCACGGGCTTTGTCACGGAGGGCTTCCAGCTCATCTCCGGTCGCACCTGACACAGCAGCGACCTTGCTCATAGCAGAATCGAAGTCCGCAGCAGTCTTGACCGCCGCTGTTCCTGCGGCAACAATGGGAACGGTCACATGGGTGGTGAGTGTTTTGCCTACATCAGCGACCT
>CANRFV010000126.1 GCA_947629985.1 uncultured Clostridia bacterium | reverse complement strand
TGCTTATTTCGAGGATTTTTCACCGGAGCAGATAGACGTGATCTATGAAGCGGCGGGACAGGGGTTTGACGTGACGCCGATGCTTGTTCCGGATTTTCCACCGGAGCAGATGCAGCTGATCGCCGATGTGCTGAGGCAGATAGCTGCAGACGAACAGATGGTATTCGATCAGGAAATCGCCGCTCTGACGGGGCACGTCATGGAGGCGGATGAAATCAATGCGGTCCGCAGGGAGCGCCGGCTTCCGCTTGAGCAGACAGACAGGGCAGACGGGGGAACACCGGAGCAGCAGATTGAACGGCAGCATGAACCTGGACAGCAGAGACCTTCTGAAACAGGTGACAGGCGCATCAACTTCCGGATCACGGATGACGATCTCGGTGCGGGCGGTCCGAAACAGAAATTCCGCAGGAACATGGACGCGATCTATCTGTTGAAGAAACTGAGTATTGAAGGAAGGCTTGCGACGGAGGAAGAACAGGAAGTGTTGTCCCGTTACGTCGGCTGGGGCGGTATCCCGCAGGCGTTTGATGAGGACAACAGGGAATGGCACGGGGAGTACGGGGAGGTAAAGGCGGCACTTTCAGCAGAAGAATACCGGGCGGCAAGGGCATCTACCCTGAACGCATTTTATACTTCCCCGACGGTCATTAAGGCAATGTATGAGGCGTTAGGTAACATGGGACTTGCGTCTGGAAATGTGCTTGAGCCGTCCTGCGGCGTTGGAAACTTCATGGGGCTTGTGCCGGAGGGCATGGAAGGGATTAAGATGTACGGCGTGGAGCTTGACAGCATATCCGGACAGATTGCAAAGCAGCTTTACCAGAAAAACCCGATCGCGGTACAGGGATTTGAGACAACCGATTATCCGGAGAATTTCTTCGACTGCGTGATCGGGAATGTACCTTTCGGGCAGTATAAAGTCAATGACCGCAAGTATGACAGGTATAACTTCCTGATCCATGATTATTTCATCGCCAAAAGCATTGACCTGGTACGTCCGGGCGGCGTCGTGGCGGTAGTCACTTCAAATGGGACGATGGATAAACAAAATCCGGCTGTGCGGAAATACATTGCAGAGAGGGCAGAACTGCTCGGCGCGGTGCGGCTTCCGAACAACGCTTTCATGCGCAATGCCAATACAGGGGTTGTCGCGGACATTCTATTCTTCCAGAAGCGTGACCGTACTGTGCTGGAGCAGCCAAAGTGGGTGGAGCTTGGCACGACGCCGGAAGGGTATTCGATTAACTCCTACTTTGCAGAACACCCTGAAATGGTCCTCGGTGAGATCACGACAGAAAGTACACAGTACGGGAAGCAGGAGACGACGGTAAAGCCGTTTGCAGATGCGGATCTCGCATTGCAGTTAAAAGAAGCAATGCAGCATATCCAGGGGACGATCACGGAGCAGGATATAGAGGATATGGAACTGGATGAAGAAGAAATGTCCATTCCTGCAGATCCAAATGTCAAGAATTTCAGCTTCACAAACATTGATGGTGCCGTGTATTACAGGGAGAACTCAAGAATGAACCGTCTGGAGCTTCCGGCTGCGACAGCCGAGCGGGTGCTTGGCATGATTGATATGCGTGATACGGTGCAGGAGCTGATCAAGTGCCAGATGGAGGACGGAAGCGATGTGGACGTAGCTGCCCTGCAGTTAAGGCTGAACAGCCAGTATGACCGGTTTACGGCAAGGCACGGCCTGATCAGCAGTACGGCGAACCGGCGGGCTTTCTCACAGGACAGCAGTTATTGCCTGCTCTGTTCACTGGAGATTCTGGATGAGGAAGGCAAACTGCAGAGGAAGGCAGATATATTCACGAAAAGGACGATCCGTAAACCGGAGCCGGTGACGAGTGTGGACACGGCAAGTGAGGCGCTTGCGGTTTCGATCGGTGAGCGCGCAAAAGTGGATGTGCCTTTTATGGCGCAGCTTGCCGGCAAGGGTGAGGACGAGATCACGGAAGAGCTTCACGGCGTTATTTTTAAGAATCCGGTTACCGGGGCATGGGAGACTTCCGACGAATACCTGTCCGGGAATGTCCGGGAAAAGCTGCAGATTGCGAGGGAATTTGCCGAAAAACATCCGGAATATGAAGTAAATGTGCAGGGCCTTGAGAGGGTACAGCCCAAAGACCTGGATGCGTCTGAGATCGAGGTACGGCTTGGGGCTACCTGGATTGATCCGGAATACATTACTCAGTTTATGGGTGAGACGTTCCAGACGCCGGATTACCTGCTAAGAAGCAAGATCAACGTGAAATACGCAAAGGTCAATGGCCAGTGGAATATCTCCGGGAAGAGCATGGACAGCTATGGGAATCCGCTTGTTACTTCCACATACGGCACGGGCCGGGCGAATGCTTACCGCCTGTTGGAAGATGCCCTTAATCTCAGGGATACCAAGATTTACGATACGGTCCAGGACGTTGACGGGGAGAAGCGTGTACTGAACAAAAAAGAGACCATGCTGGCACAGCAGAAGCAGGAAACAATAAAGGAAGCGTTCAAGGAGTGGATATTCAGCGACATGGAAAGGCGCGAGAAGCTCTGCAGGACTTACAATGAACTGTTTAACAGCACGCGTCCACGAGAGTACGATGGCAGCCATATCCGTTTTGTGGGGATGACGCCGGAGATCACGCTGATGCAGCACCAGAAAAACGCGGTTGCACATATCCTGTACGGGCATAATACGCTGCTTGCACACTGCGTCGGTGCGGGCAAGACATTCCAGATGATCGCGGCAGGCATGGAAAGCAAACGGCTCGGACTTTCACATAAGAATCTGTATGTTGTCCCGAACCACCTGACGGAGCAGTGGGGAAGCGATTTCCTCCGCCTGTATCCGGGTGCAAACGTGCTTGTTGCGACAAAAAAGGATTTTGAACCGGCAAACCGTAAGAAATTCTGCTCCCGGATTGCCACGGGTGACTATGATGCGATCATCATAGGGCACAGCCAGTTTGAGCGGATTCCGCTGTCAAGGGAACGGCAGATCGCGAACATTGAACGGCAGATCGACGATATTGTGATGGCGATCGACGAGGCAAAGCAGGAGGA
>CANRFV010000125.1 GCA_947629985.1 uncultured Clostridia bacterium | reverse complement strand
AAAACTCTGCTGCTGTCATGCCTGAGCTTTCTGATGCATTCCGTCAGATCTATGCAGCCGTTGGTAATAAATCGGAGAAGCTTTTACGTTCATTTCTGCAAGCAATATCTCCAACGGATGTGCCAGAACAGGTCATCCCCGGTGAGGACAAGGCACAAAAGACGGAAGTGCAGGTTTTGTCCCCACTGGGGACAGAACCGGTGAACGAGCCATCTGCTGTCAACAGTGAAAATGCAAAGCTTGATGCTGTCTTTGAGACAGAAGGGAAACCCGACAGTCCTGAATTTCATTTTGGTGAAGAAAAGCTCAAAAGATTGCAGAAAATTTTTACAGACTTTGCATATCCTGCGGTAAGAGACGATCAGACCGTCCGTAATGCCCATGAGAATTCTGACGAGCAGGAGTATCGGACAGAAGTACGTGCAGCAGTTGACAGGTTGGTGACCGATCTGATAACTGGAGCGCAAAAAATAGAGGATCATACGGTATCGGATATTGCTGATCTTGCAAATGAATTTCATGCAAATGAAACATTCCGGAATCGGATTCATGACAGCATTTCAGAAAGTGTGGACGCTGCTCTGACAGACTTGGAGAAAACAAGACAGATAGCACAGGAACTTGGAATTCCTTTTTCTGACAGGTTCAGTAATGGCATTGATGACGAGCTTGATCCCTATGTCTACGACGGCAGTATGAGTATCGAGAATTTTAGAAAGGTGCAGCAGGCTGCATTAAAAGTTGATACAAGTAGCAATTTTTCTCCTGTCAAGCCTGATAGTCTGTCTTTCCGCTTTGGTAACGGTAAAGATGAATGGTTCACGGAAAGCGATCTGTTGTATGACTTTGTGCAGGAAAATCCAAATTGCAGTTTTGCTCTCGGTAATGCAATTCTGCAATATCTGGACGAAAAACAGCACTCGGAGCGCAATATCCCTGAGCTGAAAGCAGGATGGTACAAAAAGACCGATTTCAGCATTACCGCTGTCATCAACGGTGAAGAGTTCAATTATGACGGTCGTTTCGACATTGGTGACGGCAAGGGTACGGGCGGTGGTTCTCTAATCGACCATATCCGTGCCTACAATGAGGGTATCCTTGGCTATACACAGCATCCGTTCAATCAACCGGAATACAAGGAAAGAGCGCAGAGAACGCTTGATATTTTTGTTCCTTTCCTCGAAGCACATTCAGAGCTGACCGCAGAAGAACAGCGTATTTTCGAGGATTTCAAGGCGAAAAATCCGATACGCACTATTGATGATGCGGAAAAGGAACAGGGTACTTTCAAAATCTATCAGCTTCCAAGCGATGAGAAGTATCACGGTATCCGCTTTGAGAGCAGAGAACAGCTTGAAAAAGACGGTGTTCAGCTTGATCATGAGGATTATGAGCTTGTGTATGAGGGCGTGGTCGGAGAGTTCAGGGGCAATGCTACTCTTGAATCAATTTATACGCAATTCAATGCAAATCACCCCGAAGATTTCCGTGGTCATTCTCTTTCTGTAAGCGATGTAGTGGTTATTGACATTGACGGAGAACAGACAGCGTATTACTGTGACAAAGCAGGATTTATAGAAATGCCTGAGTTTTTCCGTGAAAAGGAAATTGTACAGGAAAAGACTGTAGTTTCCGATGAGCAAGAAGTATCCCCACTGGGGACAAAGGACAATGGTGTATCAGAGGAGCATGAAGATCCGATCGATGTTACTGATTACTGGACAGCACATGAAAGTGCGGAAAAGAGTATGGAAACGTCCACTTCATCCCGTCCCACAATTACCTGTGAGTGGAGCGAAAGTGATGTGTTTGAAGATGGAAAGACATATAATGTGGCAGAATTTGATAGCCTGATGAAAGAAGCGGACAAGAAACGGCATGATGGTTGGCAGAAGGGGCTTGCAACATATGGCAGCGATGAAGCATGGAGAGAGCAGGATGAAGAAGGCTATTTCCAGTATTTAGGCTATGACAAGACAAAATTCACCGTAAATATGCCGGATGGTACATCTATTACAGAGCGACAGGATATTGGCGATGGCTATGGCGGTGTAATAGATTTTCTGAGACGTTTCGGCTACGAACAGGCAGCAGACGTTTTAGAGAATGACATTGTAACGCATCCGACTGAGCTTCCGGTAAGTGAAAAGACAGAGCCGCAGGAGCATTTTACGATCACAGATGATGCTCTTGGTGAGGGCGGTCAAAAGGCAAAATTCAATGCCAATATCGCTGCGATCCAGACGTTGAAACAGCTTGAAAAGGAGAACCGTCCTGCAACGGCAGAGGAAAAAGAAATTCTTTCACGCTATGTTGGGTGGGGCGGTTTAGCACCTGTTTTCGAGGAAAACAATCCCCGATGGTCTGATGAACACAAGATCCTGACGGAATTGCTGACAGCGGAAGAATATCGCTCTGCACGTTCCTCCACACTGGATGCGTTTTACACCACTCCCGTTGTTATTGACAGCATTTTTGAGACTTTGCAGAATTTCGGTTTTGAGGGCGGTAACGTCTTAGAACCGTCTTGCGGTGTCGGTAATTTCTTCGGACGTATGCCAGAAGATATACGCTCGGACAGCTCTCTTTATGGTGTTGAGATCGACAGTGTTTCGGGAAAGATCGCAAAAGCACTCTATCCCGATGCGGATATTGCGATTCAGGGATTTGAGAAAAACACTTTCCAGAACGGCAGCTTTGATGTTGTTGTCGGAAATGTGCCATTTGGGAATTTAAGTTTTCAGGATACAAGGCATAATACAACAAAACTTCATGACTTTTTCTTCGCCGAAAGCCTTGACAAATTAAAAGAGGGCGGAATTATCGCTCTTGTCACTTCAGCAGGTACGCTTGACAAACAAAATGAATCTGTAAGAAAAATGCTTGCACAGCAGGCTGATCTGATCGGTGCGATTCGTCTGCCGAGCAACACTTTCAAACAAAATGCCAATACAGAAGTCACAACAGACATTATTTTCCTGCAAAAACGTTCTGAACCTCCTGCTGAATTGCCGGATTGGGTGCATATCGGCGAAACAGAAAATGGCTTGCCGATCAATCAATATTT
>CANRFV010000124.1 GCA_947629985.1 uncultured Clostridia bacterium | reverse complement strand
ACTTATGCTTACACGATTGGCATTGTTCTGAACGGCGGATACAATGCACTGAAAGGGTTCAGTGAACAGTATCCGCATTTTTGTTGTGAGGAAAACCAGTATGCGCTTTATTACAATCAGACTGATTTTAATTGGGATGCACAAATTTTGACCGGAATTGAAAAAAGATTGCATCTCAGCTCGGCAAGCAGTATCCTGATCACCTATCAATCGGACTTTACTGAGGACGGAGAATTGTATCTTGTTCCTGCACCAAGCGGAAAATTGGACGTTCCGTTTACGCTCTATGCAAGCAAAGAAATTCATGAAGGAAGGTGCATAAAACTCGATTTTCAGTGGTTACAATCGCAAAGGTTTATTACGACCGAAACAAGCTGCGGAGCAATTACGCCCGGAGAATATTTGCTTGCGTGGATCGGCAGGAGCGACAATACAAGCCCGGTTATCCGCAACGTGAAAGTAAAGGAGGATCATGTATGAAAGAAACCATTTGTACCATCATTGGCATTGTGGGTGGATTTTTTACCGCAATTGTCGGTGGATGGGACTCCGCACTGGTCACGCTTTTGATTTTCATGGGCGTGGACTATGTGACCGGAGTAGTCACAGCGGCAATGGGAAAATCCAAGCACAGCGAAAACGGAGGACTCAGCAGTCAGGCAGGATGGCTCGGACTTGCTAAGAAATTCTGTGTATTGCTGATGATCGTGGTATCTGTGCGCATTGACATTCTGCTCGGCACAACATATATTCGTGATGCCGTATGTATCGGATTTTGCGTGAATGAATTGCTTTCCATTGTCGAGAATTCGAGTCTCATGGGAACACCTTATCCGAAGACGATTTTGAAAGCAATTGATGTATTGCAGAAGAAAGCAGGACGTGCGGAGGAGGAAACCGTTGAGGTGATGGAGGAGACGTTGAAAGAGGATGATGAAAATGGCAGTAAGGACGTATAAATTCAACGACACCACACAGCTTTCCCCACATTTCAATGTAAAAGAATTCAAATGTAAATGTGGCGGTTCGCATGATATTTTGATTTCAGATGAATTGGTGGATAAACTCGAAAATTTGTACGCCAAATTAAACTGCTCGAAAATCATCATTACAAGCGGTTATCGCTGTTCCAATCATGACAAAAATGTGGGCGGTTCCGGAACAGGTCAGCATACAAAAGGCAATGCCGCTGATACCTGTTGCTATGGGCAGGATGGAAAACCTATCAGCTCTAAAATCGTTTGCTGTGCGGCACAGGATATCGGTTTTAGTGGCATCGCTAATATTACAACTGCCTACCAGTATACCCATGTAGATGTACGCTCCGGCAGTAAGTGGTACGGTGATGAGACAAAGGGTAATAGCTCTGTAACGAGTGATTTCTACACATATTTCGGTACAAAAAAGGAGAGCGATAGTATGGAAATGAAGGGTATTGATGTAAGCGTTCACAACGGCGTAATTGACTGGAACAAGGTCAAGGCAGCAGGCATTCAGTTTGCCATTCTCCGTGCAGGATATGGCAGAGTAGCATCACAAAAGGATAAGCAATTCGAGAACAACTACGCAGGCGCAAAAGCCGCAGGAATCCCTGTGGGAGCATACTGGTATTCGTATGCCGTGACTCCTGACGAGGCGAGACTGGAAGCACAGGTTTGTCTTGAAATTCTCAAGGGAAAACAGTTTGAATTTCCTATTTTCTTTGATCAGGAAGAAAAGAAAACTCTCGATACCGGAAAGGCAAACTGCTCCGCCATGATCCGTGCATTCTGTGAGGTTCTCGAAAAGGCAGGCTATTGGGTAGGGCTTTATACAAGCCGTTCCTGCCTGTCCACTCACATTGAAGACGATATTAAAACACGCTATGCGATCTGGGCGGCAGAATGGGCAAGTAAACTGAATTACTCCGGTTCTGTGGGCATCTGGCAGTATTCGAGCAAGGGAAAAATCAACGGTATTTCCGGTGATGTTGATCTTGATACCGCTTATGTCGATTATCCTACAAGCGTGAAAAAGGCAGGACTGAATGGGTTTGCAAAGCAGACTGCTGAACCCACAACAACTACAAAAACAGAACCAAATAAAACGGTCACAGTTTCGGTTCAGATCGGTGATGAAATCTATAAAGGGACACTTACAAAATCTTGATTTTATGGGCAGGAATTTTCTCCTGCCCGCTTTATTTTTCCATATTATAATTTAATTTTTGGAGGGATCTATGACAGCGGAACAGAGAGAACAGATCATCATCATGCTGAATCAGGGACATGGGTACAAAAAGATAGCTGCGGTACTTGGTATATCGCAGAACACGGTGAAATCCTGCATGAAGAAATTAAAAAATTCTCCGCAGAATGAAACAGACTTCTGTAAAGCGTGCGGCAAGAAAATAGACCAGATCGAGGGACGGAAAAGAATTATTTTTTGTTGCCGGGAATGCCGTCAGAAATGGTGGAATTCTCATCTTGATCAGGTTCAGCAAAAAGCGATTTATTCATTTACCTGCGCTCACTGCGGAAAGGAGTTTACTGCCTATGGAAACGATCACAGAAAATATTGCTCCAGACAGTGTTATATCGATGAACGATTCCATTGATTTGGAAAATGATACACTCTATTTCTTAGCCTTATTGCTTGCAAGATCCATGCTGAAAAACGGTATCGTGAACAAGAATGAATACGCTGAAATTGATACAATTCTGAGAAAGAAATTCCGCCCGTTTTTGGCAGATATACTTTCATAAAACACTTGATTTATCGCAAAAAACAGGGTAATATGGTAGTCGGAAGGAGGAGAATTTTCATGAAAGTCATTGAAAAAATTCAGCCGGATTTTGTTCCGGAAAAACGCAGGAAACGTGTGGCTGCATATGCCCGTGTTTCAAGGGATACTGACCGACTGCTGCACTCTGTTTCTGCACAGATCAGCTACTACAGCAATCTGATCCAAAGCAATCCGGAATGGGAATATGCAGGCGTGTATGCGGATTCGGGAATTACGGGAACACGGACAGACTGCCGCAGCGAATATTTGCGGTTAATGCAGGACTGTGAAAAAGGTCTGATCGACATTATTCTGGTGAAAAG
>CANRFV010000123.1 GCA_947629985.1 uncultured Clostridia bacterium | reverse complement strand
GTCCGGGTACCTTTCGAACGCCTGCTCCAACGCGGCCGGATCCATATTCCAGGTATCGGTCTCCGTATCAATAAAGACAGGCTCACCGCCCTCATAGACGACCGGATTTACGCTTGCGTCGAAAGTCATATCCGAGCAGAACACCTTCTGCCCCGCCAGGCTGTTTCCCGGCTGTGCCCCCGAATTGATTCGCTCCGCCGCCAGTTTCATACACATATGTAAAGCCACCGTACCGCAGGACAGCGCTACAGCATACTTCATCCCGAGATATTCGGCGACCATATTTTCTAACTTATTGATATTCTTTCCAACGGTACTCACCCAGTTGCTCTCAATCGCTTCTCTGACATATTCAAGCTCCTCCCCGTGCATGGTCGGAGATGACAGCCTAAAGATGTCAAGATAGGAACAACAAAAATTTCAAAAGATGCAGCATAGATGCAAATGCCGGAAGGCCGCATAAATACTGGCTTTTTAGCTGTCCATCCTCTCTCCATGACTAATCTAAAAGACTGCATCTTTTATATTTTGCCTGTGCATCTTTTGATAATCGGAATTGTATCTTTGCCTCAGAATCTGCTTTTCACTCACCGAAGGGCGGAAAGCAGGTTTGCACGGGATAGATGACCAAGGGGAGATCCGAAGATGCAGACCGGCGAAATCCATAGTTGCAGGTCAAAAAACGGCTCTGAGAAATCCCTGCCGGATTTTCTTTCTCCATGTTTCTTGAAAAGATGCCTGAATCTCCGCAAAAAGATGCAAAAAGAAATAGCCATTAGTTTTCCGATCATTCCTTTTTAATGACCAGCCGCTAATGGCTATTATTTCAGCCGAGTTTTTTAAGAGTTGCACCTAACAGAACATAAAGTTGTCCCAATTATTTCATCAGGAGTTGAAAAAGATACACTCACATACATATATTACTTGTCTGGTTCAGGATCAAATTTGACCGCCTCACCTTCTGCATCAGATTTATTCTTTGCGTCCTTTTTTCTTCTCCCTCTGGTTTTCGCAGGCTTGCCTTGGGTCAGATCAAAAATGATCACCCTTTCATTAGGATAAAGTTCTCCACTGAATGAAATAGCCGGTCCGCCCTCTTCTGCATCTGCCAATTTCCGCACTGCTGTCAGAAGCGCCGGGATTTTTAGTACAACAGCATATGTCTGTTTCTTTTCGTCTTTGCTGAACGCCACAGCATTTTTTGCATTCTCCTTGCAAGGACGGATTGCCACCTGCTTTGTAGCTGCATTGACATACATCACGACATGAGCCGGATACCCCAGCTCTACAGCCGTTGCTTTGTTAAATTTTAGGTTACTTGTTGTGAGCGTCATTACGGAGTCCCCTTTGCTCTGCTCCAGCTCTACTACTTCAAACCCTTCCAGGATAGATAATTCTGCCATCATATTTTCCTCACTTTCTTCTGTTTTATATTCTTGTTGGTTTCTTTGTTTCTCCGCGTCAGATGGCTGCGGCGTACACTTACTACATGCATTTACCAATCTTGTAAGAGATACGGATCTCCATTCCGCGTTGATCGAGACAAATCCCTGAAGCAGGCCACTTCGGACAGGGAGCAGCCGCTGCTGTTCCCGCCGTTTCCATTTATGCCAGCTCTGCTTATCCAGCAATTTCTGAGCCTTCTCCCAAATCTCACGGCTAACGATTGGATCGTGATGATCTGGGATGTAATACTGCTCTGCCTCGCCTTCGTTTACCTTACTGGCATGGCTCAAATAGTCAATAGTGATCGTCTTCTGCATCAGCACATCCCCGCAATACTTTTCGTTCCGCAGGATATTCTTGACAGAGCCGCTTGACCAGTTGTTCCCAAAGACCGTTTTGAGGCCAAGTCCGTTTAGCCGGATGGCGATCAAGCTCGGATGAACTCCCTGAACGAAACTCTTATAGATTGTTCTGACAATCTCGGCCTCTTGGGAGATAATGACCATATTCCCATCTTCATCAGTATCGTATCCGAGAAGTGCAGCGGTAATGACTTTCTGCGTTCCGTTTTTCATTCGGTTTCTGATAGCCCAGCGGATATTTGCGGAAATGCTCCGGGACTCTTCCTGTGCGATGGATGCCATCAGATTGAGAACCATATCCGTTTTTTCATCCAGAGAACTTAGCCGCTCCTTTTCAAAATAAATTTCCACCGGATTTTTCAGCGCCTTCAACTTACGGATCGTAGTCAGGCAGTCAACCGTATTCCGGGCGAACCGGCTGATGGATTTTGTGATGATCATATCAATAGAACCGGCTTCACAGTCCTCAATCATCTTCTGGAATTGCTCCCGATGCTTTACCTGCGTACCACTGATTCCTTCGTCAGCATATATACCTGCCAACACCCAGCTTTCGTGCGCTCCAATATATTCCGTGTAATGCTGCACCTGAAGTTCAAAACTGGTTGCCTGTGCCTCTTCATCTGTGCTTACACGACAATACGCAGCAACACGTTTGACCGGAGCCGTCTCACCAGGCGGAACTACGCCTTTGGTCGCAGGAATGACTTGTACTTCATATTCTTTTCGTTTCCCTTTCCCCCTTTTCTTCTTTTTTGGCTTTCTCACTACGACAACCGGATTCTGTGGCTCAGGAACCTCCATATCCAGAAGTTCCTTTATGCCATCCAGCTTCTTTTCCTCTTCCGGATTATTCGTCTCCATGTGTCTCACCTCCCCTCGTTGCCAGAATGATTGCGTTTTCACACTATCGGCCTACCTATTTTACCAGACAAATTCTCTATTTGATATGATTATTCCCGTATAGCAACTTCTTTCCTGTGTTTTTTCTCTTTATAATTTCTAAAAGGTAACAATCTTACCTGATAGAGCGGTAAAGGAGGGGTTTATGTGGTGGATGCAAAGGTTCTCGGAGCAAATATCCAGAAATATCGACTGGCTAAAGGTCTGACCCAGGAAACCGCCGCTGAAAAATGCGGCCTGTCTACTAACTATTTCCGCCAGATCGAATTGGGTTTCAAAGTTCCTCGTCTGGAGACTTTCCTGCGGATAGCAAATACCCTCAATGTTTCTACCGACTTATTGTTCACTGGAAATGTTAATCGTACAGCAGAAATACGGAGCAACGACTT
>CANRFV010000122.1 GCA_947629985.1 uncultured Clostridia bacterium | reverse complement strand
CGGTCGTACCGTCCCATAATATCCACTACCTGATCTTTGATGCCATGTTCCTGAATAAATTCCATCGTCAGATTGGACATCCGGCAAGCCTTATCCAGAGCATCAGCTTCAAAAAACGAGCGCAGATGCTGATAGCAGAGCTGTTTTTGCTCCTTGAATGATTTTTCATACAAACTTTCCGGCGTGGTCTGCAAACGTTCTGCTACATCCGGCAATTTTGAAATGACCGTCACTTCTTCAACGGCTTTTTCAAGATTTCCGCTTGCCGCATAATTCAGGAAAACCCGGTTTCTGAGGGCTTCCGGAAGTGCATCCAACATGGTTTCCGGCAGATGAGCAGCATCTGATACTTCATGCAGCATTTCCTCCCGGATCGCATTTCTCCAGATCTTTTCCAGTTCGTCATATGCTGCCATTGCACTTTCCAGATCATGGATCTCCATCATATCCATTACAGTGTCCATTGCATTCTGTACATTCTCCGGAAATGCTTTCAGCGCATCCGGAGCAACGCCTAACAGACGTGCTGCCATTTCAAGTTTTTTCATAACGCATTTCCTTTCAGTTTGTCCCCACTGGGGATAATTTCAATTCCTGCTGCTGCACCAGTAAAGCATCCAATTCGTCTGCAAGTGCAATGTATTCCTCTCCCAACCTGTTCCGATAGGTGCAGAGTGCAATGCCGCTTTCCGAGGACTTTGCAGCATCGACCGACTTATGGATGACCGTCCGGAACAGTACTTCCCCATAGTCTGCCGAAAGTGTCTGCAATGCTGTTCTTGTTACAACAGTATGATCTGCCATTGTGGCAAGAATGCCTGTCAGATGCAATGCAGGATTGATGGTGGAGCGTATCTGTAAATACAGCGAGTAAAGAGCGTTCAAACCATCAATTGAAAATTTCTGTGTCTGCACCGGAATTATCATGTTGTCTGCTGCTGTCAGTGCATTGATCAGCAAGCTCCCCAATGACGGCAGACAGTCGATCAGGATGTAATCAAAGTCTTTTGTAATTTCCGGCATCAGGATCCGTTTCAGGATGGTTTCTCTTGAAAGAGCTGTTGCCATGATCGTTTCCGCATTTGCAAGATCAATGGCAGCAGGAATATAGTACAGACCGGTCATCTTGTGATGACGGATACATCTGCCTACTGTCTCCGCTGAGATCAGTGTGTTCTGTGCAACATCGGCGATCAGATAGGATAGTGTCGGGAGTGGATCTTCCTCAAAGCGGAGATATTCGGAAAGATTCGCCTGTGGATCTGCATCGATCAGCAACACTTTCTTGCCTTTGTTCAATGCCAATGCAGCCCCCAGATTAAATGCCGTGGTTGTCTTGGCAACACCGCCTTTTTGATTACAGATTGCGATGATGTTTCCCATTTATGCTTCTCCTTTCTTAGAACGGTACATCTTGCAGCTCTTCTTCATTCTGCTGCTTTGTACCCGTAAAATACAGTTCTTTGACTACGACCTGTTCCGAATAGTGCTTTACACCATCCGCATCTGTGTAATAATTGTTCCGCAAAGAACCGACAAGCATGATCTGCTTTCCCTTGCGCAGCCATTTTGCTGCTACTTCTGCCTGTGCATTCCATGCAACACAGTGAAAGAAATCTGCTTCTGATCCTGCACTGCTGTCCTTTGCTTTAGGACGGCTGACTGCGATCCGAAAACGGCAGCAAGGCACACCGGCTGCTGTTGTCCGCAGTTCCGGATCTGCGACAAGGTTTCCCATCAACATGATCTGATTCAACATAAGAAATCATCCTTTCTGTAATTGTGATTGCGAGATGGCTCAGAGATCTTGTATCCTGTTTCTTCTCTGAGCTGCATAACACGTTCCCGGAGCAGCTCGTTTTCCTGTACGAGCAGATGCAGCTGCTCATCACGCAGAGCATCCTTTTGTTTTTTGCGTTCCCGAAGTCTTGCAACACGAGCAGCGGTTTGCAGTCTGACAGCAGTGTCACGGCAGTAGTCACAATACTTGATGCGGATATGCCGGTAATAATCTGTTTCCTCTGCAACGGAGATCACTTTGCCGCACATCTGGCAGCGTTTCACATCTTCCATAGATCACCCCTCCCCTTCTGCGGAAACGCACCTTTCCGTTACGCTTTGCGTTACAACGGTGTCATACATTTCGTTGATCTGTTCGAGCAGGGAAGTGCGGAGTGTCAGCCGTTCCTCATAGGCAGTTTGCAGCATCTGCTGTGTGCTGTGTCCGCCATCCATCCAGAAACAATAGCTTCTGTTCTGCCCGTTCGCACTCGACCACTGCATCTGAATCGGCTTTTCCAATACATCCGGATCACAGATTTCCAGATCAGTGATAAGCTGCTCGATCTGCTGTAGGCGTTCTGTATCTCTGTGCAGCCGGGCTTCCCTTTGCTGCAATTCCTGAAACAGAAGGGTATCCTCTGCCTGTGCATCAGAACGATGTTCTTTCTTCTGATGGCGATACCAACCGATACCCAGTGCGGCGTAGATGCACACCACAAAAATTTCCATCATAAAAATTTCCTTTCCGGGCTTGCATTCATCCGGGGATCGTGTTATAATAGAAGTGCAAGCCCTGTGGTTTGTATTGGAAGAAGTCCGGTGTGTGTGATGAAGCAGCCGGGCTTCTTTTTCGTCTGTACCTCCTTTCTGCTTTTTAGCTCTTATCCATATAATACAATGCTTGCATTACATCTTACGGTTTTCATTTTATCACACTTCTCCCCGGTTGTCAATAGCTCTTTCCAAAAGTTCACAAAAAATTCATTTTTCAATTCCTCCTTGACATTTTACTGCCGCTGTGATATAATGTATACAAGCATTACATTTTGAAAGGAGCATTTCTCATGTATATCGTTTTATGCACTCGCTGCGGCAATGCCTATGAGAGCAAGACAAATCGCAGGGGCGTATGCCCTGATTGCCGACTGACAAGAAGTCAGATCAACACAGCTTACCGTGACCGGACATATGATTCCGTCAGTTTCTATGTTCCGAAAGGGCAGCGTTCAGCACTCCGTGAATTTGCTGCATCGTTCGGCATGAGCATGAACGAATTCGTCAACAATGCCATTGCTGTCTACACGGAACAGCTTGAACAGAGCAAGGGAGA
>CANRFV010000121.1 GCA_947629985.1 uncultured Clostridia bacterium | reverse complement strand
ACCCATCTGCTGGAAAAAGAAATACCGGGCGGAAAGGTGGCAGTTACCGGTTTTCGGACGGAGCAATGGGTGGAAAGGGCCAAAAAACTGTGGAGCCGTGGCGAGGACGTGTATCTTGCCGGAGAAAATGAGGACGGAAGCCATGGACAGACAAAGTATCTTCTTGGAAAAGACTATCTTCCGATTGGCGCGACGGTCCATATGGACGGGCGCGAGTTCCGTATCGACAGCGTAGACTATGCAAAGGGAACGGCCAGCCTGCAGGATATGACCATGCTCCGGCAGGCGCGCTATCCGATTTTCCGTGAAGAACCGGTGGAATTTGTCCGGTCTTTTCTGGAAGAGGAAGAGCCAGGCCGTATCATTTCCCGGCCGGAAGTTGAGGCACATGTTTTTGAAGCCCTGGAAGCGACCGGAACGGCTTATGAGGACTATTCGCCGGAACAGATGGATGTCATTTACGATGCTGCGGAGAAAGGGTATGATCTGGAGCCGCTGTGCAATCCATCGTTTTCGCCGGAACAGATGCAGCTGATCGCCGACATCCAGGGAAGGATGGAAGCGTACACGAGGGCTTCTTTCCACGATGTGTTTGATTTCATAACGAAAAATGAGTTGAGCATAGACGCTGTGAATGACCTGCGGATAGCCAATCATCTGCCGCTGGAAGAGGTTCTGGAAAGCGGCGGGGAAGAAGCGCCGGACGAAACCATTCCCCCAATGCGCCACATCGTGATCGACCTGACGCCAAAGGAGAAGGAACGGGAAACAGAGCAGGAACCGATCAATTTCCGTATCTCTGACGATGACCTGGGCGCAGGCGGACCGAAGGCGAAATTCCGGGCGAATATGGACGCGATCTATCTGCTGAAAAATCTGGAAAAGGAAGGAAGGCGGGCAACAGCGGAGGAACAGGAGGTGCTGTCCCGTTTCGTGGGCTGGGGCGGCATACCCAAAGCGTTTGATCCGGAGAGCCAGGAATGGTCGGGAGAATTTGCAGAAGTGAAGGCGGCGCTGACGCCGGAGGAATACCGGGAGGCACGGGCATCTACACTGAATGCTTTTTACACTTCCCCCACCGTCATTAAAGCCATGTATGAGGCGCTTGGCAATATGGGATTATCTTCCGGAAATGTGCTGGAACCCTCTTGTGGTGTTGGAAATTTCATGGGACTGGTACCGGATTCCATGGAAGGACTTAAAATGTACGGCGTAGAGCTGGATTCCATATCCGGAAGGATCGCCAGACAACTCTATCAGAAAAACCAGATTGCTGTCCAGGGATTTGAAACAACCGAATTTCCGGACAGCTTTTTCGATTGCGTGATCGGCAACGTCCCTTTTGGCCAGTATAAGGTGAATGACCGGAAATATGACCGTTATAATTTTTTGATCCACGACTACTTTATTGCCCGCTCCCTTGACTTGACGAGACCTGGCGGCGTGGTGGCCGTGGTGACGTCGGCTGGCACGATGGATAAGCAGAACGAATCGGTACGCCAGTATCTGGCAAACCGGGCCGATCTGATCGGCGCGATCCGGCTCCCGAACAATGCTTTCCTTAAAAATGCAAATACCGGCGTGGTGGCGGACATCCTTTTCTTTCAAAAGCGCGACCGGGCAGCGCTTACCGAGCCGGAATGGGTACACTTGGGTACGACGCCGGAAGGATACCATATCAACGAATATTTTGTCCGGCATCCGGAGATGGTGCTGGGTGAATTTTCTACAGAAAGTACGCAGTATGGGAAACAGGAAGTAACCGTAAAGCCCATTGAGGGAGCCAATCTTGCAGACCAGCTTCATGAGGCGATCCGCCATCTGAAAGCCACTATCGAGGAAGTGGAACTTACGGACTCTGAGCTGGAAGATGAGGCAGACAGGATGATTCCTGCCGATCCGTCTGTGAAGAATTTTAGTTATACCAATGTGGATGGCAATGTTTATTATCGGGAAAATTCACGGATGCACCGGATGGAGCTTCCTGCGGCAACGACAGAGCGTATTCTTGGCATGATCGAAATCCGTGATACGGTACAGAAACTGTTAGATATCCAGATGGCCAACGGCAGCGATGCGGAAGTGGCGCTCCTTCAGCGGGAGCTGACGGATCAATATGACCGTTTTACGGCGCAGTATGGCATCATCAGCAGCAACGCCAACCGCCGGGCTTTTCAGCAGGATTCCAGCTACTGCCTGTTAGCTTCTCTGGAAGTGTTGGACGAAGACGGGAAGCTTGAGAGGAAAGCCGACATTTTCTCGAAACGTACCATCCGAAGGGCAGAGCCGATCACCTCTGTGGATACAGCCAGTGAAGCATTGGCCTTGTCTATTGGAGAGAAAGCCGGGGTGGATCTGCCCTATATGGCACAGCTGACGGGGAAAAACGAGGAAGAGATCATTGAGGAACTGCGGGGCGTGATTTTCAAAAATCCCCTGACAGATCTTTATGAGACATCCGATGCGTATTTATCCGGCAATGTCCGGGAGAAGCTTCGGGTGGCAAGGCAGTTTGCGGAAAATAATCCGGATTATGCCATAAACGTGGAGTATCTGGAGAAGGTACAGCCAAAGGAATTGGATGCTTCGGAGATCGAGGTCCGGCTTGGCGCAACCTGGGTGAGGCCGGAATATATACAGCAGTTTATGGGAGAACTGTTTCAGACGCCGTGGTATCTGCTGGAGAAGGAGATTCAGGTACGGTATGCCGCCGTCAATGGGCAATGGAACATTTCCGGGAAGACGCGGGATACTTATGGAAATGCACTTGTAACATCGACTTACGGAACAGCAAGGGCAAATGGATACAAGCTGCTGGAGGATGCCCTGAATTTAAAGGATACTAAAATCTATGATACGGTGAAGGATGCAGATGGCGCAGAGAGGCGGGTACTCAATAAAAAAGAGACCATGCTGGCGCAGCAAAAGCAGGAGATGATCCGGGAGGCGTTTAAGGAATGGATTTTCCGCGATATGGACAGACGGGAGGATTTGTGTAAGACCTATAACGAACTGTTTAACAGCGTCCGCCCCCGTGAGTACGATGGCTCCCATATCCGTTTTGTCGGTATGACGCCGGAAATCCAGTTGATGCAGCATCAAAAAAATGCGGTGGCACA
>CANRFV010000120.1 GCA_947629985.1 uncultured Clostridia bacterium | reverse complement strand
CCGGCATTGCTTTTGAATGCACCATTTTTACCGCCGGGCAGACGGATCGCACCGATGAGATCTGCTTGCTCTGCAAGAGCTTTTCTGACGGTTTCATCCCGTTTATCCAATGTTCCGGCTGATGTGATAAATGCTACCACACCGCCCGCCTTTACCTTGTCGAGTGTCTCCAAAAAGAAATAATCATGAAGTTTTGTCGCACCGTGAACGGTATCCTTAAATCCCAATTCACCAAACGGCACATTACCGACAGCAACATCAAAGCAGCCGTTTTGAAATTCATTTTTCTCAAAGCCCTTGATCTGAATATCTGCATCGGGATAAATAGCCTTTGCAATACGCCCTGAAATACTGTCGATCTCGACACCATACAGCTTGGAATTATTCTTGATCTCTTCCGGCATACGTCCGAAAAAGTTTCCGACACCGCAAGCCGGTTCTAAGACGTTACCGCCCTCGAAACCGAAATTCTGCAAAGCTTCAAAAATGCTGTCAATAACAACGGGCGTGGTGTAAAACGCATCCAGTGTGGAGGAACGTGCAGAGCGGTATTCCTCCGCTGTCAGCAGTTCCGTCAGAATTTTGTGTTCGTCTGTCCATCGGGGATTATTTTCCTCGAAAACAGGTGCTAAACCACCCCAACCAACATAGCGTGAAAGAATTTCTTTTTCTTCTGCTGTTGCAGGACGGTTCTCCTTTTCAAGCTGTTTCAACGTCTGGATCGCAGCGATATTGGCATTGAATTTCGCCTTTTGACCGCCCTCACCAAGGGCATCGTCTGTGATCGTGAAATGCTCCTGCGGTTCTGTTTCTTCACTTACCGGAAGCTCAGTCGGATGTGTTACGATGTCATTCTCTAAAACGTCTGCTGCCTGTTCGTAGCCGAAACGTCTCAGAAAATCTATTACACCGCCATAGCCATCACCAATATCCTGTCGCTCTGTAATAGATGTACCATCCGGCATATTTACAGTAAATTTTGTCTTGTCATAGCCTAAATACTGGAAATAGCCTTCTTCGTCCTGCTCTCTCCATGCTTCATCACTGCCATATGTTTCAAGTCCCTTCTGCCAACCGTCATGCCGTTTCTTGTCCGCTTCTTTCATCAGGCTATCAAATTCTGCCACGCTATATGTCTTTCCATCCTCAAACACATCACTTTCGCTCCATTCACAGGTAATTGTGGGACGGGATGAAGTGGGCGTTTCTATACTCTTTTCTGCATTTTCATGTGCTGTCCAGTAATCCGGATGACATACTGAGATCGAATCATTGATCGTAGTATTGAGCCATTCCCCGATCTCCTCATAGGATCTGACATACTTTTCAGAAACATATTGCTGAATATCGACAATACCTTTGTCAAACAATTCACGCAGCGGTACTTGTGCATCGGCATCTTCTTCATAGCAATGATAGCCATTTTCAACAAAGCCGATCTTCAAAGCTTCCGGAGAAAGCATATGTTCTGCCAATTCTTCACGGATCATGATACCGCCATGTCCTGCTGTCGAGACTTCAAAAACGCCTTTTGCTATCTCATGGCAGCTTTGTACTGCTCCCCAAGGGGTATCATAAGGTTCAGAGATAAACGCATTGGGATACGATTCAATAAACTGTTTCTCTTCTTCTGACAGCTTTGTAAAACGTTCATTTACTCTCGATACAGCATCACGCATTGCTTGCAGCATATGGTCTGCATCTTCCTGATACGCTAAGTCTCTGCCATATTTCAGGAAAGTGATGTGATGCTCCTGCATAAATTCATCACTCAAAATACAAGAACCGGCTGCGATCAGATACTGCTCTGACTTCTCTGTGATCAACGGGAGCGTATTGAGATTCAATTGACTATTCTGATCGGTAAAGCAGTAAAAAGCTGTTTTTCCATCGTGATAGATCTTTCTTAGTTCATCAGCAGCACCGATCGGATCTTCATGCTCCTCTGATACACCATTGTCCTTTGTCCCCAATGGGGATATTTCTTGCTCATCGGAAATCACAGCCTTTTCCTGTACAATTTCCTTTTCACGGAAAAACTCAGGCATTTCTACAAATCCTGTTATGTCACAGTAATACGCCGTCTGTTTTCCGTCAATGTCAATAACCACTACATCGCTTACAGAAAGAGAATGACCACGAAAATCTTCGGGGTGATTTGCATTGAATTGCGTATAAATTGATTCAAGAGTAGCATTTCCCCTGAACTCTCCGACCACGCCCTCATACACAAGCTCATAATCCTCATGATCAAGCTGAACACCGTCTTTTTCAAGCTGTTCTCTGCTCTCAAAGCGGATACCGTGATACTTCTCATCGCTTGGAAGCTGATAGATTTTGAAAGTACCCTGTTCCTTTTCCGCATCATCAATAGTGCGTATCGGATTTTTCGCCTTGAAATCCTCGAAAATACGCTGTTCTTCTGCGGTCAGCTCTGAATGTGCTTCGAGGAAAGGAACAAAAATATCAAGCGTTCTCTGCGCTCTTTCCTTGTATTCCGGTTGATTGAACGGATGCTGTGTATAGCCAAGGATACCCTCATTGTAGGCACGGATATGGTCGATTAGAGAACCACCGCCCGTACCCTTGCCGTCACCAATGTCGAAACGACCGTCATAATTGAACTCTTCACCGTTGATGACAGCGGTAATGCTGAAATCGGTCTTTTTGTACCATCCTGCTTTCAGCTCAGGTATATTGCGCTCCAAGTGCTGCTTTTCGTCCAGATATTGCAGAATTGCATTGCCGAGAGCAAAACTGCAATTTGGATTTTCCTGCACAAAGTCATACAACAGATCGCTTTCCGTGAACCACTCGCTGTCCTTTTCTTCACCAAAATGAAATTCAAGGCTGTCGGGTTTCCCTTCTGTCTCAAAGGCAGCATCATGCTTTGCATTTTCACTGTTGACAGCAGATGGCTCGTTCGCCGGTTCTGTCCCCAATGGAGACAGATCCTGCACTTCCGTCTTTTGTGCCTTATCCTCACCGGAGATGACCTGTTCTGACACATCCGTTGGAGATATTGCTTGCAGAAATGAACGTAAAAGCTCCTCCGATTTATTACCAACGGCTGCATAGATCTGACGGAATGCATCAGAAAGCTCAGGCATGACAGCAGCAGAGTTTT
>CANRFV010000119.1 GCA_947629985.1 uncultured Clostridia bacterium | reverse complement strand
GCGCTGACCACAACCTCTACGGCGATCTTCGTGCCGTTTACCACACAGGAGCTGTTCATGGGAGGGGAGTCGTTGTATTACGGTCTGAACGCGCTGTCCAACAACATGATCATGGTTGACCGCAAGAAGCTGAAAAATCCAAACGGGCTGATACTTGGTACGCCGGGTTCCGGCAAGTCATTCTCGGCGAAACGGGAGATCACGAACGCCTTTTTTGCCACAAGGGACGACATCATTATCGGCGATCCGGAGGGGGAGTATTACCCGCTTGTCCATGCGCTCGGCGGCCAGGTTATTTCAATCTCCCCGACGAGCAAAGATTTCATAAATCCGATGGACATTAACCTGAACTACTCGGAGGACGATGATCCTCTTTCCTTAAAATCCGATTTCATTTTGTCCCTGTGCGAGCTGATCGTGAGCGGCAAGAACGGGCTTGAACCGGTAGAGAAAACGATCATTGACCGCTGTGTGCGCCTTGTGTACCAGGGATTCCTGCAGCATCCGTCCCCGGAGAATATGCCGGTTTTGGGAGACCTGTATGAGCTGCTGAGGAAGCAGGAGGAGCCGGAGGCGCAGCGTTTAGCCACGGCACTGGAGATCTACGTAAACGGTTCGCTGAAAGTTTTCAACCACCAGACGAACGTGGAGCTGAATAACAGGATCGTCTGTTTTGACATCAAGGATTTGGGGAAACAGCTAAAGAAGCTGGGGATGCTGATCGTGCAGGACCAGGTGTGGAACCGTGTGACCGTCAACCGGGCGGCGCATAAGGCTACCAGGTACTACATTGACGAATTTCATCTTCTGCTGAAGGAAGAACAGACGGCGGCTTATTCCGTGGAGATCTGGAAGCGTTTCAGAAAATGGGGAGGAATCCCGACCGGCATTACGCAGAACATCAAAGACCTGCTTGCAAGCCGGGAGATCGAGAACATTTTCGAGAACAGCGACTTTATCTATATGCTGAACCAGGCAGCCGGCGACCGGCAGATTCTGGCGAAACAGCTCAACATCTCACCGCATCAGCTTTCCTATGTGACGAACAGCGGGGAGGGCGAGGGGCTGATCTTTTACGGCAGCATTATTATCCCGTTCAAGGATAAGTTTGATAAATCACTGCGGCTGTATAAGCTGATGACCACGAAGCCGTCCGAGATGGAGACAGGTAAGAAGGAGGGGAAGACATGAAGATAGGACTGATTGATGTGGACGGGCACAGGTGGCCGAACCTGTGCCTGATGAAGCTTTCCGCATACCACAAAAATCGCGGTGATGAAGTAGGGTGGTATGACGGAAGGAAAAAGTATGACCTGGTTTATATGAGCCGCGTGTTCACGGACAGCTATTCCAGGGATTTTGCAGGGGAAGTCCATGCGGATGAGATCATAAAAGGCGGAACAGGGTATGGGCTTGATAACCGCCTCCCGGATGATGTGGAGCATACTTTCCCGGACTATTCCTTATATCCGCAGTTTCAGGGTACGGCCTACGGCTTTTTGTCGCGCGGCTGTCCACGGGGCTGCGGATTCTGCATTGTAGGGGAGAAAGAGGGAAGGAAGGCTGTGTCAGTTGCGGATCTGTCCGAGTTCTGGGACGGGCAGAAAGAGATCAAGCTGCTTGACGCAAACCTGCTCGCCTGCCCGGACTGGAAGCGGCTCTTAGGGCAGCTCGCAGACAGCGGGGCATGTGTCGATTTCACGCAGGGACTGGACATACGGCTCATTACGCCGGAGAAAGTGGATGCCCTGAACCGGGTAAAGACAAAGATGCTCCATTTTGCATGGGACAATCCCGAAGATGACCTGACAAAGTATTTTGAACGGTTTTCGCAGCTTACGGCAGTAAAGGATTTCCGGAAGCGCCGTGTGTATGTGCTTACCAATTTTGGCAGCACACAGGAGCAGGATTTGTACCGGATCTATACCCTGCGGGACATGGGATATGATCCTTATGTAATGGTTTATGAAAAGCAGACGGCACCGCCGGAGACGCGCAGGCTGCAGCAATGGGTGAACAATAAGTGGTTTTTCCGGGCTGTCCATGACTTCCGGGACTTTGATCCGGCAAAAAGGGGGAAAGCATGAGGCCGTGGCTTGGGTTCCTGCTTGCCTGTTCTGTCGCACTTTCTCTGCTCAGCGGGTACGTCCTGTATGAAATTTACCTGTTAGATAAAAGCGATGAAACGCTGCAGGAGGAACTGAAAGGATTGTATTCGGAAGAAAATGTGGCGCAGGAGCCGGACAGGGACGACTCCCAGACGGCGGAGCCTGTGCCTTTTGTCGTGGACGCCGGGGTGCTTGCGCTCCATGAAGAAAATCCGGACTGCATCGGGTGGCTGACAATCCCGGATACTGCGGTTGATTATCCGGTCATGTACCGTCCGGAGGACGAAAACTATTACTTGAAACGGGATTTTAATGGTGAGTATAACGACAACGGCTGCCTGTACCTTTCTGAGATCTGCGATCCGCAGGAAAGCGACAACCTGATTATTTACGGGCACCACATGAACAGCGGAAGGATGTTCGCCGCGCTTGAAGGGTACAAAACGGAGGATTTCTGCCGGGAACATCCGCTCATCTCGTTCCATTCCCTGTATGAAAACAGCACTTACCGGGTGATCGCCGCGTTTACCGCGCCGGTCTATACCGGGAATGACTTTATGTTTTATACGTTCAGCAGGGCGGAAAACCGGCAGGACTATCAGGAGTTTGTCCATGCCGTCAAGGAGCGGTCGCTTTATGATACCGGCCTTTCAGCTGAATATGGGGATAAGCTGCTGACTCTGTGTACCTGCGAGTATTCCCAGAAAAACGGGCGTATGGTCGTGGTTGCGAAACGGACAGAAGGAGAGGGGGATTTATCCGATGCAAAAGCAGAGATACCGGGCGCGGGATAAAACGGCCATAAAAATGAGCCGTGAAGGGCTTATGGAAGAAAACCTCCACGACCACACGGCTGTCCGTGCCGGCAGGAAACGCAGCGGGCAGATGATATTGCCCCGGAGGGCAGATGACAGTTTAGACCTTACCCGTGCAAAGGACAGGCCGGATGACCGGGTGAAAAAGGAAAAGGGACGGTTCCGCCATAAGGGAATTATGGAAAATGATGATTCTGCGGAACTGGAGGAACCTGTACTGTTGGAAAAGGGC
>CANRFV010000118.1 GCA_947629985.1 uncultured Clostridia bacterium | reverse complement strand
GGACACGATTTTACCGAGAGAAAAACAGGGAGGTGTAACATGACAGAACAATTTCTACGTAAAGCTATTTTCATTGACTTTGGTGCGGAGATCATCTACGGCAGCGATCAGGTTTATGATTCCTATCCCTGTCGATTCCCGACTGTAGAATTTATGCTGTCTGCAACAGATGCCCTCGTGGAGATCGCTGATAGAATTCGTATGGAAAAAGGTTACTTCCCGATGCATCCAAGAAAAGGTCGCACCGATGATGTTGACACTGACAGCTGGTACGATTTCTACATTGGAATTTCCAAACTGCCAAATGATGTGGACGTACATCTTGACAACTGTATCACTTTTGTGGTGGTCAACTCGGATTCAGAGGACAATGAGAATCTTTACGAAATTGAATTAACAGACGATGAACAGGCAGCGATCCTTGCGATTTTAGACAGGCAAATCAAAAAGCATATAGGAAAAAGCTGTCAGGACTTGCTGACAGAATCAGAGAAGGAGATGATGGATGAGCCATGAAGATCATGAAACGGGATGGCAGAGAAGTCCCATATAACTGTGAAAAAATTAGAGCCGCTATTACGGCAGCGAATAATGAGGTAGCTGAAAAGGTCAGCGAGACAACTATAGACTTTATTGTCGGCAATGTAGAAAAACGCTGTCAGTCCCTTGCCCGCCCTGTCCATGTCGAGGAAATTCAGGACATGGTGATCGATGAACTGGATCACGCCGACGCTTACAAACTTGCACGGCACTACAGCGAATACAGACTGCTCCATGAACAGAAAGGAGTGAGCCAATGAAAATATCAATTGTTGGTGGAGATATGACAGAAAGTGAACAGCAGGAGTATGTGAAATATATTAAACACAAAAATCCTGACAAAGTTATAAAGACACTCGAAATCAAACTCGATGGCGATTATGTTGATCTGTGCTATGAGTATGAAACCATCCCATTTGAGAGAATACGACGAATCACCGGCTATCTTGTGGGTACGCTTGATCGTTTCAATAACGCCAAGAGAGTTGAGGTCAGTGATAGAGTAAAGCACGGTTAAACCGTGCTTTTTATATTTCACAATCTGAGGTAGATGATGCTGAATGTATTATGTGTATATCTGGTATATAAAAACGACAGGCGTTGTTTTTTATGTAGGACATGGGCACGGAAATCGGTATAAGACCTTAAAGAAAAGAACCGACTACTTTCATTCGTTTTACGACAATAACGAATGCTTGTGTGCAATAGTAGAAAGCGATATGACGGTTGAAGCAGCAAGATTACGGGAAATAGAACTGATCAAGCATTATCGCTCAATTGGTATGGCAAAGGCAAATATTCATAATGGAGGACAATCTGGAGGGGATGTAATATCTCATATGCCTCCAGATCGTAAAAAAGAATTTATCGATAAAATGACTATGATCAATACCGCACGCGCCAGATCGGATAACTTTAGGCGAAAAACTGGAGAAAGAATGCGAAAAAAATATCAAGATCCAGAAGAACGCAAAAAACAATCAGAGATTGTAAAACGTGCGTGGACCGATGAAAAGAGGTATAAACAAAGTTTGATTTTACAGGATTATGCTAAGATGCATCCTGAAATGATTGCCAAACGGTCAGCAAAAAACCAGAAAAAGTGTGTCTTAGAGTTTAAGGGAAAAAAGATTGAATTTGAATCACTGAAACTTCTTAAAGAATACCTAAAAAGCCAATATGGTCTTGAATTTACAAGAAGAACAGAACAAGATATGCTTAAGAACCATAAGCCGTACAAATCGAATCGAAAGAAGATGCAACAGTTTGTAGGATTAAAAATGTATTATGTGTAATAGCCATATGATAAAAAAAGGAGTGTTTATTCGAATTTTATGACAGAAGAACAATTTTCGTTAAATGCTGCGATAACTTAACCCCTAAAAATCTTTTTTCTTTGTACCGGTTGCCATATTACCGTTGAAAAACACAAAAGCAAATATAAATAATCATACCAGACTGGTTTATCATGCAGCTTCTGGTTAGAGAAAGGGTGCATTGCCTATGAAAGATATGAATATCCGAAAATTTAAGCTGTCGGAATTGAATCCGGCAAAATATAATCCGAGGAAGACATTAAAACCCGGCGATCCTGAGTTTGAAAAACTTAAACGCTCTATTACCGAGTTTGGCTATGTTGAACTGATTGTTGTCAATATCGCTAACAACAACACGGTCATTTCGGGACATCAGCGTCTTTCTGTACTGAAGGATATCGGTGAAACAGAAGTGGAATGTGTTGTGGTTGAATTGAATGATGCCGATGAAAAGGCTCTCAATGTTGCTATGAATAAGGTAAGCGGTGATTGGGATACTCAAAAACTTGCAGACCTCATGGACAATCTGAAGGAGCTTGATTATGATCTCGGCAAGACAGGCTTTGACCCGCCGGAAATTGAACAGCTCTTCAATCAGGTTCACGATAAGCAGGTCAAAGAAGATAGCTTTGACGTGGAGGAAGAACTGCAAAAGCCGACATTCTCAAAACCCGGTGACGTCTGGAATCTTGGGCGGCATCGTGTCATATGCGGTGACAGTACCAAGCCTGAAACCTATGAAAGTCTTATGGACAACCAAAAAGCAAATCTTGTCCTGACCGATCCCCCGTACAACGTCGATGTTGAGGAGACTGCCGGAAAAATTATGAACGACAACATGAGCGACAGCGATTTTTATAATTTCCTGCTTGCCGCTTACAAGTGTATGTTTGATAATCTTGCCGATGACGGCAGCATCTATGTATGGCACGCCGATACGGAGGGGCTCAATTTCCGGAAGGCGTTCAAAGATGTAGGATTTTATCTTTCCGGTTGTTGTATCTGGAAAAAGAATTCTCTTGTTCTCGGCAGAAGTCCCTACCAGTGGATCCATGAACCGTGCTTATTCGGCTGGAAACAAAAAGGCAAGCACCAATGGTATGCAGACCGCAAGCAGACCACTGTCTGGGAATATGACAAGCCCAAAAGCAGTCCCGATCATCCGACAACAAAGCCGGTCACACTGATGGCATATCCCATCAAAAACAGCACCATGACAAATGGCATTGTCCTTGATCCGTTTCTCGGCAGCGGTTCTACATTGATCGCCTGCTGTGAGACAGACCGTGTCTGCCGTGG
>CANRFV010000117.1 GCA_947629985.1 uncultured Clostridia bacterium | reverse complement strand
GAATCCTCTGTGTATGCTGCCGAGGGTACATTTGCCCACGAGGTATGCGAGTACAAAGTCCGTAAATATCTGCATGAACGTGTGAAACGCCCTCAATCCGAGGAATACGACTCGGAGGAAATCGAGCAGATCACAGATGTGTATGCAGAATTCGTCATCTCGATCATCGAAAAAATGAAAGAAAACGGCTGTGAACCGCTTGCATTCGTGGAGGAGCGTGTAAACTACAGTCACATCGCCCCCTCCGGATTTGGTACTGCGGATATGCTTATTATTGGCAAGGACGAGAACGGCAGAGGGTTGCTTCATGTATGTGATTTCAAGACGGGCAAAGGCGTGTTTGTGGATGCAGACCATAACAGTCAGATGATGCTCTATGCACTCGGAGGTTTAGCCGCCTATGGCTTTATTTATGACATCGAACGAGTCCGCATGAGCATCATTCAGCCACGTCTTGACAATATTTCTACTTTTGAATGCAGCAGGCAGGAGCTTGAAGAATGGGGCGAAAGTATCAAGCCTATTGCGAAACTTGCCTACGAGGGTAAGGGTGAACAAAAGCCGGGCGACTGGTGTCGCTTTTGCCGTGCAAAGCCTGTGTGCAAGGCGTGCGCCGATGAAGCACTGGCACTGTGCCGTGAAGATTTTCTTGACCTCGATGCAGGTGCTTTATCTGATGAAACACAAGAAAGTGATATGACTGCACCCTATGAAGCAGATACACAAACTGCCGTTTTCAAACAGCCGGGACTGATACCATTGTCTGAATTGGCAGAAATACTGCCCACATTAAATAGAATTTCTTCTTGGATTGAGGCAGTATTTGCATTTGTAAGCAGTGAAGCGATCAATCACGGCGTTGCCATTCCCGGTTACAAGGTAGTCGAAGGCAGGAGCAAGCGAGTTTTCACAGACACAAAAGCTGTGGTCGATACCGCTGTTGCCAACGGCTACACTGATCTTTACAAGCAATCGCTCATCAGCTTAACAGAATTTGAAAAGATGATGGGCAAGAAAAAATTCAACGAGCTGCTCGGACAATATGTTGCAAAACCGCCCGGAAAATTGGCACTCGTTCCGGAAGGCGACCCACGAGAACCGGTTGATCTCACGACACCCGTTCAGGAATTTTCAGTTCTCCCAGATAATGAATAATTTATGGAGGTAATCTTATGGCTAACAATTCTTATCCGACAAAAGTTGTCGTTCCCTGTCGCATTTCTTTTGCGAACATCTGGCAGGCAAGATCCATCAATGGCAGTGACGAAAAATATTCCGTCTCCCTGCTGATCCCGAAGGACGACAAGGCGGCACTTTCCAAAATTGAAAAGGCGATCGAAGCGGCAAAGGAGGCTGCCAAGAGCAAGAAGTGGAATGGTAAAATTCCTACAAATCTCAAGCTGCCCCTGCATGATGGAGACATTGACCGCCCGGACGATGAAAACTATTCCGGTCACTTCTATTTCAATGCAACAAGCAAGGATGCGCCGCAGATCGTTGACCGCCATGTGCAGCCGATCCTTGATCCGATGGAGTGCGGCAGCGGCGACTACTGCAATGTCTCTGTAAACTTTTACAGCTTTGCGGCATCCGGAAACAAGGGCATCGCCGCAGGGCTTCAGAACATTCAGCTTGTCAAACACGGTGAAAGACTGGCAGGTAGACCGTCTGCATCAGCGGATTTTGAGGAAATTGATGGCGAGGAAGATACGCTTGACGGCGATATGCCGGACTATCTTTCGTAATTGTTCATGTGGGAGAAAATTTCTCCCATTTACATAAAAAATGAAGGCGGTGAGGTCAATGAAAGAGATATGGAAAGATGTGCCGGGTTACGAAGGAAGGTATCAAGTCAGTAATATGGGGCGTGTAAAAAGTCTTGAACGTAAAGTGAGGTCGGTCAACTGGTATTCTGGAAAAGAATTTTTCAGAACGGTTCACGAACGAATCCTGCGACCAGGTCCTGTAAAATCAGGGCACTTATATGTAGTTTTAGGACATGGCGAGTCAGGAGTCCCTGTGCATCAGCTTGTTATGAAAGCTTTTGTAGGAGAGCCACCCGAAGGTATGGAGGTACGGCACCTTAACGGAGACCCGACAGACAATCGTCTTGACAATCTGAAATATGGGACACGAACTGAAAATATATTGGATGTGTTTTATCAGGGAAAACGTTGGAGAAAATTAAGTCTTGATGATGTCATTTATTCAAGATTTGCTTCTTTCTGTGGTATTCCAGATAAAGAAATAGCAGATGAACTTGGTGTATCTCCGTTTACGATCGCTGAAATTAGAAAGGGGCATAAATATCAATGGATAAAGTAAGGACTTTGTCATTGGACTTAGAGACCTTTTCCGATGTTTCCCTTCCTGACTGCGGCGCGTATCGCTATGTTGAGGGCGATTTTCATATTCTCCTTTTTGCATATGCTTTCGATGATGAAGAAACAAAGTGCGTAGATATGGCTTGCGGAGAGGAGTTGCCGCAGGATGTGGTGGATGCAATTTTTGATGACAGCATCATTAAATCTGCATGGAACGCACAGTTTGAACGGACTTGTCTGTCAAAGTTTTTTGGTAAAAACTTGTCTCCGGACTCGTGGCAATGCACGATGGTCTGGGCAGCAAGTTTATCCTTACCGCTGAAACTGGCGGCGGCTGCACAAGCACTGAAAACCGCACAGCAGAAAGATTCTGTCGGAGAACGGCTCATCAGATATTTTTCGTTGCCATGTAAGCCCACCAAAGCAAATGGTGGCAGGACAAGAAACCTACCGGAACACTCTCCCGACGACTGGAAACTGTTCAAAAGCTACTGCATACAGGACGTGGAAACAGAACGTGATATTCGCCGTAAACTGGAGCATTTCCCGATGTTCCCATGTGAATGGGATCACTATCACATGGATCAGCGTATTAACGACCGTGGTGTGCTGATCGATAAAAAATTGGTACAACAGGCTATCATCTGTGACATGATGCTGTCCGAGGAAATGACAAAAAGAGCCTATGCACTTACGGGGTTGGAAAATCCCAATTCTGTATCGCAGCTAAAAGGCTGGCTTGAGGAGCGTGGAATTGAGATCGACTCGCTCGGCAAAAAGAATGTTGCAGCACTCATCACAGATCTGGACAAGCACAGCATTGACACTGAGGCACTGGACATGATGAAACTTCGCTTGCAGATGGCA
>CANRFV010000116.1 GCA_947629985.1 uncultured Clostridia bacterium | reverse complement strand
CGGTTTGGAGGGGAGTTCTCGGAAACCTGTTATAGTGATATGACAAGGCGCCGGGTTCTTACCCTACTTTATACTTCGGTTGCACCGATCCCGTTTGCCACCATGTCCAACAGGGAATGGGGGCAGGTGGGGAACAATTATTTCCGTGGACTCCTTGCGCTGGGGTTCCAGGGATTTTTTATGATGGTGTGTGTCGGTATCTATGCGGTGCTGGTATCTACCATAGAAATTTCAGACAACATGCACTCGGCATTGTTCGGAGTGGCAGCGTATACCGTGATCCTGTGCTTCAGCCTGATGAAAACCGGGAACCTGTCAAAATCTATCTTCAATGCCCACTAAAGGAGGGATTAACCTGGCATTTGTATCAGTACCAAAGGATCTGACAAAAGTTAAGAATAAGGTTGTGCTGAACCTGACAAAACGGCAGATTATCTGCCTGGCGATAGCGGCGGCCGTTGGCCTGCCGTTCTATTTTCTGACGAGGGGTTATATTGGGACGAGCAACGCGGCGACGGGCATGGTTGTCCTTATGCTCCCCGCTTTTTTATTTGCCATGTATGAAAAAGACGGCATGCCGCTGGAAAAGGTACTCTGGAATATCGTCAATGTAAAGTTCTTAAAACCTGCTGTCCGGAGATATGAGGTGGAGAACCTGTACGAGGTGGAAAGGGCTGCTGCGCCATACCAGGGAAAGAAAGGGGGAAGCCGGCGTGGAAAGAAAAAGAAACGGTAAAAGGACGGTTCCGTCACGTTATTATGATTACGAAGAATATCCGGACAGTTATTATCTGGATGAACCGGACGATGGATATGATGATGATTATCCGGATTTTGGGGGAAACGGCTCCGGCGGGCGGATGATCCAGACCGGCCGCTATGGCAGGGAACCTTACGATTCCTCCTATAAAGAACAGGAAAGAACGCGCGGAAGAAGGCGGAAAAAGCGGAAGCTGACGCGCCGGGAACGCCGGGCGATGGCAAAGGCTGAGAAAAGGGCCCGGAAACTGCGGAAGAAACAGAGAAAAGCGGAGAGGAAGGCTGCAAAAAAGGAGGCGAAGACAGCGGCCCGCGAAGAAAAGCGGGCCGCGAAGCGGAAACCGGACAGGAGGGCGGCAAAGAAAGCGTCCCTGAAAGGCAGCTCCGGGAGGCAGGTTACAAAAGCGGAGGCAAAGAAAGCAAAGGAGAAGCGGCTCTCTGCGCAGAAGTCCATTCCCTACCGGGAGATGGCAAAAGACGGCATCTGCCGTGTCCAGGATAAATACTACTCTAAAACCATCCGGTTTTACGACATTAACTATCAGCTGGCCCAGAATGAGGACAAAAATGCGATCTTTGAAAACTGGTGTGATTTTCTCAATTACTTTGACAGTACGATCCATTTCCAGCTTTCTTTCGTCAACCACCACAGCAACATGAAGGAATATGAGTCGGTGATCCAGATCAGTCCGCAGGATGACGATTTTGACGATGTGCGGATGGAGTACGCACAGATGCTGCGGAACCAGCTGGCAAAAGGCAATAACGGACTGGTGCGGACAAAATATATCACATTTGGGATAGAAGCCGACAGCATACGGGAGGCGAAGCCGAAACTGGAGCGCATCGAAGCGGATATACTGAATAATTTCAAAGTGCTTGGCGTTTCCGCGTATCCGCTGAATGGGGAGGAACGGCTGCAGATCATGTATGAAACGTTCAATCCGGACGAGAAGGTGCCGTTCCAGTTCTCTTATGACAGGGTGCTGCGCACCGGCATGGGGACGAAAGACTTTATCGCGCCGACGAGCTTTGTGTTCCGGAACGGGAAAGATTTTATGATGGGGAATACCATTGGCGCAGTTTCCTATCTGCAGATACTGGCCCCGGAACTGACGGACAAAATGCTGGCGGAATTTCTGGACATGGATCGGAACCTGATCGTAAACCTGCATATCCAGTCACTCGACCAGATGAAAGCGATCAAGTTGGTGAAGGGCAAGGTTACGGATATTAACCGGATGAAGATTGAAGAACAGAAAAAAGCCGTGCGCTCCGGCTATGATATGGACATTATCCCATCTGACCTGAACACCTACGGGGGCGAGGCAAAGCGGCTTCTGGAAGATCTGCAGAGCCGCAATGAGCGGATGTTCCTTGTGACGGTGTTGTTCTTAAACACGGCAAAGACGAGACAGGCGCTTGACAACGCGGTATTCCAGACCGCGGGCATCGCACAGAAATACAACTGTTCCCTGCGCCGGCTGGATTATATGCAGGAATGGGGACTTATGAGCAGCCTGCCCCTGGGCCTGAACCTGATCCCGATCAAGCGTGCATTGACGACTACTTCTACGGCAATTTTTGTCCCGTTCACGACGCAGGAGCTGTTTATGACAGGGGAGTCCCTGTATTATGGACTGAATGCCCTGAGCAATAACATGATCATGGTAGACCGCAAGAAGCTGAAAAATCCAAACGGCCTGATCCTGGGTACGCCCGGTTCCGGTAAATCGTTCTCGGCAAAGCGTGAGATCACCAATGCGTTTTTCGCTACAAAGGACGATATCATTATCGGCGACCCGGAGGGAGAGTATTACCCGCTTGTCCATGCGCTGGGCGGGCAGGTCATTTCCATTTCCCCGACGAGCCGGGACTATATAAATCCCATGGATATCAACCTGGACTATTCGGATGATGATAACCCGCTTGGCTTCAAGAGCGATTTTATCCTGTCATTATGCGAGCTGATCATGGGAAGCCGGAATGGGATCGAGGCAGAAGAAAAGTCTGTGATCGACCGCTGCCTGCCGCTTGTGTACCAGAAATATTTTGACCATCCGACCGCGGAGAACATGCCTGTCCTGGGTGATTTGTACCGGTGCCTGCGGGAGCAGAGGGAGGTACAGGCACAGCGCATTGCCACGGCACTGGAAATCTACGTGGATGGCTCGCTTAAGGTATTCAACCATCGTACCAATGTGGAGCTGAACAACCGGATCGTCTGTTTTGATATCAAAGATATCGGGAAGCAGCTCAAGAAGCTCGGCATGCTGATCGTGCAGGATCAGGTGTGGAACCGTGTGACGGTCAACCGGGCCACGCATAAGTCTACCCGGTACTACATTGACGAGTTCCACCGGGCGAGACGTTCTGCCTGAAGTCCTGCGGCAGAAGCCGCAGGTCGAAAGGCAGGGTCAGCGGAGGCCCGTGCGTC
>CANRFV010000115.1 GCA_947629985.1 uncultured Clostridia bacterium | reverse complement strand
TGCTGTGCTATCGTTTGTGCTTGCTTTTTGAGCTGTTCTCTTGATATTTCACCCCGTTTTGGCACTGCGACTTCCGCTTGCTTGCAGCTTACATATTCCGAAAAAGCACGTTTGAAATCCTCTATTTTCGCAGCGGAAAAGAAAACATGATAGACAGGCGGCTGCGTACCGTTGTCACGCTTCAACGCAAAATCCACGTCATATTTCTTTGCTGTTTTCAGAAAATCACGGATATTGTTGTCCGTCACTTCTATGGATTCAATTTTGCCCTGCGATTGCTGTTCTAATTTCCGCAGCGACATTCTGCCTTTCTTCATGTCACCGCTTAAAAATTCCTGCATAGCCGCTTTGAGAATATCGCTCGTCAGACGTTCCGCTTTGATTGTGAGGTCAATGGTCTTGCGTGTGCCATGTTCAAAATCGCTTGCCATAGACACTTGCCCCCTTTATTCGGGCAATGTGGTCATGGGCATGATATACAGTGAGAAAGCACTGTTGGAAAGCCACTTTTTGATTTCTTCCATAACCGTGAAAAGCTCATCTTCCGTTTCGTAAATGCCAAGCTGAACCTCCTCATCGTTGACAGTCATAGCGTTCAGCGCATATGCAGTCACTTCCTCACCGCTGACAGTGTTTTCCGCTTCGATTTCAATGGGCGTGATTCTGACAACACAGTTAAGATTCAGCACCTCATCGGTCTGCGTGTAAATAAAATTGCTCATTTGATTTCCTCCTTGTCATTACTTGTTTGTGAATGAATAACCGATTTTTGCAAGCCGCTTTGTCCAGTTTCCGAACAGCGTGTTTTCACTCCGTAAAGCGTTCGGGTCTGTATTTCGCATATGGATTGCAAAATCTCCGTAGATTGCTGTGATAAGCCAAAGCTCTCCCTCATGCGAGATTAGGTCGCCCACTTTCAGCTCATCAACAATGTTCGTGTCCGTCAATATGTTCCTCCTTTCCAAGCCGTTCACGCAGCGCACGATAAAATTCACGGCTGTGGATTGACTTTCCGTTTTTCAGCCACTCCGCTTCCATATCGAAACGGATTTGCAGCTCTTTTACGCTATAATCTGCCCTGAATTTGCGCCACGTCATTTCGTCCCATATTTCAAGCTGCTTCCATAGGTCAGGAAATTCCCGATACAGTACACGCAGCTCATCAAGGACTTGCAGCGGACAGCACCAACAGGAAACACGCTTGATTTTTTCGTAAAGTCCCTCCCAGTCATAACCGCAATCGTAGCAATATTGTAGGCAGTCAGCTTCGGTCATATTCCATTCGACAAGCGGGTGAATATGTCGCTCACTTTGATTACGCTTGCGTTCCAGGCGATATTGCTCATCGGCAGCAATTCCGACATATTCGTAAATGTCATATTGTTCCCGATACGGCTGTAATAATCGCATTCTCGGCATATCCTTGAGCCGTGATGTACACCACCGCATTTTAGGACCAGCCCAACCGTAACCGTTCGGATTATCACCGAATTTCTGAATCACAGATGAATTTTCTTTGCGTTTTATGGGTATATCCTTGAAGTAATACTCAAAGGGATATTCTGGCTGAACTACGGTGATTTTCATTTGCAGTGTATCACGAACATATTTGTTCAGCTTTTCGATGTGGCGATACATAGCAGGAAATTCCAGTCCAGTATCGCAGAAAAGAATCATGTCAATAGGCATATTTCGCTCAATCATGGACAGCAGCATAGCCGTACTGTCCTTGCCGCCCGACAGCGATACAAGATTGAACCTCGGCTTACTCATCGTCGTCATACCTCCTGCCCGAAAATTGAGGGAAAGCGTGACGAAAATCTGCCGATTGATAGTTTGACATCGTGGCAACGGCATTATAGAGGGCTGTTATCAGGTAAGCCTTGATATTTCTAATTTTTGTGGCCGTCTTTTCAAGGCACTCGAAAACATAGTTTATATGCTCCTCGTTCAGTTTAAGAAAACGGCTTTTGACGACTTCATGCGGCATTTCCTGATTGGCAACACGAATGGTGGGGGATTGAGAACAGATACATTCCACGATAAGCTCAATGATTTCATCAAGCTCCTGAATGTTTCCGTAAGGTCTGTTTTGCGGATTCTCGTTTTCATACGCATTGACAAACCAGTCGTATTCGATATTTTCTTTTATGATTTCTCTGTAAGTATCTATCCTATCCATCCTATCCGACGCTTCCTGCTGCGTTTGCTGCGGCTGTGCGGGATTGGATTGATTGATTATTTCATCAGATGATATTTCTTTTTTGATATTTGATATTGTTGTTATTTTATATACACTTTGCTTTTCCAGACCTGGATTATCCAGACCTTGATTTTCCAGATGTGGCTTTTCCAGTTCTGAAAAATCACTCTCTGCTTGAGAGTTTTCAACAGTCTTTTTCTTCGTAGTAGATTTTGACTTGTATTCGTCTGGAAGCGGTTCATCGGATATGATATATTCCCAGTCAACCACTCTGCCGCTGCGATCGTCGATTATTCTGCGTCGAATCAGATAGTTGGTGTCTTCTAATTCATGGATAGCGGTCGTAACTTTGCACTCTCCGTCAGGCAGGATAGAAGCAAGACCCTTGACCGAAAAATTCCAGTCGTCTGCCATTGACAGCATTGTGAGAAGAAGTCCACGGGCAGCAATTCCTAATCTCCCGTCACGGATAAAGGCATTATGTACCACGGTAAAATCGTTCTTGATTTCTTTTCTGAAAATCGGCATACCATTACCTCCTCAAAGCTGTTGCATAGCAGGTATCATCATCTTGTTTACCGCAAACAGTGAATTTGCAATGCAAATCACATAACCGAGATTGCAAAGCTCTTTGAGTGCGGTTTTGATTTCTTGCAGCGAATTAGTTTCAAAATTCATTGCAAGTGTTCCTAAACTGCAATAGTCGCACTCGGGAACATTCAGCATTGTTGTCAGAACGCCACGGGCAGACAGCGATAAACGTGAATCATTCGGTGCTAATATTTTCTCATTCATTTACAAATACCTCCAAAACAAAAAAGACGGACGCTCCTCGGTAAAACCGAAGAACGTCCGTCCTTGCATTTTATATATTCAGTTTTTGCAAATAGGCATGAAAAAAGCGCCCCTCGATTTTTTTACCGAGGAACGCTCTACTGGATATTTCCTTTTGTAGCCATTGTCACAATCTGCCTGCTTTTGTCGATTGTAAAATTTTTGTTAATCTCGCTTCCCTTAAAAGTGTTACAAGTG
>CANRFV010000114.1 GCA_947629985.1 uncultured Clostridia bacterium | reverse complement strand
AACACTGCCGCAGACAGAGAGAAGGCAGTAAACGGCAAGACAATGCAGGCAATGAACGAGCAGTATAAAAACTGCAAAACCGAAAGACGTGAGTACCAGGTCGGTAAAGAGAGATGTGTTATCGTCCGGCACTTCTGCGGTGATAAAGACCTCAGTGAAGTGCTGTATCGCAACGCTTTTGAAAGAGCGTTTTCCGAAGTTATGGCGATGAACCGTACACCTCAGACAGCCTGAAAAAATTTTCCATAAGTACTTGCTTTTTTCGGCATTGCGCGCTATACTATTTACTGTAATGTTGATCAAAGCTGCTTTGGAGGAAAGGAGTAGTAATGATACCAAAGCAGACTGAATACAAGGTGGGAATGTATCTCCGCCTTTCAAACGAGGACGAGAGAGCCGGAGAGTCTCTCTCAATAGAGAATCAGCGTAAGATTCTCAGCAACTACATCAGCGAACAGGGCTGGACACTCTATGATGAGTACGTCGATGACGGAATTTCAGGCACTACATTTGACCGTCCAGGTGTGCAGAGAATGCTCGATGATGCCAAGAACGGCAGGATCAATCTGATACTCTGCAAGGATCTGAGCCGTTTCGGGCGTAATTATATCCAGGTAGGTCAATACACGGACTACATATTCCCGATGTACAATATCCGTTTTATCGCACTGACCGATAATGTTGATACAGCTAATTCGGAAAGCACGGGAATGGATATGATGCCGATCATGAATGTCTTTAACGAATGGCACGCCGCCAATACTTCCAAGAAGCTAAGAGCTGTTATTAACTCAAATGCAAAAGCCGGAAAGTATCGCACAACATACTGTGCCTACGGATATTTCAAAGGCGATGATGAGAAGAACACTCCTGTTATTGATCCGCAGGCTGCACCTGTTGTCCGCCATATCTTTGAGATGAGGGCAGAAGGCAAAAAGCCTAAACAGATTGCTGATGCACTTAATGCAGAACAGATACCAACACCTATGGACTATCTGTATCAGCGTGAAAACAAGGTAAATCCCCACGCTTCAGTACATCTATGGAGTTCTTCAATAGTACTTCGTATTCTCGGCAATCCGATCTATATCGGTACGCTTGCACTGATGAAAACAACTACTGTGAGCTATAAGAATCACAAGAGGATACGCAAGGATTCATCTGAATGGCTTATGCGTGAAAACAATCATGAGCCTATCATTACTATGGAGCTGTGGGAAAAAGTTCGTGAGATCGAGGCTTCGGTGAGCCGTGGCAAGCGAGACAAGATCGGTGAGTTAGCTCCGCTTTCAGGACTTCTGTACTGTGATAGCTGTGGGAGCAAGATGCGTCAGGTCGGTTCAGCCAACCGCAAGTATATGGCTTATATGTGCGGTTATCATAATCGCTTCGGCAAGGGCTGTTGCACGACACATTATATCCGCCGCCCGTTGATCGAGCAGTATATCCTTATGGATATTCAGGATATGATCGAGAAAGCCACTGACGAGGAAAAGGCAAAGGAAGAATTTCTGAAACGCAAGCACGGTGTGCTTGATGCTCAGAACAGTTCCGATAAAAAGCGTATGCAGAAAGCTACAAGTCGTATTGCAGAGCTTGACAACCTGATCCAGACCGTCTATGAAGATAAGGTTATCGGTAAGATCCCCGAAGAAGTATGTATCAGCCTGCTTGAAAAGTATCAGGCTGAAAAGAAGTCTTTGCAGGCTGAGTGTGCTGAATACAAGAAACGCTCCGAAATGCAGCAGCAGGACGAAAAGGACGTTGACGAATTTATTGCCCGTCTGAAAAGCTATGCAGGAGCGACTGAGCTTACACGCCAGATGTGCCTTGACCTTATCGAATATGTGACCGTAGATGATCTCAACAAGGACGATAAGAGCCGTCCGAGGGAGATTCACATCTATTACAAGCTCATCGACAAAGAGCTTGACAACAAACATAATGCCCTGATGTGATTATCAGGGCAATTATTTGAAAACACTTTTATATCCATTTTGTCGTTCTATAACCGTAGGAGAAGTATAGAAAGCATCATTAACCGTTGAACGAGCCTGAGCGTACTCCTGCGGAGTCAGCAGCTCGGAAAGCTCCTTATATTCTGCGGCCCACTTCGGATCGTCCTTGTCAAAAGCCTTTGCCAAAGCTCCCCAGCCGACATATTTCGACAGGGTTTCCTTTTCCTCAGCAGTTGCAGGACGCTTCTCACGCTCAAGTGTTTTCAGCGTTTTGATCGCATCGACATTGGCACGGAACTTTGTCTTAGCACCGCCGTCACCGAGGTTATCATCAGTAATGGTGAAGTTTTCGCCCTTATCGGGTGCAATTACTTCGGGTGCAGGAGCATCGACCTCATCAACCGCAGGTGCAAGCTCCGGCTCTTTCTCAGCCTGAACTGTCTGCTCACGCTCCAAGCTGTCAATGAAATGAAAGCTCATGAGTATATCGCCGTTGTCAAGCCGAGAAGTCAGCTCACCGCCGTCAAAAGTCCAGTTCTTCGCACGGTCAAACTCCATGTGGAGGTCTTTGCCCGTAGGCTCTCCGTTTTCATCGAGCTTTCGGAAAGTAAAATCGACCGTAGTGACACCTGTGACCACTCTGCGCTCTCCGACACATTCAGGACGGAGGTGGTCTGTGATCTCAAACATCATTCCTGGCTTGATCGCCTTTTTGAGCTGAGACAAGTTCTTGACCGTAGGGATTTCGGGCTTTTCTGCTTCGGGTGTTACCTCAGTCTTTTCAGGCTCAGGCTTCACGGGTGCAGACTGCTCCTTTTCAGGTTCAGCCTTGCCAATAAATTCATACAAATCTTTGTTCAAAAGCCTGTCATAAGAAATATTCTCGGTTATTGCAAATCCGCTGCTTTCACGCTGAATGGTGCAATCGTCCGAATAGAACGGGAGCGCACCTGTCAGCGAAATAACCTCAGAAACCTCGCCAGTAATCTTGTGACGAAATCGGTCACCGACTTCCACGATCTTGTGGCTCTGCTCCTCAGCCTTTTCCGCTTTGAGTGCAGCTCTCTCCGCTTTCTGTTCAGCGGAAAGATAAGTATCGTCTTTGAGCCTTGATTCTGTCATTGTTGCGACATTGTACCACGAATGACGGAACTTCTCCCCGTTCTCAAAGCTGAATGTGATACCCTGAGAATTGTAGTCAACGAGGGAGATCTTACCCTCACCGCTGTGTCCGCCTGTGCCGTATTCCTTTTTCAAAAAATCGGCAAGCTGCTGGATAGTCGGGTGCTTTTCCTCGTAA
>CANRFV010000113.1 GCA_947629985.1 uncultured Clostridia bacterium | reverse complement strand
GCCCCGGCATACACATCGTACACAGCGCCTTTCTGCCTGCGCATCCCATACTGGAACGTCACCCCGTCCTCCGTCACCGCCGCCCCGGTCAGTACTTCCCCTTCCTTGCAGATAGTGAGGTTTCCCCGCGGTTCCTCATTGGCAAACGTATGGGAAAACTTCACCACGGCTTCCGTCTCCCCGGTATAGGAAAAGGAAAAGCGGTACACATCCGAAGTATTTAACAGGAACCTGTCCGGGGCCTGGATTTCCTTTACATAATAGTCATACCCGACCGGCAGGTCTGCGGTAAACCTCCCATGCCCGTCGCTTCCCGTTGTCACTTTCCCGATCAGGGTGTCTTTCGGTACGACCGCCGTCCCGTCCGCATTCCGGATCTCCGCACCGGCATACAGTGCAAAAATGCCGCCTGCAAGCGGGGCAGATAGCTCAGTATCCTGTTTTGCCACCGTCACTTCTGCTTTCTGGCGGCCATTCTGGAACGTAACCTCCGTAAAGACCGTTTCCGCCTGGCTGCCTGCCGTGACAGTGACCGTCTTTGCCTCCCCGGTATTCGTATAATTCGCCGGCGCCTTCGTCTCAGTCACGGTATATTTCCCCGGACGGAGGCCGTCCAGTACCGCCATGCCGTCCCCTCCGGTCGTGACGCCTGCCGCCGCCTGCGCACCTTTTTTCAGCACGGTCCTGCCGTCTGCCGCGTGGATATCCTCCGCCGCCGTCACGGTATAGGCTGCGCCCGGCAGCCTGCGGTTCGTGTACTGGAACACCGTCCCGTCCCCGTTTACCACGGCCCCGGTCAGCACTTCCCCCTCCTTATAGATTTTCAGTCCTCCAAGGCTCTCCGTATCCGCCAGCTCCTTCGTGGAGGTACTTCCGGCAGATACTTTCACACCGACCGCATTTGTGTCCAGCCGGTATCCCTTCGGGGCGGTAAGCTCCTTGAGGTAGACTGTGCCGCCGCTGGCATCAAGCGTCACGCTGGAAGCGCCGTTCGCATCAGTCGGGGGCATCTGCACGATCAGGTTCCGGCAGGCTTCCTCCCGGTAAACGCCGTAAACTGCCCCGGCCAGCTTCGCCCCGGAGGCCGCATCCTTCTTTATAATGTTAAGCTGTGCCTGCTCCGGCCAGTCCACCTTCAGGGACAGGTCAGACGAGTCCGTATAGTAACCGAACCCGATATCCTGGGAACTCTGCAGCTTTAACAGCATTGCATGGAAATCCAGGGGGTAATTGGACGTGACGGCATAATTCCCGTTCAGGCTGCTGACCTGGTCCGTGGTTGCGGTCAGGTGGAACTTGTCCCCGCCCTTCACCGTCACCTTGCCGGTGGATGTTTTCCCGGTCGTCTCGTTGACAAGGCTCACGCCCTTCTCCAGCTGGATCGTGAGGGTGAATGCCTCGTTTGCTTTCCATGTGAAGGTTTCCGTGTCCTTCCCTGCCGCCGTCACGGACAGGCCGGGGAGCAGCTTCGCCGCGGTCGGGTCCGGCATCTCCTTTAAAGCCAGCTTGATCTCCTTCAGCATATTTTTGGCCGTGCCGGAAAGCGCGCCCCCAAGGCCGGATTCCCCGTCATACAGGTAGTCCACCAGGTAATGCTGCATCGCCCTCGTCTCCGAGGAACAGCCTGCATTTGCCATGATCGTCTGGATGTTATGGCCGTTAAAGGTTTTTCCCCAGCCGGGGCCGCCATAGCCATAGAACAGCGCCTTGCGCAGGTATTTGTCGTCGCCGCCCTCGTCCAGCTCGATCATGTTCCTGTAGGTGGTGCCGCTGGGAGGGGCAGGCATGGAGTGCTGCATGCAGTAGGCGTACACCGTGAAGGTCTTTCCGTTTACCTTGTAACGCACATATTTATAGGAGTCATTGCCCCCGCTTCCCATCGCGGAGTGAAAGGGATGCACCTTCCCATCCGAATAGTAGTAATACGTGTTCGCCTCGATCTCCGTCGCCTCGTCCCAGGGCAGGTCATCCCCGTCCCCGGATGCGGCGATGGCCATGACGCCGCCCTCCGCGTAGTCCTGGGCGACCTCCAGGCTGATATCGTCTGCGGGCATCTCAAAGCTGAACGTATCCGTGTCCTGATGGTAGGTCACTTCGGAATACAGGATGTCTGCGGTGTCCCCCTGTGCGTTGGCCGCCACCTTCAAAGCGCCTGCCGCCGTCAGGCTCCCTGCCGGCAGGTTTGTGGAAAACTGCACCGTCTCACCGGCATCATAGCTCCCATCCTCTCGGTCTAATGTGACGCCAAGCTCCCCGCCTTTCGTGACCGTCACCTGGTACTCCCCGTCTCCCTTTGTTTCACTCTCAACCTCTGCTTCACTTTCCTGCTCTGTCCCAGGCTCTGGCTCACTCTCCGTTTCCGTTTCCATATCCTCCGCAGGAACAGCCTCCGTCCCTGTTTCCGGCCCGCCCTGCGGTTCCGTATCACGCTCCGTCCCAGGCTCTGTCACCATTTCCGTATCCGGGACAGGTTCCGCCGGCAGTACGGGTTCCACAGGTTTCTCCGTGCTTTCCTCCGTCCCCGGTTCTTCACTCCCCGCTGTTTCCTCCGTCAGCGGCGTTTCGCTTTCTGCAGGTTCTTCCGTCCCAGGCGCCTCCGTCATTTCAGGCGCTGCATCTTCCGGAACATTTCCCTCAGTACCGCTGTCTGATGGTTCCCGCACTGGCATATCTGCACCATCAGGAACCATCCCCTGCACTTCCTCCGCTGTTTCAGAAAGGGCAACCATATCCGCCGTCCCATCCGGCAGGCTGCCTGCGGCAGTTTCTTCCGCCCCTGCATCTGGCTCCTTTACGATCAGGTTCCGGCAGACATGATAGGATGGATTCCCACTTATCGGCTCCACAAAATAGACCGCTTTATATGAATCCGGAAAATCCATGTCAAAGTCCCGGCCTTCTTCATTCTTTGCCTCATAAAAAACTACTTTCACTTTCTCCGGGTCAATTTCCAATCCGGAAAAATCAGACTCAACGTCAAAACTGCTCCTGGATTCTACCGTATAGTCTTCTGCCTTTACGATCTCCCCATCTTCAAGTCTATCCTTCACCTTATCCAGGGATGGATATTCTGCCTCATAAGCTGCAGGCTCCGGTTCTGTCTCTGTCTCCGCGCCCGAAACTGGCATGGGGCATGTCATTGCAGAAAACGCTATCAGGAATGAAAGCACTCCTGACAGAACCTTTTTTAATCTTTCATCCACTTTTTCTTAACCTCTCTTTCTTCTTATTGTCGCAGTGCTGCTGGCCGCCTGCCCTGTCCG
>CANRFV010000112.1 GCA_947629985.1 uncultured Clostridia bacterium | reverse complement strand
GTCGCCAACGGCTTCACCTACTTTCTGCAAGACTTCAAATTTGAGGGCGGCAAGGTCGGCGGCTGTGTCCCGCAGTTCCTTTGCCATAGTTGGGTATGGGTGGTGATATTCGTTCAGATACCGGGCAATCTGGTTGAGGTTGCCGCCGATCTTCCCGTATTCGGCGGTCAGCTTCCCGACAGCAGCAAGCAGTTCGTCGTTGACCGGGGAGACGGTGATGATAGGGCGGACGGTGGTTCCCGTGATTGCCTGTCGAATAAACTCGGCCTGGCTCATTTCACAAGCTGCAAGGCGCTCGGTGAAGTCGGCGTATTCTTCCTCGGTCATGCGGGTCTTGACTACCCGGTTGCGGTGCGGCGTGGCGTATTGTTTTCTCATGGTCTGCATGGCTCCTTTCACAATACAACGGACATAATTTCGGCGTTTGGGGGTATCACTTCAAAAATATCTGGCGTAGAAGTTCCTCCCACAATACAACGGACAATTTCTCGGCGTTTGTCCACTCGTTTTAAGAAAATCCTCCTACTTTACAACGGACAATTTGAGGCGACTTTTTAACACCCGGCGAGAGAAAATTTTCATGCGGTGAATATCCCCTCTACTTTATAACGGACATTATCTTGGCAAATGAGGGGGGATACGCCCCGAGAAAATTTTAATCGTCACTCACTTTGTAACGGATAAAATCTGACCGAAAAACAGGGACGGAAAGGAAAACATTTTACGGCGAAAGCCGCATAAGCAGGGTTTGGGGAAGGCACTCCCCAACAAGATTCCCACGGGACAAAATGAGCGCAGAAGCGAATTTTGGCACCGTGGTAGAATCTTGCTCTTAGCTACCCACGCGCTCCCTCTATACTGTCGTTTGCCATTCCGCTGTTTAACGGGCAAAAAGAATTGCCGCTGCCCACATAGTGGGTAACGGCAAAGCCAACTTGAAAAAACATATCTGACATTTTGAGAAAACGTGAAAAGCATCTTGATTTTGTTCGCAATATCGAGTACAATATATAAGTAGAAATTTGTCGTCAGGGGGCGAGAATAATGAAGTATCTGTCCATTCGTCAGACAGCGGAACGCTGGGGAATTTCAACCCGGCGCATACAAATTTTGTGTGCTGAGGGACGCATTCCCGGCGCAGTCAGGATTGATTACTCATGGGCAATACCGTATGATGAACCAAAGCCCAAAGACGAGAGAATCAAGAGTGGAAAATATATAAAGCAGAAAGGGGAAGACGCAAAACGATGAAACTAAGTGAGATTATATTCGCCGTATTGAACATCATTGCCATAGTCTTTATTCCGATAGTTGCAGTTATAGTCGGTCAAAAACTTCAAGACAGGGCAGAAAAACGCAGGGACAAGCTCACGGTTTTTAAAGTGTTGATGGCGAATCGCTTTTGTTGGTCTCCGGAAAGTGTTTACGCAATGAATATCATTGACATAGTTTTCGCTGATGATGAAACTGTGCGACAAACTTGGAAAGCCTATTATGAGAAACTTTGTATTCAAGATCCGGACGAGATGCAAATCAAGCAGATAAAAACTGCACAAGAAAAAATGCTTGAATCAATGGCTGTCTCCTTGGGATATAAAGATAAAATAACATGGGATACTATTCAAAACCCGTATATTCCGAAGGGAATGCTAACCGCAGCACAGCAACAGCAAGTTATCCAAAATGGGCAAGAACAATTTGCCGTAGCGATGGGCGATTTGCTTGCGAAGCTACAGGACAAACAATGAAGCTATAAGTTCATAATTATTGAAAAGTGAGATGTGCATATGAACAAGGTAAATAATTCTGCAAAACGAAATATGTTTAACGAGGCGACCCGTGTTCAAATGCCTGCAATGGTACATCTGACAAGGCTCGGTTATAATTATTTCGGAAAGCTGACAGAGGAGATGGCAGGTACAGTATTTGACCCAGACACAAATATTCTCATAGATGTTTTCAAAAGTCAGTTTGAAAAGTTGAATCCTGAATTCAAGGGCGAAGCGGAACAAACATTGCGAACTATCAGGCAGGAACTTGATAATGATGATTTGGGCAGAAGCTTTTATAAGCGTCTAACCTCAATATCACCTGTTCGTTTGATCGACTTTCAAGAGCCGAAAAACAATACATATCATTTCACTGCTGAATTTACCTGCAAGCGAGACCAAGATGAGTTCAGACCTGATATTACCTTATTTGTTAATGGGCTGCCGCTCGTATTTGTAGAGGTCAAAAAGCCGAATAATCACGGCGGTATGGTTGCAGAAAGCGAAAGAATGAACCGCCAGCGCTTTCCAAACAAGAAATTCAGAAGGTTTATCAACATCACTCAGTTGATGATTTTTTCAAATAATATGGAGTACGACACGATGGGCGGTATCGTACCTGTTCAAGGTGCGTTCTATTGCACCGCTGCTCGGGAGAACGCGCCTTTCAACTGTTTCAGAGAAGAAAATCCGACAAACCTTGAAGTGGCTCCGTATAACAGAGATTTCACATACAGAGATATTGACATCGAGGTTGAAAAGAAAATCCTGTCAGATTTTAACTGTCAGGTTATTCATACTGCGCCGGAATATCAAACTAATTTACACTTCTATACTCCAACCAACCGCATACTCACTTCAATGTGCAGTCCTGAAAGATTACTGTTTCTTTTGAAATACGGGATTGCATATAAGACCGAGAACAAAGAAGTGGACGGAAAGACCGTATTTACAGATGAAAAACATATTATGCGCTATCAGCAGATGTTCGCTGCTTTGGCAGTCAGAAAGAAGATTGATGAAGGAGTTAAATCAGGCGTAATTTGGCATACACAAGGAAGTGGAAAAACCGCTTTGTCATTCCATCTCACTTATGTCCTTAATGACTATTTCAGTCGACATAACAAGGTTGCTAAGTTTTACTTCATTGTTGACCGACTTGATTTACTGAAACAGGCTTCTGAGGAATTTGCTGCTCGCGGCTTAAAAGTAATGACGGCAAATTCTCGCTCGGAATTGATGAAGCAGTTTGAACCAGAACATTCTCAGTCACAAGAAGGTCAAGGCGGTGAATGCGAAATTACAGTTGTAAACATTCAGCGCTTTGAAGAAGATAAAAAGAAAGTCACAATACCAGCCTATGCCACGAATTTACAGCGAGTGTTCATCATAGACGAGGCACATAGGGGTTATAAGCCGCAAGGGTCGTTCCTTGCAAATCTTCTTGAAGCCGACAACAATGCGATAAAGATTGCTTTGACGGGTACACCGCTTCT
>CANRFV010000111.1 GCA_947629985.1 uncultured Clostridia bacterium | reverse complement strand
TTTTTGCGGATTTCCCTTAAGAACGAGGTTTTTATTAGATTTTGGAACAAAAAAACAGGTAGGATTTGACACTACCAATCAGAAAGAGAGGGAATAAGATATGCCTAAGAATCAATTTCAGAGAATGGTGTTTGCCTTTCTAACAGTTGTTGTAACCGTCCATGCTTATGTGTTTTTCAGCCTGTATGTCGTAAACGGGAATAGCTTAATGGAGGCAAACGGCACAGGTAGTGTCCTTGCCGCGATCAATAAGCAGGGCGGGGTTTCCATGTTCGGGAGGATGCTTCCGATCTGGGCGATCATTTTGATTGAATTTGCCTGCGCGTACACATTGGAGCTTGTGCTGGGAAGCCCGCTCTCCTTTAAGCTTGCCTCGAAGGTGTTTGACCCGCGCAGCACAGATCCGGTTTTGTTTGAGACGGCAGTCATCTGCGCGACAGTGGGGATCATGTGCCCGGCGATGAGTTTTCTGGCGGCGTGGATGTATTACCCGTATTACATGGGGTTCAGCGTCGTTACTCTGTTAGCGAACTGGCTCAGGCTTGTGTGCTTCAATTTTCCGTTTGCGTTTTTCACACAGCTTTTCTTTATCCAGCCTCTTATTCGTACAGTGTTTAAGACAATCTTTTCCAAACATCAAAAATGAGCAAAGTTTATAGCTTTCGAACTTAATGTGCTAAGTCATTACAAATGTATTGACTTAGCATTGTCTTTTTGTTATCCTAATATCATAAATGAAAATTAACGGTAAATGAACAGATACAGGAGGAAATGGCGTAAATGGCAAGCACGATTCAGGTAAGAGTAGACGATGATTTAAAAAAGAAATCAGATGCTTTATTTAAAGATTTGGGGACAGACACCACAACTGCAATTCGCATGTTTCTGACCCGTGCGCTGGCGGTAAATGGGTTTCCGTTTGAAATAAAGAGAGCAAACCCATATGAAGCATTAACGGAGCAGGAAATATTAGGTAAGTTAAAAAAATCCCGCGAGCATGCGGCGCAGGGCATGTATAAAGAAGCGGCGGAAGCTTCGCGCGATCTGAGGGAAAAGTATGACTTATAAAGTGGTAGTTACAAGGGATGCGGAAGAGGACCTGGATAACTTTATTAAGTACCTGATTACTGAGAAAAAGAATATGCAGGCGGCAGAAAATGTAGTAAATGACTATGATGCAACGATCGAAAGTTTGAAGCATGTGGCGGGAAGTCTGAAATTGTGTGATAATCCCAAGCTGCGCCAGTTGGAATATCGCCGTATTAACTTCTTGAATCACAGATATTTTATGCTGTATCGTATCGTGGATCAAATCGTATTTGTAGACAATTTTTTTCATGAGCTACAAGACTATGAAAATAAAATTTATTAGCCGAATGGACGATGGTACGTAAAACAGAATAAAAATTTAGTAAAATCCTATTGACCCTCACGGAACGTCATGGAGTAGAGTGTTTCTATCAAGAGCAGGGAGGGCATACAGAATGATGACAGTAAAAGAGATATCGGAACTTACAGGTATCAGCGTGCGCACGCTTCACTGTTATGATGAAATCGGGCTATTTACCCCAACAGAAAAAAGCGAAGCGGGATACCGGCTTTATGACGATAAAGCCCTGGAAGATTTACAGCAAATCCTGTTCTTTCGCGAGTTCGATATCCCTTTAAAGGAAATCAAAGCTGTTATGGAAAATCCTGATCTTGACAGAAACCAGATCCTGCAAATGCAGAAAAATATGCTGGTCGCGAAAAAGACGCGTATGGAGCGTCTGATATCCAGCATTGATGACATTCTGAAAGGAGAGAATAAGATGGATTTTGCAGTTTTCAGTAAAACAGAAATTGAAGAAATGTTCCAAGCTATGTTAGAGCATATGCCGGAGGATATGAAAGAGATTTCGATCAGAGAGTTCGGGAGTATCGAACAATGGAAAGAGCATTACATGGAAGTGGTTTCCAGAGAAGAAATGCAGAAAAGCTATGCGAAGATGATTGAGTGGTATGGAGGGAAAGAAGAGTATCTGTCTACTGTCAAAAACCCTGTCAGCAAGGAAGTTGCAGATAGCTATGCGAAACGGATAGAGGTAATTTTGGAAAAAATGATCACAAAGATTGGCTGTCCCGTGGATTCTTTCGAGGTAAAGGAGCTTGTTGCCGAATATGGATTCGTGATGAAGCAGTTCAGCCAGATGAAAGAGGAACGGGGAATGATGCTCTCCGTCGCGCATTCCTATCAGGATTCGATGGTAAAATCAAAAATAGATGAAAAGTACGGGGAAGGAGCAGCCGACTTTTTTACAGAGGCGATTGAGGCGTTTTATAAATAGGAGCGAGGGGTGCGGTAAGCACCCCCTTTTAGCAATAAATGATTTATAAGTTATCGGATGAGTGGGAAAATCAGCATTGTTGGGGATTCGAAGTATTTTGCATTTTAATATTGCTTGGGATAGATAGATCTGATACAATACAAAAGAACATACGTTCTTGCGGCTGCACGAATAAGGCAATGGAGCAGATCAGCATATGAAAAACGAAGATCGAAAGTTGAGGAGGAACGGTATGGCAGAAAAAGAAAAAATGCTTGCGGGATTGCTGTATGATCCATCCGATCCGGAGTTGGGCGCATTGCTGGTGAAAGCGCGAAAGCTTGCGAGACGGTATAATCAGATCGATGAAGATCGACCAGAGGAAAGGGAAGCGGTTCTTCGCGAACTTTTGCCAAACACTCCATTTTTGCCGAGTTTGCAGGCACCGGTCTATTTTGACTACGGATGCAATACCTATTTCGGCAGGTTCAGCGGTGCGAATTTCAATTTTACTTGTCTCGATGTATGCCCCGTCCATATCGGGGATAATGTGTTCATCGGTCCGAATGTGACATTGGTCACGCCTATGCATCCTCTTTTGCCGGAAGAACGCAATGTAAGGCAAAGACCGGACGGCGGTTATTACAATCTGGAGTATGCAAAACCGATCCGAATCGGGGACGACTGTTGGCTGGCATCAAATGTCGTAGTTTGCGGAGGTGTGACAATAGGTGCGGGCAGTGTGATCGGCGCGGGCAGTGTGGTTACGCGGGATATTCCTCCACACAGCCTGGCGGTGGGGAATCCCTGTCGTGTTATCCGAACGCTGACGGATGCAGATCGAATGAAGCAATAAAAGAGATTGCCTGCGTATGCTTGTACCGTTCACACAGATTTCAAATTTTCATCACAAATCTTCCTCAAACACCGGGTATTCTGTCATAGCTGACACAGTTCAGAATA
>CANRFV010000110.1 GCA_947629985.1 uncultured Clostridia bacterium | reverse complement strand
GCGGCAATGTGTACCACCAATTCAAGCCTGTCACCCTTGAACACCTCAAACAAAGTATTCAGCTCATCCTTATTATAGAATGTCGCTTCATGCTTATCTGCTCTCGGAACAACAAGTTTGTCCATCGGATGTGTGAAAATATACTCCATCTTGACAGCATAGGAAAGTGCTGAGTGTATCGCAAGGTAATACTGCTTCGCTGCACTGCCTTTGCACCCCTCATCGAGCTTGTGATTGAGAAACTCCTGAACGTGATTATGTCTCAGCTCTCCAAGAGTGATACCGGGATAGTGAATATCAAGATACTCCACAAATAGCCTGTTTGCACTTTTATATGACTGATAGGTAGTCCTTGCAAGGTTCGGGCGCATCGCTGTCAGCCACTCATTTACAAATTCACCCATTGTCATTTTGGATTCGGGAGTGTCAGCCATAACAGCATACGGCTCTCCCATCGCTGAAACAGGTGCAGGCTTTGACTTTTTGGACTTTTCAATTGCTCCGTTTCTGAACTGTTCGTCAAACTCCGCAACGATCGTATCAATTGCTTCTTTCAGAGCCTTTTTGGAACATTTCTCAGACAATTCCGTATTTACCCACTTACGCTTTCCCTCGCTGTCTTTGAAATCAAAAACAACATACTGTTTTCCGTTTTTCACGGAAGTAATATACTTGTAAGGCAGACTTGCTTTCATTTCATTTTTCCTCCTTCGATATTGAAAGCGGTAGAAGTCTGCTGTTGACTCTTTTATTATACATCAGAACCAAATATAATGCAAGACTATTTGACCGCAATTCTATTATTTTCGGCGCATTATCCGGTTTTTAGCCGTCATTTTTGTGCGCAATTAGGAACTCAATTACGTCTGCTTTCAGTACCCTGATATGCCGACCGCTTTTTTCAATACGTTTGATCTCTCCGTTACCGATCATACCGTAGACTTTGGTAGTCCCGAAATTCAAAATCTCGCATACCTCTTTTACCGTCAGCACAGGCGGATACTTCCGCAGTTTGTTCACAATATCCTTCTTTTCAGCATTGATCGTCATGCTTACCCTCCTCTCCGGAGAAAAAGAAAACAAATTAGCGTAGATGTTTCATATTCAGTTTTCAAGATGCTGTGTACATCGTCTGTCAGTTATTTTTATGCCTAAATTGATGTACTGTTGGCAGCCACTTCTCCAAAAAAGAAGAAACTCCCGACGGCACATCAGACGTTTAATTTCATTACAAAATGCTTTTCTTTCTTCAAAATTTCAACTTGCTCAATTTTGAGCTGGTTGAAATCTTTTCCCTCAACAAAGCCATATTCGCACATTCTGGGAAACCAATCCTTGTAGGAGGTCTTGACTTCCAATGCAGCGTGAAGTTCACGTCCGCTGACAGTCGGTCTGTCATTTTCAAAATTAGCGGCAATTACGATCTCATTCATTGTTATGTACCTCGTTCAATGGATTTCAGGTAATTCAAATAAATTCCTGATAATTTTTATTTTACTGCTTACACCAAGCAGCATTATTTATTCAATTCATTTGAGCTTCGGAAACGGCACAATTAGAAAATGGACAAAATAATCATACCGTTTCCTATGCTCTATGTAAACCTCTCACCAGAGGACAAGAGGGCTTATCAAAAAAGACTCCTATATTACTACCGATAAATTTGCACTTTTTCAACTTGATTCAGAAATTTAACTTAAAAATTCGTGATTGCGCATAAATTTCAACTCTCTTTTTCGTGCGCAATGATATAGATTTTCAATTTTCTTCTTGCCCTGCGATAGTAATATAATGTTTGAGTGTTTGTTCCATGCCGACTGAGATGACCTCAAGCGCTTGATCCGACTGCGTATAATACAATTATAGAGAATATCAGAGCATTTTTCAATAGTTTTCAGTCCGCAAATACCGGAATGAAAATTTTAGAAAACCCCTTAAAACAGGCAATTTTCAGCTTTACTGAATTACGCTCGGATAGCTAAAAAGTGATGTTTTTGACTATAACACAAGGTTTTTTTTCATTCCGAAATATTCGGAATGGAATGTGTATAATACCTGAAAGATAAGTGATAGATTTGTGAAAGCGATAAATAGAATCATTTTCTGATTTGTTAAGGAAAAAAATTACGGCAGCTTCCGTAACGAAACTGCCGCTTAACTTTCAGCGAAAACCTATTAAATTTTGATTTCATACATGATCCATTTCATCAGGACGTTCACAATATACTCTTGCTCCTGCGGTGTCAGAATTTTTCCGGCAGGAATATGATGCCATTTTTCAAGACAGCTTCGACAACAACAGGCTGTTGCGTGCTGTGCAATAAAAACAGGATGTCCTCTCATCGGTGTTTGTTTTCCATCATTTTCGGGATTCTCAGCAGCCAATCGTTTTGCAACAAAATCAACCGCATGAGAGCGTATTTTTTCAATGCCTTTTTCTGCAATGTAATTCTTTTCCTTATCCGAAAGATGAAATTTACTTCGGAAATCCGATCGTTTCAGCCTTGAAAACAATTCGTTTTCATCGGGTAATTTATAGCGTATCATATCTGCACAGCCGGTGTTAGGATAATAACTGTAGCCGGATTTTCTTGCCTGCGCCATTTGCAATTTTCTTTCAATATGATACATCTTCCCGTCTTTTAGGAATACTGCACCTGTCTGCTTGAATGTGAACGGCACACCGTTCCTGATACATTGTCTGCGCAATTCCTGAACCCATGAAAAGTTACAAACTCTTGCATTATTACCGGATTCTCCACCGCAGGTAACGTGTTCTATCAAACCGCTTTTCAAATATTTTTCAATGTGAATTTCTTCGAGCATCGGTTCGGAAATAATTTCACGATGAAGTATCGGCAAATCAAGCAAAATTGGCAGACGATGATCGGCTCTGTCTTGATTCTCACAAGTGCTGCATATCGTTACATTTTCCCAGCCGTCGCCCCAATCCGGCGGTTTACATTTATCGAAGCGGTCAATGCGTTTTGTAATGATGTGAAAATGCAAATCATTCCGCATACGGATCATATCCCAACATTCCTGCCGCCAATTATCTGCATCTTCCAAGAAAAAATCAGATGTCATACAGCAATACACATCGCCGTCTGCCGCAGTTAATTTATACTCACCCTGCCGGTTTCTTTTCAACGGCAAATTAAAATCTCCGGTTTTTGTAACAATGCTTGCATCTTTTCCAATGCTTTCGTCACGTCGGTATACATAACAGTTTGCACAGCCGGGACTTATTTTATGACAGCCGTGCCACGGATT
>CANRFV010000109.1 GCA_947629985.1 uncultured Clostridia bacterium | reverse complement strand
GAAATGCCTTGCTATTATCCGCTTTTAGAGTTAATATGTGTACAACGGAACGGAGAACCGAGCCGAAAACGAAAAACGGAGGATAAGACAATGGCAAAGAAAAACTTAAACGAAATCAAAACCACGCTGGAATTTTTGAAGAACGGCAGAGCCGCAGCGGAACAGATGAGCAACGAGGACTGCCTTGAGTGCTACGGGATTTCAAGGGCGCAGGCTTTGAAAAACATGGATGCGGCAATCGCAAAGCACGAGCGTGAAATTCAGAGAATCGAAAATCCGCTTAAGGGCATCGAAAAGGAACTTTACGAAATCGCCGCAAAGCACTTGATCTTAGTCAGCGAACGCGGCGATTTGGAAACCCGCCACAGCGACAGCGAGGACTTCATCGAGGTTTCGGTCTGGGGTTTGGAAGCGGCTTTGAAAGATGCATACGAGGCAGGCCGCAAAGCAAAGTAAGCCACACAAAATGAGCAGTCCATCTGAAAAAACCGGGCTGCTCAATTCTGTTTATAAACACAATTCCTGCCCGGAATGTTTGTGTAGTATATTTTCAAAATTCGCTTGCTATTATCCGCTTTTAGAGTTAATATGTGTACAACGGAACGGAGAACCGAACCGAAAACGAAAAACAAAAACGGAGGATAAGACAATGACAAAGGCACAGATTAACGAAACGATAAAGGCAGCGGCAAAGGCGCACGGATTTGAAACCACCACGGACGCAGGCTTTCAGGGATTGACGGAAATCATCAGCGAGGAACTGAACTTCACTTTCACGGTTCAGACTACCGAGAACACCGATTGGGCGGCACACAAGGTCGAGCAGAGCCTTACGGTAACGGCAAGCGTCCGCAAAATGGGCGGACAGCCTACGGTCGAGGAACTTCTCAAAACCGCTGATGAGATAAAGCGCGGTGCGGAGCTTGCAGCGGAACTTCAGAACATGAACATCACTTGGACGGAAACGTTCTGATAATATACACAATTCCTGCCCGGAAAGATCGTGTAGTTATCATATTGATATATCTTCCCGAAAGAGTTAATATGTAACTACCAAAAGGAAAACGGAGGATAAGCAAATGAAAGCTACACTTAAAGAACAGATCAGAAGACTTCAGAAAGACGGCGAATACAAGTTTGAGGGACTCACACGGGAAGAAAGCCGCAAAGCCGCCGAGAAACTTGCGGCAGCAACAATGCGTGATGACCGCAAGAACGGAATCGACAGCCGCTTTGGTATCGCAAGGGACGTGTTCGGATACTACAGCGCAGTTCAGATCAACGATTGAGGAGGTACACACCATGTGGACAGAGGGCAGCTTAAGAATAGGAACGAGCGTATTTCATTACTGGGCAAAGCACTTCGATGAACCGAGTCAATTCGGAATAGACGGCGGCAGGATCAGCAAGCTGATGCTGAAACGGAACGGCGAGATAGTTTACAACTTCGACAGAGGACTTGACGTAGAGCCTGCGGACGGCGAAACCGAAACGGCACTTGCCATTCTGATGAAAGAGTACAATTAAGGAATATCCATAGAGAGCAGAGCCGAAAGGCTCTGTGGCTCTTACATATAAACGACAACGCTTGGCAAAAAGTCTGAGCGTTTTTTCATGCAATTTCGGAGGTGACATTTTGCGAAAGCTGAAGAAATACACGCCTACCAAGTTCAAGGCGGATACTTCCTACTACGACAAGGACGCTGCGGATTTTGCCGTGGCGTTTATAGAAAGCCTATGCCACACGAAAGGCACATGGGCGGGAAAGCCGTTTGAACTGATAGATTGGCAGGAACAGATAATCCGCGACCTGTTCGGTATTCTGAAACCGAACGGCTATCGGCAGTTCAACACGGCATACGTAGAGATACCAAAGAAAATGGGAAAGAGCGAACTCGCTGCGGCGGTCGCTCTTTTGCTTTGCTGCGGCGATGGAGAGGAACGTGCCGAAGTGTACGGCTGCGCCGCCGACCGCCAACAGGCAAGCATCGTGTTCGAGGTGGCTGCGGACATGGTGAGAATGTGTCCCGCTCTTTCAAAGCGTGTCAAGATCCTCGCATCGCAGAAACGCATCATCTATGCGCCGACTAACAGCTTTTATCAGGTGCTTTCGGCTGAGGCATACAGCAAGCACGGTTTCAATATCCACGGTGTAGTTTTCGATGAACTTCATACCCAGCCTAACCGAAAGCTGTTTGACGTTATGACAAAAGGTTCGGGCGATGCACGAATGCAGCCGCTGTATTTTCTCATCACTACGGCAGGCACGGACACTCATTCTATCTGCTATGAAACGCACCAAAAGGCAAAGGACATCATCGAGGGCAGAAAGATAGACCCGACTTTCTATCCCGTTATATACGGCGCTGACGAAAGCGAGGACTGGACCGACCCCGAAGTCTGGAAGAAAGCAAATCCCTCTCTCGGCATAACGGTCGGCATAGACAAGGTCAGAGCGGCGTGCGAATCCGCAAGGCAGAATCCGGGCGAGGAGAACTCGTTCAGGCAACTGCGCTTGAACCAATGGGTAAAACAGGCTGTGCGGTGGATGCCGATGGAGAAATGGGATAAATGCGCTTTTGCCGTCAGCGAAGATGAACTTGAGGGACGTGTCTGCTACGGCGGTCTTGACCTTTCAAGCACTACGGACATCACCGCTTTTGTACTTGTCTTTTCTCCCCTTGATGATGAAGATAAATACACCGTTCTGCCATACTTCTGGATACCCGAAGAGCAGCTTGACCTGCGTGTGCGTCGTGACCACGTTCCGTATGATGTTTGGGAACGACAAGGGTATCTGCAAACTACGGAGGGAAACGTGGTGCATTACGGTTATATCGAGCAGTTCATTGAACGCCTCGGCGAAAGGTTCAACATCAGGGAGATAGCCTTCGACCGTTGGGGAGCAGTTCAGATGGTTCAGAACCTTGAGGGCATGGGATTTACGGTCGTTCCGTTCGGACAGGGCTTCAAGGACATGAGTCCTCCCACCAAGGAGTTAATGAAACTCGTTCTTGAAGAAAAGATAGCGCACGGCGGTCATCCCGTACTCCGTTGGATGATGGATAACATCTATATTCGCACAGACCCGGCAGGAAATATCAAAGCCGACAAGGAAAAATCCACCGAGAAGATAGACGGCGCAGTCGCTACTATCATGGCTCTTGACAGAGCGATACGGTGCGGAAACCAAAACACCGAGAGTGTGTATGACAGCAGAGGGATTTTGTTTATTTGAGAGGAGAGTAAGTTATGAGTATTTTCAGCAAATGGTTCAGAGGGCGTGAC
>CANRFV010000108.1 GCA_947629985.1 uncultured Clostridia bacterium | reverse complement strand
TTCATGATCTCTTCCGCCATGTCATCAATCGAAGTCATCCATGTCGCCTGCCTTTCGTGTATCCGCAGTAATTTTCATATAGTCCAGTGACTTGTAATTCGGCAGCACACCCGAAATATCATACACAAGCCCTCTGAATCGAATTTTATGCGTTGTCGAATTGATACGTTTCGTATCTGATCGCTGTGGTCGTAATTTTCATAAGAACCACGGCTCTGGTGCGTTGCGTGCTTTGGTTTTTTATTGGATCTATAGCCTTTTTTATCTTTCCATGTTCTGCTCATGCGTTACCTCCGTATCAATAAAATAGTAAAATTATGATTTGAAATAATAATTACCCTTGTATCCATCAGAATCAAGCGGCAACCCGTCCGCCCACTTAGGATTCTGATTCATAATGGCGCAAACATCGTCCACTGTATATTGACCCTTCAGTACTTCGAGAATGACTTCATCATGCACATGACCGACAATATCCAACCCCGCAAGCTCCATGCGGTGCATTGCCTCGACAAGCAGATCACGGGCGGTCGCCTGTGTGATATTTTCCACAAGTTTGCCGCTGTAGGTCTCCTGCCGTACCCATTTGTTGTTCATTCCCTGACCTTCAAAAGTCAGAGCCATGCGACCGAAGCGGTTCGGCTGCAATTTCGGTTTGATGTAGGCAAGTCTGCGACCTGACGGCAGAACGATCCACAGTGTATTGGCTGAAAACTGAAAACCGATCATGCCGACCGTTCTGTCCGTGTGGTCTTTGACTGTCTCGATCGCTGCCTTTTCAATGGCGTACCAGAATTTTACAATGTTCGGATTTGCTTCACGCCAAGAGGAAATAATATCAGGAAGCTCGTCCTCTTTCAGACCCATATCCAGTGCGCCCATTGAGATCAACGCGCCTGTGCCGCCGGCGTAGCCACAGTTGTGGACGAGTTTCCCCGATACGGTAAAACGATGATATCTTCCGGCATTTCGTATGTCATAAAGTCGAGCCGTGCGCTTATGAGCCGCCAGCATTTTCTTTTCTCTGCTACAGCATCCTTCTTCAATTCTATCCACCAATTTTTTAATCCTTTGCTTGCAGCAGGTCCTTGTACCGATCTATCAATGCTTGCTCTTGCTTTTTCTGTTACTTTACGTCTTTCATCTTTGGTCAGACTTTCCATATGCTGTTTTTGTGCATCGCCTATTTTTATTCCGATTAATTTTCGTTCTTCAGCAGTTCTTCCCGCCCACACACGAGTAACATATTTTCTTTTGACATCATTAAGTTTATACTTGTACATGCCCACTGCATTTACCTGATAGCGCCTTGAATTTGTGCTGACGAAACCGTTCCTTAAGTTCCTGTGACGTATAGCCGACATAAACCTTTCCATTCGGTGTAGTAATCCTATAAATGGTATAAGTTTTATGACTATCCTCATCTTCCAATGGCTCTGTTACTGGAGCTTTTTCATATTCCCTCTCCATAACTTCATCCCTTTCTCCTTCGCCTCTTTCAAGGTTACTTTTGTTTTACTGTCAATAAAAACCATGTGATCTTCACTTGCTGTAATACCGTCCCATGAAATTACGTCCTTATCTCCGCTATATACAACACCTTCATGATGAACCCAATCGTCGCCATCAAAAACCATATCATCAATAGATACATCTTCAATTGGCTTTTCGGATATTTCACCATCAGGCTTTTTTACAAGAATGAGCGTTCCTTCAGCCAGACACCAACGCCCTGTACGATTCGCACCATGAAACTGGAATAGCCCGTGCGCCCTTCCGTCAGCACAAATACACCTCTCCGCAGCCTGATATTTTTTGACAGAGGACTTTGCCATCTGCAAGCGAAGTTTCATCATGTCCAGTGCCTCAGTGTCAATGCTGTGCTTGTCCAGATCTGTGATGAGTGATGCAACATTCTTTTTGCCGAGCGAGTCGATCTCAATTCCACGCTCCTCAAGCCAGCCCTTTAATTGTGAGACAGAATTGGGATTTTCCAACCCCGTAAGTGCATAGGCTCTATTTGTCATTGCCTCGGACAGCATCATGTCGCAGATGATAGCTTGCTGTACAAGCTCCTTGTCAATCAGCACACCACGGTCGTTAATGCGCTGATCCATGTGGTAGTAGTCCCATTCCTGCGACATCATCGGGAAATGCTCCAATTTATGGCGAATATCCCTTTCAGTTTCCACGTCCTGTATGCAGTAGCTTTTGAACAGTTTCCAGTCATTGGGAGCGTGTTCCGGTAGGTTTCTTGTCCTGCCGCCATTCGCTTTGGTGGGCTTACATGGTAATGAAAAATAGCGAATCAAACGCTCACCGACAGCATCTTTCTGCTGCTCGGTTTTCAGTGCTTGTGCAGCCGCCGCCAGTTTCAGCGGTAAGGATAAACTTGCTGCCCAGACCATCGTGCATTGCCACGAGTCCGGAGACAAGTTTTTACCAAAATATTTTGACAAACAAGTCCGTTCAAACTGTGCGTTCCATGCAGATTTAATGATGCTGTCATCAAAAATTGCATTCACAACTTCCTGTGGCAATTCCTCTCCGCAAGCCATATCTACGCACTTTGTCTCTTCATCATCAAAAGCATATGCAAAAAGAAGAATATGAAAATCACCCTCAACATAGCGATAAACGCCGCAGTCAGGAAGAGAAACATCGGAAAAGGACTCTAAGTCCAATGACAAAGTCCTTACTTTATCCATTGATATTTATGCCCCTTTCTAATTTCAGCGATCGTAAACGGAGATACACCAAGTTCATCTGCTATTTCTTTATCTGGAATACCACAGAAAGAAGCAAATCTTGAATAAATGACATCATCAAGACTTAATTTTCTCCAACGTTTTCCCTGATAAAACACATCCAATATATTTTCAGTTCGTGTCCCATATTTCAGATTCCTCGGATTGGGGGCGTTTTACACGCTCGTACAGATATTTGCGGACTTTGTACTCGCAGACCTCGTGGGCGAATGTACCTCGGCGGCATACACAGAGGATTCGTTTGGAAAATTTTCCTGCAAGCGGACAGAAGACGGACAGTGCAGCCACTGCTTCGAGCTGGATGCGCTCAGTAATGCGTGGGTATCCGGCATTGTGTCACCTCAAAGCTGCGAAACATCGGTAAGAAATGCCTCATACTTGTCCGGCGGCAGCTCGCTCACTTTTGCCGCCCCATATGTTATCAGGATCATGCCGATCTTGTCGCTGTTGGAGCGATTTACTGCGGCTTTGTAAAATCCGGATGCTGATACTTGCGGTAAGCCGGGCTTCGGGTGTCTCTGTGTTGGTTGTTGT
>CANRFV010000107.1 GCA_947629985.1 uncultured Clostridia bacterium | reverse complement strand
TCCCGCCGCTGTACCTTGAAAAATAAGCCATGGTGCTTCATATTCTGCTTCCCGGAATGATACAGGCATTGAGTGTGCATCCCTGCGCGCCTTTGCCTGAAATACGTTGTGGACAAACCGGGACAGGAACGGGTCTGGGAGGGCAGAAAAAAGGAACAAGTGAATGGAACCAGACAGCAGATCTTATGTGGCGGATCGAAAACAGGATTTTGCTGCATAAATCTGCTGTCTGTAAGTGATTGGAAAGAAGGTGAGGGAATGGTCATGTTCCTTATGGGTGCGGTATTTGGCATCCTGATTTGCCTGGTAGCAGGGATGGCTGCTTATTGCATCCATACAGAACATCAATATCCGGAAATTCGTGCGCATCTCTTTAGGGAGATGGAGGAGGTGGATATGCATGAAACAGAAGCCGGCTCTGGATAACCGGCGCTATGCCGGAGATAAACCGAAGTCCTGCGCTTACTGTTATTTTTGGAGAGGAAAGAAAAAAGGCTGCGAGCTGCCGGAGTGTTTTTATATTTTGCCGGAGAAACCGGAGGATTCCCCGAAATTAGAGACAATGGGGGAAATCCGCTGTGACGGCTGCCCATACGGGAAACATTCTCCCTGCATTGGCTATTGCCTGGCAAAGATTCTCCGGGAGTTAAGGGTGGGGAGACATGCAGAATGAAAAAAAGGCGGTGTTCCCATTCCACTATGGAAATGAGGCAGAGAGCTATACCTTTTACCGGGTTCCGAAAGTTCTCTTTACGGAGAAGCTGTTTTGCCATCTTTCTACGGACGCGAAGCTGTTATACGGGCTTCTGTTAGACCGGATGCAGCTGTCCTTAAAGAATGGCTGGCTGGACGCGGAGGGAAAAGTTTTTATTTATTTTACGGTTGAGAATATTATGGGGGCGCTGGACTGCGGAAATAAAAAGGCAGGAGGATTGCTTGCAGAACTGGATGATAAACGGGGCATCGGATTGATCACACGGGTCAGGCAGGGACTTGGAAAGCCCGACCGCATCTATGTCCACAAGTGTATTGTTCCAGAGATGTCAAAAGGACACGTCCAGACGTGTCAAAACGACATGTCTGGAAATGTGAAAACGGCAGGTCAGGAGATGTCAAAACGACATGCGAATAATACAGATATCAGTAATACAGATTCTAACGAGACGGATCGAATCGGTTCTGCTGTGGGAATCGGATACGATGGGAGTGCGATGGAGGAACGCAACGCCTACAGAAATTATTTTATGGAGCAGTGTTCCTTTGAGGCTCTGAAAGTAAGCTGTCCCTTTGACAGCAGGGTTTTGGATGAAATACTGGAGCTTCTTGTAGATGTATGCAGCAGCCATCAAAAGACGATCCGCATTTCCGGAGATGATAAACCCATTCAGGTTGTCAAGAGCCGGTTTATGAAGCTGGACAGTGAGCATATCCAATACGTGCTGACCTGTTTTAAGGGGAACACAACAAAAGTACGAAATATCAAGCAGTATCTGCTGGCGTCGCTCTATAATGCGCCGATGACAATAGATAGTTACTATACGGCGCTTGTACATCATGATATGTACGGCGTCGATTAAATTCAGGTCATATTGGAGGAAGGTGAGGACAATGGATGATCTGATCAAAGTCAATTTTGCAGAGGAATACCCAACGGTTTCTGCAAGGGAGCTGCATACGGGACTTGGGATTAAGACACAGTTCCGCACCTGGTTTCCCCGTATGTGCAGCTATGGATTTACGGAACACGCCGATTATGAAAGGCTGTACCAGAAATGTTCGACCTCTGGCGGGATGCAGAGGATGGTGGATTACCAGATAAGTATTGATATGGCAAAACATATCTGCATGATCCAGCGGAATGAGAAGGGGATGCTTTATCGGCAGTATTTTCTGGAATTGGAAAAAGCATGGAATTCGCCTGAGAAAGTGATGGCGAGGGCCTTGCAGCTCGCCAATCAGCAGGTGCAGGAGCTTTCCTGCCGGTGCAGCCGGTTGGACGGAAAAGTGCAGGAACAGAATCATCAGATCGCGAGGCTCCGGCCGAAAGCGGTCTATCTGGACAGGATTCTCCATTCCAGTTCTCTGGTGCTGACGACGCAGATTGCCAAGGATTATGGCATGAGCGCGATTCGTCTGAACAAGCTTCTTATGGAGTGGGGAATTCAGTATAAACGCCGGGAACAGTGGATTTTATATGCCCCGTATCAGGGAGAGGGGTACACCTGCAGTACTTCCGTGGAAATCTGCCGCAAAGATGGGCGGATGGATGTGAAATATCAGACAGAGTGGACCCAGAAAGGAAGGGTCTTTTTATACCAGCTGTTGAAGTCAAAAGGGTATCTGCCTGTTGTGGAGCAGCAAATAGGAATTGCAGAGACGGCCGGGGACATACTGCTTCCGGCTGTTTCTGATTGCAGGAAGCAGGGGAAGGAGGTGAAGGAAGTCGATGCAGGAAGAAGTGAATGAAAAAACGGTTGCCCTCTGTATAAAGGGCGGGAAAATCTCAGCGGATATTTTGAAGGCAGCCCTGGTGAAGCTCATCCGGGAGATGGAGAAATCCGGCACGAAAACGCGCGCCAGGGCAGAGGAAAAAGGTGAGATGGTGAAGCATGGCAAACAGAGCCTGGATAACATGATGAAAGAAGGGAGCCAGCTGACCAATATCGAGATTACCGACAACAATATCCGTTCGTTTGAACGGGTGGCCAGAAAATACGGAATCGACTACAGCCTGAAAAAAGATAAGTCCGTCAGCCCGCCGAAGTACCTGGTCTTCTTTCGGGCAAAGGATGTGGATGTGATGACGGCGGCTTTTAAGGAGTACACAGGCGTAACGATCCAGAAGAGCAAAAAGACTTCTCTCCGGAAACGGCTGCAGAAAGCGATTGCCCGCAGCGCGAAACACCGGGAGAGGGAAAAAACAAAGCAGAAAGATCGGGGGCAGATGCTATGAAAAAGGGAGAAAAAAGAGAGTTTCCTGTATTTCGCAGGGCGAGAGATGCACTCCGCTATCGGTTGGGGACGGTCAATAAAACGCAGCTTTTTGCACGAAGCATCCCTTATCTGATCATGTTTTATCTGGCAGATAAGGAGGCCTGGCTGTACCGGAATTGTATAGGCGGTTCTGCTTTTGACCGTGTGATGGCGGTACTGATGAATTTTGGACTGCCTTTCCAAAAGCCAATGCCGAGTGTCCATCCTTATGATCTGGCCGCCGGCATGGCCGGGGCGCTGCTTTTGTGGATGGTGGTCTCCTATCGGAAGAAAAATGCGAAAAAGTACCGTCAGGGAGAGGAATATGGTTCCGCCCGCTGG
>CANRFV010000106.1 GCA_947629985.1 uncultured Clostridia bacterium | reverse complement strand
TGACAACGGCTCGGCCGCTTCATTTTACCTATGCACTTTTGGAGCCCTTTTTCTGCATTTCTATTTTACCATAAACAATTGCAAAGTTATACAAATAAGGCGAAAATTGATGTTTTGAAAAGGAGAAACTATGAAAAAGGTATATTTGAGCTTACATAATATTGCGATTCTAATAAAGAAAGAATCGGCATTTATGATAACGATGTTGCTGATGCAATGTGTGGCTGTATGTATTCTTTTATTTGGTGTGGCTGCGATTCAGAACACTTTGACAGTCAGAAAGGATCTGGATGAGAGGTCACGCTATTTTCTTGTGAATCTGATATCATATGAAAATGGAGAACCACAGTTTGATCAAACGCTTCCACTTTCCGATGTTCTCACCTCCTGTGAACAAATCATAAATGATGCACCTGTTTCTATAGAGAATATTTGGATCGGAGCAAATGACGGGACATATAGTTTTTCCCTTATTCCCTTTTCCGCTGATGAAGCGTGGGTTGAATTGAATTCATCTGTTTTCCCAGAGTATCAAAAGGGGGATATATTTTCCTATCGTGGAATTTCTTATATGGTACGAGGAACATCTTCAAACATGGTGTCCTCCATGACGATGTCGGCAAGGTATGCACCATCGGATTGTCTCTGTTCCTCAATTCAGGTCATGATCACAGACTGGCCTACCACAGAACAGGCTGAAAAAATGAATGATTTATTATATAACTGCTTCGGAAGTCTGGACATTTTTGTACCTGAAATAGTAGATCCTTTGACAGCACAGTTCAATGCAATGACATTGCTATTGTGTGGACTGATGATGCTTGCTATTATTCTCAATCTAAGCTATGCACAGATGTATCTATTCCGCATCCGTAAAAGAACATTCGGAATTTACCGGCTTTGTGGAGCAAAACCAAATGATGTAATGATGATCTGCATGATGGAGACACTTCTTATCGCATTTTTCTATTGTCTTACGGGAATTTTTATGTTTATGCTATGCTTTGAAAAGTCGGTAACGAATGCCTATCCTATTTCTGAAGGTATGTATAATTTAAGATTTTTATTCTGCTTTCTGATGGCATATCTGCTTTTCTTTGCTGTTCTGCTCTATGTACCCCTAAAAAAATTGATACTGGATGATGTAATTGTTGCGGTAAAGGAGGCGAGGACGTGAGAAAAAAACTGCGTATGAGCTTTATGATTTTTTCTGAACATATTGGTATGTATATTCTGTTACTCATACAGGTGATGATACCGTTGTTTGGAGGCAATCTTCTGCTTGCAAGCTATCAACAGCAGTCCTTGCTGGAGAAACCTTTTGCAGAAATGCTGCAATTTGATGGATATTATCTTCCGGAACGTGCATTTTCGATGGGATCTGTATTAGATGATAATTCACAATTAAGCAAGAATGATTTGGCAGAAGATCTGCAAGGGGAAAAGGAAGTTTTTCGGATTTATTCGGGGCAGTCAGATATCACCTACACGAGCGGTGTCATGAATACCACAATTGTAGTATATGAAGATTCTTTCTGGCAGGATTACCAACCCATCCTAAAGCAAGGAAAATGGTTTGCTCCAGAAAAGGATACCGAGATCCCGCTTTGTATCACGACTCCTAATTGCCCTGATAACGAGATTTATTATGCAGGGAAAGAAATTCATAGAGCAGGAATAATGAGTGATTCAACCTATATTCCTACCATGCAGCAATGGAACAAAATAGGCGGGATTCAAAAAAATCTGTATAAGATTTTTCACGCAGAGAATGCAGATACGATCTATTTACTAATGCCACGTTCTCAATGGAAGAAGTTAGGTTTCTCCAAGGAGGATGAATCTGTTTTGATCACACCATCCGCATATGTCATTGTAATGTTCACAACACCTTTAACAGAAGAACAAAATGCATATAATATGTCCATTTTCCAAGAATATGCACACCCTGAAATTGCTCTTTCCGAATTCCGTGAGCAGATAAAGACGGCGAAAAACGATACTATACGACGGTATCTTCCACTTGTTATAGCATTTTCCATGATTACAATATTTGGAATATTCTGCGCGATGGCAATTCATTTTTTTCAAGATATGAAAACCTATTCTGTATGCTATTTGTGTGGAATGAAATGGAACACTTGTGTTTTGCTGAGCTTGCTGCAATTGGCAATACTTCTTTGTATAGTATTTCTGTTCAGCATATGTGCTTTCTTTATTCTGAGAATATCAGGTATTACCGCAGAGCTAGGGCTTCGCTTTACAGCCAATAATCTTGTATTCACATTGCTATTTTTGCTGTTTGTCCTTCTGATAGGCGGTCTGTTACTGATACTGCTGATACGTCACAGAACCCCTTTAACGTTATTAAGGAGATGAGCAGAATGATTCAATTGAAGAATGTCACAAAAACATATCATTATAAAAAAGCAAATGCTTTCGAGGCATTGCATCATGTTTCGCTTGAAATCTCTGAGGGGGAAATGATAGCGATTATTGGAACATCCGGCTCCGGTAAATCTACACTATTACATATTTTAGGATGTGTGGATTCGTTTGAAACTGGGAGTTATTTTTTGAACGGCACTGATCTCAGCCGAATTTCAGAAGTCAAAGCCTCCGCTATACGCAATGAAAAAATTGGTATTGTTGAACAAAATTTTGCATTGATAGAAAACTTTAGTGCCCTTGAAAATGTTCTTCTTCCATTTTATTTTGATAAAAAAACAAAACTTTCTGAAGCAAAAAAACGGGCGATTTCAGTGTTAGATCAAATGGAAATGACATATTTACAGCATAAACCTGTTAATCAGTTATCGGGGGGGCAAAAGCAGCGTATTGCTATTGCTCGTGCAATCGTTAAGCGACCGGAGCTGATTCTTGCCGATGAACCAACTGGTGCTTTAGACAGCAAGACCTCTGCGGAAATCATGCAAATATTCCATTCTCTCCATGAGGCAGGAAATACGGTCGTGATCGTCACACACGATCCCAATATCGCATCACAGTGCGAACGGGTGATACGGATCGAGGATGGGAATATCGTGGAATGATTTATACCTGTTTTAGAGGAGCAAGAAATTGATGGAATAAGATTTACACTTATAATTCTGAATTTTTCATAATATGCAATCCAAATAAGCATAGCCTATTGGTGAACCCGATTTCCGTTCCACACAAGTCCATTTCAGCATTGTGGCACATATCACAACAGGCACAAACCCTATTGAAACGAATAACCGCAGGCTCTCGGAAACGCTCTGTAAGCGTTTCTGAGGGCTTTTTCTTTTCAGCGGTAAAGTTTCCGTTCCGTAGGCTCGGA
>CANRFV010000105.1 GCA_947629985.1 uncultured Clostridia bacterium | reverse complement strand
GTGGATAACATAAATTTTATTTTCAGCATCTTGCACAATAAAATTTAGAGCCTTAATGGGATGTGTGAACAGTAACCTAAAAAGAAGTGATATTCATCATCATATGAGGCTTCTCTTTTCTTGATTTCATATTTGTGGTATAATCAACAACATTAGATGGGATGTTAAATGCTGAGAATTATAATAGAACAAGGATATATCGAAGAAGGAAGTATATGGAAGAATTAATAAAGATGGTAATGGAATCAATTGCCGGTGCTATTTTTGAAGAGTTCAGAACGACGGGAAAAGAAAAATATGATAAGAGGAAGCTGGAAAAGGAATTTATTAGAATTGGGGAATTCCTGGGCGGATTTGAGAAAACGCAGACAGATGGTTTTATTTCAGATTTGAGTGCTGTTTTTTCAAAGGACAATATGAAATATATCTTCGGAAAAGTGTCTGGAATGTCTGGTTTCAGCCTGCAGGGAGAACTGAAAAAAGAGCTGGGAAAATTGTGTGCAAAATATGAAGTCGGCAAAGAACAGCAAGAATATTTCATCGAAAGCTTCTGCCGGATGTTTCTTATTATCCTTGAGCAGGCGGATCCTCCTCTGGCGCAGGCTATGTTTTCTGGTGCATTTCAGACTATGGTAGGAGAAAGAATGGATGTACTTGAACAGCAAATCTGTTCAATATTGGAAAAACAAGAACGAGGAAAAGAACCGGAAGCAGGAGAGGAATCTGAGGCCGCTTTCAAAGCTGATAATTATGACAGTAAGCAGATTGAATGGGAACTCTGGCATGGAGAGATCAAGGGGCTGTTTGGAACCGCTGACGAACAGAAAGCAGAGCTTTTGACCATGACGTCCCGATGGAAAGAGGAACGAAACCGATACCCAGGCTGGTATATACTTCCATTTCGTAAACGACGGGAACTTGAGATTGATACGCGTGGTGAAGGAATCTTACAACGGAAGGATGCATGGACCCTTGATCAACGGTTTGACTATATATTTGAACTTCTATGGCGCTATGAAAAAGCATTTCTGCCATATAATGACTTTATTCTACGAAATGCATGTGAAGTGTGGAAGCTCATGGAGGAGGAACAACTCTGGAGGACAGATGAGCAAAAGACAAACTGGGAGCAGATGGGGCTATTCCTGCTTCGGGAATATAGAGAGCGGCTTGATGAAGAGAGTTGGACTGTCATTCACGATGGCCTGAGAAAGCATGAAGAATCTGAACACCGCATGATGAAGAGGATGAAATTTGAGGATATTCTTATGGATTTCTCCCTGATGCGGATATCAGCTGCAGTAAAGCGGATGAATGAGATCCAGCTAGATCCGGACGAGTACGGCCTTCGCCTACGACTTTATTCCCTCAAGGCAGAATGCGGTATGCAGCCGCAAGCGCTTGCCGAGATAGAAAAACTGACGGATGAATTACGGAATGCGGTATCCACAGCAGGAAAGGCTGCGGCAGAAGAAGGTTCCGTTACTGAAGGCATGGAACGATCTGTAAATGGGGTAACTCTGGTATACCTGAATTCTCTGCTGGCCTGCAGTCTGAATGTGCAGTCCTATCTCTTACAGGCTGTTCATCCTTTTGATGATTCTGTGATGGATCGTATTTCAGATTGTTATCGGGAAAGTGAGGCATTATCGAAATTCTATTCCTTTGAGGAAGCCGAAAATGAATGTGTGGAACACTTGCTCGTCTGGCGTGAGAAAAAGAAAACACAGCCTTTGTTTGAACTGAATCGGGAATCCATGACGATTATTCGTTCATCTGATTCCTGTACAGAGTCATATGTTTTTTATAGAATTTTAGAACAGTCAGGGCTGCCGCTTCGGATGGGCCGGGTGACCCTGTTCCGCAGCCACGAGACAAGTCTGCTTGAATCGCTCATGGATTGGTATCCGGAGCTGGCATGTTTTCTGTTGCTGAGGAGCGGAAATGATAAAGCTGTAGAGGCTTGTTTTACAAGATTACGGCTTGCGTCCTGGGACAGACGTACAAAAAACCGCATTTTTAAATATATATATCAGGCCCTGTCAGATAACCTGAATGAAATCCGGAACTATAATCTGTTCTGGGATGGAAATGTTTATACGTCAATTATAACCTGCGCGGTGACAGCATTAAAGAGAATGGTGGCAGTTGCTATAGCTTCACAGCAGACGGAACTTTTGGCGTTGTTAAAACAGTTAATCGAGGTGAATGCAGTTAAGAAAGTTCAGAATCTGGATTCGTTCATGGAAGCTGTCCTAAAGTCGGCTGGAGAGCATAGTAAAGCCGGTATGCTGAATGCGCTGCTGGAGTGCTCTACGAAAACTCGAACCCATGCGCCAGACGGATTGCGAAATGACCCGTTTGATCTGTTGAGTATAAAGGAACAGGCGCTTCCACTGTATCAACAAGTTGTTGTTGAGCAGTATCTGATCGAAGATATGTTCCGGCAGGCAGGAAACTCTGACGCGGACAGGCGGGCGATGATAGCCCGTCTGACAAAACTGTTTGAATGGGGCCTGCTGACAAAGGAACAGGAAGGAGACTTAGGCAGCTTGCTGTGGGGTAGTATAAATCCTGAAACGCAACTGCCGGATTTGGACAATTATTATCTTTGGGTCTTTCTGAAATGGCCGTGCCCAGACGGTATTGACGCCGGTGAACGCATTCGTAGATATCTTCTTGATGAACGCAGATGCGAGGAATTATGTGAGAGGGCCCAAATTAATTCCATGCAAGATATTTTTTATCCAGAACAGATTTGGATGATTAATGATAATATTGAGAATTTCTGGGCGGAAGGAGAAGCCGACCGTGTGATTAACTATTTGTACAGTTATTGGACATCAGGGAAAATGCGGTGGGAGAAAAAGGAGCAGGCATACAGTTTTGAAGAGAAATTGTTCTATAACCGCTATAATAAAGTTGTGACAACGATCCGGTCATTTTCAAATGCTGAAATAGTTCGGCTCTCTGAGGAAACTCTTGATCGGCTGAGACAAATGTGCGGGGAGATGAACAAATATGGAATCCCGTCGCTTGAAGTTGAAGTGGCATTACCGGAGAATCGGGATTCCAGGGTTTTTGCCAGTTGCGTCGCAGATGCACTTTATGAAGCTGATGAACGAACCTCGATTTCAGCTGCGAGAGCTGTTGAGGAGTATCTGCGTAGATATCCGGAATCAGGACAGTGCGAATATTTGCTTACAGAACTTGTTAAGGTAATCCGTGCGAGAAAGGAACCAGGCCTATTATCATTCATTATTTCACTTCACAATATTATCTATAGGAGGGAAAGCCCGTTTGCGGATGAGATACTGGATGATATCGAGAA
>CANRFV010000104.1 GCA_947629985.1 uncultured Clostridia bacterium | reverse complement strand
AATATTACCATTGACGGCATAGACGTGCCGTTCAAGGCAAGTGCAGCCGTGCCGAGAATGTACAGAATTAAATTTCGGAGGGATATTTACAAGGACTTTTCGGAGCTTCAGAAAAATGTCGGAGAATCAGACAAAGATAATTCCGGACTGGATATTGAAAGCCTTGAAGTCTTTGAAAATATCGCCTATATTATGGCGAAACACGCTGATCCGGACAATGTGCCTTCCGATCCGGATGAATGGTTGGAAAGATTCAATACGTTTTCTATTTATGAAATTTTGCCGCAGCTCATTGACCTCTGGGGCATGAATGTAGAAACGCAAATTGAGTCTAAAAAAAACATCGCCCGACTGACAGACCGATGACAACGCCGCTTTTCCTACTGAGATGTGTGCAGATCGGGCTGTCTCTTTCGGAGCTCGATCTGCTCACCATCGGCATGGTAAATGATATGTTCTGTGAAAGTCAGAATGATGAGTATGATGGGTGGGTTCAGCAGGCATCTCAAAGTGACATGGACAGTTTTTAGAATTATAAATTTACTATAAAATATGTTCCTGTAGCCATAGTAAAAGATATTGTTCATCATATGTTCCGGCAGCAATACCAAGAATCAATTGGATCATATCCGAATCTTCATACTGAATTTCAATATGATTGATAGCAAGAAAAACAAGCATTGCGTGCGTTCCGATTCTCTTGTTTCCGTCAACAAATGGATGGTTTTTTATCAATCCATATCCAAGTCGTGTTGCTTTTTCCAAGAGGGAAGGGTATAATTCCTGCCCGTCAAATGTTTGAAAAGGAGCATTTATTGCGGATTCTAAAAGTCCGTCATCCCGTATTTCAGCAGAACCGCCGGATTGTGCTATCAACGCACTGTGTAGAAGTAAGATCTGTTCTTTTGTCAGTCGCTTCATTTGGCAAGCTCCTTGTAGATCTCTGCATTGCGTGCAAGCAGATGCTTTGAAATTTCGGTAACTTCATCCGTATCAGCTTCCTGTAAACTATCTGCTTCCTGAAATTCTATGACAAGATAGCGAGGCGTATTGTTTTTTAATATCACAGCAGAACCATACTGATCAACAAGTCGTGCAACCTTAGAAAAATTTTGATTTGCTTCCGTCATGGAAACGATCGTGTTAGTATCTATTTTCATACGAACACCTCCTGATTCTATTATACCATACTCTTAGGATAAATTCAACCTATTTTTGAATTTTTTTGAAAGGCAGGTGATATCATGGCAAACAGGATCAAGGGCATCACAGTCGAGATCGGCGGCGATACGACCAAGCTGTCGAAAGCGCTGGAAGGTGTCAATAAAAACATCAAGAACACGCAAACGCAGTTAAAAGACGTAGAGAAATTACTCAAACTTGACCCGACCAATACAGAGCTTTTATCGCAGAAACATAAGCTGTTAGCGGATTCTGTTTCCGCAACAAAAGAGAAATTAGAAACTCTCAAAACTGCCGCAGAACAGGCAAATGCTGCCCTTGCAAGCGGTGATATTTCACAGGAACAATATGATGCTCTTCAGCGTGAAATTATTGAGACCGAACAGGAATTACAGCGTTTGCAAAACGAAGCAGAAAACTCCCGGACGGCACTTGTCAAGCTCGGTGAAGCAGGCGAAATGCTCGAAAATGCAGGCGGCAAGGTCGCTGATGTAGGCAAAACACTCACCACCCATGTGACCGTTCCCATTGTTGCCGCAGGAACAGCGGCTGTCAAGACTGCTGCGGACTTCGATTCTGCTATGAGCAAGGTCGCTGCCGTGTCAGGTGCGACCGGAGATGAACTGGAAGCCCTCCGTGACAAAGCCCGTGAAATGGGCGCAAAGACGAAATTTTCTGCTTCCGAAGCCGCTGATGCCATGAATTATATGGCGATGGCAGGCTGGAAAACGCAGGACATGATCTCCGGTATCGACGGTATTATGAACCTTGCTGCCGCATCTGGTGAGGACTTGGCGACTACTTCGGATATTGTGACGGATGCATTGACGGCTTTCGGCTTATCTGCTGCCGACAGCGGGCATTTTGCGGATGTACTGGCAGCGGCAAGCTCCAATGCAAATACAAACGTCAGCATGATGGGCGAAACCTTCAAATATTGTGCGCCTGTCGCAGGTGCGCTTGGTTTTTCCTGTGAGGATACGGCGCAGGCGATCGGGTTGATGGCAAACAGCGGCATTAAATCCACGCAGGCAGGTACGGCTTTGCGTACCATTATGAACACACTTGCGGGAGATGTCGAGATTTGCGGTGATGCCATTGGCACGGTCGAAATTGCAACCACGAACGCCGATGGCAGTATGCGTGAACTGAATGATATTCTGGCGGACTGCCGTACTGCTTTCTCACAGCTTTCTGGATCGGAACAGGCAAATGCAGCACAAGCACTTGTCGGAAAGAACGCCATGTCCGGATTTTTGGCACTCATGAATGCTGCACCTGCTGACATTGAAAAGCTGGAGGGTGCAATTTCAAATTGTGACGGAACATCTTTGCAAATGGCAAATATCATGCAGGATAATTTATCAGGACAGCTTACCATTTTAATGTCGCAATTGCAGGAACTTGCTATTTCTTTTGGCGAAATTCTGATGCCCGCCATACGCAATGTCGTATCGAAAATACAAGAATTAGTCGATAAATTCAATGCACTGCCTGAATCCACAAAGGAAACAATTGTAAAAGTCGCACTTGTCGCTGCGGCACTCGGTCCGCTTCTGGTCGTGCTCGGAAAAACAATGATCGGAGTCGGCAAAATAATGCAGCTAATTTCTAATTTACCGGCAATTATTTCAGGCGCAGAGACGGCATTTTCCGCTTTTGGCGGTGCGATCAGCGGCATTGCGGGACCTGTCCTTGCGGTCGTGGCGGTCATTGTGACTTTGGTTGCGGCATTCAAGCATCTTTGGGATACTAATGAAGAATTCCGAAATTCCATGACAAACATCTGGAACGAAATTTTGGCAAAATATCAGGCATTCTTCCAAACGATCACAGATAAAATAAATGAATTGGGATTTGATTTTGAATCTTTTTCCGACTTGCTGAAAGGTATCTGGGACGGCTTGTGTAATTATCTCGCACCTATTTTTGAGACGACATTTCAATTTATGAGCGATGCAATTTCCGCATGGATGGAAGTTATCATCGGAATTGTAGATGTTGTCGTAGGACTTTTCACGGGAGATTGGGAACAAGTGTGGTCGGGTGTTAAGGGAATTTTCTGCGGCATCTGGGACGAGATCATGAACAAGGTCAAATTTGTGTTCTCACTGCTCTGTAATATTTTCGGCACAGATCTGGAAACCGTAAAGAGTTTCTGGGTCGATGCCTGGACAAATATTAAGGACTTTTTTGTCAACATCTGGACGAATATCAGCACATTCTTTACAAATATTTTTAATGCAA
>CANRFV010000103.1 GCA_947629985.1 uncultured Clostridia bacterium | reverse complement strand
GCATTTCTGCTGTCAGCAAACCGTACATTCGGATATTCGTCAGTATTTCTACATTCTCACCATAGATATTTTATAGACCTCCGGCATATCATCTGCATATTTCTAAAAAATACTTTCCACAGCATTACCTGTTTGGGCAAACTTCTGCCGACTTCAGCGGACTTTACACCATAATTACATTGCAATAATCACAGCATACCGCAGTATCAAGTCAGGCGTTTCGGGGCGTTACTCCCTCATTCCACCTGTCGGAATATCAGTTCTCCGAATAAATTCGGGCATAATCTTTTCAATTATGAACGTGTCATACACTCATGTGCTTCATCTACAAAAAGGCGATCAATTCCAAGCTGTTCAAAAGTCAACGTATCGTCCTGTCCTGCCTTTTCGAGCTTATCAAGCTGCTTCTGCAAGCTCTTACGGGTACGCTCCATAGCTTTTATCTGGAATTTAGAGCCTTCCTGCCGTTTTAATTCCTCAATACCTTGCAAAATATCGTCAATCTGGCTCTGAATGGTCATAACCTGTCTCTCTTTGGATACCGGAATCTTACCGAGCTGAGAGTGACCGATAATAATAGCATCATAATTTCCCGTTGCAATTTTTGCAAATAATTGCTGCCGATTTGCTTTTTGAAAATCCTTTTTTGTTGCAACAAGAATATTTGCACCCGGATAGAGTTTCTGAAAATCGTCACCGATCTGTTCTGTCAGATGATTGGGGACAGCAAACAAGGATTTTGTGCAAAGTCCGAGACGTTTTGCTTCCATTGCGGTCGCTATCATTTCAAACGTTTTTCCTGCGCCAACAGAGTGTGCAAACAGCGTATTACCGCCAAAAAGTGCGTGTGCAATTGCATTTTTCTGATGTTCATGAAGTTGAATTTCACTATTCATCAGCGGAAAAGTAAGAGCTGATCCATCGTACTCACGAGGACGTATACTATTAAATAGCTCATTGTATCTCGCAACCAGTGTTTCTCTTCTCTGCGGATCACGGAAGATCCACTTTTTGAATTCCTCACGGATCTTTTCCGCTTTCTTCTGTACCACACGGGTAGCGTCAACATCTACAACACGCTTTTCCTTTGTATCGCCCAAGCCGTCAGGCACTTCAATTGTCTTGTAAACTTTCGGCTCTTGCAAATTCAGAATATGCTCAAAAATATCGTAAGCATTCATTTTATGTGTACCGAATTTCTGCGTTGCAAGCACCGATTTGTCTGCTGATTTATTGCTCACATGGAAAGAATTTGCAATTTCAGAGTATTCCACTCCGACGATAGCCGACTTATTCCAACGGGCAGACGGACTGTCACTCCGCTGATACGCCGGTGTCTGGAGCAATTCATACATAAACTGTTCGTAATATTTCGGATCGATCCACGTTGCACCGATTTTCACATCAATATCGCCTGCTTTCAGCGGTTCGGGCATTGCCTTTTTCAGCGCAGATACGTTAATATTAAAATCCGCATCATATTCGACAATTTCCTCCGCTTCACACAATTTTTTGCGAATATCACCCGATAAATATTCACTCGCTGTCTGATAAGTATTTTCCGTGTGGGGGATCTTGAAGATCTCGCCCACAAGGTCATGTTTCAGCTCGTCCTCTGTCATGTCTGTCAATTTTGACATATATTCAAAATCAACCCGTGCCTTTTCCGCAACGGAGAGCGTGAGTGCTTCCAGTGCCGTGTCAACGTGTTCCACAGCTTTGGGCGGCATAATTGTCCGCTTACTGAAAATATCGGACTTTTCAATGAGTTTTGTTTTATCATAGCTCTTTTCCAGTCCTGCAACCAGATTATACGAAACATCTTCCGCAAAATACCGCTTGTTGGTCTGAGAGTGGATCGGTCCAAATTTTTTATAAAAATCATCATAAGCTGTATTCAGCTTTGTCTGCAAATCCTTAATGACGGAATCAGGCTTGTCAAGTTCCATTGCTTCAATCAAATCTCTTGTCAGGTCACGCAATTCAATAAACGCCTTGAAACGCTTGTGCTGCGTGTTGCCCTTGTCAAATCGAAACTCACAGGCAGCGTTATTTTTCTTAAAAAACACCTTATCATCGGAAAGAAAAAAGCTGTAATTACGCAGTTTTGATGGGATCTGCACCTGCACACCGTCATCTGTTTTCGCATAAACATCTCGCCCTTTTTCATGACTAATTTCAGCGGAGAGCTTTCCGACCGCTTCATGAAGTGCCGATTTCAGGTCAAAACCGTCCTCTGCGACAACCATTGTACCGCTGCCGTAGAGCTGATTGCCCTCAACGACAGTACCAAGCACCATATCAGGGTGCTGTTCAAAATATTTGTTGATAGGCAGTCCGTCAGCCGTTTTACCGATATGCACCCAATCGGGAATATCGGACATTTCGGCAATAGATTTGCCCTCATGCTTTTTCAAGAAGATAATATCCGTAGTTACCTGAGTACCTGCATTATCCTTAAACGCACCGTTCTTGCCGCCCGGAAGTCTGATCGCACCGATAAAGTCAGCCTTATCAGCCAACATCTGGCGAACACTTTCATCACGTTTGTCAAGAGTACCTGCCGAAGTCAAAAATGCCATGACACCGCCATTTTTTAATTTGTCGATTGTCTCCAAGAAGAAATAATCATGAAGTTTTGTCGCACCGTGAACGGTATCCTTAAAGCCCAATTCACCAAACGGAACATTGCCTACAGCCACATCAAAACAGCCATTCTGGAATGTATTTTTGTCAAATCCCTGAATTGCAATATCCGCATCGGGATAGAGCATTTGAGCAATTCTGCCCGAAATACTGTCGATTTCCACACCGTAAAGCTGAGAATTATCCTGCATTTTATCGGGCATTCTGCCGAAAAAGTTTCCGACACCGCAAGACGGTTCTAAGACATTGCCGCCCTCAAATCCGAAGCTTTTGAGTGCTTCAAAAATGCCGTCAATAATTAACGGACTGGTGAAAAAAGCATCATTGACGGTAGAACGTGCCTGTGCATACTCCTGCGGAGTCAGCAGTTCTTTGAGTTCAGCATATTCCGCTGCCCACTTGTCAGCACTCTTGTCAAAAGCCTGCGGAAGTGCGCCCCAACCGACATAGCGTGAAAGAATTTCTTTTTCCTCAATTGTTGCAGGACGTTTCTCACGTTCATGCGCTTTCAGAGTTTTAATTGCATCAACATTTGCCCTGAATTTCGCCTTTGCACTGCCCTCACCGAGTGCATCATCTGTAATGGTGAAATTTTCGGACTTTTCGGGTGTTGCCATTTCTCTCTCAGAATTTTCGGGTGCAACATCCGTCTCTATTTCAGCCTGAATTTTCTGCTCACGCTCCAAGCTGTCAATGAAATGAAAACTCATCAGCACATCGCCATTTACAAGCCGAGAAGTCAGCTCACTGCCGTCAAACGTCCAATTCTTCGCACGGTCAAATTCCATGTGGAGGTCTTTTCCC
>CANRFV010000102.1 GCA_947629985.1 uncultured Clostridia bacterium | reverse complement strand
CTGGGTGTTGGAATCCGGCGGGTTGGTGGCTGCGGGGGCATTGCCCTGGCAGCCCGCCAGCAGCAGCGCCAGCACGCAGCACAGTGCGATCCATACCTTCACGTTTTTCATATTACTCTCCCTTTCCTTCTGCCATGGTCTGGCAGTTCTCCCCCTGAGTGTACCATCAGGCCACACAAAGGAAAAGGCGAAAAGAAGGGTTGTTTTTGGGATCTTGCCCAAATTTCGTGACCCACATTTTACCATCCACAAAAAACCAGATTGGAGTGCTTTAACACCCCAATCTGGTTTTTATTATAGGTAAATTAGAACTGTTGTATTCATATTAATGTGTTATATCGGCAGAATTGACTGCAATAATTTTTAACGTGCGGTATCGCTTCGCTATATATGTTGATTGGTCAAAATATAGAAAATAGAAAACAGGTGCCTCACAGCAAGTTGCACACCCATCTACGAAAATAAGTGATCATTTTAATGCAATTTGATACTTTACAGTATCATATAATGTGATATAATTGAGTATCTAATCACCATTAGACAGGGGGCAAGACGTATGAGGATTGATCGGATTTACCATAAAGACACAGGAATCACCTATATTTATCAAGCCGAAAGTGTGTATGATCCAGTAACAAAACGTACAACTTCCAAACGAAAACTTATTGGTAAAGAAGACCCGATCACACATGAAATGATTCCAACTGGTCCAAGAGGACGGCCTCGTACTAAAGTAGATCAATCAATCGGCAAACGTTCACTCGAACCAAATGATGATAAGATTAATAAAGTGCTCTCAGAAAATGCACTTTTACGTTTGGAAAACGAGAGATTGAAGAAGACGATTTCAGATATAGTACGTGTAGCGCAGAAGTGGGATGTAAATTAACTAAAAATTGTATAAGAAAGCAGACCCTGTGTTGATATAATTTAGCAGTGAAGGGGTGTACTTCAAAAATGAAAACAAGAGAGAGTAAAAAAGGCTTCATTTCAAAAGACAAGGAAATGAAGAAAGAGACCAAGAAACTTACGAGTCTTTTTCTGGGTGAAGAATACCCTGTTGCTGATGAATATGATGAGTATGAAGATGAGATTGTATTATTTGCTTCATCTAGATTTATAAGGATTATTGTTGATGGTATGATAGCTGATCGCATTCATGCTAAGGCTACACGCAAATTTGAAATTGCACCTATCAGAAATAAGAGAACATATATAATTTTAGAGTACTCTCGCTTCAAGAACCCGCGTAGCGATGGCCCTAAAACTATTCCTGAGCCATTGCCTTTTATAGATCCTTATAAAAGACGCAGCAAAGATCTAGACGCCGCAATTGTATGTGCGTCAATTTTTCTAAGCATTAGCTCCGCGGAGACAATGCTTCATGGTATCGGAATTTTTGTAAGCAGAAGCACAATTAGACGTACTTTTATGGTGATCGTGTTTCATGATGACAAATTCATTTCAATCATTGGTGTGGATGATGCCTCAATTCGCAAAGGCATTAAATATGTTACAGTAATTTACGATGCCGAGACGGGAGATTGCCTAGCTGTACTCATGGGCAGAGATGGAAGCGCCTTCGAAACCTGGTTGGAAGAGCACCCGAACGTGAAAGTTGTTGCGCGAGATCGTGCCAGTGGTTATGCTAAGGCAGTCCGCAAGGTTAACCCGACAATCATTCAAGTTGCAGATAGATTTCATTTGTTCCAAAATCTTAACGATTATATCAAAGCTGCCTTGAAGAAGGTCCTTCCCAAAGAACTGTTTGTTCGAACGAGTGACGGGTGTATGTTAGATAAGCCACCTACCTATGAAACTACTATATCCCCACGTAACAAAGAGAGGCTTGCGGAGTACAGCTTTGATACATCTGAACCAAAAGACAAATACGGAAATATTATTCTGTTTGATAGAACTCACCGAGACAAAAACACAAAGGAATATAGGAAGGCACAAAAAAGTGCTGCAGAGAAAAGAGAACTAATAGAAAATGTAAAAAAATATGCTCGTGAACATACCGAACATGGTTCTCGAAAGAAGCTGTGTGAGCATTTTAAGATTACACAGCCTACTGCGCTTAAATATATACGTATGTCGGAAGAAGAGGTTGAAAAGGCAACAACGCCATCCGGATATGTAACCCGTAGTTCAGAATGGGACAAATATATTAATGTGATATATAAAATGCATGCAGCAAAAATCGATCCTGAAGATATATTTTTCTACGTCCTTGATATGCCTGGATTCAATCTCAACCAAAGAACTCTTGCAAACTATGTTGATGTAATTGGAAGAAACAACTTTGTGGGCAGAAGATCATTCCGCATTATTAGTGTCACTGACTTTAAATTGCCTGATGGTATAGTCCGGTTCACTCAGGATGATATCATCAAATTTGTAACCACTGTCAATCCCAAAACAAAGAAGAACGAGGAAGTTGAGAAATATATAGATGTAATTGTCGCAAAGTATTCAGAAGTTGACGAGGCGATGAAAATCGCAAAAGAATTTCATTCCATTATAATGGGTGAAGTTAATACACCTATAGAGGATTTCTTGGTGCGGTATGAAAATAGCATGATTGCATCGCTCTGCAAAGGTATATGGGCAGACTTGGATGCTGTGAAGAATGCTATAGAATTGCCTTATAATTCAGGGTTTGTTGAAGGCAGCAATAATCTTTTGAAATTAACAGAAAGAACGTCATTTGGCCGACTCGGTATAGAGAACCTAGAAAGAAAGTTCAAGATGAGGACTCGAGCTGAAAAGCTTACAGCCAGAGAAATCAGGAAAATGTTATTTAAGGAACTTGGTGCAGATGAACCTCAGCAGTCTATTCCAAATTATGATGCACTGCCATTCACGTTCGGATAAATAGATGATACATTGATGTGCGCGTTTATATAACGAATAACAGGATGCCTGCGTTTAGCTATAACACCAAAAAGAGGACGGAACTTCGTTCAAAGTTCCGTCCTCTTTTTGCCACATTATTCCTGGAAATTTCAGGGTCACGAAATTTGAGTAAGATTCGCTGCAGTGTCTGCCTGGGGCCATTTGCGTTTTCTTTTGCAGCTGATGCCCATAAATCTGTCCTTTGCATCGTTCATCACGCAGTTGATCTTTCTTGGGGCAGGAGACGGCAATCTCATTCCTCGTTTGTATAGCAGGTGTCTGCAAGGACCAAAGTAAAAGTTTCTCCCAGCCAACATCCAAGCCTAGCCGCTGATCGCAACGCAAAGCAAACTTTTATGCCATCAGCGAAACCATTCGCTGTTTTAATTGGCTAATTTTTATATTTAAATTGTTGATAAATATAGAATTTCTTGTAAGATATGCTTGCATGTTGACGATTTTTCTGTTATACTGTAAAGGCAAATTAACGAGCTAAGGAGGGTTCCCGTGAAAACTTTGCATTTCGATTCATCCTCAGAGTCTTTTCACCTGATGGATCACCTGCTC
>CANRFV010000101.1 GCA_947629985.1 uncultured Clostridia bacterium | reverse complement strand
TCAAAGAGTATCACAGGGCGTGACTTTATGCGGAAAATGGACTTGTCGGCTAATACGTTTTACCGCCGTGTGAGGGAATATGAAATCCGCAACGGCATTGCCGAGCCGACTTCAGCTTAACATCCCTCTCAGATGAGCGAGAAAGACCCATAGAGCCGTCCAATCCTGCGGAGTGGAAACTTTATTGCTGAAAAGAAAAGCCCTCAGAAACGCTTACAGAGCGTTTCCGAGAGCTTGCAGTTATTCATTTCAATAGCTAAGAGCAAATGCAAAGAACAAAAAGATCAACAGCCGTTTGCGTTCGAGCTTTTTGTCTATGTTATTTGTCATAGCCGTCCATCCCTTTCCTGAAAAGTTTGCACGAGAATCTGTAGGACAGATAATACGCCGCCGCACACAGAGCCGCAACAAAACCGATAACGAGCATTCTGTTGTCACTGATCTCTCCGCTCATTACTGCGGAAAACAACTTCATAAGTTCATCTTTGACAGGATCGGGCAGATAGTCAAATGCGACCACCAGTATCGTTGAGATACCGAGCATCAGTGCCGTCTTGATATAGCTGCCCTTTTTCTGCCCGAAGCGGATCATAAAGGGGATATCCCATGCGCATAGTATCAGCAGCAGGAAAAAGATGACAAGGTAAAGTGTGTTGAGACGTGTGCTTTCCGCTCCTGTTATCACATAGTACAGCGTATCATAAATGCTGCCGGCAAATATTGAGCCTACCATGAACAGCCCGTTCATCGCAAAGGCTAAGAAGTACTTGTAATACAGACTCCCCCTTACCCCCTGCGGCGTGCTTACCGTGAAATACGCATAGAGTTTTCGGTCATCTCCGCCGAAAATGCCTGCGATCAGACCACTTGCGACATATGCTCCCACGGCGATCATCAGGAAACGAAATATCATGTTTTCGCTGTCGGCGAGAACATCGGAAAAGGCAGGCTTATTTTCGCTGGTGACTGCCGTCACATACAGCATCATGTAATTGAACATCAGCAGGATAAGGGGCAGCAGGGCGGTCAGGATAATAAACAGTCGATTCTGCTTTAACTCCTTATACAAATATCCTGTGGGATAGCCGTGAGCGTCGGAGAGCGTTTCTGTTTTCTGTATCTGTACTTTGGTATTGCCCTTATCTGCCGAATAAGCCGACTGCATACTGCTTTTTATTACGAAATAATCTGCAAAAAGCAGCGCGATACAAAGCGGTATTAGCAGGATAAGCATTTTGCCGTTCAGTTTATCAAACAGAATATTCAAAGGGATCACGCCGTCAGAAAATAGAAAATGCTTTATCCTGCCAAAGAATATCGCCCCGATAACTATTATGACACCCAACGTACCAAGTCCGAGCCGCTGCACGGAACTGTTTATCTGCGCTATGCTTCTTGAACGCAGGATAAATCTGTCGCTGACGATATTATACAGTGCGGCGGCAGCGAAAATTATTGCATATATGCTTACGAACGACAGGGAAAATCCGATCCCTCCTACAGCACAGTATACCGCTGTAAAGCCCAGTCCTGCCGCCATAAGCAGGAGCGTGAGACCGCAGCTGACGAGCAGCGTTATGAGCGCACGGTCTTTCGTTCCAATGGGCAAAGTATAGGAATATGTGAGCCATTTGGTATTGATGTCACTTTTTAGTATATCTGTACGCATATTTCCCAGCAACACAGCCATTGCGCCAAGGGAGACCGAAGCGCAGAACATCAGGGAGACCGCATCTATTTCTTTCATTTCCGGGTCTGATCTTGCAACGCTGATACCAACAGCATAGAACGCTCCGAATACGGTCAGTAAGACCGCTTTTATGATCATATTTTTTTGTGAGGCACGCAGTTCACGGAAAAGCAGGGACTTGAATTTTGCCATTACTGCCACTCCCTTTCTTCTTTGTGAACATAGTAGAGCATGATGTCATCAAGGCTTGCAGGGTCGACAGGATATTGCTTATACTTATAGGCACTGTTCTCCCTGTCGCAAAGCATGACTTCCGCACCAAAATTATTGATACGCACGCTTACAATGTCACCGCTTTCGATTTCGTTCACCTGTTCCTTACTGCATTTCAGAATGCCGTGACTTTCAATGATTTCGTCCTTACAGCCCGTGAGCAGAATCTTTCCCCTGTCTATGAATGTCACCATATCGGCAATTTTTTCAAGGTCACTCGTAATATGCGAGGACATCAGGATAGAACGCTCACCGTTTTGCAGATACTCCTGAAAAATATGAAGTATTTCGTCACGCACCACCGGGTCAAGTCCTGTAGTCGCCTCGTCCATTATCAGCAGCTCTGCATTATGGGAAAGGGCACAGGCGATCTGCAATTTCATTTTCATACCCTTTGAGAACTGCCCGATCTTCTTTTTCAATGGCAGCCCGAAGCGTTTGAGATACTGTTGATAGACAGAATTATTCCATTCCTCATAAAGCCCCTCGAATATGCGTGCCATGTCCTTTGCACTAAACACATCATGAAAAGGCAGCTCGTCAAACACCACGGCGATGCGCTTCTTGATCTCCGTTTCATGTTCTATATGGTCAAGTCCCAGCAGTGAGATTTTTCCTTTCTCAATATTTGTGATGTTCAGAATGCTGCGGATCGTGGTGGTCTTGCCTGCACCATTCTGCCCGATAAAACCCATGACACAGCCTTTTGGCACATTGAAGCTCACTTTGTCAAGGGTAAAGCCATCATAGCGTTTTGTAACATCTTTTATCTCGATCGCATTTTCGTATCCGGTCATATTAGTCCCCTCCATTTACAAGGTCAAGAAGTTCGTGAAGTTCCTCTATCGAAATACCCGCCTTGCGAGCCGTGTCACCTGCCTCCATAAGCAGAGACTCGATATGCTTCAGCTGTTCTTCACGATAGATCTCTAAATTCTGTGCCTTGACGAATGAACCCCTGCCGGTATAGCTTTCGATAAAGCCGTCACGTTCCAGTTCCTCATAGGCACGTTTTGTGGTCATAAAGCTGATACGGAGTTCGGTGGCAAGCACACGCATAGAGGGCAGCATTTCGCCCTCTTTCAGCTTTCCCTCCAGTATCATCGTCTTGATCTGGCTTGCGATCTGCAAATAGATCGGTTCGCCGTTTGCATTGCTGATGTTGATATTCATTCCGTGTACACTCCTTGAAGATATATGGCTCTCAAAGCATTTGCAACTACTGAGAAAGTCGAATTGTATAGCCTCAATATATACAATTATAGCAGAAGCGTTACGATTTGTCAAGGGGTTTTGAAAAAATTTTTTATAGTTTTGTTATGTTACAATAGATGTGACATAACAGGTATAGAAAAAGTGGCTGAAAAAAGAAAAAAGCAGGCACTCCGCAAAAGAGAAATGCCTGTTTAGCTTGCTGTATCAATCTATCGTAGTTTCTTGAAACTTCTCTATGCCTACTGTCCTAAAAGTCAAGGCATGAAACAGTTGATGTCCGGACTTGGACTGATTCTGCTTGCAATCGTACT
>CANRFV010000100.1 GCA_947629985.1 uncultured Clostridia bacterium | reverse complement strand
CTTTCCTGCAGGTATCTGGTTACGGCTCAGCTGCCGTACATATCATGGTTTACCAGTGACGAATAATAATTGCTGATCGTGGCCGGGGCATTGAACAGGACCGTCAGCAGGTACTGCTTGATGTTCTTCACCTTTGTCGTATTTTCTTTCAGGCAGGAAAGCACGAACTGGATATGCCCCATCCCAAGTTTCAGGAACCGGGATTTTACCAGCTCATGCGGGAAATCACTCCCGGCCACCCGTATATGTCCCCGGCGTGCGCTCACCACCTCAACCATCAGCTCCACGATCTCATCAATCATCTCTTTCTCATAGGGGCGGTCCGCCACAAGGGCGTCATAGGCAATGTTCCCGCGGATCAGCTCACGGTACGCCTGCACTTCCTCTGCGGAAGCACATCCCCTTCCCTTCCCATCCGGCAGCCTCCCTGCCGCATCCCTCTCCCCGGAAAGGAAAGGAACGGTACTATCCGTACTTTGTCTTTCTGTATTTTGTTCTTCTGTATTTAATTGTGTTGGATTTTCCGGCAACGGATTTTCCGTTGTCGGGTTTTCCGACGACGGGTTCCCCAACGGCGGATGGCCAGCCGCCCCTGTCCCGTTTACCGGATGCTCATAAATGACATATTCATTCACGCTGAATTTCCCTTTTGCGTCTGTTGTCTGGTGCCGCCTGATATATCCGGCCTTTTCCAGCTCATTCACTGCGGAACGTACTGCATCCTTGCTCTCCCGGTTGATGTTCGACAAGCCGGTGAGGGTATAATCCCAGTCATCCGGCAGGGAAAGCATCTGCGACAGGAGCCCCTTTGCTTTTAAGGACAGCCTCTTGTCCCGCAGATGGCAGTTGCTCATAACGGTGTAGTCCCGTGTCCGTTCCACACGAAATACGGCCATCGGCCTCACTCCTTTCAAAAATGGGCATAAAAAATCCGCAGTCCAACGCTGCGGCCATTCCTGGTCATTTCCCTGAAAAATCAGGTTTTATTGTTCCCTACGTCTCGTAATAAGGTATCCCCAGTCCATGCTGTTTCTCGCACATTTCCAGGAACAATTCTTCCAGCGCCTCCGGCCCGATGTCAAAACTGATGCTCCCATCCATCGGCCCCTTATAAGTCCGGAACTCTGTGCTGTATGTCATATCGTCGTCCACAACCCCGACAGAGAAGCACATGACCACTGCCAGCGTCATGTCCTCCATCAGCCACAGCTCCTTCTCATAGCAGGCAACCACGATATCAAAGCCGCCGCGCTCAAGCTCCCGGAAGATCAGCGTCCCCCGCTGCGGCAGAAGCTCCCTGCTGATATAGTTGAACGAATGGTCGCAGTCCCCTGTTGCCTTGTATGAATAGACCGGCTCCAGATGGTTCCGGAGATACTGAATGACATTTTCAAAGTCTATTCCCCGGACCACTTCCTCAACGTCAACAGCCCCATCCTTATCAAACAGGCAGTGTGCCAGCTTCCGTACTGCTTCCTCTACTCCTTTTTGTGTAAACATATCTCAATGCCGCCTCCTTTTCTTTTTCAGAATAATATGGCCCTCAACCACATGGGCATCTTTTTTGATCCTGACCGCCCCCTGCCCCTGATCCCCAAGCATTTTCCGGTACCCTGCGTCGTCCAGGAACAGGCGTACTTCATCCCCCGGTTCCCCGCAGGCATATCCTTCTTTTCTCACCAGGAACTCCACCATGTGGCGCGTGCTGTCCTGAAACCGCTCCACCGCCAGTATGTCATGCCCTTTCATCTCTTTTTCAGGAATGTCCTGCAACATAAATGCTCCTTTCATCTGTCGTGCTGCTGCTGGCGTTTTCTCTGCCACTGTTCCAGAAGCCGTATGATCGTTTCCTCCATTTTTCTCGGCGTATAGCTTTTCGGAAAATACTTGCGCAGGACATCGCAGGAAAGCGTCACCTTATCCAGGTCACTTTTCTTTTCCTCTGACATGATTGCCAGCATGACATCTTCCGTGAGTTTCCCCTCCTGGCTGAATTTCTTCATGCGCTGTGCCTGGGATAAAGACGGCGTAGCCTGCTCCGAATCAATCGTTTCCAGAAGCCACTCCTGTTCCTCCGGTTTTAAGAACGAAACCTCATAGGCCGGGTTGACCGCCATCTTCTTTTCATCGACAAGATCAAGAAGCGGCGGGATCAGCTCTGTGAGCCGGATATATCGTTGAATCTGGTTTCGACTAGAATTAATTTGCTGTGCAAGAATTTCATCCGCCCGCAACTTCGTCCCAAGTTGGGACGAAGTTAAGTCCACCCGTTCCCCCTGATGTTTCATCGCCTCCAGCTTCATCTTATAAGCAAACGCCCGCTCACTCGGCAGAAGCTCCTCCCTCTGCAGGTTGCTGTCAACCATGATGATCGTGGCCGCATCATCATCCAGCTCCCGCACGATCACCGGCATAGTTTCTTTCCCGGCAAGTTCGCTTGCATGATGGCGGCGATGCCCGGAAACCAGCTCATACCCTCCATCCGGGTCCGGCCTCGCTATGGCGGCAGACAAGACTCCATACTGCCGGATGCTCTCCGCCGTATCCATCATCGCTTCATCGTCCCTGACCTTAAACGGGTGGTTCTTAAAAGAATGCAGCTGCGACAAAGGAATCTCCACTACCTTTTCCCGCTTCTCATCCGACCGGCTTTCTTCCGTGGAAAACAGGTCATCGAGAGAGGCCAGCTTTACTTTTTTCGCGCTGCTTTTCAAGTCTCAGCACCTCCCTCGTCAGATTTTGATAGGCCTCCGCCACTTTCCCGCCCGGATCATGCGCATAGATGCTTTTCCCCTCCGCGCTGGTTTCCTTTGCACGGACAGAATGTGGGATCTCTGTCCCAAACACTGTAATCATGCTCCCATACGTTTCCCGGAGCAGGGCACTGATCTCTTTCGCAAAATTTGTCCTTGCATCTACCATCGTAAGCAGGATACCGTCAATCTTCAGCTTCGGATTGATCTGTCTGCGTACCTTGCTGACCGTGGAGAGCAGCTGTTCCATTCCCTTTGCCGGAAGATACTCTGCCTGAACCGGAATGATTACCCGGTCGGCAGCGGCCAGAGCATTGACCGTGAGCATACCAAGAGACGGCTGGCAATCGATCAGGATATGGGAATACTGGTATTTCACCGAATCCAGGTACTGCCGCAGGACCGTTTCCCGGCTCATGGCATTTACAAGGGATACTTCCATGCCAGATAGCTGAATGTCTGCCGGCATAAAATCAACCCCTTCCGGATGATGCAGGATGCCCTCCCGCGGCAGGATCGGATCGTCTGTCAAAACCTTTTTCAAAAGACTGGCAAGCGTTACCGGCAGTTTGTCCGGCTGCGGATTGCCCAGGCCAATCGTCAGACTGGCCTGCGGATCAGCATCCACCAGCAATACTTTTTTCCCTGCTTTCGCCAATCCGATGCCTAAGTTGATGCAGGTCGTCGTCTTTCCGACGCCCCCTTTCTGATTTGAGACTGCAATAATCTGTGCGCTCAATTCTCATTCCTCC
>CANRFV010000099.1 GCA_947629985.1 uncultured Clostridia bacterium | reverse complement strand
ATGATCGTCATGATTAGTGACAGTGCGCGGGAGACGCTGGAAAGTTTTCTCTCCACCTGCCTTTTCAGGAAGCGGGGGCGGGGAGTATGAGGGAGAAAGGAGAAAAGATCCTGCCTGAAAATCTTCGGGAGTTAGCTGCAGTAGATATGCAGACGGTTGATCCGGAGAAACTTGTGGATATTGACAGTGTGGAAATCAGAAAAGATCTGCCAATTCCGGAGCGGGTAAATGACTTCATAGAGAAAATCAAAAATCCATATTGCTATATCAGTCATGGGATTGTTGTGAAAATCAGTTTTGCCGGAGAACGGAAACTGGAGGACTGCCTGCAGGCGTGTATCTCTATGGAAACATAAATTTTACACTTTAAAGCAAAAAAGTGTGGCAATGAACCAAGAGATATGTTATACTGTCAGTGGGTCAATTTATAGAGTATTCAAGAAGCCATTGATTTCTTGGTTTACAGCCGCAAGGCGAGTAGATTAGGAGGTCAGTGGCTTTTATGCGTATTTTAGGAAATAAGGCGGGCGGCTATCTTCGGTTGTCCCGTGAAGATGGAGACAAACTGGAAAGCAACAGCATCAAGAATCAGCGGGAGCTTGTAAGAGAATTTATTTCCCAGCACAAAGGGTTATCCCTGGTAGAAGAATATGTTGACGATGGATACAGCGGGACATCGTATGAGCGTCCATCTTTCCAGAAACTGATGGATGATGTCAAAAGAGGGAAGATCAACTGCATCATTGTCAAAGACCTTTCCCGTCTTGGAAGAAATTATATTGAGACCGGAAGATATCTGGAAAGGATTTTCCCGATGCTGGGGGTGCGGTTTATTTCCATCCTCGATCATTATGACAGTGCTGGTGACAGTACGGAAGCAGACCAAATTATTATCCCGTTCAAAAACCTGATCAATGATTCCTATTGCCGGGACATATCAACGAAAATTCGCAGCCAGTTTGATGTAAAGCGCAGGAATGGGAAATTTATTGGCAGTTTTGCCGGGTATGGGTATCAGAAAGACCCAAAGGATAAGAATCATCTGATTGTTGATCCCTTTGCAGCGGACATTGTGAGAATGATATTCCGGTTGAAGATGGAAGGTTACAATTCTCAAAGAATTGCGGAGACCTTGAACGATATGGGAGTCCTTCCACCGGCAGAGTATAAAAGGAGCCAGGGATTGAACTATGACAGTGGTTTCAAGTCCGGCAAGAATCCAAAATGGGAAGTCGTGTCTGTCAACCGTATCCTGACGAATGAAATGTATGTAGGAACTATGGTGCAAGGGCTTCATAGCAAAATCAATTATAAAGTGAAGCGGAGCCGGGCGATTCCCAAAGAAGACTGGATCAGGGTAGAGAATACCCATGAGGCAATCATCGAAAAATCTGTGTTCAATGAAGTTCAAAGGATTCTGGAATATGATACAAGGACAGCGCCAGATCAAAATGCCGTTTATCCTTTTTCAGGTCTGGTTGTATGCGGCGATTGCGGACAAAACATGAATCGGCGGCGTGTGAAGAAAGGCAAAAAACAATATCCGTATTTTCACTGCAGTACCTATAAAAGCGGCAATGGCTGTAGTTCCCATCTGATCAATGCGGATAAATTGGAAGCAGCTGTTCTTGATGCAGTGCGGACACAAATTGAATTGGCTTTGCGGGCAGAAGAGATTCTGCAAAGTATTGACAGGATTCCGGAGAATCAGACATTCGTCAAAACGATCAGCAGCCAAATCAATGAGATGAAGAGTGAGGCTGAGAGATACCGCACATTGAGAATCCAGGTATATACCGATTTACAGGATGGTGTGATTTCAAAAGGGGAGTTTGAAGAGATCAATCGCCGGTTTACAGAGAAGCTGGAAGCGGCAGAGCAGAAAATGCAATCTCTGATTGAGGCGAAACAGGAGGCAATGCGAAATAAGCCAAACCTTAAACCGTGGATTGAAACCTTTCGCAAATATCGAAGCATCGAAAAACTGGACCGATGTATTGTGGTGTCATTGATCGACAGAATCATCGTCCACGATAAGAATCGTGTTACGGTGGTGTTCCATTTCCAGGATGAAATTCAGAATGTCATTTCCCTTGCTGGACTGGATGGTAAGGAGGTGGAGCAGATATGCGGGCTGTAAGCTACACAAGAACCACGTCCTGCTATCCGGGTGAAATAGAGTATCCTTCGGATGTAATCGCTATACAGAACCGGCACATCGGGGATTATGCAAAAACAAATCACATGAAGCTGGTGGATAAATACAGTGACCGCAAGAAGGACATCCATGAAAACACGGCATTTGAGAAATTGTTGCTGGACGGGATGCAACGTAAATTTGACATTGTGATTGTAGATTCCATTTTTCGTGCAGGAAAAGATTTGTGGAATGCGAAAGAAGTCCTGTTGCAGACTTTCCATTATGCAGGGATATCCTTTGCCGTCGTAGAAGATGATTTTGACAGTACAGGAAAATCAAACAATGAAGCAGAAGCCTATTTTGCGGAGAAGTACAAAATCTATCGGAAAGAACACATCCGATATCAGGTGAAGGAGCGAAATCGAAAAGGGATTCTTAACTGGAACGACCTGGTTTATGGTTATCAGATGAATGAGGATAACACGGGTATTGTGGTAGATCAGGAAACCGCCCCGGTAGTAGAACGCATTTTTACAATGTTTGCGGCAGGAGTATCTGTTGCAGTGATTGCTGAAACACTGCGCATGGAGAAGGTGTTGACACCGAAGGCGGTAAAAGGAACAAAGGCAAAAATTGCCGATCCGTATCGTTGGTCGGCTCTGACAGTGACAAGACTTCTCACGAAAACCGTTTATGCCGGATATTGGACGAAAACGGTGCATGGCATTACTCATGAGCATACAAATGAGCCGATTATCTCAAAAACACTTTTTGAGCAGGTACAGAAAATAGTGGAGAAGAATCATTCATCAGCATCGCCGAGAAGAACGATTCGCCATAACAGGTATGCAGGCCTGGTCTGTGACAGTAAGGATGGTTTCTGCCTGCATCTGAAAAGGCTCAAAAGTGGATTGGAGTATTTTGTATATGGCAAGGATCAGCGGAAGCGAGGCGGAGATAAACATGTTCTGGTATCAGACGTAGACTATGCGGTCCGGGAAGAAATGAGGCGGCAAAAAGAACTGGCCGTCCGTATCCTGAGCAAGATCAGATGTGAAGGACAAGATCGGGCAGAGGCACTCATAGGTGGCCTTAAAAAGGAATACTTTATTCATGCCATGATGATTGCAAAGCAGGAGAAAGCACGGATGGCGGGAAACTCCGATATGACAAAAACAGATATTACCGAAGTAGATACTGCTTTGGAGAGTGGGGAAAGCAATCTGATTGAAATCTATGAAGATATCTTTCAGGAGTATCCTGAAAAGGCAAAGCGGATTCAAGTGGCATATAGCGAAGAGAATCCCTGGTTAAAGCTTATGCTCACATGGGATGAAAGCACGGAGCTTGAAAAGGAAGTACTGCAAAAATATATATACCGGATTGTTCTCGATCAGCTGACC
>CANRFV010000098.1 GCA_947629985.1 uncultured Clostridia bacterium | reverse complement strand
GCTGTCCAGTTTTTTGTACAATTTGTAATAAAATCGCGATCTTTATTGTGCTTTATTTTGAAAATTGATTTCCGTGTTTTCATTTCCGAACGGTTGACTATTTGTGCAAAATGTGGTATAATATTATGGAGTATATTTGCCTGCTGTTCGAGTTTAGCATAAGGCAGAAAGGAGCGTATCTATGAAGAAAGCAAGTAACGGCAAAAGCCTATTCAATGAGATGACTCGTGTACAGATGCCTGCACTTGTTCATCTGACAAGGCTCGGATATACATACTATGGTCGAATTTTCGAGGATATGGCTGGAACAGTCTATGATCCCGATACAAATATATTGAAAGATGTCTTTTTAACTCAGTTTAAGAAGCTGAATCCCGAACATGAGGGCGAAGCTGAACAAGTCCTGAAAACCATTATTCAGGAACTTAGCTTTGACGATCTCGGCAAGAGCTTTTATTCTCGCCTGAAATCAACCTCTCCTATCCGGCTGATAGATTTTGAAAATCCCCGTAACAACGTGTTCCATTGTACGGCGGAGTTCACTTGCAAGAACGGTCAAGATGAGTTTCGCCCCGATATTACGCTCTTTGTGAACGGTTTGCCGTTAGTGTTTATTGAGGTCAAGAAGCCCAATAATCACGGCGGTATGGTCGCTGAGAGTGAACGTATGAACAGAAAGCGTTTCCCTAACAAGAAATTCCGTAGATTTATCAATATCACTCAGCTTATGATCTTCTCCAATAACATGGAGTATGATGCCGAGGGCGGTATTGTGCCTATTCAGGGTGCGTTTTACTGTACGGCAGCTAAACAGAGTGCGCCGTTTAACTGTTTCCGTGAAGAAAACCCTCTGAATGAAGATGTAGCACCATTCATCAAAGAATACCCATATAGGGCTATTGATGCAGAAGTCGAGAAAAAGATACTGAAAGACTTTAATAATCAGGTTATCCATACTTCTCCCGAATACCAGACAAATTTGAATGTCAATACCCCTACGAACCGTATCATCACTTCCATGTGTTCCCCTGAGCGACTGTTGTTCATTCTCAAATACGGTATCGCTTATGTGAATATGGAGCGTGAGGTTGACGGTAAGATTGAAACAGTCAATCAGAAACACATTATGCGGTATCAGCAGATGTTCGCTGCCTTTGCTATCCGTGAAAAGCTCTCTGAGGGAGTTAAGTCCGGCGTGGTATGGCATACGCAAGGCAGTGGTAAAACCGCATTGTCGTACTATCTTAGCTATATTCTTTCCGATTACTTTGCTCAGAACAATAAAGTAGCAAAGTTCTATTTCATCGTAGACCGCCTTGACCTGCTTGAACAGGCTTCTCAGGAGTTTGAAGCCCGTGGGCTTGTGGTAAAGACGGCAAATAGCCGTGCAGAGCTTATGGAGCAGTTCCGCAACAATCAAGCCCAGGAGGGCAACAGCGGACAGCAAGAGATCACGGTTGTCAATATCCAGCGTTTTGCTGAGGATAAGGAAAGAATAACTCTGCCGTCCTATGCTACAAACTTACAGCGTATCTTCATCATTGATGAAGCACACAGAGGATATAATCCCAAAGGCAGTTTCCTTGCTAACCTTTTCGATGCTGACGAAAACTCTATTAAGATCGCATTGACAGGTACTCCGCTGTTAGCGGACGAGCGTGAGTCGTGGAAGGTGTTCGGTAACTATCTGCATACCTATTACTACGATAAATCTATTCAGGACGGCTATACCCTCAAAATTATCCGTGAGGATATAGAAACGATGTACAAAGAACGACTCTCTGCTATCTATGAGAAGCTCGAAACGCTTGTGCAGAAAAAAGATATTAAGCGTGACCAGATCATTGAACATGATTCCTATGTCAAAGAACTTACAAGATATATCATCAGCGATTTGAAGCGTTTCCGTACAATTCAGGGCGATGATACGCTCGGCGGTATGGTTATCTGCGAAACAAGTGAACAGGCACGAAAGATATATGCTTTCTTTGACGATATACAGCGTGAGCTGAATGCCGATTCTTCGCAGCCCTCGCACTTCAAGGCGGGATTGATACTGCACGATAGTGATGATAAGGATACCAGAAAGCAGATCGTCAAGGATTTCAAGAAGAATATGACCATTGATATACTGATCGTTTTCAATATGCTCCTGACAGGTTTTGACGCTCCGCGCTTGAAAAGACTGTATTTCGGCAGAAAGCTGAAAGACCATAATCTGTTGCAGGCTATTACCCGTGTAAACAGACCATACAAGGACAATAAGTATGGATATATCATAGATTTTGCTGATATTAAGAGCAATTTTGAGCAGACCAATGAAGCGTACCTGAAAGAGCTGAACAGGTTCAATGATCCTAATGAAGTCGGTGCAGGTAACGCTACTGATACTTTCACTCAGGTCATAGAGGATAAAGACGCTCTTGTTCAGCAGATGCGTGAGGTAAGGCAAGTCCTCTTTGACTATACAACAGATAATGTTGAGGAATTCAGCTCCGAGATATCTACAATTGAGGACAAGCAGGAGCTTATCAAGCTGAAAAAAGTGCTTATCGCTGCCCGTGACTGCTGTAACGTAGTTCGCACCTTTGGCGATGATGAGCTGAAACAAGCCTTTGCAAAGCTCGAAATCACAAGACTTCCCGAAATGATACGAGAAGTTCAGCGACAGATCGACACGATAAATCAAAAAGAAGCCTTTGACAGCGATGACTCCACAAGACAGCTTATCAATGAAGCAATGCAGGACATTACCTTTAATTTCTCAAAGATCGGTGATGAGGAATTGCAGATGGGCTTCATGAGCAAAGAGGAGTTCCACGAAAAATGGCGCAGGACAATACAGTCCTTTACGGAGAATATAGACCAGGACGATCCCGAATTCATCTCCATAAGAGAAGCGTTTATGCAGAGATTCAAGGAGTTCGGCTTCGCTGCCGATACCGTCCATGAGTTCACGGAACGCTCAAAGGCATTAGATGAAGTCCTCAAAAAGCTGGCGGAGCTTCAGAAACGGAATAAGGCTCTTATGCGTAAATATAGCGGTGATCCAAAATTCGCAAGAGTGCATAAGAGGATAAGAGAAGAAAATGCTCAAAGAAAGGCAAAAGGACTTTCCCCCATAATCGGAGAGTTTGACGAGTCGATCATGGAAGTCCTCAGAGCTATCAAAGCGGACGTTGACCAAAAGGTATTTGACCGTAATGATATTCTCAAAAAAGACGCTTATTTTGAGCAGACTGTAATGTCACAAATTAAGCACGGTATGGATACATTGGGTATTAGAGGGACCAGAGAGGACAGAGTGTTTATTCAGACAAGAATTTCCTCTCAGTACCTTAGCCAGTACAATGCAACATATCCCTCAGCTTAATGATTAGGAGTAATAAACAATGGATTTGCAGATAAAAGAAAAAACAATAGCACTTATCGACTCACTGAAATCAACTTGCCAGACCTATGGTATGGGAAATGACGGTAATGAGTACAAAATCATCACTCAGGTGTTCCTGTATAAGTATCTGAATGATAAGTTTGGCTATGAGATCAAGAA
>CANRFV010000097.1 GCA_947629985.1 uncultured Clostridia bacterium | reverse complement strand
TGAGATCGTCTATATCCTCATCGACAGTTGGTTTTCCAACACATAAGGAAAAAGTTCCTGGTTTCATCGGCGCGGTAGCCCCTGCGGTAGAGGTATCATATTGTGTGGTAAGTCGGACAAAGAACCCACGGTCTTTATAGACGCCAAAATCGTTCATCAGGTCATTGATATAAACCAGATTTGCTCTCTTGTAATTCCCAGTTTTAATTACCGGTTCACCATCTTGGCGCTTCATATATAACACATTATTAACTACCCAAGAAGTTCCCCGGAGATCCAGATCGATGATATAGGCGGCAGTATTTTCCTGCGTAGCGTAGTAACTGGCCAAAAGCAGCGAGAGTGTGCTTTTCCCTGATCCACCCTTCACAGAATTGATGACATCAAAAACAACTTTTTTTGTTTCTGTTAAGCTCATTATTACACCTCAAAATCGCTTAGCGCGGCGCAAGCATTCTGAAACAGTTCAGATTCCGTCATTTCTGCCTGTATGCACGCTTGTTTGATGTTATCTATGACCGTCCGCGTGATTCGTGTATTTGAAAATACCGTTCTCGCATTATGCATCATAACTCGCATGCCAATAGAAAAACGTGACGTATGCTCTAATGTGTCCAGCATGGTATCATAGAGCTTTTTGTCCATTAAGAAACCGCCTCCCTCAAATTCAATGTCTTTCAAGTATAGCGGCTCTGTTTCCTCACAACTGGTGAAAGTCACATTAAAACCACCGCAAGAATGATTTGCACATGCAATACGGTATTTATGCCAGAACAGCATTGTGTTGACATCTTTAGCGCTGCTATACAGATTCATCATAAACGCCGTTCGGATGGCATCGTTTCCATATGACTTTTTATCCGAAAATACACAATCCTTATATATAGGCATAATCAAATCGGCGGCAAACTTCATAAGCTGTCTCTTGATCTCACCTATGGAAAAGCTCTCATCTAACGCCTGGAGACATGCGTCAATCCCGTCGCCTAACCGGATATCAAAACTCACGTTCCGTAGATACCGATCAACTTTACCACAAACCAGGATATTTCGATATATTGAGAAATAGTCTATCTTATCGTCGGCCGCCACTCCAAGGCACTCAGCAATCCTTTCTTTTAAATATAAGTAAGCATAAGATATCGAAGTGTACTTCAATAGAGACCACAGCCGGATGTGAAATTGAACATCACCATCATCATTGCAACACAACATATTGGGCACATGATTGCAAAACCCAATGATGGTAAAATTTTTTCCGTCATAGCGTTCACATCTTGTAAACGGATGTGACGCAATGTATGAATAGTCTATACCATCTTTTTCGGAGGTAAAGATATAGAAACACCGCCGAATGTCATCTTTCGCATAACTGGCGACTATTTTCTCAATATTCATTAAGAGTTGATCTTTTACTACGCGAATGATCTCGCCGGCATTCTGCGTTGTGGAACTCATAACACGGTTAAACTGGGAGTCCAGCCCCTGCATCGCTGAATGCTTATAAAAATACTGAGAATCTGTGTCAAGGTTGAGTGTAGCGGACGGCCAGCCACGCTCTCGGCCTTGCAGCATAAGACAAAACGAGTCTAAAGAGCCTATCTGTTTTATCTCGAAGTTCTCAGTCGTCAAAAAAGGACAGTCCAGCACAAAAACCAATTGGTTCTTTCGGATAATAGATTGCAGTCTTTTTGTGCTGAACTCGAACTCCTGAGAATAAACCCCTTCTTCAATCTCACACTGTGCATTGTTCACACCGAGACGCAACTCAAATCCCATCCTGCGTTTACCGAGATATGAATCTGGGCCGCAGAATTTATTGACTATATTCAGAATGTGTAAATCAAGCGCCGGCTTACGAAGATCTGTTGATGCAAAGGACAGATCATTATACCAATTGAGTACCGCGGCTACCAGATCCTTCAACTCCCTCTCTTCATTCTGAGAGGTCTCCGTGTGGCCGATAATGCAAATGTTCACACGATATTTAGCGGCATCCTTCCGGGGATAATTGTTGCGAATATACGAAGCAATTTTCTCAAATAAGCGAACAGGTTTGATCGCCTCAATACTGGACAGATCGTCATAGGATGTAGCAAGCAGGGAGGAATCGTGACGGTTGAGCTCTATTCTATAGGTATTATTATCCAGGGAAACAAATCGCCTGAATGCGCTTTGAATACTGTCCAGAAGGAGACTATAGCGCAAATTGCGCAACAAATCGCCCTCCTTGGACTTGAGGGAGTTCTGCCTAAGCTCGACGGCGCAAGCCAGCGCTCTTTGTATGGTGTCGTACGCAAAGGGGTCCAGCAGGCAATATGAATAGTATTTTTTGGCTGTGCGGCCTTCTCTTTCCTCGGCCGTCATCTCCTGCGCAGCAAATGACAACAAATCTTTTAGGAATTTTGATTTCCTAAAAGACGGGCTTGATAGGTTATAATTCTCTGGCGAAAAAACACTCTGTCTAGCCAGTTCATAGTAAGCGTTCAAATAGCTGTCTGCCGCTTGCTCCTGGTAGAGGATCCTCTTGCTTCGCAGGGCGGAAATGAGGCGTTTGCATTGCCGCACCAGCGCCAGAGAGTACTTCTTGACATCTATGGCCTCAAGGCTCTCCGACGAATCAAGGTTGTCAACATCAAATAGCCCTCCAATACGCTCTTCAATGGCTATCAACTCGTCTCTGAGCCTATCAAGTTGTGCATACTCAAGAAAACTGCGGTTGAATCGGTCAATGCATGCATCGTGGCGCAAATGCTCCTGAGCTACATCATGCAAAAGGTCTGAAATGGCGCGGATAATGTCGGCCTGATCATACCCGCCACGCTCGAATTCAGTAAAGCGCAAAAAAGGCCGCCGCTGGTCCTTCCTGTCATCTGTAAGTCTCTTAGGCATTGCATTCATAGTTTTCTCACCCATATTCACAAGTCGATCTACCGGCAGCAGGTCCCCGTTGGCGCACGATCCACAAGCGATTTTCTGTACACCATTCCGTGTGTGTCCTTACGCCAAAAACTTCAAGTGCCCTTGGAGGGGAATTATAGGGCACTTTCAGGACAATTTATCCAATTTTAGAGGTGTTTTTTTGATTATAACAGAACAAGTTACTGAAAGCAAGGATTATTTGCGTGGGCGGCGAGCGTTTCCACGTGGTATCAACGATGCCAAGTCTGTTTGACAACTGCCGCAGCAGGCATAGAGAGCACCCACAGAAAGCATAAGCATATCAGGCCATATCTATGCATCAGCTTCGCAGCTTGATAAAAGCACAGCCTGTGCTTCCGTCTAAATGTCCCATTCGCGTAGGATCTTCAGCGGAAAACAACGTCCCGCCGTAGCCAACACCTTGTCCTATAAAGCATTTAAGAAGTTTTGTAAGCGCAGACGTCCCCGGTGGATACAACTATGAACAGGCAACGGGCATCATGCGGCAGATGTCCATATCCCAAGACGAGATCAAGCAGTTCTATCGCCGGATGGTATTCAACGTTTTGGCCCGGAACCAGGATGACCACACAAAGAACATCTCGTTCCTGATGGACAGAAACGGCAGTTGGAGCCTGTCCC
>CANRFV010000096.1 GCA_947629985.1 uncultured Clostridia bacterium | reverse complement strand
AAACAAAACGCCCTCAAGTGTGCATGCGTTTCCGCAGAGGCCTGAGGGAGATGTTAATTATATATTAGCATAAAGCAGCGAATTGTCAAGATATTTGGGAAGGATTTTCAAAATTGAAAAAACAGCAGACGCAGTATGTTGAGGATTTGAAGAGAGAAATCAAATATATCAAACAACCAACGGAATATTTGTGCGGACAGGCATGTGTTGCGATGATTGCGAATGTTCCGATAGATGATGTTATTCAGGTGATGCATAATGATAAAGGAACTGGAAAAAAAGATATTGCAAAAGCATTGGAGCATTATGGTATCACTCAGGCGAAAACAATGACAAAGGCAGATAATTCCACACCATTGCCATCAGTGTGTATTCTGAAAGTATTATTACCAAAATATAGTCATTGGATTTTGTATTATTATGGAAAATATTATGATCCAGAATTTGGGCTGATGGATGAACTATATGGCAGAGCAAGGATTCAGTCTTATTTGGAATTATTTATAGATGAATAATTGTTTTCAGAGTAAAAGAGATTCCTATTTATTTTCTTATCGAGATACAGTATTGTATCCTATTTTTCACGAAAGGAGACATAATGATTGAATTGGAAAAGGCTGATACATCAATGCTTTAGTGATAAATGCTATCTCTAAACGTTCATTCGATAGCGATGTAGAGATAGGAGCACCTTCTAAGGGAGGTCCTCCTGGGTATATGTCTATACAGTTTCACACAAAGATGGCAAGATTAAATCATTTATACACATGAAAGTGTATTCTCTGCTGAAAGCAGAAATGTAACTATACGTTTGCTGTATAGTGGTTGTAATGAAAATGTTTTTTCCCTGTTGGATTAAGGACAGAAAAGGGGAAAAGCGGTGTTATATATTGGGAAGTATAGCATTCGTGAGGATTGCATTTGTGTGGTTGAAAGCAGGGGGTGTTTTTGATATACTCAAATTAGAAATCGTTATTTGTACGGGTGAGTGAAAATGATTACAAAACATGTTATAGTTCTGCCCTATGATAAGGTCTGGGAACAGAATTATATAAAAATAAAAGATGAGATTCAAAATGCTCTTGGCAAATTGTCTCTGGGTATTGAGCATGTCGGCAGCACCTCTGTGCGAGGTCTATCTGCAAAACCAATCATTGATATTGACGTTATCATAAGAGATTACTCTTTGTTCAATGACGCAGTTGCCGCCTTGAATAGTATTGGTTACCGCCATGAAGGAAATCTTGGCATTATCGAGCGGGAAGCGTTCGATTATGACGGTAAAGATCATTTGCAGAAACACCATCTATATGTTTGTCCACAAGATTCTGCAGAACTAAAAAGGCACATTGCTTTTAGGGACTATTTGCGTTCCCATCCCGAAGCTGTATGTGAGTACAGCCGCGTCAAAGAAGAAGGGGCGGCGCTCTATCCGTATGATATGGAGAAATATATCGAACACAAGTCTCCCTTTATCGAGAGAATACACAGGGAAATAGGGATATGGTAAATTCCCGTTGCCGGGAAGACAATGAAGAGGACAATCGGTATTTACAGGAGATAATTATGTGCCTGATATGTGAACGAATTGAAATGATAAAAAAAGGCGTCAATCCTTATTTTGTAAAGGAACTAGAAACGGGATATGTGGTGATTGGCGATAATCAGCATTTCCGCGGTTATACGCTGTTTCTTTACAAGCATCATGGAGAAAAAACAGAGCTGTTTCATCTTGACCCTTCAGAGAGGACAAAGTTCCTTGAAGAAATGAATGTAGTTGCCGAAGCTGTGTCAAAGGCTTTTGGGGCTGAAAAGATAAACTATGAGTTGCTCGGTATGGGTGATTCTCATCTTCATTGGCATTTGTTCCCAAGGATCAGCGGTGATATTGAAAACTATGGGAATAACGGCAAAGGCCCTGTTTGGTGGTATCCGATGGAGAAGATGTATTCCAATGACAGCAGACCAGGCGAGGAACAGCTTGCGAAGATGAAACGAAAACTGCTAGATGAATTGGAAAAATTACTGTAAATTCAGTTTATCAAAAAGAACAAATATAACCTCATCGCTGCCGCTTGCGGAAAGGAAGGGTCTCTGTTCGTATCAAAATCAGCAGGAACATAGATATGATCTTGTGAAATTTAATACAGATCATTTATCCGATGAATAGGAGTTCCTGAGGAAGGAGAACCATGATAAAAGAAATTGAGAAAAAAGATATTCCTGAATGTGTACAGGTTATCAGAAACAGTTTTATAACGGTTGCAAATGAATTTGGATTTTCTGCGGATAATGCGTCGCGATTTACGGCTTTTGCGATAAGTGCCGACAGGCTGAATTATCAATTAGAAATTGAACGTAGGATCATGATTGCATATTGTCTTGACAGTGGAAAAATAGTAGGGTACTATTCTTTGCTATGGCAGGATGATCATCAATGTGAACTCAATAATTTATGTGTTCTTCCGGAGTATCGCCATGAGGGTATCGGCGCTGCTTTGCTGCACGATGCTTTTGACAGAGCCAAAAAAGAAGGATGTAAGAAAATCAACATCGGAATCGTAGAAGAGAATCAGGTTTTGCGAAAATGGTATGAAAATCAGGGCTTTCTTCATATTGGCACGAAGAAGTTTGATTTTTTTCCTTTCACCTGCGGGTATATGGAAAAGGGCTTGTAATGTTATTTTTAAGTTTCAATTCTCAAAAAGAAAGAAGGGCATATGGCGGTTCTGCATTTATAGAAATGCAGTTTTGCAAATTGCCTGCAGAAACTAAAGTAAAAGATATAGTGGCAGTCAGCGATATAAATCACTGGCAGAATGATTCTTTGTATATCAATGATGAAAATGTTTTTTATCAGGAATATTGCCATATTTTTAACTGTGGGATTTATAATAACTTAAAAATTGGAGTGATCGATATATATGGTGTGAACTATTATGCACCGTCATTAATAGATTCCCTTATAGAAAAACTCTGCGAGGAAAAACCTGTGGATTATGAAAAATTGGTTCGGTGGCTAAACCAGGCCAAAGAGTATAATGGATTCTATATTTTGGGAATATAATCAAATTCCGATTGTCGGGAATCTGGTCAGAGCGAAAAATCGGGCTTGAGGGAGAACTTATATGGTTGATTTTATTGTTAATCTGTTTGCGGAGATTGCTGATTTCTTTATCACTTTTTGGGCAGATAACGTTATTGATAGGTTTACTAAAAGAAATAAGTAAATCGGGATCTTACGGAGGAAATCGCAGATGAATAGAGATGAGATAACGGCGGAATTATTTCGCCTGCAGGATAAGAAATATGCGGCCTTTCAGGCTAAGTTAATTCCGACGGTAGAAGCGGAAAGAATTATCGGCGTCAGGACACCGGAACTTCGTTCCTTTGCGAAGAGGCTATTCAAAGACGAGGACACAGCTTTATTTTTGGAGTGCCTTCCGCACCAATACTTCGATGAAAATCAACTGCATGCATTTGTGATTTCATTGGAGAAAGATTTTAATAAATGCATCGCAGAAGTTGAAGCGTTTCTTCCGTTTATTGATAACTGGGCTACATGTGATCAGCTTTCGCCAAAGGCTTTCAAAAAAGAGCCGGA
>CANRFV010000095.1 GCA_947629985.1 uncultured Clostridia bacterium | reverse complement strand
TCATTCTTGCTTTCATGGTTCTATTATACCATGTTTTTACTAATTTTTCAATAGAGGTTTTTAGAGGTTACCATAAGTATTAAAGCGTGAGGGCATAATACCCTCACGCTTTTGTTTTCGCTATGATTGGTATTCAAGTTAGCCTGCCCAAAAGAAATTGACAATCATGATTTTCTTTCTTTGAGCCATTCTCACCGTCTGTGCTGTTCCGCTGCGTTGTCTGTTCGCATCCCAAAAGCAGAAACAGAAGTCAGCAAGTTCGACAAGACGAGCATTACGCACTTTCATACACCCGTTATAATAATGCTCTGATGTGTACTCAATCGAATTGGCAAGTTTGAGAATCCGATAAAACTCTGTTTTCTGTTCCTCTGTCCATTTCGCTGTCTGTTCCTCATTGGAACAGGGCAGAATCAAGTGCAGCTCGATCTGCGGATAGACCTCACGCAGTTTCAGGACAGTCCGGGCAGCCAATTCGTCCCACTCCACTGCACCGCCTGTGTAAAAGTCGGCAACATCTTTCTTGATGATCGCTCTCTCCAGTATGTCATACAGCCTTGTTTCTAAGTTAGTCGTATTGCCTGAAAAACTCCTGTGTCCAGTAAAGCAAGCTGATTTTCTCATAGAAAGCCTCCATTTAGCACCAGTTTATCTGTATATCCGAAAAGATAAGTATTATGTTCGTATCTTCTGCATTAAAAAATTCGATAAAACAGCTTATAATTATAGTAGTATATCTTTTCGGGAGGGTAAAGCAATGGAATTGGGAGAAAAGCTGAAATATTTCAGAGAATCAAAGAAAATGAGTATGTACAAATTAGCACAGGAGGCAGACATTTCACAGGGTCATCTCAGCGATTTGGAGAACGGCAAGAATCAGCCTACCATTGATACCTTGAAACGTCTGATCGCACCTTTGGGCATTACTTTAGCGGAATTTTTCAATGAGGATAACGAGGTTTCGGTATTGACCGAAAAGGAAAAAGAGCTTGTGGCACTTTTCAGGACAATGCCTGATGACAGAGCAGAAGTGTTTATCCAACTCGGACGATTTCTCAATCAGCCGTAATACTCATTCCTCGTACCCGTTTGCTCCCTTTGCCTATATAAATTACCGTACAAATTCTGCCTTAGATTATGTATAATCGAAACGAAACACACAGATTATATCCACATATCATGTGTCAGATCGTTTTCGCAAAATTAGATATTTGACGATATACCGAAGTTGGTATGATTTAGTAAACAAAAATAGATGTATATACCTGTATTCAATCATACCATATTTCACTTACAAAGTCAAGGAAAATTCAAAAAATTTCGGTTTTATATGGCAAAACCGTTTTAGCGGAGGTAGAACATGAGCAAAGGAACAACATATCAGCGGAAAGACGGTAGGTGGGAGTGCAGGATTTCACTCGGAGTGGAGGACGGAAAGCGAAAATTCCGTTCTTTCTACGGAAAAACTCGTGATGAGGCTGAATACAAAATGATGATCGCACAGCAGAACACCGATGAGGTGTATGCTGTAACGGAAATGACGGTTAAGGAGTTAGTGACAGAGTGGCTTTATGTGCAGTCTGCCAGATTGAAAGAATCAACGGCTGCCAATTACCGCATGAAAGCTGAAAAGCATATTCTCCCCAATTTTGGCGATATTCAGTGCTGTCTGCTGAAAGCAAAAGATGTGTACGCTTTCGTTGAACAAAAACTGAAAGAGGGCTTGTCTGCACGTTATCTTACGGATATAATCGTGCTGTTAAAGTCCATTTTCCGCTATGCCAGTCGGGAGTACCATATCAAAAACGTGCTTGACGGTATCGTTATGCCGAAACGATACAAGCGTGAGGTCGAGGTCTTATCCAAAGAACAGCAGTTAAGGCTTGAGCATTTTATCGGCAACAATACAAGCCTCGGAACGCTCGGTATTTCGCTGTCCTTGTACATGGGCTTGCGTATTGGCGAGATATGCGCTCTGCAATGGGGAGATATTGACCTTGAAAAGAGGATTGTGACGGTCAGGAAGACCATTCAGAGGATACAGTGTCAGGGGGGAACGCAAGACCAGAGTTACCATAACAGAGCCGAAAAGTGCCAGTGCCAAGCGTGAAATTCCTATCCCAGACTGCCTGTTTCCCATGCTGCTCCGATTCAAGGACAGAAACAGTGCCTATGTTGTTTCGGGTACAAAAAAGCCGATAGAGCCTCGTACAATGCAATATCGGTTTGCTAAAATTCTTGAAAACGCAGATTTGCCGTCAGTCCACTTCCACAGCCTGCGTCACTTATTCGCAACGAATTGTGTGGCATTGGGCTTTGATGTAAAGACACTCTCCGAGATCTTAGGGCATAGTTCTATTGAGGTCACAATGAATCTGTACGTTCATTCCGACATGGAGCGTAAACGTGCTTGTATGAAACTGCTTTCACAAGTCGCATAACGTCATGCGTTCGTAGAGTGTTCGTCACACCGCACCTTGAAAACTGCATAAAATAAGGGCAATCTGCAATTTTATCGTCAAATATCTAATTTTGCGAAAAGTCTAAAACAAGCATATTGCCTGTTTTGGCTTTTTTATTTTGAAAAAAGCCCTATCGAACGGTGAACAGAGCAAGTCTGTTTCACCGTCATAGGGTCGTCACTTCTGCCCCAGTGGGGCAAAAGTCAGTCGATTGAATCGCCTTGCGGCTTCTTTTCCTCCGTTTTGTCCTTGCCCTTACCCTGAGTGCGGCGTTTTATAGCCTCCTTTTTGAGTTTGGCAAGTGCAAAATAACAGGTCTTTTCCTTTTTCGGAGCATTTTTCTTAGCCTCTGCCGCTGCCTTGTTCAGTTCCTCGGTCAGCGTTTTCAGCCTATCTTCCTTGTCCTTTAACTCCTGTTCCTGCGGAAACGGCTCACTGATGATTTTCTCAGCCTCCGCAAAATCCACTCTAAGCCTTGCGAGTTCCGCCTGCACATCGCTGATTTTGGTATCAATCTTGTACAATGCGTTCTCCATACGGCGTAGATTGCCGAGAAAGTTCTCGCCCAGCTTGACCGAGTGAGGGTATGCACCGCTTAACTCTGCGATCATACCTCCGCCTTTCCAGTTACTGTTGACCGTAACCGTCAGAGGAAAGCCCTGAAATTCACCGAGTTTCACAGGTGTGTCATACTGCTTGCAGAGCTTGAGTGCAGCCTTTTCAAAGGCATTTGCCGCCTCCCTACGCTCTGTGTACTCCTTGCCGTCAATGGTGATCTTGAACACAGGCAGCTTTGTTTCGGGGTCAATGGGGAGGGTGCGGAGATGTTTGCGGTCTGCTTTCAGATTATCAAGTGCTGTCAGCAGTCTCTTTTCCTGTTCAGGGAATCTTGCAACCTTATCCTGCATTTCGTAAATGGTGTTTGTGTGATCGGACACCAATGCCTGCAATTCCTTGACCTCGTTATCGAGCATGAGTTTCTCCTTGATACGCTCATCGCCCGTGCAGAGCGCCTTGATCTCCGCAAAGCTAAGAGCCTGCTGATCTACGTCCTCGCATTTTCTCATCATTGTGCCGGGGTCTTTCGAGGTCATGATCTGTGAGATAAAACGCTGTTTCTTTTCAAGTGTTTGGTAGGAATAAGCGTCGAACGTGCCTTTGGTGACATAGCGATAAATCTCAACATTCGGATTTTCATTACCCTGACGGATAATACGCCCTGCCCTCTGTAGGCTAAGTACCCGGCGACTTACCGCATTACTACGGCAGTTTTCCAAATACTCGCCCCCGAACCGTGCTTGCA
>CANRFV010000094.1 GCA_947629985.1 uncultured Clostridia bacterium | reverse complement strand
CGAGTCCACTTGCTCCTACCAAGCGCGGCAACTGCGCTTGTGAGTTGCAACGGAAAGGAAACACAACAAGGTGTTTCCTTTTCCATTGCTTCCTTTTTGCTTGTTGCCGCTGTTTTATTTGCCGCACCGTTTCGTTGCCGACGTTTTAGCGGAATATTTTGTTGGTAGATTCGCGCAAAAGCATCGTTGTGCCTACGGTAATGGTGCGGGTGGGCGTATCGGGGTGTTCTATTCGGTCGATAAGCGTTCGCAGCGTTTCCCTTCCCAAAAAATCTTTGTCTATCGAAAACGACGTAATTTCGGGTCTTACGGCGGTCGATTCGGGCACGTTGTCAAACCCGACAACCATTACGTCCTGCGGAACACGCAATTTAAGGCTTTTTAACGCGTCGCACACGTTGCGCGCAACAAAGTCGTTGCAGCACACAAAACATTGGGGCTTATATTTAAGTTTGAGAATTTCCGTTTTGATCGCGTCGGGGTTGCCGTAGTCAAAACTTTCGTCCTTGCACAGTATGTCGTGGCTGTCCGAATGTAGCCCAATGCCCAAACTCGCGCCACGTATCATACCTATATACCTTTCGTAAAAACTCGAACAGTGCGTGCGGTCGCCAACAAACGTAAAATGTCTTATATTGTATTTTGATCCCAAATATTTTACTATGTTGTAAACGGATCTTTCGTCGTCCGCGCTTATTATATCGTAATTTTTGTTCAGTTTGATGTTGCTTGCGGTAAAGTCGTTAAAGCATACCGGCTTGCCCATATTTATCATTTTGGCAACAAATTCTTTGTCAAAACATTCAATCGCCACAATGCCGTCCACGTTCAACTCCTTTACATATTGCGCAAAACTTGCAAAAGGGGTGCGGTTTATCGTATACGTGTACTGAAAAAGTTCGTAATTTCGGTCGTAACAAAAATTTTCGACGGATTTTATCAGCGGAATAAAGTAGTTTATATTTATCAGCGGCTTGCCGGCAACCATCAAAATGCGGTAGCGCCTGCTTCCCACTTCTATGCGGCCGGCATTAAGCGATTTGTAATTCATTTCCTGCGCCTTTTTAAGCACAAGTTCGCGCGTAGAGTCGGGCACGTACTGCCCGTTAAGCGCCTTTGCAACAGTATTGCGCGACAAATTCAACTGCTCGGCAATGCTTTTTATCGTTACGGCTTTTTTCATAGTTTTCCCCTTTGTTTGCGCCAAGCGGCAGTGCGTGCAAACGGATATGCGCACAAAACATCGTCCCGCAACACGACGCAATTTGATAACGTTATTCTATGGTGTTTATATAAATATAATATAAAGGAATAAAAATGTCAACTTTTTCAAATGCACAAATTTTTGCATTTGGCTCGTGTGCAAATGCACAATTCAAAATAAATTTGTTGACATAATGTTTTAACAATATTATTCTTATGACGTCAAAAAGCCGACTTGTGTCTACGCACAAAGCAGATGCAATCGTTTTTAGAGGTAGAGATATGAAAAAACTCAAACTTATCAGTTCGGTATTGGCAGTGTTGTTGATGCTTACGGTGTGCATTGTCGCTTGCGACAACGGCGGCGTTGGCGATCACGAACACGTGTGGGACGGCGGTGAGATCACAACTGCGCCCACGTGTTACAGCGAAGGCGTCAAAACCTTCCACTGCACGGTAGAAAAATGCGAACAGACTAAGACGGAACCTGTACAAACGACGTCGCACAGTTGGGACGCCGGAACAGAAACCAAGCAAGCGGCATGCAACCAAGAAGGCGAAATTACGTACAAATGCACCAATCAAGGCTGCAACGCCACCAAAACTCAGCCCGTAAGCAAAACCGAGCATAGTTGGGATAACGGCGTGATTACCGCTTCGGCGGATTTCGCCACCAAGGGAGTGCGCACCTACACCTGTCAATACGGGTGCGGCTCCGTTCGTCAAGTATACATAGATGCACAGGCTGATTTTGTCGACGGTTTTTGCGCAAGCCAAGATATGCAATCGCAGTGGCTGTACGGCGTTGCAAATCAATTTGACGCGCAAACGGGCAATTTTGCATTTGCACAAGCAACATTGCAAAACGGCGTTTGGCAGGCGGCAGGCGTAGAAATAACAAGCGGCAAGGTGTCCGTAACCAATGCGCAAGCGGCAATTGCTTACACCTTTACGGAAAATTTACCCAAACTGTGCCAAGCGGCGTTTACCGTCAAATTTGACGGCGTCGTGCGCGCATACATTATAATAAAGAGCGCCGACGGACAAGTAAAGGTTTTCAGAACTCTTAACGATACGGCAGCGGCGGTAGATTACGTTGCGGATATCGACGCAGACGCGGCGGACGTGGTAAAGGGCGACACGCTGTATCTTGTGTTGGATAGCGGTAACACAGCGGCGGAAGGTGCGTTGGCATTTACGGTGTACGCGCCTTGTTTGCATATTTGGAGCGACGCAATCACACAAAAACCCGATTGCACCCACGCCGGAGTAAAAACCTACACCTGCGTAAACGACAATTGCGGCGAGCATTACGAAGAAGAGATCCCCGCAACGGGGCACAATTGGGATAGCGGCGTAGTAACGCGCGAACCCACCGAAGAAGCCGACGGCGAAATGACGTTCCGTTGCACAAACGAAGGTTGCGCCGAAACCAGAACGGAATCCATACCCAAGTTGGAACACATCGAATACGAAGACTTTGCCAACTTCGGTAACGACTTCGAGCAAACGCTTCAAGGCAAATCCAATTGGCAAGTGGGTAAGGTAGATTACATTTGGGCGCAGGAAAACTTTACCTTTACCGCCCTTACCGAAAAATCTTCCGAGGCGTTTACCAACAACGAGCCCTGGATGGAAGTAAAGGGCGATTGGATGGCAAACAACGGCATGGTCGGTTTGGCTTACCGCTTTACCAAGTCGGTACGCGCACGGTTCATATTTACGTTAAATGCCGTGTCCAACAGTAAATTTTCGCTGCGCTGGGCATTAAAGAGCGGCGACGGAACAATCAAAACAAACGAAGGCAAAGCAAGTTGGGGCGGCGACAGTTCTCCCAACACGGTAACAAGCGAATTGACGGTTGTTGCCGGCGACACGCTGTATATGTTGGTAAACAAGGAAGATTCCGCCGACAACCAATGTTCGTTTTCGTTTGTAATTCAAACTCCCCACTCGGATACGAGCGAAGTTACTTTCGACTTTGCCGACGACTTTGCGCAAACGCTTAACGGTACGTCCAAGTGGAGCGTGGGCATTGCCAATTACTCTTGGGACGGCGGCGAAAGTTTTACCGTTACCCCCATTACGCAAAAGAGCGCCGACGCGTTTATTCACAGCGACCCCAACTTTGAAATCAAGGGCGATTGGATGGCTATCAACGGCATGGCGGCGCTTGCATTTAAGTTCGATTACGCCACAACAAGCAATTTCCGCTTTACTTTGAACGGCGGCGAAGGCGGCGTTTTTGCGGTACGCTGGGCGCTTACCGACGCAAACGGCAATGTCAAAACCAACAACGGCATTCCCACTTGGGGCGACAAGGCGCGCAACGTCGATATTGCGGGCGAAGTAACGGCGCAAGCAAATGATATTTTGTACGTACTTATCAACAAGGAAGAAACCGGCGATCAGTGTAACTTTACGTTTACCGTTACCGCCGAAGCCAAGCCCGACGTGGAACCCGATGTGGAGCCCGAATGGTCGGACAAGAGCGGATTTGCGGACGAATTCCAAGCCACACTTGACGGCACATCCAATTGGACGGTTGGCAAAGTAGATTACATTTGGGAGCAGGAAAACTTTACATTTACTACCCTTAC
>CANRFV010000093.1 GCA_947629985.1 uncultured Clostridia bacterium | reverse complement strand
TGCTTTAATAACATTATTTATTAACATAACTGTAGTAAGAGCTCCAACTCCTCCAGGAACGGGTGTTATAAATAAACATTTATCTTTTATATCATCAAAATCACATTCTGCCACTATATGGGCTGAATGAGTAGTAATAACTGTCTGTAAATTAATTTTATGCTTTACATCTTCCCCAATGCTTCCATCTATAAGTAACTCTTTTATATTTTTAATAAAAATATACTGCATCTGTGGATGTGTATGAGCTTCTGGCTCTTCTATGAACAACAAATTAATATCTGATGGAACACTATTGTGAACATTATCACCTCTAAATTCTGCTAAAATTGTTTCTATCTGTATTATTATACTAATTAAATTTAAGTATCCTAATCCATTATAACTCTCTGGCAATTGATGATTATCAGCTTCATATACCACTGTAGTATTATCTCTCAGCAGCTGTTGCTGGCCTAAGGTGGAAATTATTTTCACAATAGTTTCATTTTCTTTTATACCACCAAATTTTTTTACTTTATTTATAACTTTCTCAAATAGTCCTTCATATACTTTTGTTAGTGAAACATCTGTGTTTATTAATTCATCTTCAAAACTTTGAATAATAGGATTTTCATCATCATCTTTTATTTTTTCATAATATTTATTTGAAAGACTGGATAATGTATCATCATTATCTTTATTCACAGTTTCTCTCTTTGCAGATACAAATTTTATAGAAATGATTTTTCCCAAATCAATTTTTCTTTTGTCAACAATTCGAAAAACATCTGAACATACATCTTCTGTTTTTTTATCAAATAATATTGCCTTATAAACTATTTTAAAATATTTCTTTGATTTCATATGCATGAACTTATCGTAGCATTCTTTTTTAGATAACTTATTATGCTTATCGTTTTTAAATCTTTTATAATATTCCTCAAACGCACCAAGCAAAACAAAAATATCAGAATCATCTAATGTATATTCTGCCTTTAACACAACTACTCTATTATCAGAATCCAAATCCAACATCAATGATGAAATATTTGCCAAATTATCAGTGTCATCATATTGAATAAATATATATATCTCGATACCTTTAATCTTCTGAGTTTTCCAGCCCTGCCCTTGTTTTTTTATACATTTATATAATTCTTTTTGGAAATCAATATTAAAATCATCATAATTAAAACTAACTGTGGATTTCTGCTCTCCAAAAAATTTTGAAAGTGCCGAAAGTACTGATGTTTTACCACAATTATTTTTCCCAATAATCAAAGATAAATTTTCTTCTAAATCAATTTCTGTGTTCTTCAATAAACGAAAATTATTAATTATAATTTTTGTTATTTTCATGTTCCTCTTAGTCCCCTAAAAATTCTGTATATTGTCTCAACATCACTCGCTATTTAAATATTTCTGCAAATATTCTCGCAAAAATATTCATACTATTCACCAATTCGAAGTCAAAGAATAAAATATTCAATTTAAGCACTTTTTTCCTTCCTGCCCAATCTTCTATCGCTAAGTTTTATCCAAATATTTCGCAACATTTTTACCTCATCATTAGATAGCCCTAATCCGTTTGTGAGCAAAATTTCATCAGAATAATTTAGCACTTCTTCAATTTTATTATCCCGAATCAATTGATCTATCTTTTTTACATCTAGTAGTTCCGCATTTTTCATCGGAATCATTAATTTACGAATTTCGCTAGGTTCAAAAGTCAGCACCCCTCCTCCATAACTTCGCCCGGTAACCTCGGCCAAAGCAAGTGTAAAAGAATTTAAAAATGCTGCTGCTACATATTCAGGGTTCACTCCATCTAAAAATCTAATTTTATGAATTGTATCTGTGCTTACAGCATTGGCATAATTGAGAATAATACGCGGATAACGATTGACCTGCCTTAAAATAAATGCGTCAGGTTCCCACGACTGCGGAACACAATACCAATTTTTTCGTAGTCGGCATTTATATCCCCTATTAAATCCTAATTTTTCTCCATACTTTATATACTCCTGTTCTTCTTTGCTTAGCTCAGAAAACGGAACATCTTTTGGAGCAAACATATATACTTTTTTCCCTTTTTCAACTAAATTTTCAAAATCCCGTTCTGATAAAATGACTCCTTTCAATTGTTCTGTTTTTCCAATTATCATGCGAGTCGCATTCCCCAATTGGTATTCTTTTACCATTTCATGATTCAACAAGAAAAAAGAATTTTCGCCACTAACAAGCCCTACATTGATCTCAAATAAATCAGTCGTAGGAACAATATCGGCATTATTACGTAATCTGCGTATAAGTTCAATCTCTTCGCATGATAAAAAATATTTTATCCATTTCTCATCACTGTGATTTAGCTCTTTCACCTCATAATTATAGAAATTAGATAAATCCAAATTACTCAAATCTTGCAAATCATTCAACTCGATAACTTGTATCCCTTTACTGCACGAGGTTTTTTCGCCCAACAGCAAAACAATTTCCTGCTGGATATCTTCAAAAACTATTTTTTGAAATGTAATTAATGTAATTCTGTCAAAAAATGTCGCCAAAAATTCCCTCGTTTCACCCGCATAACTTACTTGAAATAATTCAGCAGGAATAACCATACCGAGCTTTCCGTTTTTTGATAATGCAAGTGCTGATAATACCAAAAATGGTAGCCATATATTAGTTAATTTATTCGGATGTAACCCTGCACTCCGCATGAGTTGAAACGCTGTTTCTCTAGAACTGGAATCCACATTCTGATAACGAATGAACGGTGGATTCCCTACAATTACATCAAACTTCTGTTTTCCAGCAATATAATCTTTGTAGTATTCAAAAAAGTCACCAGCTACCACTTTTGTACCATATATAGATGCTTTTTTTGCTTCTTCTTCAAATAATTCAATCCCAACAATCGTATGTTTTAGATTTGTATCTGGATTGATTTCCATTACTTTTCTAACTGCTTCTTTCAAAAAAGCACCATCACCACAGCTTGGTTCTAATATACCTCTCGTATTTATCCCAATTGCCCAGTCACATATAAATTGCGCAATTGCTTCCGGCGTATAATAACCGCCACGTAATTTTTCCAATCCCACTTTACTTTTCATTGCCATACTCCTTTGCCGAGTCATATAACTTTGAAATCAGATCATCTAAATGCTGTGCTTCCGTTTCAATAAGACGAGAATATCTATTCTTTTGTTCTTTTGTTTTCTGAATATTGCGCCGCCGTTTTAGTTCCATAATATTTTTTACACCGGAAACAATTGCATCATGTTTTTCTGTTTCATTTATATTTTCAAAATCTATTCTATATATTGGAAGTTTCGCTATAAACTGTTTTCCATGAGAATAATAATCTCCTCGAAATGTGCTTGCTTTACTTTTCACAACACGTTCCAAAAGCCAATAGTTTAATAATGCCTGTATATAATATAAAGATTCTTTTGTGGATGTTTTCTTCTCAAGACCGTAAAAAGGTCCGTTTCCACCTCCGGTGAAACAAATCGTCTTATCATCATAAACATAATTTCCCTCTGTAGATAAGACCGACCAGATTAAATGCTCCCCTTCCGAAAATCGTTTTATACTTTGACTTCTTCCAAACTGATACCAATTATTCTCTGTTCTACCGGCAATACTTCTTTTGTCTAAATCATCTTTATATTTCTTTAAATATGCAAGAGTTTTAGGGAAATTCGATTTCATTTCATCTATAGAATAGAGCATCGGTTTCCCTTTGATTATATGATACGGAAATATTAGCATCATATTAGGCTCAATATCCGCATATTTTTCTAACTGGATATCATAAATACATGGTTTCAGTATACCTGTCTCTACACA
>CANRFV010000092.1 GCA_947629985.1 uncultured Clostridia bacterium | reverse complement strand
AGTACATATATCACTCTGAATCCCGATAATAGCAAGACAATTCGGAGCATAAAATACACAAAGATCTGCGGTGGAAACTGTGCAGTTTATACTTGGGCGGATGTCCCTTCTATCAAAAATCTTCGCCGTCCGTGCAGATCTCCATCCCCATTTTCAGTTCTGTATAAATTTTTGTATAGCGGCTCTGTTCGCTTCCTTCGGACATTATCATAGCATGGAGGAAGAATTGCTCCGCATCCCAACGGGTTTCCCATTCCCTGGTTTCCCCGTAACAGACCGTCCTAACAGCCGGAATCTTTTTTATGACATCCTCACCGTAGACCACATTCAGCCCGGAACCGTTGTCCCACCGGACCATCACAGAAGCGGTATCATCCACTCCCACGACAGTCCCTTTCGTGCCTTCCGGCGGAGCCTGCGCATCGTCCATGCGCACCAGCTCCACCCGGCAGCCGACGGGATATTCCCGGCGGACACGCTCCACAATCTCTTTATTCGGAAACCGCATCGCTCTCACCTCCGGTAACCTCGGCATCCACCTCGGCGTTGAGTGCCGCGATGAACACAGCATCCTCAAGATTCTCCGCGTTCCAGTCCATATTTGGGAGCGGAGCTTCCTGCTTGGGCGTCTCGGCTTTTTTCTTTCCGCTTTTGAAAGCGGAGCTGCCGGAAAGATTCTTCAGCAGGATCTTCCGCTCAGTTTTGTATTCTGCGCCAATGAACCCCAGCCGCAGGAGAAAACAGCGGAATGCGTATTTTTCATTCTCCACTTCCTTTTCCGTGGTGGTAATGCGCTTCTGGTTCCTGCTCATCTCGCACAGGGCGGCAATGAAATGGGTGTATGCCTGGACCGCATCCGGCTCCGGCAGTTCCTTAAACCAGGGGAAGGAAACCCGCTCCTCCCCGATCTCAATCGGCAGCGCGTCAATGCCCAGAGCCTTTTTGATGAGGAACCCTTTAGCGTCCAGCAGCTTTGTAAGGTTCCCCGCCGCCACCTTCTCAAGCGGCATCTGCACGGTAAGCCCGGTTTCCGAATCCGGCCCCGCCTCTTCCTCTTCTTCGCATCCCATGTTCGAACCCTGGGAAACAAAGCCCTCATTTACAAGCGCTTCAATAAGCCCCTCAATCTCCCCGCTGTCGGCACGGCTGTCAAAGGAAACCACGCCGTTGCGGTCAATTGTGAAATAATCAACCTTGTAGGAAAAAGTGGGCGCTCCGAGATATTCCGCATCCGCTCCCATGTAGGCGCTGACCGCCTGAACCAGCCTTTTCCGCTCCGTCCCCGTCACGTTGTAATCCAGATAAAAATTGTTTGCTGCCATGAAAAGTACCTCCTTCGTTTTTTGGTACTACATTAATCACTCTGAACCGCAGAAATAGCAAGGAATTTCGTGTGGAATAGCTGACAAATTACTGTGCGGTCATCTGTGCATAGTACACAATGCCGGACAGCACAAAATAAACGCAGGGCAAGGCTACCCCGTTCCCCCACATCTTATATTCTGCAGCGTCCGTGTACGGCTCCCTCAGCCACTTCCTGATCTGGTTATCCGTTTTCGGTTTCGAGGCTTTCCCCATGACCATCCGGTGCGTTTCAAAAACGTCCCTCCAGAATTCCATCTCCGCTTCATCCGGGTTCCCCATACCGAGACAGGAACACCACCAGTCGGGGAACCCCTGCAGCCTTGCGCACTCAGTCGGCGTCAGCCTGCGGACCGTGTAGCCGCTGTTAACTAACGCCGGATCTTTAAAATCCCTCGCCAGCAGCGTCGGCGTCTGTTCTTCCGCTGTCTGCAGGTAATACCCGGTAGTCATGGAATACACTGCATGGCGGTCAATGGTATTCAGCGTAAAAGAAACATCCTCATTCACGCCGTCTCCCTGCGGTCCGTTCCTGTCCTCACGCCCGATCATGGAACCCTGTATCGCATAGCTTTCCACCACGGCGATGCCGCCCTGGTTACAGCCGGGGTTCCCGCCACCCGTGTCCAGAGTCCGGGAGGTTTCCGCCTCATAGATGCCGCTGTGCGGATTGTCCGAGAGCATGGCATGGGACTGGTCGGAACTGATACCGTATGCTTTCGGTACAAACAGCGTCTGGTCGTTGTTGCAGGACAGTGTGGCCGACCTGTCCTCCTGCACTAAAGGGCCTTTCCCGCCGCCCTCACAGCCGGAGCGGATCTTCATGGTCTTCGGTGTATCCGGGCCTCCCACCACGAAAGGCTGGTTGTTCCCGCCCATGCCGTAGGTGGAGGATACTGTTGGTGCTGTATCCAACGGTCCGGTGTATCTCGTGTCCTGGCTATGGTTCTCATAAACAGCAGCCGCATCCATCACGCATGGCGCATGACCATGCGTCTCGGCACGGAGCGTCCCGCTCACTTCCTCGGAAACGTCCATGCAGGAACCTCCCTGGTCGTTCAGGCAGACGCCGCCTGTCTCTCCAGTGCGAGCCGCAAAGCCTCCGGCAGTTCTTTGCCACGAGCGGAAGCTCTCCGCAGAATACCCTGACACGCCTTCTGACTCAAATAGTATTTTTCCGGCACCGCCGCCTCCAAAATCTGCGACAAGGAAGATGCGTTTTCTTCTCTGGGGGACTCCCCAGTATTGCGCATCAAGTACCCGCCATGCGACGGAGTAATCCTCTGCCACGATCTCCCCGGCTCCCGGCCATTTCTCATATCGAGGAATATCTGTTTCACCGCCTTTGATGGAGCAGACCGCTTCGAGGACCGCCTTGAAGTCCTCGCCTTTGTTTGAGGAAAATGCCCCTGGGACGTTTTCCCATACGATGTATTTTGGATATCTGCCATCTGTGGCGCACCTCATTTCCTTTACAATTCTTACCGCCTCGTAAAAAAGGCAGGACCGTTCCCCCTCCAGCCCGCTCCGCTTGCCTGCCACGCTCATGTCCTGGCAGGGCGAACCGAACGTGATGATGTCCACGGGTGGAAGTTCCGCACCGTTTAATATAGAAACGTCGCCGTAATGCCGCATGAAGGGCAACCGCCTTGTGGTCACCCGGATGGGGAACGGCTCGATCTCCGACGCCCACAGGGGCACGATCCCGCAGAGCAGCCCGCCCAGGGGGAACCCTCCGGAACCATCAAACAGGCTCCCCAGGGTAAGCCGCAGTGTATCGCCGCTGTCTTTGTCCGTCTCCGTACTATGATATATAGCGTCCACTACGTCTCCACCTCTTTCACCAGTTTGGAATAAGGAATCCTCTCCCCATCCCGCTCCACATACACATTTTCCGCGTCCCCCGTATCGTCCACATACCTGCGGAGGATGACCGAGGCATATTTCTCATCCAGCTCCATCATGTAACAGATCCGGTTCATTTTTTCGCACGCCATCAGCGTGGACCCGGAACCGCCGAACGTGTCAATGACCACTGCGTTCTCCTGCGTGGAGTTGCCGATTGGGTACCCCAGCAGGTCGAGCGGCTTGGAAGTCGGATGGTTTGCGTTCCGCTTCGGCTTCGCAAAGTTCCAGATCGTGGTCTGTTTCCGGTCGGAGTACCACTTATGTTTACCGTTCTGCATGAACCCGTACAGTACCGGCTCGTGCTGCCACTGATAATCCGAGCGTCCCAGCACCAGGGAATCCTTCACCCAGATGCAGCACCCGGCAAGATGGAACCCTGCGTCAATGAACGCCCTGCGGAAGTTCAGGCCCTCCGTGTCCGCATGGAACACATAGGCCGCGCCGCCCTTCTCCAGATGGGCTGCCATGTTCTGGAAGGACGCGAGCAGGAACTGGTAAAATTCCTCCTCTTTCATGCTGTCGTTCTGGATCGTCAGCCCGCTGGCGCTCTTAAAGGAAACGCCATAGGGCGGGTCCGTCAGGATCAG
>CANRFV010000091.1 GCA_947629985.1 uncultured Clostridia bacterium | reverse complement strand
CCTATACTTCGATTTGATTATCACTCAGGTTCACACCTAAATTATACCACAGCACCCACGAAAAAGCAATCCCATTTCCGATAAATCCGCCCTCCGAAATCATCGTCATCATCAACAGAAATCCCGTGTTGAAACTATGCAAGAGGGAGAATCGTCATGAACAAATTGTAAACTTTTCAGAAAATCATGAGCATTTTCTCAAAAACGTCGGTAGTAAAGTAGAAGGGTATTTTCATGGGCAGTCGTGCAGGGCAGAAATTTGAATGTCACGATAAGCATATCGACATTCAAAATCGGCTCAGGGAGAGCCGAGAAAATAGTTTCACCAGACTGCCGCCCACCCAGCATAGTAACTGCGCCGAAGCCCGGTAAAATACTTTCAGAGCCGTGCGGATACAGAGAAAAGTCGCATAGCTCCAAATCACGCAGAAGCGTGAAAAGAGCCGTAGGAACGGCAAAAATACAGACACGGGCGGACACGCCCGACATATTTCACAAGCACGGTATAAAGTATTACGATTATGGAAAATCGTAAACTTTATACGGCTTGTCAGGGGAAAAATCCCCTAAGACCCCTGAGAGCGATTGCAGGAGCAATCGAACAACGGCGGCAGAGCCGCCGAGAAAGTGAGGACAACAGAATGTCAATATTCAAAAAGCCCGAAAAAGGTTTCCTTGCAAAGCTATTTCAGCATAAACAAGTCGAGGAGCTTGCCGAGGAATTGGCACACACCTATGCGGACGAAATGCAAGCGGATATGCTGTCCGAAAATTCTGAAACAGATACAGCCGAGGACACCACCACCGAGCCGATACCAATGCTTGAAGTCACCGAAACGGGCGAGGTAGATTTCACCGCACCGCCCGAAAATACCGAGGGCGAATCTCCACCGCAGGACACCGAGCCGAGCGATGTACGCAAGCACCTTATCACATTCCGAGTGAATGACGCAGAGCTTGAAGCGATCAACAAACGCTATGCTGAAACGAGTTTCAGAAGCAGGGGCGATTTTTGCAGATATTCTGCACTCACCGTGATGAATGTGGAAGAAGATACCGAGGACATAAAGCAGATAGCGAGGTACATATCTTCCATTTCAAATTCGTTCAATCAGGTAGCCCACCGTGTCAACAAAGGCGGCAAGCTCTACGATGAAGATATTGCCGATATGAAAGCGAGGTTAGAGGAAGTTTGGCGATTACTCGTATCCATACGATCCACACGGGAACATACGGTGCAATTGCTTATATCTGCAACCCAGACAAAACCGCAGACGGCAAATATGTTGTTAGCAACTTGTGCGTATCTACTCCATGTGGAGCATCAGAACAATTTAGAAGCATCAGGCAGTCAGTCGGCACAGGACGAAGCCGAAGCGAGTGCCAGCACATAATCCAGAGCTTTGCCCCCGGTGAGGTCACTCCCGAACGGGCTTTGATTATCGGGCAGGAACTTTGCAAGGCACTTTTTAATGACGAGTATCAGTATGTTTTAGCCGTCCATTGCGACCATGAACATATCCATAACCACATAATCGTGAACAATGTGAATTTCTACACAGGCAAGACCTTTGAAACCGAGCATAATCAAGGGAAGATACCCGACCGTGCGTGGAGCAAACTCCGCACCATTTCGGACGAACTTTGCAGGAAACATGGACTATCCATCATAGAAAATCCGCATCTCTCAAAGGGTAAGAGCCATTGGGAGTGGGAGCTTGACCAGCAAAATCTTTCGTGGAAGGAACAACTTAAAAGAACTATCGACGAGGTTATAAAGGTCAGCGAGGACTTCGAGGATTTCCTTGCAAAGTGTGCCGATTTCGGGATATTGGTTGACTACAATCCCGACCATAAAATTGACCTGAAATTTATGCTTGCGGAGCAAAAGGAACGCAATCCGAGGGCGAAAATGACGAGGGCAAAAACGCTGGGCTACTTCTATGAGAGCCAGCAGATCAGAAGGCGTATCGAGAGTTACAAGTACCAAATGTCGCACCGTCCGACAGCGAGAATTATCCGCACCACAGCAGAGAAATTTCAGCAGTCTCAGGGCTTGCAGAATTGGGCAGACCGTGAGAATATGAAAGCGGCGAGCAAGGCACTTAACGAGATGAACGCAGGCAATTCCACCCTTGAAGAATTGGAGAGTGCAGCTCACAGGGCGCTTGCTGAATTTATGGTCATGTCAACTCCGCAGATGGAATTGAGCGACCGTATCCACAAAATGGAGGAGCAAATTCCTGCAATCGAGAAGTATCATGAATTTGTGGCGTATCACAAGAAATATACTTCTCTGGAGGGCAAGGCGAAAACCAAGTACAAGAGCGATTTTTGCTATGAACTTGACGAGTACCACAAGGCTTACAAGAAGCTGATAGAGATATTTCCCGACGGTCATATACCGAAACTCAGCAAGCTGAAAACGGAACTTGAAAAAGCCCGAACAGATTACGCACAGCAGAGTGCGGAGCGCAAAGCCCTGAAGAAAGAAGCGGACAGGCTTTCAAGGCTTGCACAGCAGAAGCGTGACAGTCAAAAGACCATAAACCGCTACTTACAGAACGAACAGGCTGCCAAGAGAAAGAAAAGTCAGCTTGAATAAAGAAAGGAAGATTTTATGAGTAGAATAGGTTATATCCGTGTTTCCACGGAACATCAGGAGACAGCAAGACAGCAGGAGATCATGTGCGACTATCAGGTTGACCGCATCTTCTCCGAGAAGATTTCGGGAGCGAACAAAGACCGCCCTCAGCTCAGGGCAATGCTTGACTATGTGCGTGAGGGCTATACCCTTTATGTGGAGAGCATCAGCCGTCTGGGAAGGTCTACAAAGGACTTGCTGAACATCATCGACACCCTCACCGACAAAGGGGTAACACTCGTCAGCCATAAGGAGAATATCGACACGGACACTCCTACGGGCAAATTCATGTTGACCGTGTTCGCTGCACTCTCTCAGCTTGAAAGAGAACAGCTCAAACAGCGACAGCGTGAAGGCATCGAGATCGCTAAGGCACAGGGCAAGTACACGGGACGGAAGCCCATTGAGATCGACTGGACGAGGTTCGGGCAGCTCTATGGGGAATGGAAGTCAAAGATCATCACAGGCAGGGGCTTTATGCGGAGAATGGGCTTGTCGGCTAATACATTTTACCGCCGTGTCAGGGAGTATGAAGCGGAACATGGGATCGCAGAGCCGACCTCTGCTTGACAGCACCCTCAGACGAACGGAAATGCCCCTCAGAGCCGTGCGAGCCTGCGGAGCGGAAAACTAACCGCCTGAAAAGAAAAGACCTGAGAAGTGCTTGTGTGAGCAAATCTCAGGTCTTTGTGAGTTATTCAGTTCCAAAAGAGTATGCTGTTATTGTGGCGTGCGCCATAATGCTGAAATGGACCTGTACGGAACGGTTTACAGGTGTGCCAATAGACTATGGTTAAAAAATAATTAAGGCTGATACAATTCAGGAACAATTTTGTAGAGTTCAAATTTCGGCTCTCTGGCATCACCTGTATGATAAAAAATCGGAGTTTGGCGACATTGCCCTTATTTATTGACAGGTATATGTACTAAATTAAGTTGTTTTCGTTGTAACCTGTTAAATAAAGATATTCAAATTTGTTGAGAGCCGTCTCAGTCTGAATTCTCGATGAGAGTTCGCGAAATACCCAAAGATAATAGCCATATACCATCAATATATGATATCCCTGTTGAATATTGGGTTTGTTGAAATATGAGTTGGGACAAATCGTATGATTGTGAAAAAACACATCCATTTTTTTGTCATCAATTGGAAGCAAGGAAATCTTACTGTATTCCTTTTTGTTAAATGACACCGAATCATTGCCAACAGTTTCTAGTACGATCTTTTGAGCATTCTCTATATTTCCAAGTTTAATTTCTTCTTGTACTCTATGTCGTGCCTCTGCAGTTCGCTTAAGGCTTGGAACACACTTATTTATATACACGGA
>CANRFV010000090.1 GCA_947629985.1 uncultured Clostridia bacterium | reverse complement strand
GTAGAAAGGAGAGACCGAATCCATGCTCGACTCGATATTTGATGCAATCGAAGAATGGATGCGTACTCTTCTGACGAATATGGTGGATTCCAACCTGACGACAATGTTCAGCGACGTAAATGATAAAACGGGACAGATCGCCGCTCAGGTTGGACAGACGCCGCAGGGTTGGAACGGCGGTATTTACAACATGATACAGAGCCTGTCAAACTCGGTGATCCTGCCCATCGCGGGCATCATCATCACGTTTGTGCTATGTTACGAACTGATCTCCCTGCTGACGGAGAAAAACAACATGCACGACATAGATACATGGATGTTCTTTAAGTATTTTTTCAAGATGATGATTGCCGTGTATCTGGTCAGCAATACCTTCACGATCACAATGGCTGTCTTCGATCTGGGGCAATCGGTGGTAAACTCTGCCGCCGGCGTCATCCAGGGACAGACAGCCATTGATATCTCGTCGCTCCTGACGGAAATGGATACCGTGATGGAGACGATGGAAATCGGGGAACTGGTTGTATTGGCTCTGGAAACTCTGCTCGTCAGTTTTTGTATGAAGATTCTGTCCATTGTGATTACCATTATCTGCTATGGACGAATGATTGAGATATACCTTTACACTTCGGTTGCACCGATCCCGTTCGCCACAATGACCAACAGGGAGTGGGGACAGATCGGGACAAATTATTTCAGAGGGCTGTTTGCTCTCGCTTTCCAGGCATTTTTGATGATGGTGTGCGTGGGAATATACAGCGTACTGATCGCTACGATACAGATTTCCGCGGATATGCACGCGGCACTGTTTGGTGTAGCGGGGTACACGGTACTTTTGTGTTACACGCTTTTGAAAACATCCAGCCTGAGTAAGCAAATATTCAATGCGCACTAATGGGGAAATAGGAAAGGAAGGAAACGTCCGAAGGCGTTATCCCCGCTGTAAAAACCTTCGGATGCAGGGAAACAATGGCTTATGTGAGTGTTCCAAAGGATCTTACAAAAGTGAAAAATAAGGTGGCGTTTAATCTGACAAAGCGCCAGCTCATCTGTCTTGGCATTGCGGTGGCCATCGGGCTTCCGTTTTATTTTTTGACCAGGGGAACCATCGGCAACAGCAATGCGGCTACCGGAATGGTGCTTCTCATGCTGCCGGCATTTCTTTTCGCCATGTATGAAAAGGATGGGATGCCGCTGGAAAAGGTGCTGATGAACATCATCACCGTCAAGTTCCTGAAACCGGATATCCGCTGCTATGAGACAGAAAACATGTATGAGGAAAAAGAAATATCAAGGGCGGCGAAACAATCTCCGCCGTCATCTGTGAAGAAAGGAGGCCGGGGACGTGTACGGACGTAATTATGAGGATTCCTATGAGGGAAATCGCCGGGAGGCAGGCGCCCGCAGGCGGCGTCCGCTGACCAGGCGGGAAAAGAAATTCCGGAAAAAAATGGAGAAACGCCGCAGGAAACAGGAAATCCGGCAGGAAAAGGAGGCAAGGAAACAGGCGAAGCTGGATGCCAAACTGGAAAAGAAACAGGCAAAGATCGACGCCAAATTTGAAAAGAAGCAGGCGAAGATCGACGCCAGGGAAGAAAAACGCAGACGCCGGAAGAAGAAAGGGGGCAGCGCGCAGGTAGCTTCCAAGGAGAAGAAAACGGCGGCAGCCAACAGCCGGAATGTGGCGAAGAAGGATAAAGCCGCCAAAGAGAAGCGCATCTCTGCGCAGAACTCCATCCCATACCGTGAAATGGGAAGGGACGGTATCTGCCGGGTGCAGGACCGTCTTTATTCCAAGACCATCCGTTTTTACGATATCAACTACCAGCTGGCACAGAATGAGGATAAGAACGCCATTTTTGAAAACTGGTGCGATTTCCTTAATTACTTTGACAGCACGATCTATTTCCAGCTTTCCTTTATCAACCATAAGACCAATATGAGGGAATATGAACGGGTGATCCGCATCACGCCGCAGCATGACAGCTTTGATGATGTCCGTATGGAATATGCGCAGATGCTGAAAAACCAGCTGGCGAAGGGAAATAACGGCCTTATGAAGACCAAGTATATTACTTTTGCCGTGGAAGCGGACAGCGTCTGGGAGGCAAGGCCGAAACTGGAGCGGATCGAGGCGGATATTTTGAACAATTTCAAGGTGCTGGGAGTATCTGCCTATCCGTTAAACGGAGTGGAGCGGCTGCAGATCATGTATGAGACTTTCAACCCGGAACAGAATCAGCCGTTTTCCTTCCAGTATGACCAGCTTGTACAGAGCGGGCTGTCTACCAAGGACTTTATTGCGCCGACCAGCTTCACCTTCCGGCATGGAAAATATTTTATGATGGGGGATACCTTTGGCGCGGCAAGCTATCTGCAGATTTTAGCGCCGGAGCTGACGGACAAGATGCTGGCGGAGTTTTTGGATATGGACAAGAACCTGATCGTCAACCTGCATATCCAGTCCATTGACCAGATGAAGGCCATTAAGCTGGTAAAGAGCAAAGTGACCGACATTAATAGGATGAAGATAGAAGAACAAAAGAAAGCCGTGCGCTCCGGTTACGATATGGATATCATTCCTTCGGACTTAATGACTTACGGCAATGAGGCGAAGCGCCTGCTGGAGGACCTGCAGTCGCGGAATGAGAGGATGTTCCTTGTGACCGTGATCTTTTTAAATACGGCGAAGACAAAGCAGGAACTGGATAACGTGATTTTTCAGACGGCGGGCATCGCGCAGAAATATAACTGCGTTTTACGCCGCCTTGATTTTATGCAGGAGCAGGGGCTTATGAGCAGCCTGCCGCTGGGGCTGAACCTGATCCCGATCAAACGGGCGCTGACCACGACCTCGACGGCGATCTTTGTGCCGTTTACGACACAGGAACTCTTTATGGAAGGGGAATCCCTCTACTACGGGTTAAATGCGCTCTCCAATAACATGATTATGATTGACCGCAAGAAACTGAAAAACCCGAACGGGCTGATCCTCGGTACGCCGGGTTCCGGTAAATCCTTCTCGGCCAAGAGGGAGATTACAAACGCCTTTTTTGTGACGAAGGACGATATCATCATCTGCGATCCGGAGGGCGAGTATTATCCGCTGGTGCATGAACTGGGCGGGCAGGTCATCCATATTTCTCCCACAAGCCACGATTATATAAACCCGATGGATATCAACCTGGACTATTCCGATGACGATAACCCGCTGGGCTTCAAATCAGATTTTGTCTTGTCGCTTTGTGAGCTGATCCTGGGAAGCCGGAATGGGATTGAGGCAGAGGAAAAATCCGTCATTGACCGATGTCTGCCGATTGTGTACCAGAAATATTTTGAAAACCCGGTGCCGGGGAATATGCCGGTACTCGGCGATTTATATACGACGCTCCGGGCGCAGAAGGAAGACCAGGCACAGCGTATTGCAACGGCCTTAGAGATTTACGTCAATGGTTCCCTCAAGGTGTTCAACCACCAGACCAACGTGGAACTGGATAACCGGATCGTATGCTTTGATATCAAGGATTTGGGCAAGCAGCTGAAAAAGCTGGGAATGCTCATCGTGCAGGATCAGGTGTGGAACCGTGTGACCCTGAACCGTTATGCCAACAAATCGACCCGGTACTATGTCGATGAATTCCACCTTTTGCTGAAGGAGGAACAGACGGCGGCGTATAGTGTTGAGATTTGGAAGCGGTTCCGTAAATGGGGCGGGATTCCCACAGGCATTACCCAGAATATCAAAGACCTGCTGGCGAGCCGCGAGATTGAGAATATCTTTGAAAATTCGGATTTCATTTACATGCTCAATCAGGCTTCCGGCGACCGGCAGATCCTGGCGAAACAGCTGAATATTTCTCCTTACCAGCTCTCTTATGTGACCAACAGCGGAGAGGGCGAAGGCTTACTGTTCTATGGGAACATTATTATTCCATTCAAGGATCGGTTCGATAAGACCCTGAAACTTTATGCCCTGATGACGAC
>CANRFV010000089.1 GCA_947629985.1 uncultured Clostridia bacterium | reverse complement strand
AGCATTTCAAACCAGCGTCAGCTATTGATGTCTTTTCTTTCAGAAAGAGAAGATCTTGAGTATGTTTCTGAATATGTCGATGACGGCGTCTCCGGCTATCTGTTCAGCCGTCCGGGCTTCGACAGAATGATGCAGGATGCAAAGGTAAAAAACTTCTATGGAGTTCAGAAACAGAACGGAGGATCCTTGAAGATCTGATCTATATCGGAACACTGATACAAGGAAAAACAACGGCGGTCAGTTACCGTGGCCGGAGTTGCTTTGCTCGCCTATATTTGAAATAAGCGAGGTATTTATATGAAAGAACAAATTAAAGAACTGATCATCAAAAACGTAAACGCATGGCAAGATCCTGATATTTATGTGATTTCACTCTTTGTGTATGATGACTGTGACAATCCATGTAAGCCTACTGTAACACTTGGATATAACACAGAAAGTCAAGTACAATATGAATTGCATAATGGATCTGTTACCGATGAAGAGGAAGCAAGGTGGAATTATGCTTTCTGGCTTCAAAATCAATTTTTTGTGTTTGGAGAAGATGAAACTGCTGAAATAGTAAAGAATTGGGTTATCGCAAACGGATTTCCGTATCATGAAGATAATTATTGTTTTGATGACGAAACAATTGAAAAAGCTTCAGAAATTACCAAGTCTTTTGTATCAATATTGGTCGATGCAGTCCGTGAAATTCATGAACAGGGAATATTAACACAGAAGTTTGGAAGGGAATTACCTATCATTATACACGAGTTAGAATATTATGATGAGATAGCAGAACAGAATATGAAAGCAAATGGAGAAAATCTTGTAAAGAATTTTGCAGAATGGTGTATGTATGGTTAAATCTATGCTTTTAGCACACACTTCAATTTACTGAATATTATCTTTTGATGCAGAGCAACACCAGCTCTGCATTTTTTGATTCAAAATTCTTCGATTAAAATATTGAATGAAAATCATATATTAGCAACGCAATGCTATGCTAAAAATATACTATCATTATCATCTGGATATTTCAGTTAAAAATATAAAAAATCGGCTGTCGGTAAAGTGTACAGCCCTGCCAAAGGCGCAATGGTACATTATAGAGCATGGATTTCCGCAGATCATTTCACAGGAAATGTTCCAGCGTGTGCAGGAAAAACTGTCTGTACAAAAGGTTATGACACGGATCCAAAACATCTGATGGCATATAAGCTATGAAAGCCCTTTGGCGGTACTTTGCAGTAACATGAAAATGTATGAGGAGGTAAACAAATGAAAGTCGCAGGAGGATTGCTCACCGGATTAGGTGCATTTCTGATTCTGGTCACTTTCTTGTATCAGAATGATACCGGAAATTCAAGTGTGAGTACACTGCTCGGCGGAGTGGTTTTGCTCATACTTGGCATCATTGTAATGATGATCAAACCAAAGAGCAAAAAAGACCAATGACAAAGCCGACGGTAATGTTGCACAACTTTTTACATAAAAGTTTGTGCAACATTTTACCGTGAATTTTTTTTGGGAAATGCTTGACATAATCCTCGTCAATAACAACCATATCGTATGGCCATTTCAGACCATTTTTCTCGTAATACTCTACCAGAGACTTCACGTTCTCACGATTCACAACATGAATCAGTGTATTTGAGTTGATCGCTGCAATACGCTGTTTTACCGTTCCTACAATGAGAGAAATATCAAGATTGGATAGGTGATCCCACTTTTCAATTTCAGCTTTCCAGACATAAGTGACACGCAGCGGAGCAATTACAAGAACCTTTGTTACTTTCAATTCGTCAAAAATAAGATCGTTGACGGCTGTCAATGAAATAACTGTTTTTCCAAGTCCACAATCGAGCAACAAAGCTGAAACAGGATGATTTTTGATATACTCAATACAATATTTCTGATAATCATGTGGCACAAATTTCATGATATTTCATCCTCTTGGGGCAGTTCTGATATTTCAATATCCGGTATTTTTGCCCCGATATTTTTCGGGAAAGGTTCACCCGGTGTCCATGTCAATATGGCATCTATACACGGTTGTATCTGCTCCAATCGGTCAATGCAGAGTGCCGGAAATCCGAGTTTCATCAGCTGATACCGCCGTTTTCTCTGCAATGGTCGCAGCATTTTTCCGGGTGCTTTCAATTCCACAAAGATGGTCTTACCCGCTCCTACCGACCGTTCTGTCCATATGGCCTTTGACTATCTCGATCGTCACTTTCTCCACACTTCAATAAAGTTGCATAATTTTTTGATCAGTATAGTGCTTATCAACTGAAAAAGATATACGTTGTTTTCCGTAAATACTTTCGATTATCCCAAGTGAAATGCCTTTTTCATATTATCGATCGTTCCTGCATAGGATCTTTATCCGGCTCTCCGCAATTATTGTGCATCTTCATTGACAATTAAATAAAATTTTCACTTTGGTATTGACAATTCCCTAAAAATGATATATAATAAATAATGAGAGAATTCTTTGAATTGCTCTATCAAGTTTTTGTTTGTAAGGAGGATCAATATGACCAAAGATGAAGCGATGCAATATACGCAATATGCTGCTAAAAAAGCTCTTGAGGAGCTTGAAAAACAGTATGCTGTGCATTTTATCGTAAAAAGCGGAGAACCATCTGTGTTTCACAGCAAAATTGGTGGTGTTCCGTATTTTCCGCCCGATGCTGAAATTCCTGTCGACAGCTATGGGAATCAGCTCAGATTTCTGATGCAGATCAATTGCAGCGATATTCAAGGTATCGATTATTTTCCAAAGCAAGGCATGATACAATTCTGGATCCGAGCTGATGATTGCTGGGGCATGTGCGACAGGAACAACAAGGGCTACAGAGTGATCTACTATGACAATATTTTTGCAAATTCCATCGACCCGCCAATTTCAGAATTCGATGATTTAGAAAAAGAATCTTACCCCATAAAAGGTGAATTTGCTGTTGCGTTTCTTCCCACAATAGAAGATGCTCCCAAAAATTCGATCCAGTATCAGAACACATTTTGCAAATATTTCAATGAAATATCTGGAGAGAACATAGAAAGTCCCTATGATCTGAAGTTTAAGCTTGATCTTCCGTCTGATGTGTTGGATGAGGCGATCTATAAAAACGACTCATCTGCTGGTCATAAAATAGGCGGTTCTTCAGATTTTTGCCAGTATGATCCCCGTGAAACAGAGGAACAACAGGAAAAATATAATTTCCAGCTTTTGCAGCTATGCAGCGATTTTGGGAGAATGGACGGGCAAAATATTACAAATATCATGTGGGGAGATGCAGGAATCTGTCATTTTTTTATTAACAAAGAAAAGTTAAAAAACTGTGATTTCAGCGATGTGTTATATTACGCTGATTGTTGTTGAATATATTTTTCAACTTATGATCGCCCAATAAAATGAGAAACACACTATGATAATGTTGTCATCAAAAATAGCATCACCACTTCCTGTGGCTTTGCGAAGTCCGGATGCTGATACTTGCGGTAAGCCGGGCTTCGGGTGTCTCTGTGTTGGTTGTTGTGCATGTCATGTAATGTGACGGCTGCGTCGCCGATGCCGTTGGTCTGCACGATACGCCGGACGCGTACCTAGTACGCTGTGTGGTACACCTTTTGGGACGGGCAAAATCACGTATTATAGCCATTGGGACGCCGGTACGCCGTTTTGGTGAGTTGCTCTTATATTTTATATACACTATCAGTGATGCAAATCCCCCTTTGCGCTATAGGCGCATTGGGCGACATCTTGGTGCAGCGTTACGCTGCCGCCATTTTTGTAAATTGCTATTATATATGCTCCAAATACCTCGAGTATAGTGATAAAAATTCTATCATATTTTGCAATTTGCATTCTCGATTTAGAGGTCTGATCACAATATCTTTCAGAAAATATCTGAATTATCCAAAAGATTTGTCATGATTTCCAAAAATCGCATAGTTGTGGTTCAGAGGACAGGATAGGTCTGTAATGTATTGCTTGTATAAATTTATTTGGCAATATTTTT
>CANRFV010000088.1 GCA_947629985.1 uncultured Clostridia bacterium | reverse complement strand
ACTTGACTTTGGTATCAGACATTAAAAAATGGCGTTAACCGATCGAAAAATTAAAGCTGTTGCAGTAGATTTGCAGCAGCTTTTTCGGTTCTGAAATTTTAAATTTTATGGTTTAGGATGGACCGAATCTGCGTTTCGGTCAAGAAATAGTTTGTCAGCGGAAGCTTTAACTTTAAAGACAACTCATTAATGATATCGCTGGATGTTGCTGTGTTGATGTATTTTGTTTCTGCTTTCGTGACCCGGAAATCCTTCAGGAAACGAAAGACCTCTGTTGTCGCATACTTATTTTCCAGTACCTTGAATTGAAAGAGGCGTTCTAACAGTACCGTCAGATAACAGATTAAAAAGTGCCCTTTTATCGTCGCTTCTTTCTGGCAGAATGCCGGTCTTGCATCCAGGTCGGATTTCATGATCTTAAAGGATTCTTCGATGCGCCAGAGGTTATGGTAGGTGCTGTAAATCTCCTGGTCACTCATCCCCGTCTCAGAAGTAACCAGAAGGTTATAGCCGGCAAACTTCAGGTCTTTATCAATGGCGTCCTGGTTAATGCTTACGACAGCCTTTTTTCCGGCCTTATCCGTGAACCTTACATATTTTCCGGCCTCCCCGTATTCCGTCTTCTTCGCACCGGAAGCCGTCAGCGACCTTGCCTTTTCTGCCAGCCGGTGGATCTCATACCGTTTCTTTGCGGCCAGGGAAGGGTTATAGGTGAGAAGACGTTTCTCAGTCAGCTTTACAACGGATTCTTTCCCGCCATGCTCCGCTTTATAAGGGAACTCATCCACACAGGATTTACAGCGGTAGAGAAGCTTTCCTTTTTTGTCTTTGACATCTTTCCAGCCGTCTTCCAGTAATACCCATGTCTTTTCGGTTTCCGGCAGTCCCCTGACTGATTTTGAAAAGAGGTACCCATCCCCGTTTTCTTTCGAGAAGGCGATATTCTGGGCACAGTTGAGCCCTTTGTCGGCGACATGGATGGTTTTTCCGGTGATGTTGTTCTGCGTTTTGAGCTGGCCGATCACATCCCGCAGGACCGGTTTTTCCGATTCATTTCCGGGGTACATTTTCATGCCGACCGGGATCTGGTTGCTGTCCAGCAGGAGCCCAAGTCCGACGATGGGTTCCTTTTTGTTTTCCTTACTGGGGCCTTTCCGGCGGAAATCGTCTTCCCTGTCGATCTCGAAATAAAAGTTGGTGCAGTCGAAGTAGGATCTGGAGGTGTCCAGGCCGAATGCTTTTTTCGTCTGGACAGTAAATATCTCAACGAATTTCTGGTAGTCATTCCCGATAAAGGATAAACCGTCCAGCAGCTGGTCATAAGAATAATGGACAGGTTCATACAGGTTCGGGAGGACTTCATGGAACGTGCGGTACTTGCTGCAGGGGTTCACGGCCCTGGCAAAAATAAGGGAGGAGATAAGTTCATACAGGTCGAACTGGAAATCATGCGTAAGCTTGAAATAGTCCACATATTTTTTGATGCGGAGCTTTTCCAGGATCGATCTGAGGGGGAAATAGCCCAGATAGAGGAGCGGGGAAGAGTCGGAGATCTTGCGGACACCCTCTTCAGCCTTTTTCTGGTTCAGGGCATCCACTTCCATCTGAAAATGGGCGATGGGGTCAGCAAGGCCTTTTTCCAGCCAGGTCTCCACAGAGCCGAGGGATTTATAGCATCTGTGTGCCGTACCCTTCTTTTCGCTGCTGTAAAAGCTTTCGTCGATCGAGAGGTAAGTCCGCCCTTTGAGTTTTGTTTTTTTGAGGTAAAAAGCCATAAGAATCACCCTTTCGCATATAACGCCACTAACGCCATTATTATAACACATAAAAATAAATTTTGCAAGTATTTTTGGCAATAAAAAAGCCCGAATATACGGGCATTTGTAAAAGATATACGTTGGTTTTGCTCCTAAAAAATATGGCGCTAACTACCAAAGACGGGACCGGAGGAGCAGATTGAGATATGTGTTGAGCTTGCGGATAGCCTTACGGCTCCGGTTGAGAAAGGGTATCGAGTAGGGACTATACAGTGTAAGGTCGACGGAAATACATATGTCGCGTATCCGGTCATTACGACGGAGAAGGTGCCCAGACGGGACTATCCATACTGTTTTAGGACAGTTGTGGAGATGGCAAAGCTCTGAGAGATAACGGATGAAAAAATTTTTATAGACATATTCTTCCATATTATATATAATAAATACAATACAAGTTGTGGTTGGATCTCCCGCGGAAGAGCAGGAGATTCCAATTGTTTCAACACACCGGGAGAGGAGAGTTGTGTTTATGGAAACAAGAGGTTATTTCAGACGAAAAATTGTGGAGCTGTTGTCTCTGACGGCAATGATGGTTTTGCTTTGCGGGATGAGCGTATCGGCGGCTTCGAAAGTGGTAAACATGCAGAAAGAGGCGGGTGCATTTTCCTATGTGGGGCAATGTGAAAGCGGCATGACCGTCTACCATAAATTTAAGCTGACGAAGCCGTCCTTTGTGTTGGTGACAGGGGTGGAGGGCAGCAACTATGGTGGTTCGTTCGGGATGAATGTGACATTGTGCAACAAAAAGAAGAAAGCGCTGGATGAATCTAAGTATGTCAAGATGGAGGATCCGGCGGACTCTTCCACTTTTGCGGAGTATGCGCTGGCAAAAGGCACTTACTACGTCAAGGTATCTAATGTCGGGAGATACGGACTCGTGGTAGGCGCGGCGACAAAAGTGAAAAACATAGCGATCACGGATAAAGGCGGAAAGTCCAAGTCGAAGGCGGCGACGGTTAAAACAAAGAAAAAGGTATGCGGGATCATTGCTACAGGAGAGAGCACGTCAAAGGCCGACTGGTATAAGTTTAAAGTGACCAAGAGTAAGACGCTTACATTCAAGCTCTACGCGGAGGGAACCGCTAAGGTGAATTTTACTCTTTACGGACCGAGCTATAAAAATGGAATCAACATGGCTGATCTCAAAAATAACGATGCATCGTTGAAGACGATCAAGAAATATAGCTGGGGCGGCAACGCCGGGAATCTTAAAGTCGCGCCGGGAACCTACTATATCCGGGTAAAGCGCAGCAGCGGATCTAAAAAATCAACCAGCGCAGTATATTACGTTTACTGGAAATAACGATAGTTCAGATAAGACAGCAAAGACTGCCGTAAAACAGCATTGTTTGGATAGCAAATATGCTGCTTTGCGGCAGTTTTTTTCTGGCTGACGAAAAAGCTTGCAATTTCGGGAGAAAGAGGATAATATATACTCGGCAGAAATTGGATTCCATGTCGCAGGAGACCTTATAGTCTCCTGCGACATAGAAACGCTCCGCGGGATCGCACTGCGGCGGAACGGAATAGGTTGCTTACGCAACCCGCCGCAGGCGGAGAATCCTGCGGAGCAGGATTCTATTTCAAAATATAGCGATGGAGGGCTGAAGAATGAGTAATACAGCACAAAGCTTAGCGGGCAAGAGGATCGCTTCCTTGCTCGACGAGAACAGTTTTGTTGAAATCGGCGGATACGTCACTGCCAGGAATACTGATTTCAACATGCAGCAGACGCAGACGCCGGGGGATGGCGTAGTCACGGGCTACGGTCTGATCGACGGTCATCTGGTCTATGTTTACAGCCAGGATTCTTCTGTGCTCGGCGGTACGATCGGCGAGATGCACGCAAAGAAGATCGCGGGCATTTACGACATGGCGCTGAACATGGGCGCTCCGGTGATCGGGCTTCTGGACTGCGCGGGCCTGAGGCTTCAGGAGGCGACGGACGCACTGAACGCGTTCGGCGAGATCTATAAGAAGCAGGCGCTGGCATCCGGCATTGTTCCGCAGATCACGGCGGTGTTCGGCAGATGCGGCGGCGGTCTGGCGATCGTGCCGGGTCTGACTGACTTTACTTTTATGGAAGGTTCCAAGGCGGAGCTGTTCGTGAACGCGCCGAACGCGCTGGACGGCAATGTCAAGGAAAAGTGCAATACGGCTTCCGCCAAGTTCCAGAGCGAGGAGGCCGGCCTGGTCGATTTCGTCGGCACCGAGGAT
>CANRFV010000087.1 GCA_947629985.1 uncultured Clostridia bacterium | reverse complement strand
TGAGTATCTCTTTTTGTCTTTTGTTAATTTTTTGTTAATTCTACTCTTTTTCTATTGACTTTTCATAGCTGGTCTCCGTACAAGGCCCAAATGGGCGCCGTAGTCGCTGAGGTTTCTCGTGACAATGCAGTCCGCTCCTATGCGCTTTGCGGTTTCTATCATCACCGCATCTTCATAGTCGGAAGTCGGCGAGGACATTGCAATGCGGCAGTCCGCCGAAAATGTATCCGCAATATCGAACAGGACGAACAGCTTATTTACTGCTGCTCTTGTCTTCTGCTCATCGTGCAGACTTCTGCGAATGATGTAGTAGATGTCCATTATAGATTTTGCCGTCAGTACACCTCTGAATTTTCGGTTTGACGCAGCGAGGAAAACATCGAGCGCGGCTTTTGAAAACGGCTCACGGTTTTGCAGAACATCAATGACTACACAAGTATCTATAACTGCCGTCATACTCTGTCAAGCCTTTCTTCCCGCGCCTCTTCGGGAGTAATGTCGGCAGGAATGATACCTAAAAGCGACTTGGCGGTTTCCACTCTGTCGGCGTTCGGGTTTGTAAGTTTTGCGACTACTTTGCCGTTTTTGGTGATGTAGACATCTTCGCTTTCGGCAAGCGTCAGATACTTTCCAAGATTGAGTTTAAATTCGGTAGCTGTAACAGACATAGTAAGCACCTCCTGTAAGTAGTGTTTGCTTTCCCTATTTATATTATACTCAAATCGAACGATTTTGTCAAGAGTTTCGTTCGAATTAGGGTTCCCACAAAGTTAAAAACTTTGTGGGAAGAGGAGGAGCAGCGTAGTGAGTGAGCTTTTCGCCTACCGGCGGAAACGAGCGATACGGAGCTTGTGACGACGAAAAGGAGTGAGGATATGGCTGACAATTTCGGATTGAAAATTGGAGTTGAGGGTGAAAAGGAGTTCAAGAAAGCCCTCAGCGATATAAATCAGACGTTTAAAGTCTTAGGTTCGGAGATGCGGCTTGTGTCCTCCGAATTTGATAAAAACGACAATTCTGTCAAGGCGCTTGCGGCAAGGAACGAAGTCCTGAACAAGGAGATAGATGCGCAAAAGCAGAAGATAGAAACGCTCCGCAGGGCTTTACAGAACGCTGCAGAGAGTTTCGGCGAAAACGACAAGCGCACACAAAACTGGCAGATACAGCTTAACAATGCACAAGCGGCGTTAAACGGCATGGAGCGTGAGCTTGATGACAATAACAAAGCTCTCCAGAATGCCGAAAACGGCTTTGATGAGGCCGGCGATGAGGCGAAAGATTTCGCTAAAGAGATAGACACCGCCGCAAAGCAGACAGATGATGCGGAAAGCAAGCTGTCAAAACTCGGAGATACCGCTAAAAAGGTCGGCAAAGCTGTCGGCGCGGCAGTCGCAGCGATAGGCACGGCGGCAATCGCCGCAGGAAAACAGCTATGGGACGTGGCGAATGACGTGGCCGAGTTCGGCGATAACATCGACAAGACCTCGCAGAAGATCGGCATAAGTGCCGAGGCATATCAGGAGTGGGACTACGTTTTCAGCCGCTGCGGAGCGGATGTGGACAATCTCCGTTCGGGCATGAAAACGCTCTCTACCGTCATAACCGATGCGGGAAACGGCTCGGCGTCCGCTGCCGAAAAGCTGTCGGCTGTCGGTCTTTCCATCGAGGATCTGAACGGTCTTTCGCAGGAAGAACAGCTTGATAAAGTCATAGCCGCACTTCAAGGAATGGAATCCGGTGCGGAGCGAACCTCTGCGGCAACCGACCTGCTCGGAAAGTCCGCCGTGGATATGGCCGCCGTACTGAACATGACCGCCGATGACACCAAAGCCTTGAAACAGGAGGCGCAGGACTACGGCATGGTGATGAGCAACGAAGCCGTAGCCGCAAGCGCAGCTTTCGAGGACAGTCTTACCCGTCTGCAAGGCACGATGGGCGGACTTAAAAACCGCATGGTCGGTGAACTCCTCCCCGGCATAACGCAGATAATGGACGGCTTGTCCGACCTTGCCGCGGGAAATGAAAACGCAGGCGAGCAGATAAAAAACGGTGTTACTTCCGTCTTGGACTCCATATCTTCTGTCATTCCGCAGATAGTGGAGCTTATAGGCTCGATAGCGACCGCCGTGCTTGAAAGCGCACCTGCTGTCATACAGTCGTTGGCGCAGGGCATTATTGACGCTATACCCGTACTTCTGCCCACCATTTCAAAGGTGATTTTGGAGGTCGTGAACGCGCTTGTTTCCCTCCTGCCGCAGATAGTTGAGGCAGGAATAGAAATAATCGTGTCGCTTATTCAAGGCATCGCGCAGGCGATACCTACTCTTGTGCCGCAGATAGTGCTTGTGGTAACGCAGATAGTTCAGACGCTTGTAGATAATCTGCCGCTTATTTTAGACGCGGCTTTGCAGCTTATAACGGGACTTGCGCAGGGACTTCTTGATGCAATTCCGATACTTATCGAGGCTTTGCCGAGCATAATTCTTGCGATAGTGGATTTTATAATTTCCTCTATACCTCAAATCATTGATGCAGGAATACAGCTTTTGACCTCTCTTGTATCGGCTCTGCCGGAGATAATCACGGCGGTAGTCGCGGCGATACCTCAGATAGTTGACGGACTTGTGACCGCCATTCTCGGCAGTATCCCGCAGCTTATAGACGCGGGAATAAAACTCCTCGTTTCCCTCATTCAGAACCTGCCGCAGATAATCACCACGGTGGTGGCGGCAATCCCGCAGATAATCTCAAGTCTTGTGACAACTATCTTGGGAAGTATACCGCAGATAATTCAGGCAGGCATACAGCTTTTTGTTTCCCTCATTCAAAATCTCCCGACCATAATCGTGGAGATAGTAAAGGCTGTTCCGCAGATCATTTCGGGACTTGTTTCTGCGTTCGGAGAGGGCGTTTCTCAGCTTGCTGAAGTCGGTGCAAACCTTGTTCACGGTCTGTGGGACGGTATAACAGGACTTGCATCGTGGCTGTGGGATCAGGTTTCCGGCTGGATAAGCGGTATCTGGGACGGCATCTGCGACTTCTTCGGCATACACTCGCCCTCTAAGGAAATGGCATGGGTAGGTGAAATGCTCGTCAAAGGTTTATCCGATGCAATAGATAAAAACGGTGATGAGGCTGTGAAAGCCGCCGAGGGTATGGCTGAGGATATTGACGATGTCATGAAAGACTTAGGCGGCGGTTTCGGCGATGAAATGAAAGCCGACCTGCAAAACGCCATTCCCGCAAACTTTGACGCAGATGTCAAGGCAAGCGTTACGCCTGTGGGCGTGAACACCTCCGCAAACGCCTTTAACGTCACCATTCCTTTGACGATAGACGGACTTACGCTTACTAAGATAATCTCGCAGATACAGTGGAATCAGAACACGGTGACCGTTCGGAATATGGGGGTGGGTATGTGACGAAGATAACCGTATATGACGAAAACAACAACGTAAAGGCAACGTTCACACGGGTTATTTCCGCACTTCTCACCCGTTCACTAAGCGGAGAGTGCAGCTTTGAGTTTACCGTTACATCAGCAATGGCGGCAGACCTCAATGTAGGACTTGCCGTAACGCTTGAAAGCGATGATATATATTATCTTTTTCGGACTGCCCGTGTGTCAAAGTCCATTTCGGGCGGCATTACGATTTGCAAAATAGCCTGTGAGCATATTTCGTATCAGCTGAACGACCCCGAATTTGATATAGAGAAGTTCGAGTTCAAGGGCAGCGTTTCGGAATGTCTGAGTGAGCTGCTCAAAGGCACACCGCTTGTGGCTGGAGAATGTGATCCGCCCGCGCCGATAGAACTGAAGATAAATCAGAAATGTACCCGCCGAGCCGCTCTTATGCAGATAGTCGGTTTATGCCTTGGCGAGATAGACTACAGCGGAAATTCCGTTATTATTCGTTCCCACCTCGGTTCGGAGGAGTTCCGTGAGATAATGGACGGCAAGAACATCACCGACCTTACGGTCGATATGGACAGCCGTTCAAATACATTTAACTACGGACTAAAGCTGTACAAAAA
>CANRFV010000086.1 GCA_947629985.1 uncultured Clostridia bacterium | reverse complement strand
GTCATTACTCACACTTGCTATTCCGGGCGGATCATGGTAATATGTGTATAACGGAAGGGCGGAAAGCCTACCGAAAATTACCGAAACACGGAGGAAAAAACCATGAACGAGCAGACAAAAGCCTACTTCAGAGCCATCGAAGCAAAGGCAAAGGAAAACCGCAGCAGCGTATCCCACGGCGAAGAGAGTGCCTACTGGAATTACCGCCGCAGCCTTGAAAACGGAAACGGCGAATTTGAGTGCAGTGAGCTGCCGTGGACGACCGACATGAGCGACTTTGTGAGAACGCTGCGTGAGGCAGGCATTGAGAACATTGTGGTGACGGAACGCTCCACTTCCCTGATGGAGAACCTGCACAAACTTGCGGAACAAGGCTGTACAATTGCAGAGCTTTGCACGGCACCGCACAAAAACATCTGGGGAGAAGCGGAGGATGTTTACGGGATCCGCATTGACCTGAACTGAACCAAGACGGTGGGGCGGCACAGCCGCCCTGCCAAAACGTATCGAAAGGAATTTTTTTATGAAAGTTATCAAAAATAAAACATATAGCAATTTCATGTATGTGCTGAAGCAGATCAAGGCAAAGGGGTACGACCGAGCAACTGCTGAAAAAATTACACATAATCTTTTTTCACAACTGAATCCGAATGGGCTCAGTATGCAGCGCATGATAAACGGTGTCCTGACCTATGATGAATGGGTGCGAGAGAATTATTTGGAAAAGTAAAACATTGCGGTAAAAGCGTGGCGCACTTGCGCCATGTTCGCCTGTGTGCGGTTTTTCTGCGATAAACAATTAGCTTCCCCACCACAGAAAGCCGCCCCACACGGCGCATTTGTAGACATCCTGTGCGATGTACAATTTCGCCTGAATTATCGGCTCATGTTTGGTACATTTATTTTGCAAAAAGACGTGGACTTATCGGCAGGATCATGGTAATATACAATACAACGGAAGGGCAGATGCCTACCGAAAACTACAGAAAAACGGAGGAAAAAACCATGAGTACGAATTCGAGAATCGGCATCCTGCACGAGGACGGCACAACGGAGACCATCTACTGCCACTGGGACGGTTACCCGGAACATCAGATGCCTATCCTCACTAAGCATTATGACACGGCAGAAAAGGTCAAGGCACTGCTTGCCCTCGGTGACATCAGCATCCTCGGTGAACGCCTTGCGCCCAATGCTGACGAGCCGCACAGCTTCAAGGAGCCGGCGGAGGGCGTAACGGTTGCCTACCACCGTGACCGCAAAGAACCAATGCGGCCTGCGATCACTCATAAGAGCATCGTTTCCCTGACGCATGAAAACTGGAGCATTCCTTACTACTACCTTTTCGATGAACGAATGGGAAAGTGGCTGCTGCCGACCGAGGACTGACGGGACAGGCTTGCCCCACGTTCGCCTGTGTGCGGTTTTCCTGCGATAAGCGATTAACTTCCCCACAGCAGAAAGCCGCCCCACACGGCGCATTTGTGGGCATCCTGTGCGATGTACAATTTCGCCTGAATTATCGGCTCATGTTTGGTACATTTATTTTGCAAAAAGGCGTGGACTTATTGCGGAAAAAGAGGTAATATAACACTACCGCCGGACAAGCGGAATCAAACAAAAGGAGCGGATCTACATGAAAATTCTGGTATGCGAACCCGGAAAGCACCCCTACGTCAAGGACATCGAACATACCCTTGAGAACCTTCAGGCGGAGGTCGGAGGTCACATCGAGGCACTGTATCCCTTTGAGGATCAGGCGGCGGTCGTGTGCAACGAGGAGGGCTTGTTCATCGAGGGGCTGGAGTGGAACAGAACGATCGAGAAGTACGGATCGGTCAAGGGAACCTTCTTCGTCTGCGGTCTGGGCTTCGAGGATTTTACGGGGCTGACCGATGAGCAGATCGAAAAGTACAAGGCACTTTTCTGGGTACCTGAACTTTTCATTCCGACACCGAACGGCATGGTGGTTCTCCACATCGTGGACTAAAAAAATGGCAGGCTGCCCTTTTAACGGGGCAGCCGATTGCATTTGATTATTTCGACTTTTATCGGATAAGTTTTCCACCGCAGAAAGCCGCCCACACGGCACATTTCTATGTGCTTTGAGGCATGGTGTTGTATACACAATACTGCCCGAAATATAGCTGAAATGATTGTCATTACTCACACTTGCTATTCCGGACGGATCATGGTAATATGTGTATAACGGAACGGGAAACCGAACCGAAAACTACCGAAAAATGGAGGAAAACACCATGAACTTTTTTGAAACCGAGCTGAAGAAAATGACCGCAAAGGTCAGCCTGCTGAAGAACCCCAAGCTGGTCGGCAGTGCCTGCATTGCCCGCCTGACCGACACCACGACGGTAAAGGTCGAATTCGCAAAATGCATTGAGGCAGACCGCCGCTACGGAATCCTGATCACGGTGCTGAACCGCACCGAGGGCAAGATCGACAGCCTGACGATTCAGTTTGCAGACCTTTGGGGCAAGCACGAAAGGCTTTACGTCTGGACGGCTTACAACGACCCCAAGTGGTACGGCTACCACCCGACCGCAGCGGACTACACCAAAATGGCAAAAGCGATCAGCGACTACCTTGAGAATTTCGCCGACTGAAAAAACGAGCCGCCCTTCTGCGGAGGGGCGGCACTACCAAAAAAGGAGAATTTTTATGAACGAGAACAACGCTAAGATGAACGAAGAATTGGAACTGACCGATGCACAGGCAGACCGCAATGATGAGATCTACGAGGCAGCATTTGAATTTTGTAGGGTGCTCACCGAAAATCGTGACCTTGAATGGGACATGGCTTTCCTCGGTGAGATCGCAGACATTGCCGCCAACATTCTGACAAAACAAGGGCACAAGGTACGCTATCCGAGTGTGGTCACCAGAGAGGATGGCACGCAGTACATTGAGGAATATTACGGCGGATAATTTGAAAAACAGAACAGCCCTTTTCCGGAGGGGCTGTTCTGCGCCACGTTTGCCTGTGTCAGGGGTTATGGCTTCTCTGCGAATAAGTTTCCCACCGAAAAAAGCCGCCCACACAGCGCATTTGTGGGCGTTTTGGGGCGTGGTGATATATACACAATACTGCCCGAAATATAGGCGAAATGATTGTCATTACTCACACTTGCTATTCCGGACGGATCATGGTAATATGTGTATAACGGAACAGGAAACCGAACCGAAAATTACCGAAAAATGAAGGAAATTAGGACAGTAGGCATATAGAAGTTTCAAGAAACTACGATAGAGCGATACGGCAAGCTATATGGGCGGGCACTTCTCATTTGGGGAGTGCTTGCTTTTTTCTTTCAAAAACTATTGACATTTTCAATAGGGGTGGTGTATAATATTTAATAGGGAAAGATGTTTGTGAAGGAGGATTTGTAATGAAAGCATTTACGAACATTGTACTGAAACGTATTATAAAGTTTACAATTACTTTAGTTCTAATCGTTTTATTGTTTCTGATCATACGGTACATTGCTGTTCCGATCAGCCGTCCGTTTGGTTCTGTCTGTAACTATGTACTTAAATTAATGCCTGTTGGTACATCATGGGAGGATTGTCAGCAAATTGCAAATGATAAAGGTTGGGAGATAAGACAAACCAGCGATTTGGGATTAAATGTGTGTTATGAAGATGGTACAGGACACTTTGCAACTGAAGAAGATATTCGTGATGGTGTAAAATTTTCATATAGGGAAATTCTTGGCGATAGATCCATGCTTATTTATCTTGGTCGGTGTTATGATCCTCTTGAGACAGCTGTGTATACATATATTGCTTTTGATGAAAGCGGTGAATTGATCGATGTATTTATTAGAAAAGATATAGATGCACCTTAAAAATTAACAATTAACGAAGGATAAATTCATGGTTGTTATATACATAGAAAAGACTTGCATCACGCAGGTCTTTTTCTTATGCAAATTATTAGAGGAAGGAGAGATGCGGATGGCTCAGAGGGGCAGAAAACCAAAGCCTACGGCAATCAAGGAATTAGAGGGTAATCCGGGAAAACGTC
>CANRFV010000085.1 GCA_947629985.1 uncultured Clostridia bacterium | reverse complement strand
ACAAGAGCCGTTGCCTGAATCACCTTGCCGTCGTTTGTGGTGCAGCTCACGCGGCAGCTCGCATATCGGTCGTTGGATACTGTCGAAAGCTTATACTTGGTGTATGAGCCGTCGCCATACTTGATCGTGCGAATCGTCTTTTTCTTCTCGTATTCCGCTTGGTCAAAAATAATGATGATGTTGTTCGAGACTTTCAAAGAGCAGCCGTTGTCCTGGCATAGCTTTTTGAGAAACTCGATATCGCTCATTCTGTACTGCTCCACGCGCTCATACGACGGGTCGGTGCCACTTTGGTACATGCAGGTCATTCCGTTCTTGCCGGCAATCTCGCTTGCGATGCCCGACAGCGAATAACTTTCCCACGACTTACTTTTCTTCATCTGGCGAATCGTGCTTGAATACGGAAGAGATGTCGCCTTGATGTTTATTACGCCCGGCGGGCCGGAAGCGCTTATGTCGTCGAGAGAAAATTGCCCGCACTCGAGAACCTCGTCCTTGCCGTCACTTTTCCAGTTCTGGCGGACAATTACGGCTTGAATTCTCAATCCTTTTGTAGCCGATTGCCCGCCGTCGGAAGAAGCTGCGGAAGAATCGCTGTCACCGAGTTCGGTCACATAATCCGCTTTGACATAAGCGTTTTTTCCGTCGTATGTAATGTTAGCCCACCCGCCTGAGAATGATTTTACGTTCACAATCGTTCCATAGGGAAGCGTGCCGTACTGATAATATTGATCGCTTGGTCTGCTTCTGACGGCAACCCCGCTCGTTGCAGTCACTTTATATGGCGTCGATGATTCCTTTTCATCGTCATCACTTTTCGGAACGGGCGTGTCGGCAGCCGCCTGAATAGCATCGTTAAGCCACTTTTCAAGCCATATCTTGTCGCGGTCGTGCAGCTTGATTTGCAAATCGTCTGTTTCATCTTCCTCGTTGTCGGTATAGGAAAGAGAAATGAGATACTGTTGCATGGACTTTGTGATATTCGTTCCTGCGAAAAATACCTCAATGCTTGTGCGGCGGGCAAGATTTATGTCGCTCACCCGTTCACCTTCTTCCACGGCGGCAGATCATCGGCGGTCTGCTTTTCTTCCAAATCGGGTATTTCCAGAATGCACCCGGAAGAAAAAACGTAAACTTCGCGGTATTGAGTATTTGCCGCTATGAGCGCGTCGGTGTATTTCGTATCTCCGAGTTGCAAAAAGGCTATGCTGTCCCACATATCACCCAGAACAGTCGTATATGTTTTACTCATCTGTAAGCACTCCTTTTCGCATCTATACCCGCTTCCTCGAGCGCGTCTATAATCTCATCACGCAATCTCTCGCCGAAGTCGTTAAGTCGTTCTTCGATGTCATCAGCGTTTCCGCCCTCAACAGTGAACGAGGGTGAAATGGTGATTTCAATATTCTGATCGCCGCCGTATCCGTAGGCGGGAAGCTCGGAATCCGCGCTCAAAGCTTCAAGTGTCGGTGAGACAGTTACGACTTGCACGGCTTCGGCGTTTTCTGCCGCCATAGCCTGCATAGCCGCCGCTTCGTTGAAATACTGAATAAGCATATCCGATATTTCAACATTCGATATATCTCCCTGCTTGCCGCCAAAGCTGATAAGCTCGGGTCCGTTCTCTCCGACGAGCGCCGCACCGGGCGAAGCGCTGTCGGTGCCAACGGCGTATGCGCTGATGATTTTAAGATTTTCAATATCATTTTCGGCGCTCAGCTCGCGCATTTTGCTGCTTTCACGAATGAGTTCGCGGGTTTCTTCAGCGGTAAATACTTTCTCGCCGCCCTCAAATATCACAAGCTCTGGACCTCTCTCGCCAACAATGGCAGCACCAGGTTCAGCATTATCCGAGCCGATGGCATAAGCATTGATAAATTTGAGATTATCCGCGTCCTTTTCGATATTGAGCTCGCGCAGTTCTTTGCTCTCTTGCAGAAGCTGTTTGGTTTCCTCGGCAGTATATACCTTTTCGCCGCCCTCAAACATTACGATTTCGGGTCCGTTTTCGCCTACAAGGGCAGCACCGGGCGAAGCGCTGTCGGTGCCAACGGCATAAGCCGAGAGCATAGTCACACGGTCTAAATCATTCGCGTTTCTTAATCCCCTCGGCATTGAAGAATCCCTCGTAGGAGTTTTCGGAGCTGTTACGCCGGGCGTATTATAGAGCGCCATCGTCACAAGCGCCGACAGCCTTTGAGCTTCTTCCACCGCCGCGTCTGTTCCGCCCCTTATGGCTTCGACATACGCTTCAACCGTCAGTTCTGCGGCTTCCGCAGCTTCGTCCGAAAGATTCAGATCTTCTACGGCTGTTTCAAGATCATCTTTCATCTCGCCGTACTGCTCGGAGAATCCTGTCGCAAGCTCCGCAACCGAATCTGTCGCTTCCTGCTGATACTTCTGGACTTCCTGCCAGTTTTTCACCATTTCGCGGAGTTCGTCGTCACTTGCCGCCGCCATACCCGCTATCGCGTTTACACTGTCCTCGCTGCCGTCGGCGAACGAAGCAATGATTTCACGCAAGCCGTCAATGTCGTCAACTCGGCCAAGAAGATTCTCAAGGTCAGTATTGTAATCCGACCAGTAGGAAGTCTGCGTTTCTAACGCGGTGTTAATGTCGCCTATACTCTTTGGAATGACAACTGCCGCTTCATCCCAAAGATCGTATTGCCCATTTATGCTTTCATACGCCGCTTGATAAACTTCGTCGTAGTGCTCCACGAGAGCCGCCAAGCTGTCAGCGGTTTCGTCTATCTTTGCAGCAACTTCCATTTCTTCAATGGTGACACCGTAGGTTTCAGCAGCTTCATCAGCAGTGAGCCAACCGTTTTCGACGGCAGTAATTGCGCTATCGAGATTTTCCTTGTATGCTGCCAAGGCGTCTGAAGAACTTTGAAGCCTTTCGGGGTCAACTCCGAACATTCTTGCCGCCGTATCAACGTCAAGGTCGCCAGACTGAACGAGTTGCAATGCCCTGTTAAGGTTGGCGAGTCCCTCGTCGCTCAACTCTTCGGCAACGTCGTTTGTTTCCGTGAGAGCAAGGTTGTAGTCGCGGATTTCTCCGGTCAGCCGTTCAATTTCAGTTTCATTTTCCTCGTACCTTGTCCTGAGCTCATCTAACTTTTCATTAGCGGCAGAAAGGCTGTCAGAAGCCGCCTTGCTTTCTTTCACCATTTTGTCGTAAGTAGAGCCAGTAGCGGCATTTCTTGCACCAGATTTACGAGCAGCGTCCGTGTATGAATCCCACGTTTCAGTCCACTGGTCTACAACAGCTTGAGCGGCTTTTTGTTCCTCTTCGGCTGCTTTCAAATCCGCTTCAAGCTGCCCTCTCATCATCAGGTTTTCTTCAAGGGCGGCGTTGTTTGCTTCGTATCTCTTTTGCTTAGCGCGAGCTTCTGCATTTGCTATGATAGCTTCGGTAGAAGTTGAGAGAGAATTTGTCAGCGAATCATATTCAAGCGCAAGTTCGGGTACCTGCTCGTTGAGCAACTTTATAATAGCGTATATTTCCTCTTGGGCGTTTTTGGCGGTGTCGGTGCTGCTTGTCAGCGCATCGAGCCTGCTCACAAGGGACAATACGCTATTATCTTCGTTTTCGATTTCCTCTATTGCCGACTTATGACCGTCTACCATCTCATCATAAGCGGAAATATCTTCGTCTATCTTGGAGTAGAAATCGGCTAATGTCTGAGCGTTGGAATCATAGGCGGTGGTAAGCTCGTCTATCTGGGATTTAAGCTCCTGCGCCTGCCAAGACGTTTCGCCAAACTCTTCACAAGTCTGCTGATATTCGGCATTGAGATTTTGAAGTTCTTCGTACTGCTCTCTTGAAGCATAGGTGAGTTGTTCAGTTTCATCTTCCGCTGAACCCATAGAAGCAACAAGGGTAGCAAGTCCTATCGCAAGCGTCGAAACGCCCGCGATTACAAGTCCTATCGGATTGGCTGCCATGGCAGCGTTCAATCCCACCTGCGCTGTTGTTGCTGCTCCCGTCGCCGCTGCCTCCGCAGTAACCGCCGCTGTATTTGCTACGGTCGCCGCTGTTTCCTTTGCAGTCAGAGC
>CANRFV010000084.1 GCA_947629985.1 uncultured Clostridia bacterium | reverse complement strand
CCCTCCACCTTCCAGTGAAAGCCTGCGATGAATAGCGCGTTCAGGCTCACAGCCAAAGCGGAGGCGATAAAGGATGCGGTGCCGTATACTTTGCTCTTTCCTTCGGCGCGGGCCACATGCATCAACAACGCCGTACATGTTTGCGAAAGATAATAGAAGTAAAGATAATGCCGGTAGCGCACGGGGAAAAACGCTGTGATCCCATAATACAGCGCTGTGCAGACGAGAACGCTCGCGCACGTCATAACGATCCCAGAAGAGATGACCCGCATTTGCTCCTTTTCCGTTTTCGCTGTGATGAAATAACGGAATATCCCCATTTCCAGCTGCAGCGTCAGGAAGGGCAGAATGAGCATACTCAACGAGGTGTACATGTCGATCTCGCCGTATTCCGCTGTAGACAGCAGCGCTGTATAGAGGGGGAGCAGGAAAAAGCTGACGACCTGCGTGGATATCCTGGCGATTGCCAGGATACCCGTATTTTTTAGCATTGCTCTCGTTCGCGACATAAATCCTTCACAAACCCTATGGTAAAGCTACGTCTATGGTCGTTTCTTTACTAAGGGCATCCGTCAAGCCAAGTAAAGCGTAAAATCCCAAATAAAATGGATTCTGTTCGACCAGGAAAGCCACACAGAAGAATGCCACAAATGCTGTTGCGTAATAGCACAAGCTGTTTCTTGACTTTCTGACAGACCCCATACATCTAATGACGATCGATACGAATAGGATGAGTGCGGGAAGCCCACCTAATATAGCAATTTCCAAGTAATTATTGTGTGCCGATCTCAGCTGGCCACCACTATCCAAAATAATGCTCCCGGAAGTTGAACCGTGACCAAAGATCGGTGACTGCATTATTGTTTTAACTGCGTTTTCCCAAATGAAGCCACGTCCGATAAAACTCGCTTTCTCGTTCATTTCATTTTCAACGAATTCGACTATCAGCTTATTGTTCCATCCTCCAAACCAAACAAGCCATACCACAACAACGAGCACGACAAATAAAATCATTCGTATATGACGCTTGATCCATTTTCTTACAACAGAAAACGAAAAAAGGCTCGCCACCAATGACAGCAACATAATAGTGATCCCTGTCGTTGAACCGCCTAAGATCATTGAATAGATAAGTATTCCCTCAAATACAAATACGTCCAGCGTCAATTTCTGTTTCCTGTTATATGTGTCGATAACATATACCGCGACCGAAAAAAGATAAAAGAACACAAAGCTATTCGCATTTCCGCAAAAATAATACGGCTGCCAAGACCTTGAATAGTCGTGATATATCCCATTAGTCGGGTAAAGTATTTGGCTCAAAAGATTCAAGAGTAAGACGATCACGCAATAGAATTTAGTTCCCAGCAAAAACTTGTCTATGGGGCAGAAATACCCGGTGATAATTACATATGTAAGAATAGAAAAACTTGTTGCAAATGTGTTTATTGGAAGCGTCATATTCCCTATATCTGCTATTATAAACCACGCAAACAGCGCCGCAAGCATAAGCCAATATCTTGGCACATACATACTTTTTTCCCCAATCAAAAACATCAGCATAAAGCCAGCTACTATGAGCTTCAGAATACTTATGGAAAAATCAACATATTCCAAAACCGGAACGATTGAAATAATCATTGGGGGCAGATAAAGGAAGTCCAATAGCACAACCAACAATATTTTTTTGCTGATTTGTATTTTCCTACTCATCTATATGATCCCTGCCTCTTATAATCATCGAACAAACTTTTTTCAAATCGCTTTCCTGCTGTTTTGTGATTTTTTCAAACTGCCTGCGCACCGTTTCCTCCGGGATCGGCTCTTCAAGCGCCCACAGGACCCGGTTCTGTATTTCACCCAGATCATACGGGTTTACATAATACACCGCTGCTCCGCAGATCTCCGGCAGGGAGCACACACCGGATACAACGCATGTGCGGCCATACCGCATCGCCTCCAGCGGCGGATAGCCAAAGCCCTCGTTCAGCGTAGGATACAGGAAAACGGCGCAGCCACTGTAAAGGCCGTTCAGTTCGCTGTCATCCACATAGCCTTTCACAACGAACGATCCTTTGTGTTTGAGTTCAGCCTGAATGCGTGCGCTCAGTCCACCGACCACGACCGTTTTCACATTCTTCAGACGCCCGCGCTCATAGAGCCCATCGATCGCTTTGACGCAGCGGTAGGTGTTCTTGAGCCACCGGTCCCCGCCCATCAATAAGATATATCGTCCGTCCTCTGTCTCTTTCGGTGGATTTACTGTGCCATATTTCAGGGGCGGATAGCATACTTCCAAATCATTCTGTTTCAGCCATGGATAATACACGAGCAGGGAATGAGCCGTATGGTAGGAATCGCAAACCAGCTTATCAAAACATTGCAGGCATTTTGTATAGCTTTCCAATGCTATTTGACGGTTTCGCTCGTAGCCAAGCGGCGTGTCTTTCAGTGACGTCCGTACCTGTTCTTTCACCCTGCCGGCGAAGGAACCAGCGTATTTGTATTCATATACATCATGGGGGCATTCCACCCCGCGCATACCATGGAATGTCCCAATCTTATATATCCCTTCCGGAAAATACTCTTTCCGGTATTCATAGGGCAGCCCGCTATAAAATATGTCGAAGCTCTCCTTCGCAAAAATGGTTCGGATATCCGCCATCGATTTTATGTCATAGCTACGGATGCTATAAGCTTTCATAAGTTCCAGCAGCCACTCGTCCAAAAACGCAGTGTGATCAAAAAAAGTCACCAGCTCGGCGTCATCCGGCTTCGCCATCACCAGCTCGCGGAACACCCTTTTCATGTATTCCCCGCCGCCATGGAATTTCGACGTGCCTGTCGGCTGGCTCAAAAGAAGATCAAACAGAATCTTTTTCATCTGGCACCTCATGAAATCAGGAATTGCTTATATTCGTTGACCATTTTTTGGATGGAGTGTTCCTCGGAGACGTAAGCGTAATTGGCATCCAAAATGGCGTTCCTTTCCGGCACGGTGAGTTGATCCCATTTCGCAATACACTTTGCCAGCCCCTCCGAATCATCAGGAGCAAAGGAAAACTCCTGCAAATACTCCGTAAACCTGTTTTCGGGAATGCTGCTCACAAAGATAGGGATACCCCTTGCAAAGCATTCCAGGATGACATTGGACATCCCCTCATGATATGACGGCAGGACCACAAAGCAGTCAGTTTGGTAGAGCGTGTCCATGTTCTCCTGAAATCCCAGAAAAGAGACGCGGTGCTCCAAACCATACTTTTTCACTGTTTGCCGAAGTTCCTCTTCATAAGCCGGGTCTTCACTTTTCCCGGCAAACCGCACGGCCCCTTGGAATTCGGGGTGGTCATGGAAAAAAGCAAGGATCAGCTTCTGATTTTTGACCGGCGCGATCCGCGCAGGGACCAGCATCTCGCTGCATTCTGCCGTTCTGGGACGGAAGGTATTTGCGCAGTCGATCCCATTATGGATACATTTTACAGGCATGTGGAAATAATCCTGAATGACCTCCGCCGCTCTCTCGGAATTAGCTGTAAGATGATTAGACCATCGGACAAAATACTTTATCAGCCTACTCTCAATCACGCCTTCTCCCGAATTCCTCTCGGAATAGATGACCGGCACCCCGCGAAGACGGAGATACGGTATCATGTAACATCCGTCACCATGGTATACCAATGCGCATTGCGCACCATGGATGTTGATCGCTTGCGAGATGATCTTTTTTAATGCAAAAAGACGCTTCAGCCTACTCTGGGAACGATACTGCGCTGTCAGAAAAACAGTCCTCGGATGCTCATTCTGGAATTGCAGTTCTTCCTGCGTCCATGTGCTTTTTTTGCTATTGGAATGAGAAATACATACCACGGCATTATCCTGCAATTCGGAGATCAGATATCGAAATTGACGCTCCGCTCCACCCCAAAACAGTTCCGGCATAATCAGCAACAGCTTTTTCATAGTCTATGGTCCTCTTCTGCACCAGCCTTTTTCAGAATGACCTCATGCGTTCTCCGACATTCGCCGGATGAGTTCCATATAATCGGCCGCGGCATTTTCCCAGGAGTGTTCTTGCAG
>CANRFV010000083.1 GCA_947629985.1 uncultured Clostridia bacterium | reverse complement strand
TTCTCTTTTTGTATCAAGATGTACAGTACGTCGTTTTCCGCAATTTCCAGATCTTCAGACGCGCGTAACTCTCTGTTATTGTCCACAAAGGACGCTTTGCCGCCGTTGGTCTTGATGTTGCCGTCGGCGTCCTTCAACGCCCAACGTGCCGTAAACGCGCTGTTTACGTCTACTCCGCGTAGGTGCAAATCGAAATGCGCCGTACCCGCAACGTCAAACTTGTAAGCAAAGCCTACCATCGCTTGAATTGCCATCCAATCGCCTTTTACTTCCATCCAAGGCTCGCCGTTGGTAAACGCGTCGCCCGCTTCGTTCTTGTCGGTAAGGGTAGTAAATGTAAAGTTTTCCTGCTCCCAAATGTAATCTACTTTGCCAACCGTCCAATTGGATGTGCCGTCAAGTGTGGCTTGGAATTCGTCCGCAAATCCGCTCTTGTCCGACCATTCGGGCTCCACATCGGGTTCCACGTCGGGCTTGGCTTCGGCGGTAACGGTAAACGTAAAGTTACACTGATCGCCGGTTTCTTCCTTGTTGATAAGTACGTACAAAATATCATTTGCTTGCGCCGTTACTTCGCCCGCAATATCGACGTTGCGCGCCTTGTCGCCCCAAGTGGGAATGCCGTTGTTGGTTTTGACATTGCCGTTTGCGTCGGTAAGCGCCCAGCGTACCGCAAAAACGCCGCCTTCGCCGCCGTTCAAAGTAAAGCGGAAATTGCTTGTTGTGGCGTAATCGAACTTAAATGCAAGCGCCGCCATGCCGTTGATAGCCATCCAATCGCCCTTGATTTCAAAGTTGGGGTCGCTGTGAATAAACGCGTCGGCGCTCTTTTGCGTAATGGGGGTAACGGTAAAACTTTCGCCGCCGTCCCAAGAGTAATTGGCAATGCCCACGCTCCACTTGGACGTACCGTTAAGCGTTTGCGCAAAGTCGTCGGCAAAGTCGAAAGTAACTTCGCTCGTATCCGAGTGGGGAGTTTGAATTACAAACGAAAACGAACATTGGTTGTCGGCGGAATCTTCCTTGTTTACCAACATATACAGCGTGTCGCCGGCAACAACCGTCAATTCGCTTGTTACCGTGTTGGGAGAACTGTCGCCGCCCCAACTTGCTTTGCCTTCGTTTGTTTTGATTGTTCCGTCGCCGCTCTTTAATGCCCAGCGCAGCGAAAATTTACTGTTGGACACGGCATTTAACGTAAATATGAACCGTGCGCGTACCGACTTGGTAAAGCGGTAAGCCAAACCGACCATGCCGTTGTTTGCCATCCAATCGCCCTTTACTTCCATCCAGGGCTCGTTGTTGGTAAACGCCTCGGAAGATTTTTCGGTAAGGGCGGTAAAGGTAAAGTTTTCCTGCGCCCAAATGTAATCTACCTTACCCACTTGCCAATTGGATTTGCCTTGAAGCGTTTGCTCGAAGTCGTTACCGAAGTTGGCAAAGTCTTCGTATTCGATGTGTTCCAACTTGGGTATGGATTCCGTTCTGGTTTCGGCGCAACCTTCGTTTGTGCAACGGAACGTCATTTCGCCGTCGGCTTCTTCGGTGGGTTCGCGCGTTACTACGCCGCTATCCCAATTGTGCCCCGTTGCGGGGATCTCTTCTTCGTAATGCTCGCCGCAATTGTCGTTTACGCAGGTGTAGGTTTTTACTCCGGCGTGGGTGCAATCGGGTTTTTGTGTGATTGCGTCGCTCCAAATATGCAAACAAGGCGCGTACACCGTAAATGCCAACGCACCTTCCGCCGCTGTGTTACCGCTATCCAACACAAGATACAGCGTGTCGCCCTTTACCACGTCCGCCGCGTCTGCGTCGATATCCGCAACGTAATCTACCGCCGCTGCCGTATCGTTAAGAGTTCTGAAAACCTTTACTTGTCCGTCGGCGCTCTTTATTATAATGTATGCGCGCACGACGCCGTCAAATTTGACGGTAAACGCCGCTTGGCACAGTTTGGGTAAATTTTCCGTAAAGGTGTAAGCAATTGCCGCTTGCGCATTGGTTACGGACACCTTGCCGCTTGTTATTTCTACGCCTGCCGCCTGCCAAACGCCGTTTTGCAATGTTGCTTGTGCAAATGCAAAATTGCCCGTTTGCGCGTCAAATTGATTTGCAACGCCGTACAGCCACTGCGATTGCATATCTTGGCTTGCGCAAAAACCGTCGACAAAATCAGCCTGTGCATCTATGTATACTTGACGAACGGAGCCGCACCCGTATTGACAGGTGTAGGTGCGCACTCCCTTGGTGGCGAAATCCGCCGAAGCGGTAATCACGCCGTTATCCCAACTATGCTCGGTTTTGCTTACGGGCTGAGTTTTGGTGGCGTTGCAGCCTTGATTGGTGCATTTGTACGTAATTTCGCCTTCTTGGTTGCATGCCGCTTGCTTGGTTTCTGTTCCGGCGTCCCAACTGTGCGACGTCGTTTGTACAGGTTCCGTCTTAGTCTGTTCGCATTTTTCTACCGTGCAGTGGAAGGTTTTGACGCCTTCGCTGTAACACGTGGGCGCAGTTGTGATCTCACCGCCGTCCCACACGTGTTCGTGATCGCCAACGCCGCCGTTGTCGCAAGCGACAATGCACACCGTAAGCATCAACAACACTGCCAATACCGAACTGATAAGTTTGAGTTTTTTCATATCTCTACCTCTAAAAACGATTGCATCTGCTTTGTGCGTAGACACAAGTCGGCTTTTTGACGTCATAAGAATAATATTGTTAAAACATTATGTCAACAAATTTATTTTGAATTGTGCATTTGCACACGAGCCAAATGCAAAAATTTGTGCATTTGAAAAAGTTGACATTTTTATTCCTTTATATTATATTTATATAAACACCATAGAATAACGTTATCAAATTGCGTCGTGTTGCGGGACGATGTTTTGTGCGCATATCCGTTTGCACGCACTGCCGCTTGGCGCAAACAAAGGGGAAAACTATGAAAAAAGCCGTAACGATAAAAAGCATTGCCGAGCAGTTGAATTTGTCGCGCAATACTGTTGCAAAGGCGCTTAACGGGCAGTACGTGCCCGACTCTACGCGCGAACTTGTGCTTAAAAAGGCGCAGGAAATGAATTACAAATCGCTTAATGCCGGCCGCATAGAAGTGGGAAGCAGGCGCTACCGCATTTTGATGGTTGCCGGCAAGCCGCTGATAAATATAAACTACTTTATTCCGCTGATAAAATCCGTCGAAAATTTTTGTTACGACCGAAATTACGAACTTTTTCAGTACACGTATACGATAAACCGCACCCCTTTTGCAAGTTTTGCGCAATATGTAAAGGAGTTGAACGTGGACGGCATTGTGGCGATTGAATGTTTTGACAAAGAATTTGTTGCCAAAATGATAAATATGGGCAAGCCGGTATGCTTTAACGACTTTACCGCAAGCAACATCAAACTGAACAAAAATTACGATATAATAAGCGCGGACGACGAAAGATCCGTTTACAACATAGTAAAATATTTGGGATCAAAATACAATATAAGACATTTTACGTTTGTTGGCGACCGCACGCACTGTTCGAGTTTTTACGAAAGGTATATAGGTATGATACGTGGCGCGAGTTTGGGCATTGGGCTACATTCGGACAGCCACGACATACTGTGCAAGGACGAAAGTTTTGACTACGGCAACCCCGACGCGATCAAAACGGAAATTCTCAAACTTAAATATAAGCCCCAATGTTTTGTGTGCTGCAACGACTTTGTTGCGCGCAACGTGTGCGACGCGTTAAAAAGCCTTAAATTGCGTGTTCCGCAGGACGTAATGGTTGTCGGGTTTGACAACGTGCCCGAATCGACCGCCGTAAGACCCGAAATTACGTCGTTTTCGATAGACAAAGATTTTTTGGGAAGGGAAACGCTGCGAACGCTTATCGACCGAATAGAACACCCCGATACGCCCACCCGCACCATTACCGTAGGCACAACGATGCTTTTGCGCGAATCTACCAACAAAATATTCCGCTAAAACGTCGGCAACGAAACGGTGCGGCAAATAAAACAGCGGCAACAAGCAAAAAGGAAGCAATGGAAAAGGAAACACCTTGTTGTGTTTCCTTTCCGTTGCAACTCACAAGCGCAG
>CANRFV010000082.1 GCA_947629985.1 uncultured Clostridia bacterium | reverse complement strand
TATCGTAAATATTTTCACTAAATTTTGAATTTTTTTCAAAAACACTTGACATTCTCACTAATATCTGATATAAAAAACATACGAGTATATACACAACGTTTGCTTGCAGATTGAGTGTTGTACTCATAAAATAATTATATTTTTGACGGTTACTGTTTCTATTACTGGAACTTTCTACAAGAAGGGGACTTTAACGGTTGATTCTATTGGAAGTGGCAATGGCTTTGGAACAGGCGGTACGTCGGCAGGCATTTCTAATGGCGGAGGAACGTGGATTGATATTGTTTCATCGCATACGGGTACTTACAACGGATCAAGTGTATCATTCGATATTGAATGGTAATGGATTATATGTAATTCAAGTCAATCGGCGGATTCCTTTTTGATTTCCACCAAAAGGGAGTCCGCCTTGTTGTAGTTGTATGAAAGTTAAGGTGACTATGATGAAATTCAAATTATCATTAGCTTTATTTCTATCTGTAGTGTTTATGCTAACAGGTTGCTCAAACAATGCAAGTGTCACGGAATCCGATTCTGACGTTATTGAATCTACGGAAGCAGCACCTGAACTTACTATAGATACAAATGAAAACCCTGATAAAGACTTATTATATAGTAGCAATTTCCCGACTTATGAGGAACTACAAGCTGATTATCCTGATAAAATTGTTCTTGTATGGACGATTGAAGAAACAGGCTATGAAAGAAATTATCCTTTTCGCTCCGCTGAAATAAATGAGTATCTTGACTCTTTGGGGTGCGATTACTGTGTCTGCTTTTATCCGATCAGAGCAATGCAAAATGAAGATAAAAGCGATTATTATACCTCGTATGTTGCTGATATGATTGAAAATGGCGAACAGGTCGATATTGTGTATTCGTCTTTCACATCGGTGCAGGAATCAGGAAATAACGCTTTTCACAAGTATATCTATAATGGCATATTTGAGCCGTTAAACGAGTATTTTGAAACTGACATTGGCAAAAAGCTATATGATGTTATGCCCGAAGAACACTGGCAGGCATTGACTGTGGACGGTAACATCTACGGTGTCGATGGTGCAATGCACACGCTTAGTGATGATTACGGCTATTATATCAACTCTGAACTTGCAAGTAAGTATGGATTTGATACATCTTTACCCATAGAGGATCAGGTTGACATTCTGGACGAGATTGCTGAAAATGAGAATTGTGATATAATCGTATCTTACAACGACTTTAGTACAACTTCTTATCTCGTAGACATTAAGGAAATCACAAGCGCAGTATATTTTGACGAAGATGAACAGACAGCAAAGTGCATATTGGATAACTCTGATTATATGGAAAAGCTGAGATTTTTCTATGATATGAATCAGAAAGAATATGTAGTCGATCCTGAACTTGCAAAGTCAAGCACTTTCTTTATGCTGAAAACAAACTTCTCCGGTGGAAAAGAACATTCAAAAAACTCTGAAACAGCTACCATAACATATAATGGTAATTCGATTACTGCAATTCCCGTATTTATGGAGGACACCTCCGTCCGAAGCAGTTATATGGCAACAGGTATATCAAGCTCGTCCGAGCATAAAGATATGGCATTCGAGCTGCTTGCACTCACGCAGACAGATTCATATTTGAATAATCTTCTGACATATGGCAAGGAGGGAGAAGATTATCAGCTTACAGACGGTAAAGTCGATACGATCATCAATCCTGTTAGCCTTGATCGTTTTGCAAACAAAATGATTTGTTATCCGACTGCAAGCGGTACACTTAAATCTGATGAGTATATCAGTGTTTATCAAAATGCAAAGGTTTCCGACACATTAGGTTTCGCTTTTGACGGCAGAGATGTAATTCCTCAAACCTCTGCTACTTCGCTCATTTTTATGTCGTTTGATATTTTTTCGGTCGATGATTTTGATAATGCAATCGCTGATTTGAGGACAGAATTAGAGCAAAATGGTCTGAATGAGGTCATAGATGCTTGCAATCAGCAGTATCAGGAGTATATATCATGAAACGTAAAGCAAAATGGAAAAAGGCAGCACAAGAATTTACCGCCATACTTCTTACAGCAGTTTTACTAACAGGCTGCGGAGATAAAAAGACAGACAGCAATCATTCAGATCATATCGTGAGTAATTTTACAAATCTTTGCAACAATGGTGAATTATACACCGATAGTGCCGATAGGCTGAATTTCTGTGACTTTGAAACAATGCAAAGTGCTGTGCTATGCCCAAATCCGAACTGCACACATAGCGGTTCGGATACTTGTTCTGCATTTGGAATGAACAATCACCCGGTAATTTACAACGGCTCGCTTTATTTTTTTGAGTCGGAGATCGTTCAGGAGGATAATGTTTTCAAGTATCATAGCAAAATCTATAAAGCGAATACAGATGGAACGAACAGAAGTGTTGTCAACGAGATAGATGACCTGAATATTCCTGAGTATGTGCGAATGATGGTTTACAATGATATAGCCTATTTCCCTGCTGAAAAGGTTGAGTTTGACGAGTATGGTAATACAACAGGATATACAACCAATTACCTTTACTCCTATGATTTTTCATCCGAAAAGCTGACAAACATTACTGAGATATGCAGAGGATATTCAGGTGGCTCTTGGATATATGGGGCATATAACGGAAAGATATACCTAAGCTACAGCAGCTCTGAAGAACAATTGGATTATACTGATCTTTCTGCTTTTGAAAATCTGGAAACTCACTATATGTCTTACAATATTTCAGAAAACATATATGAAACATCTGATCTGCCTGTTCCTACATTGGTACAGGACGGGTATTACTTTTATGTTGACGGAAATTCAATGGTCGCTGTGAGTGAAGATAAAAAAGAAACAGTCATTTCCAATTTTAATTACAATGAGATTGCTCTTGTTGATAATAAGTTGTTTTCTGCTTGGAATGGTGTTGTAGCCGATTTAGGCAACGGCAAGGTATATCAGCTTAAAGAAACAGAATGGGAAACTGTTGATTTTGTCAACAACAAATACATCTTGGAAAAAACAGAAGATTCAGGAAAATCATATAAGGCGGTGGATAGCAAGGAATTGATAGGAGATGAACAGAAATGAATACTCTTACTCTTGAAAAAATCAGTAAACACTACGGCAAGAAACTTGCTCTTGATAATTTGAATATCAGTCTGCAAGACGGTATTTATGGACTGCTCGGTTCGAACGGTGCAGGAAAATCTACGCTTATGAATATTATTACACAAAATATCCCATGTGATAAGGGCGGCATAATCACTTGGAATGGTACGGACATTAAACAACTGGGAACAACTTATCGTGAAGTGATCGGCTATATGCCACAGCAGCAGGAATTATATTCTTCCTTTTCTGCGGCTCGTTTTGTCGGCTATATAGCCTCTTTGAAAGGTATTCCTGCGAATACGATCAAGGACGAGGTAAATCGTGTTTTATCATTGGTAGAATTGTCTGAATGTGCAGATCAGAAGATAGGCGGTTTTTCAGGGGGAATGAAACAGCGTGTGCTGATCGCACAGGCTTTACTTGGTGAGCCAAAACTCCTGATCTTAGACGAGCCGACAGCAGGACTTGACCCGAAACAGCGTGTTATTGTTCGCAATTTGATTTGCGACTTATCAAAGGATAGAATTGTTATTATATCAACACACATTGTTTCTGATATTGAAACGATTGCTGATTGTGTTTTGTTCATTAAGAATGGCAAGGTGATCGACAGCGGAAGTGTAAAGGAACTTTCAGAAAAGGTGATCGATGGAGAAAAAAATTTAGAAAACCTGTATATGCAATATTACGGTGATGATTTATGAGAGTGTTTTGGAATGAATGTTATAAACTTCTGACAGCTCCTATTTTTATCGCTGTGACATTGATCGCATTTATGTTTACGCTTTACAGTGCGATAGGTTCAAAACCGATTCAAATATCCGATTCTGAATACAGAGCATTTCATTCAGAGGTTTCCAATATTACAGAAGCCAACGAGAAAACTGAGTACATTCAAAATCTATTGGAACAAGAAATGCAATCAGATAATCGTGACTTACAATGGCGAGATCATATCGATTTTTATAATGCAGAATTAGAGCAAGCTCAAGCTGTTTATGGTAAAATAGAAATGCAGAAAAAGGGCTCCAAAAGTGCATAGGTAAAATGAAGCGACCGAGCCGTTGT
>CANRFV010000081.1 GCA_947629985.1 uncultured Clostridia bacterium | reverse complement strand
TATTGTTTTGCGCTGTCTGCAGTGTGTTTACCATGCTTGTTTCTGCATTTACCCATAGCACGATAGCCGCTCTGGCAATACCGTTTCTTGCGCTTTTCTTTTTACTCGGAATACGTACGCCGGATGGCAGATGCGCAGTTCTTTTTCCACAATATGTAATAGGACAGTTTGGTATTCACGAACGGTGTGTGAATCGGTTGTGCAGCGTTTATCTGGATGGCATTCAGACATTTATACTCTTGTGCATGGGATTGCTTCTGGCTTTGTCTGTTTTGTGCTGGCTGTGCTGGCAGCGGAACGTTATTCAGAAAAGATAGGACATAAAATTTACAAAAAATTCTGTTTTCAAAGGCTGGTGTCCGATGTATAATAAAAAACAAAGAGAGGTGGTATGATTGAACACAGCGGAGCAGATGCACCAGCAGGATCTGGAGCGCCTGCAGGCATTCCGATATATGGACGACGATTTTATGACGGCCTGCCTTGCGGATAATTATGAGGGCGTGGAATTAATACTGCGGATCGTTTTAGGAAAAGATATCAGGATCAGGTCTGTCCGCACGCAGGAAGTCCTGAAAAACCTGCAGGGCCGTTCAGCCACGCTAGACGTACACGCGGTTGACAGTGACAATAAGGAAATGGACATTGAGATCCAGCGCGCGGATGCGGGTGCGGGCGCGAGGCGGGCAAGGCATAACAGCAGCCTGCTGGATGCGCATATATTGAAACCGGGAGAGGATACGAAGGACCTGCCTGACAGCTATGTCATCTTCATTACGGAAAACGACGTGATGAAAGGAGGCCGGCCGCTCTATCCGGTGGAGAGATATGTTACCATTGGGGAAGAAAAAGTATTATTTGACGACGGTTCGCACATCCTGTATGTGAATGGGAAATACCGCGGTGATGATGAGATCGGCAGGCTGATGCATGATTTTTCCTGTACCGACCCCGATGATATGAATTATGAGGTGCTTGCGAAAAAAGCAAGGTACTTCAAGAAGGATGAGAAGGGAGTGGCGGCTATGTGCAAGATGTTGCAAGATATGAGGAATGAGGCGGCCCATGAAGCAGATAGGGCGACCGCAGAAAGAATGATAAGGGATGGGAGCATGTCGCTTGATAAGATTATGCGTTTCGTTCCGTCCATATCAATGGACGAATTGAAAAAGATTGAAGCCGAAATTATGCAGCTGGCATAAATAAATTCGAGAAGGCTGAAAAAAGAGTGGCGGCTATGTGCAAGATGTTGGAAATTAGAAAGAGCAGGGCGGAATGAAGCCTTGCTTTTTCTGTGTGATAAAAGATTTTTAAATTTATTGGTATAAATTGTCGATTTCGGGAATATATATAAATATAAAGATGTAAAAAATTGGAATCCGGACTTAGTATGTCAAGAAAGATGGAGAAGTGCAAGATAGGAGAATTATTGGAATCGCTGGTGAAGTCACAATTTGTTACTCCATGAGATGACAGACAATTCAGTTAAGTTTGACTAAGGGAGAATAGATGACAAAAAAATTATAACGAAAATTACTCCAAGTGCTTCGGAAATTATAGAAGTTTCTGCATCTAACATCCTGATTCGGGATGCAGGGATTATTAAGGATATCCTGCAGCGCCTGGAACTGGAAGCCGAGGAATATAAAACAACTTAAGAATCAGAATTAACATTCGTTTTTGCTTCCCTTTTTCTGCTTTTGACGTTATGATAAATCTGTGAAAGCAGGTATAAGATACTGAAAAGAAAAGGGTAATATGACGAAAGCAGATAGAAATATCTAATATGGATGAGGAGAAAGAGTGAAAGGGGATGGAGTTACATGAAACGAGCAATTATTGGCGGCTTTCTTTCTTTGATTGGAAGTATTTGGGTTCATGCTATTGTTATATCGGCTAATAGCTATCTGTTAGATGGATGGTCAACCCCACCTGGAAAGCTGTTGACACAAATTACAGAGGCAGATCTTATGCCGTGGTTTGTTGGTTCAATTATATTGGTACTTTTGGGAATTGTTCTAATGGCCGTTGAATTTTTTAAGAAAGATAAATAAATTTGATATATAAAGTATAATGAATTCTATAGAGTGGAATTTGCGGAGGAGATATCATGGGGAAAAGAAATGGTATTGGAATCACAAAAATAATGTTTGGATTATCAAGCGTATTTTTAGCAATAATCCTGATTGGATTTTTAGAGTCAGCTGCCATAGCCCCAAATATGAAAAATAGTAACTATGCGTTCTCTGATACTTCGGATTTAATTATGTTTGAGCAAATGCTTATTGAGAACGAAATACCTTATAAGAGAATATCATCAACAACTTTTTCCATTGAACCGGAATGGAAAAATGAGGCGGACAATATATATCAAGCTTTTTTAAGGGAAGCAAAAGATAAAATTTCGCTTTGATCTACTTAGTATCGCAGGGCTTGATTTTCGGAGGTTCTGCGATTTTTGTTTATATCCTATGTGCAAAAGTTTTGTCGACGACGAAGAAATGATATGTCAATGATGAAGCAATGTTTAAAAGAAGAGGGATTAGAAGAAATAAACGGTTACAGTGGACGAAGAACTACACCGTATGTTAGAATGATAAATAATTATAAACGGAGGGAAATATGAAACCTCACAGATCAGTTTCCATGATTATATTAGATGCGGTGCTTGTATTATGGTGGATCATATTTACTGTAATGTTCTTCACCGTTTTATTAAAGACAAACAGACCTACCATAAGAGGATTTACTGCGAAAGGCCTGATTGTTATATTCAATCTTCTCATTTCAGAGGGAGAAGGCTGGCTTAGATGTGAATGGAAGTTAGGAAGACTGAAAACCAGTATTTTGTTGTTATTTCCAGCCGCCTTGGCGATTTGGTCTACCCATATGTATTTTGATTTCTTCGATTATGTAGATCAATATAGATGGCCTTGCGTCAGGCTAAATATTTTGACTTATTTTATATGTCTGTACATAAACGTATCGCCATCGATAAACGATTATCTGGAAAATTATAAATGGCAGCATTGGCTTGAACCCTGGCGAAATAACTATTCATATTATAAGGATGGTTCGGATGATCAGAACTAATATGATTATGATTCTTCCTCATCCTCGACATATTCCAGAATGTCTCCGGGCTGACACTTTAGCACCCTGCAGATCGCATCCAGAGTGCTGAAGCGGACAGCCCGTACTTTTCCTGTCTTCAGATAAGAGAGATTGACGTTGGAGATGCCGATCTGGGCGGCCAGGTCGTTCAGCTTCATTTTTCTGTCCGCCAGCACCCGGTCAAGTCGAATAATGATCATAATGTGTGATCCACCTCATCCTGTAAATTTACTCCGTAATGGATAATGTACGCAGCCACAAGGAAAGCGATGCCGGGAAAGAGTGTGTTGAGCATATCCTGTCCGGTGGAGATTTCCATATGGTTGCCGGGAATGAAACTGACAAGTCGACAGATCAGCAGCCTGAGAAACGGAACGCAAACGGCCGCAAAGATCTGGAACAGTCCATAGTAGAGCAGATAAGAAGCGTTTTGCTCCGTGAAGATCCGGTCTTCACGTACATTGGAAAATACACGGCTCAAAAACCAGAAAGCAAGCATGAGCGGGACGGTATGAATGGCGTACATAAGCGCCAGGCTGAGCTGAACGCTCAGGCCGATCCGTCCTTTGCTGTCTGCCCAGACATGAATATCGTCGTTTGTGCCGACTGTCATGAACCGGGCGTACGGAGCATGATCTTCTTCTGCGCAGATCGCACTCTCAAAGACCCCTTCATCGGTATGAAGGATAAAGTTCTGCCGTCCCATAAAACTGAGAACGGTACAAAAAGCCAGAAAAGCAATCAGAAACCAGCAGACAGCGTTCATAAATCCGGCGGCCGACCGCGCAAACTTTTGATTCGTGAGTTTTTGAATGAGCTGCATAAGACTCCCCCCTTGATCAGTTGCCTCGAAATGAAAATTTCGGATTACCAGACAGTACTCTTTTTCTTTCACTATATCATGAAATTCTCAAATGTCAATAAAAATTTAATGTTTATCATTAAAAATTATAAGGCAAACAATTAAGACAGGTAAATAGCAAGCCGAGAGTCCCGTTTGTAATCCAAGAGTCCCGCTTTGTAAATGAGATTCCTGTTTTGTAAACAAGATTCCCATTTTGTAAACGACTTTCCCGTTTTGTAAGCGAAACTTGAAATTTTAAATTCAGGTGCAGAGTTAAATTCCACACCCTTTTAATTTTTCATGAAAATCAGGCAACAT
>CANRFV010000080.1 GCA_947629985.1 uncultured Clostridia bacterium | reverse complement strand
ACAAGTAAAAATATAGATTTCAGCTTCGGCTGAGTTTCATATTTTTAGCAAAGTGGGTACCACCTTGCCCTGCTTGCAAAGTTTGTAAGAAATTTCTAATAACTAACTTTGTAAACAATCTGTATGAGGAGGAATTGCAATGTATAAAGTTTCAAAATATAACATGTATAAACAAGTTAAAGACCACTATGTTGTATACAATGCGTATGCTGGTCAGTGTAAAATAATTAGTAAAAAAACATATGACGATTTATGTCATAACCTATGTGATAGTGTTGCTCCTGACTTGAAGGATCAACTGAGCGATAAAGGCTTTTTGGTGCCAGATTATGTTGACGAATATGATAACATGAAAGCATTACGAGAAAATTTTATTATAAATCCGACAACACTAAGTTTGTATATTCTACCCACGGAACAATGCAATTTCCGCTGTAGATATTGCTATGAGAATTTCCCGAATCTAAAGATGTCAAAGAAAACACAAGATGGGATAATTAATTACGTTTCAAAAAACATCAAAAAATATAAGGTTCTTTATGTGGAGTGGTTTGGCGGAGAACCTTTGTTGGCCATAGATGTAATTGAATATATTTCAAACGCTCTAATTGAAATATGTAGAAAGAATGGTGTTATTTACAGAGCCGCAATGACAACAAATGCATATTTACTCGATTTAGACTGCTATAATCGTTTAAGACATTGTCGTATATTGTCATATCAAATAACTGTGGATGGCATAAAGGAGACGCATGATGAGCAGCGTGTGTTGGCTAACGGTAAAGGAACATATGATAGGATAATAAACAATTTAGTTCAAATTCAGAAGAATACAATTAGCATATCATTAGATATGACTATACGTGTCAACATATCTAAGTCGGTATATGATTGTATATTTAAATTTATTGACAACTTCAAGTCTTTATTTGATGGCGATAGAAGATTCAGACTTTGTTTTAAAATTGTACAAGATTATGGTGGTGATGCTATCCAAGATTTCAAAGACGAACTGTGTAACAAAATAGACATCCGCAAATTGCATAGTTACTGTAAAACAATGGATGTTCCATTTGAAGAATCATCTGTTCCATGTATTGGTTATGGAGTGTGCTACGCTTCAAAGAACAGTTCGTGGGTGATTGGCTCTGTGGGAAATCTGATGAAGTGTACCATTTTGCTTTATGATGAAAGAAACCAAGTGGGGAAAATACTAGATGATGGGACATTAATAATCGATGAAGAATGTTATTCAAAATGGGTGGATTCTTGTGACACTCACATGAATTCATCTGAATGTGCATACAGCCCAATATGTCTAAAAAGTTTTTGCTACAAACATTATCTTGAAGACAAAGCCATTTACTGCCAAGCCATATACAATTGTGTGGATGATTACATAAATCGATTTGTTGAAGAGAACGGAGATGAGCATTTTGAATAACGAGAAGATGATTAGTGTGATTAATGATTGTTTGGAAAATGTCGGACTGGAGAGAATCGCTATTGATGGTGATTTGATTGGTCAATTGGAAGATTCATTAATATTCATATCGTTTGTTATCGAATTAGAAGAAACGTTTGGGGTGGAGTTTGATGATCGAGCCCTTGAGCCAGAGAGGTTCAAAACAATCAAGAGCCTTATACCTGCGATTGTTGAGATGCTTTCAGAAAAAAACAATTATAATTGTGAAGAATAAAAATGCTTGGTCTGAGCAAAATAAGAATCTTGCAATGTGCGCCATACAGCATTTAGTCATATAGATTATACTTATATGTCGTATCACTTAGCCAACGATTTATGGTTTTGCTCACCAATATAACCACAATTGAACTGGAGGTGAATTAATGAAAAGATTGAAAAAGTGTATCCACACTAGTGAAAATTTGGTTAAGCTTTATGCTAATGAAGGCAAGTCCAATTCTGCCAAAACTTGTGGAGGAAAAACTAATAATGGCACTTCCTGCAACGGTAAAGCTAACAAATCAGAAAGCTGCTAATTATTAGTAAATACAAATCAAAGCAACACAATTAGTTAGTGTTGCTTTGATTTGTCATAATATTGCCAACAATTATGACAAATACATTTTGTAGGCAATATATTAAAGTGTGCCTTCAAAAAATTCATTTAATATGACTAATATGGCGAATTTGACAATATTGATTAATTAAAATTAGGCAATTGCAAATATACCACAACTCATAAAAATGTATTATAAATCGCAAATATAACAAATATTCAAGGATTGTTATGAGGTAATATGATGAAAAAACTTCGAAAAGAAAATAAAATCTATATGGCGACTATGTATGCCGTTGAAGATAAAGTAAATAAAACTGGATCTTGTGGTTCAAAGGTTAATGACTCTAATAATTGTGGTAGTAAAACAAATTCTGCCATTCATTGTGGTGACAAAACAAATTCAACGCCAATGAGGTGTTAGAAATATGATTAAGTCTACATTAGTGATTATAGACAGCGGTTTAGATACCAACTATGCAGTAGCCATAGGCGCTCAAGTCAACGGCATTGGGATTTCAATAATTCAAGGTAAAGAAATAACTCCTGTGATTTCTACTGATTATAGTGATAAAATAGGTCATGGAACAGCTATTTCATCAATCTTTTTTAATGAGCTGCATGATGTATTATATAGTTTTAACATTTTTGTAATAAAAATATTTAATTCAGAAATGTCAATTAATGAAGAAGCATTACTTTTCTCTTTGAATTATATCCTTAATAATATAGAATGCAGGTTGTTGCACTTGAGCCTTGGAATTGTGACATGTTCACAATTAAATAAGCTTCAAGAATTATGTGATCTCATAGCCAAAAAAGGTACAGTTATTGTTGCTGCTTTTGACAACTATGGTGCAATGTCTTATCCGGCATCATTTCACAATGTAATCGGAGTTGACACATCTGGTATATCGCTTAAAAAAAGGGAATGGGCATATGTTGATAATTCACCAATTAATGTTTTGACACACAAAGGCATTGTTCGTTGTCAAAGTTTAGAAGGAAGAAGAATCATTACAGAGGGCAGCAGTTTCACATCTGCATATATATCAGCTTTTTTGCTAAGGAAAATACTTTCAGGTGAGGTTCTAAATCTTTCAAGCGCAATACAAGTTTTGAGAGATAATGCAAAACTTATATTTGACTTCGGTACTGTTACTCCAATTGCTAAGATGCCAATACCTCAAAAGGCTTTAGTATTTCCGTTCAATAAGGAGATGCATTCACTGCGGAGATTTCAGTCTAAGTTAGATTTTAAAATAGCGTGCTTTAGTGATGTTAAATACTCGATGAATATTGGAATTCCGTGTGATGAAATTATTGGCGGTAAGAGCATCATAGATGAAAATATACTTGTAACGGACATTGAAAGTGTTAATTGGAATTCAGATTTCGATACTGTTATACTTGGACATATTGATTTACTTATGGCAAAGACCCATAAAGACTACCAAAAGTACATCATTGAAAAATGTATTCAATTCAATAAAAGAATTATATCTTTTGATGAAATAAATATACCTGAATATCGTGATGCAGTAGATATATATTTTCAGCAAATTTGTAATCATAATATTCCACAAAATCAACTTGGCAAATTATATGGCATTGGTAAGCCGGTTATTGGTATAATGGGAACAAGCTCAAAGCAAGGGAAATTCTATATTCAAAACTGTTTGCGTCATGAATTCATAGCAAATGGTTATAGGGTCGGCGCTTTAGGTACCGAACCGCACTCCGAACTTTTTTCATTTAACAGATCCCTTCCTATAGGATACAACACCAAAATTAATTTTAATGATAACGATGTAATAACTTTGGCAAATATGATGGTTCACGAAATAGAAATGGAAGATCCTGATTTGATTATTATAGGTGGGCAGTCGAATACTATTGCATATTCTCAAACAAATCTCATGTACATTCCAACCCTACAGAATAATTTGCTATATGCCTGTATGCCGGATTGCTTTGTTTTAATTGTTAATGTTTTTGACGATCTAAATTATATAAAAAGAAGTATATCATATTTGGAAAGCTTTGGAAAAGTCATCGCAATTGTAGTATCAGAGGTCCTCAAGAGTATCCCATTATTTTCAAACAATGATGACAGCAAAATGCAAGAACTTTTGTCAACAATTAGCACTAAGTTCTCTATTCCTACATATAGAATGAACGATCCATTGTGTATAAATAAAATATATTCACTATGTATAGACTTTTTTTGAAAGGACACTAAAATGTGCAAGATGGATATGAAAGCTCTTTATCATAAACTTACCAATACAATTAGCCTCACATTCAAGGCGTACCGTCACCTATGGA
>CANRFV010000079.1 GCA_947629985.1 uncultured Clostridia bacterium | reverse complement strand
AAAACTGCCACCAGACCTAAATCTGATGGCAGAAAATTTTTATTTTTTTGATTGTCTACTTGACGGGGAGCGGTTCAGGCGGCCGCTTGCCTAAAGTTCTTCTTTTTTTGATCAATCACACAGTCGCTGCATTCCAGACATCTTCAAAGTATGTTTCCAAATCTGACTCGTTTACCTGATAAAAATCATGAAGCCTGTTCCTCGTCTCTTCTTTCGTAAGACCTTCTGCTTTACACAATCCTGCCAGTCTTCCCATCATATTTCGAAGCGATGAGCACATCCTTGCTTTTTCTTTCTCCGCAGTCTCTACTTTCTTCTCTGCAGCTTCGGCACGCTCCTGGGCCTTTTTTGTGTTCCGGCGCTCTGCCTGTATGTCCATCTTCTCGGCATTCTCAAACAGATATCCCACTTCCTTCACCCCCATATTCTCCACTAATTCCTGCGCCTCTTCTTGCGGCACGTTCATTTTCATCAAAAGAGCCCAGAATACATCTAAAAGTATATCCATGAGCTCCTGTGGCGTATCCACGAGCATTTTCGACAGATACTCCTTCGAATCCCTGATAAATTCAGAATAATCCTCCGGAGATTGGATACGATTGAACATGAGCAACAGCGACATCACATCCTCATGCTTGCGAAGCTCCTCGTTCGTGTAATCGTGGATTCGGACCACCTTATAAGAAAAATCCGGTATGTATGCCCGCATCTCCTCTCCAAGCTCGACACGCTTCCAGAGACTAGTATCTGCAGTCCAATTCCCCACGCCCTCATAGTACACGATGGGGATGATCAGGGTTTTGTGTTCTTTTTTCTTCCGTAATTCTGCTTGAGATTTCTTTCAGCCATCGAAGTCCCTGGTTCTCGATCCCCCGCCAAGAGCAAAGACACACTTTGACTCTGCTAATTTTCATTATACAGAATGAGAATTGAAAATACAATTAAAAGAAAATTAAAATTCCGACGTCCCAGGTTTCTATCGCCTCAGTCCTCCCACGGGCGGATGCGGTAACGCACGCCCAGCTGCTCGCAGATCGCGCGGCACTGCTCCTCCTCCTGTGCGGTCAGCGTCGTCGCCACAGTCGTCATCACCACCTGCGGCACGTACTTCACGCACTCCCGCGCAAAGTCGAGCATCGCGTCGAACGACTGCTCGCCGAATTTCGGGCGCACAAGCTCATAGTATCTCTTCCGGTCAGGCGTGTTGAGGCTGATCGAGACCGTGTCGATGAGACCCTCAAAGCGTGGAACGATGTCCTTCCCGTTTACCAGACTGCCGAGTCCGTTCGTGTTGATGCGAATCGGCTTGCCGTAGCGCTCCTTCACGAAACGCGCAGTCTGCAGCAGCACGTCCAGCGCCTCCGTCGGCTCGCCGAATCCGCAGAAGACCACTTCCGCGTACTTGTCCATATCAAATTTTTTGAACTCTGCCAGCACCTCGTCAAGCGTCGGCGTGTGCTCCAGCCAGAGCGGTCCCGACTCCTCCATGCTCTCGCGTGTCTGTCTCAGGCAAAATGTGCAAGCACACGGGCACTTGTTCGTCAGGTTCACATAGAGGTTGTCATGCACCTCGTATAAGATCGTCATTGCGGTATGTTTCATGGTATCGCGCTCCCTTTTTTCTGTTATCCAGTGTTTTATCTGAAATGAGAGAAGCATTTTTACTCGTCCAGATAGCTTTTCAGTTCCTGCACCAGCTCATATACTGTTGTACCAGGATCATAATCTGACGGCTTATCACATCCATTCCTGAATCCCGTCATTCTGCGTTTCGCGTTTTTTATCGCAGTATTCACCCCGTCATAAGAATCAACCAGCATATAAATATTCCCATAATTCTTCCGGTATTTTCCATCTCCAAAATGATTTTGTTGAAAAATCTGATCCAGTTTTCTATTCCAATCATCTCTGTGAAGCGCGGAATCACTATAATAAAAGTGCAGATACAGCCAGTATTCAAACGACTGGTTGCTCCACGCCATTTTATAACCCTTATCTGCTCCGTTTGCTATTGCCTGATCAAAATCCTCAAAATCATCTTTGTCAAAAACTACCCAGATATTCTGATATATGATGTTAGCCTCTTTTACGATCTGCTCCGTAAGTTCTATCAGTTTCCCCGTAGAGCTCCCTTCTCCATGTATATCAATCATCGGTGCAGCGACAACATCTACCCTGCCGCCGATCTTATCCTTAATCAGTTTCTCAAGTCCTCCAAAGTACAGAGGCTCTGTCCGTTCTCCCTCTGTCACAATCAAATAAGAATTTGCTCTGGGAACCTTGTACTCATGTTTTCTTTGCTTTCTTTCCTCTCTGCGTTTTTTGAACAGATCGTCCGAACCCACTTATTCGCCTTCTTTCATTTCAAACTCCCCAAGGTACGGAATACCGCCGTATACACCCGCCAGATAATCCTTTTCGAACGACGCATCTGACCTGACCTTGAAATCCGAAAGCGCCGACAGTTCCGAATAGCCGAATTCATCTTTTTGAACAAACCAGATCTGGTCTCTCCTGAAGAATTTTTTATCCATCAATGTCGTATCATGCGTCGTGTAGATCAGCTGTGCTGTGGAATCATTATCATAAAACAAATCGATAATAAATTTCAACAGCAACGGATGTAATTTGATATTTAACTCATCAACTAAAATCAGTCTGCTGCTTTGAATTGCTTTCCTCACATAAATATAAAGCAAAATACTTTTTAGAGTCCCTTCCGACTCATTATATAAATTTAACGGATATTCTCTGCCATCCTTTCCTCTATGAAATGTAACAAATCTGATCCCTTTTTCCGTCTCGTCGTAATCAATATCCTTGATTCCGGTATCAATCGCCGTCAGGAATTCCAGCAGCTTTGGCTTATCGTTGTCCACCAGCCCAGGCAAATACTTCTCCAATAATCTGGCATCCTCGCGAATGCTTGCAGGGACAATCAACGTGGACATAATGCAATCATAAAAATACCTGAATGTGTCTGTTTGAAGTTTCAATTTGTTAAAAAAAGAAAGCGCTAATGTCTCAACAGGTAGCTGCTCTTTGTACACATCACATTCTTTTCTGACAGATGCGCCAAATTCAATTTTGTCCGTTGTCCTCTCAAAAATAACGACTTTTCGATTCGTCCTCAGATTCTTTCTATACAGCCATTCTGTTACAATACGATTTGCGTTATATTCAAATCCATATTTGTACTCGTAATCCCCTAAAATTTCGACAACTTCAAATTCAGAGTTACCCTTATGGCGTTCAAAAGAAAAAGGATCATAATACTTCTCAATCGCCGCACTATAATCATCAGACACATTATTAAATGATTCGGCGACAATACGCAAAAAATACACCATAGCCGCACACAGATTTGTCTTTCCGCTCGCATTCGCGCCATAGATTGCCGCAACCCTGATATATTTTTCCTTTGTTCCGATATCGATCAAGTTGCCCGGATGCTCTTTATACGCATTGATCGCCGTCATGTCAAACACTGTTTCTTCCCGGAATGACAGGAAATTCTTCACCGTAAATTGAACTAACATATTGCGTCTCACCTCTATTCATATAATATACAGGTCTTAAACTTATGTCAATAATTTTACGGATTTTTCGTAATTTTATTCTTGTTATCTCAGATTTTTCCGGGTTCTGCGACATTTATTACTTGAGCGACGGCGGTTACGCCCCATGCCGTTTTATCTCCGCGGCAATCTCCTTCAGCAGCTCCATCTCGCTCTGGTATTCGCGCATGATTCCGTCCGCGCTCAGTAAGCCGCCCTGCCAGCCAGCCCTGCGACGGCTCTGCACCAGAATGTCAAACGTACAGTACGCGCCCTGCTGCGCATGGATCTCCTCATCGCTCAGGAAAATCTCCGGCGCGGCGTAGTGGCCCGTCCCGGTCTCCGCGCCACGAAAGCTCCGCTTCTCCTGAAAGGTCTGCGGGTAGCCTCGCTTATCAAAGAGCTTGTCCGCCAGCACGATCATCTCCCCGAAATCGTGAAAGCTGATCGGCTCGCGGTTCATCTTGCTGTAAAACCTTCCCCGAATGCCCTGCGCGGCGTCGCCGTCTATGCAAACCCTGAGACTGTTTGCCGGGTATGTTCTATCGTTCTTCTTGTCGCTCATACAACCTTCTCCTAACTGTTCCTTCCCTCAGCCTGTCCTCTGTTTCTCTGTTTCTCTGTTTCTCTGTTTCTTTGTTCCTCTGTCCCTCTGCTGCTCTGCTTATCCGCTTCTCTGCTTCTTTGTACTCTGTTCCTATCCCGGCAGCATTTTCCCAAATTCACGGCTGCCGGTCTTCTTTGTCCAGCCGGCTTCTTCACCCGGCCATCTTCGCGAGCTTCGCCGCCTGATCCGCAGCGATGCAGCTGTCGATGATCTCCTGAAGATCGCCGTCCAGAACCTTCTCCAGCTTGTAAAGCGTCAGATTGATCCTGTGGTC
>CANRFV010000078.1 GCA_947629985.1 uncultured Clostridia bacterium | reverse complement strand
TTGTTTACGCTCTGCCAAACTTCGGGAGTAACCAACTGCGGACAGCCGTTTTCAATGCGAATTATCTGCTCGTCATCACGGAACTCGTGATTGTTTCTAGCTTTACGAAATACTCCGCCGTGACGCTTGTTAAAGATAAATATGCCCATATAACGCTCGTTCATCAGAATTTCGTGCAAGCTGTTTTTGCCGAATGGTTTTCCGCGCTTGGTTAAATAGCCTAACGAGTTTAGCTTGTTAATTATAGCCGTATAGCCGTAACCGTCATTTGCCATATTGAAAATAAGCCTTACAGCTTCGGCTTCGTGCTGGTTGACTACAAGTTTCTTGTCAACAACATCATAGCCTAAAGGCGGTTTGCCGCCCGTCCACATACAATGGTGAGCGTTCTCCATTAATCCCTTCATTGTTTCTCTCGAAAGGTTGCGGGAGTAATATTCGTTCATACCTTGAACTACGGTTTTCATCAGAACTCCCTCTGCCGTATCGTCAAGATTTTCTGTAACGCTTAAAAGCTCTATTCCGTGCTTTTTAAGCTCCATTGTAAAAAGAACGCTGTCGTTAAGATTGCGAGAAAAACGGTCTAATTTATGTACGACGATAACGTCAAAAATATCGTTCTCCGCGTCCGACATCATTTTTGTAAACTCATCGCGCTTGCAGTTTGTTCCCGTTTGCGCGCTGTCCGCATAGGTCTTTACTATGGTAAAATTGTTGTCCTCGCAGTACTTTGTCATAGCGCGAATTTGTGCGTCAATGGACTCCTCACGCTGATTATGACTTGAAAATCGAGCGTATAATGCCGCTCTTATAGTTGAATTAATCATTGTTGTTTCCTCCTTTAACGTGGTGAACTTCTTCATAGTTATAATATGTACTTGAAGTTTTGTTAGTTTCGCTATTGTCATCGGCGAGAAATTCCCACATCAGGTCTACCATAGGCTTGTAAAATTTCTTTTCGCTTACTTGCTCTTTAACTGCCGATACTTCGGTAGTTTTATCATTGTTTTCAATATCTTCTCTGTTTGTCGAAACAGTAAAATTGTTAATAAACATAATTATTTCTCCTTTTATTTTAATGTAAGTCGCGCAAAGGCGCAAAGCGGCTTTGCGCGAAATAACAAATTATCCTTCGGTAATTTCAATATCATCATCCGAAGAACTCTCCGACTTGTAAAAACGAAAACAGTAACAATTTACCCTTAAAGAATGTGAATCCACGAAACGCTTTGTTAAGCGGTCACTTTCGGTTATTAATTTGCCTTTTGATTTCAGAATTTTAAGGGATTTTTTAAAGTTTATAATGTCATATTTTTTCATTAGGTTTTCAAACTCTTTTTGATAAAAATTCACATCAGTATAGCTTTCGTATTCATTTATAACACCTAAACAAGAAAACTTCATTCTGTTTTCGGCAACTATCTCTTGTACTATATTTAACAATTTCTCCTCGGGAGAAGCTTCTGCCGATATTCTCTTAATCAATTTTACAATATAATTAGCGGTTTCTTTATCATCAATGTTAAAGTCAAAAAATTCATTCATCAAATATTCAGTTATCCATATTACTGCAATTTTAGAAATCACTCTATCTTTCAAGTCGGATTTTACCTGTACCCTTTTCAGCTCATTGACAGCCTTGTCATAAAGCTCAAATACCTTGTCTTTGCCATATACTATTAATTTTTCAATGAACTTTTCCCCAGCCACTGCGTAATTATTCAAGACGCAAGTCTTGATATTATTACTATTGAGCGAGTTTGTGGTAAGGGGATCTGTAATTTCAAACACCCTCGCCTTTAAACCTTCCGGCGAACCATCGTCTATTATATCAAACTCAGCAGTCGATATAATAATAGAGGAATAACGTTTAACTTCCTTTAATGTAGAATCGCCGTTTAGCCTATTTTTTGATGTTCCCGAGCATAGAGAGTACAGCAGTCTAGAAAAGTTTCTAGAGCCATTCATAGCCACTTCATCAAGTGCCACCGTTACCCCATTGCAGTTTGCGACTATTTCCGAGATTGCGTTATCAGTAGCGTTATAGGTCGTGAGTGTTCCCGCGTTCACTTTAGGATTTGAAAAGGCACTCACAGCGAGCATTGCCGCCGTAGTTTTACCCTTTGAAGAGTAGTTAGATAAATTAAAAATTATGCAACCTAAATCATATTTCTCATTAAGCAGAGATAGTACTGAGCTTGCAAAACCAGCCGCAAGCACAAATATTAAAGGTGCATTACCTACAACCTCTGATTTCACCATATTCTGCCATTCTTTTAAATTTCCTCGTGGAATAATATCTAAATCACCATTATATTTATATTCATCAGCTTCTTCTTTTTTCGTTATTAGCTTATGTAATTTAAATCTCAAAATATCATCATTGTTATTTATCCAACCTAATTTTCGATAACTTTTAACCTCGGGTGCTTCTTGCGTACTTTGTATCAAGTAAGCAATAAGCTTTTGAGCATAACATTCATCAAATATTATACCGTAATTAAGCAACGTTGTTATCTCTTTTTTCTGAAGTATCAGCATCGGAAAAAGCCTTTTTGTCTTTTCACTGCCGTTGTAGTACTCCAGCAAGATTTGTCATTGCCCTGTGTCGATATTTGTATATCGACATATAACTTTGAGCCAATACGAAAACGCATACAGATAGCAATTATTTCTTTCTGCAATCAGCTTAATTACATATGGGTAAACCGCAATGTAATCAGAGCTTGACGGTTCAGGTTTCAGCTCGTAATATACCTCCTTTGATATCTTAATTTTTTGGCACATATGTATGTTGCCGATTTCCTCAAACATTAACATCACCTCATCTCTTTCGTTTGAGGATTGGTGTTAACGGGAACAGTCTTATTATACCATAAAATCCTGACGAAGTCAATGGCATTATATGAACAATTTTGTTTGTATTTCATTCAAATGCCGTAATCAAGGTGTTTTTCAGTATTTTCGGTAGATGAATATAGTATCGAAATCCGATTTTTTTCTACCGATTTTTCTACCAAAATCGTTCAGTTTTCGTTCTCTTTTTCTCATCAAATTTTTTTTGATATTATATTGCATAATCTTTACATTTGCGTTTCTCCTGTTACCACAGGGGTGTCGCTTTTCTTTTTACGTCCGCCTGACTTCTTAGGTGCAGGCTTGTTTGTTGTTTTTGATGTGGACTTTTTCTCAGTTTCCGCAGGAGCTTTACTTTCCTGTTCAGTTTCACCGTCAAGCACTCTTGCGATAGTCTCAGCAGAAATGACCTTTGCGTTATACTCCAAATGACTATACAGATTTGCAGTGATCGCATAGTTACTATGACCGAGCCATTCCTGAATTGCTTTCATCGGAATATCATTTGCAAGTAAAAGACTCGCACATGAATGTCTCAGGTCATGAAAACGCAAATGTCTTAAACCGTGTTTTGTGATAACGTAGCGGAAACGGCTTGTCACATAATCAGGCGAGATCAGTTTGCCAAAGCTGTCACGGCAGATGAAACCCTCAAATTCCTTATCGTAAGACGAACCGCAGACTTTCTTGAAGTGAGCTTCAAGCTCTTTCTTTTCAAGGAGCATTTTTTCGATATGCGGGATCAGCGGAAGTGTACGCCTTGTGGAATTGGTTTTCAGTCTTGTTTCCACATAGAGCTTTTTATGACCGTCCTCATCGTGGTCACAGACAACTTTGCGCTGAATGGTGATCGTCTTATTTTTGAAATCGACCGCATCCCATCTCAGACCAAGTACCTCGCTGCGGCGCAGACCATAATAGGCGGCAATGTGTACCACCAATTCAAGCCTGTCACCCTTGAACACCTCAAACAAAGTATTCAGCTCATCCTTATTATAAAAGGTTGCTTCATACTTATCTGCTCTCGGCATAACAAGTTTATCCATCGTGTGCGTGGGAATGTACTCCATCTTGACAGCATAGGAAAGTGCTGAGTGTATCGCAAGGTAATACTGCTTCGCTACACTGCCTTTGCACCCCTCATCGAGCTTGTGATTGAGAAACTCCTGAACGTGATTATGTCTCAGCTCTCCGAGGGTGATACCGGGATAGTGGATATCAAGATAATCCAGAAATAGCCTGTTTGCACTTTTATATGACTGATAGGTAGTCCTTGCAAGGTTCGGGCGCATCGCTGTCAGCCACTCATTTACAAATTCACCCATTGTCATTTTAGATTCGGGAGTGTCAGCCATAACGGCATATGGCTCTCCCATCGCAGAAACAAGTGCAGGCTTGAACTTTTTGGGCTTTTCAATTGCTCCGTTTCTGAACTGTTCGTCAAACTCCGCAACGATCGTATCGACGCTTCTTTCAGAGCCTTTTTGGAACACTTCTCAGGCAATTCCGTGTTTACCCACTTACGCTTACGCTTTCCCTCGCTGTCCTTGAAATCAAAAACAACATACTGTTTTCCGTTTTTCACGGAAGTGATATACTTGTAAGGCAGACTTGCTTTCATTTC
>CANRFV010000077.1 GCA_947629985.1 uncultured Clostridia bacterium | reverse complement strand
ATTCTCCTTTCCTGTTTTGTCGCCTTTCTGGCTGAAATCAGTCTGATTGATTCTTCTCGCTCGGTATACACCACCATGACAAGATACGCAACTCCGTCTATTATGCCTATAACGATAATTGACCGTCAAGCGGCTCATCCTCGCTCTGATCGGCGGCACAAGGTTCTGACTACTTTGCCCTATTGAATCTGGTGAGTACTACTATCTCAAGAGTTTTGTTCGTCTCTGTCAGACAGGATAATCTTTTTCAGATAACTGAAACGATGGGGAATTTTGCGTTTTTCGGCTTCTGTGTTCAGCCTTGCGTACTTCTCTGCAAGATAATGATACCGAGCAATCCATACACCCCTCTCATGTGGCGGAAGATACATAGTCACGAGTATCTGTATCAGCTCATTCATCTGGGTGGGCGAAAACTCATTATGGCAAGCATCTGAGAGAAATTCAAGATTACCGCCCCATTGTTCATCCTCGCTCTGATCGGGAGCAATAAGAGGGAGCTGTGGTTCATCGATGTCTGGCAGCTCATCGGCAACAGTCTCAACTGTAAATTCGATTTCTGCAACTTTACGCCCTTTCTTGACAGGTTTATATGAAAACCGCAAATCGGTCTTTTCAGTTACTTCCTTGTGACATTTCTTCAATATTTCAGCATTAAAAAACTTAAACTGAGAATAGCGTTCAGCCGTACAGTTAAGCAAAGCCCTTAGTTCTGCAAGGCTAATTGTCCAAGACTTGCGGAAACGATTGTCAACGAGATAGAGGAACAGAACATAGCTATATCGGGAAGTGAGGTTAATCACATTTTTCAGCCGATACCGCAAATATCCGATATTGTCGATATTGAAAACATATTCTCTTGCAGACGGAGTACAGGTCAAAGTAACCTGCCACAGCCCATTTTCATCTTGTTCAGCATCGGCTTCTTCAAAGAGATTTATCAGCTTGAATCCCTTTCGTTTGTTTTCATCCTTGACTTCAATCACCTGAAACAAGTGTCGCAGACGTTTGTTCAGGTCATCTTTCAGAATGCGAGAAACGCCTAAATATCGTTCCAATTCACCTTTTTCAAGTTTTACTGTCCGTTTGTTTTGGTCGTGGCTGTTTATCCTTGCAAGATAGGCATCCAATATTTTCAGTTCTGGCAGTGTAAGTTCTGTTTCTGATAGAGATTGCAGCGGACGTGACTTTTGTATGTATGCTTTTTCGGGATTTCTGCCTATACCTTCATAGTCGGGAATAGGCGGCATTTTCTTGCGTTTTGGCATAGTATCACCTCAATGATATTATATCATAAGTACGACTTTATGTCAAGTATTTTCGTACCTCTCGTGAAAAAGTATCGTACCTCTCGTGAAAAAGTATCGTACCTCTCGTGAAAAAGTATCGTACCTCTCGTGAAAAAGTATCGTACCTCTCGTGAAAAAGTATCGTACCTTTAACACAAAAAAAAACCGAAAAATCGCATTTTTTGACACCCAGTAATCAAGGGAGTAATCAAGAAAATAATCAAGTGTGTAATCAAGCTATCAATCAAGGGAGAACCGGCTTCGCCGGGATGATGATGACTTTTCAACAATCGAAGAAACATTGAAAAATAGCCAAAAACTCTATTTATGAGTTATCTGTCAATACTCATAAAAAGACACTAACCAACAAAATCTCATAGAGTCAAGAGTGTTGAAAACTATTTTTAGAGTGCCGTGGAGTGTTGAAAACCAACAAAAACTCATAGAAAGACCAACAAAAAGTAGTTTAATCGAAAAATAGCTTAAAATAGGCGCTTTTGTCCTAAGTATCATATCTAAAGTATTCTGTCTAAAGTAGCCGCAGACGGCTGTTGCAACTGCTTTGCGATAGCCGAACCAGCCTTGCGGCGGTCTGACAGAGACGAACAAGAGAGAGCCACAGTCTGACCGTGGCTCTCTTGTCAATTTTTGGTAGTAGTTGATCCTTCTTTTTCAGTATCAGCAGGATCTGAAACAGTTTCGTTGCTTAGAGCCTTTGCATCGGTGTTAGCCGTGATGTACTTGTTACGTCCCTCAATGCGTACGACAGTGATGTAGCCGTGTTCTTCCAAGTCCTTAACGCATCTATGCACATTCTGGCGTTTCAAGCCGAGTTTCACGGCAATTTGTGCCTGTGTGAATGTACCTGTCAAGAGCGTGAGAAGAACTCGATAGTGGTATGCAGTTGCGAAATTGCTTGCTGCAAGCTGTGCAAGCCACTCTTCTGAGAGCTTTATTTTCATTTTTTCACCTCCATTGTAATTATATCACATTACATTCTGCTTGTCAATATGTAATAATATATCATTATATAATACAATAGTATTACACAATGCAATACAATAATGTTACACAATGTAATACAATAATGTTACACAATGTAATATAATAATGTTACACAATGTAATACAATAATGTTACATAATGTAATACAATAACATTACATAATGTAATACAATAACATTACATAATGTAATACAATAATGTTACATAATGTAATACAATAATGTTACATAATGTAATACAATAATGTTACATAATGTAATACAATAATGTTACATAATGTAATACAATAATGTTATATAATGCAATACAATAGCATTACATAATGTAATACAATAGTATTACATAATGTAATTCTGTAGCTATAATGGTAACCAACAAAAGGTCGTTGATAGAATATTACAAAGCCCCTCACACGTCCTGTACGGCTCTCTGTGCCGTGCATAAGCTGTGAGGGTTTAATACACATTGAAAGAAGAAAATTGAATACAGGGCTTCTGAGAGCGTCTGAGGGCTATTCTAAAATAAAGCAGGATTAAGCTCTCGAAAAGTTGATATATGTATCAACTTTTTCTTAGCCTGAAAGGTGTCAACAAATCAAACATGGATAATATTATCTGCATCATAACCAGTGATTAAGAAATCATGTGTCATGAAATAAAACTTGTTGTTGATAGCTTGCGTAAGTAGGATCCGGTCGAAAGGATCTTTGTGTGGTGGCGTATCAGATTTACGCTTGAGCTGATGAAAGCTGAGGACATCATCCAAAGTCATGTCGATTAGTTCATATGCACCTGACTCTTGACAATACGAGTGAATATCTTTCGCAGACACAGGTATCTGAGTGGGTTTTGCAATGTGTTTCAGTTCGACTTCCCATAACGATATTGTACTGTAGTAAAGTCGATTCTTCTCGTCCATGATTATTTTTCTTGCTTTATCGCTAAGTTGTGGACTGTCTGAGAGAGCCCAAAGCAAAATGTGTGTGTCGAGTAAAATTTTCATAGCGTACCTCCGGTCAGTTGCTCCGAAATTTCGTTGTCCATTCCATCGAAAGCTTTTTCAAAGTCATCATCGATGACAAGTTTCTTTTTCGCAAAGCCGATTCGATTGGCAATAGCTGCTTTGCTATTCTTTACTGACACAACTTTAGCTACTACTTTTCCATTGCGAGCAATGGAAATTTCAGATATTCTGCCGTTTTCAATTTGCTGGATGATGAAACTAAAATCTTTTTTAGCCTCGGAAATGTTGTACTGGTCTAACATTGTTTTTCTCCTTTCAGAAATGTTGTGCTATAGACCAACTCATTATTTGGTCATATAACCAAATCATTATTTAGTCTGGTGACTAATCTACATTTATGATTATAGCACAAGTTATGAATTGTGTCAATGACTAAAATACTATTTGGTCAGATAACCAATACTTTTTTCAGCTTGTTCGTGCAAAACAGGTAGTGTTTACCCAATACCTGTTTTGCACGCCCCGTTTGGGACTTGCAAAACAGACCATTTCGCTCCGCTGTATTTATTGGGCAAAGGCTGCGCCCTTGACGGCAGGTATTCCTGATTCATCCTACTAAAAAACAAAAAATGTTTTTTGAAAAAAGCATCGCATTAGGAATATCTCTGCTCCGCAGTCGGGGAAATCCCCGAACCCCTATCTTACACTGAAAGAAAAATTTTTGAAGTGATGCTTGCATTGCACATTTTCACATTTGCCGCAGGCATTGGATCGGGGTCTTAGGGGTCTGTCCCCTAACAAGCATTCGCCGTCAGGCGGCGTTTTGTGTACACAAAACGCAGTGCTTGCTATTCCAGAATCGTTGGTTTCGGCTCTTTGGCGTTCATATTTTCGTAACAATTGTTTTTCAGACAAAGTTGATACATGTAGCACAAAATCTGAACCTGATGCAGAGCCTGAATCACCTGCGGTGCTGTCGCACCTTACCCACTGAATATTTCAGATACCATTACCAATTGGCTAAGCTGCTCGGCGGTCAGTTCGGGACAATCTTCATTAGGTTGAACAGGTCTTATCTTCAGAGCTTCGAGCATTTGCTTTTGCTCAGTGGTCAATGGCGCATTAAGGTCAATTTCCTTGCGGATAGTCATCATACATTCTCCTTTCCTGTTTTGTCGCCTTTCTGGCTGAAATCAGTCTGATTGATTCTTCTCGCTCGGTATACACCA
>CANRFV010000076.1 GCA_947629985.1 uncultured Clostridia bacterium | reverse complement strand
AAGTTACCCTTTTTGACCTCAATATCAGTAAAAAAATTTTTTTCTGATTTAGGCTTGACTTTTCATAGCTGGTCTCTTGCCCGGAATGCTTTGTCCCACTTGCTCTGCAATTCTGGATGTCTGTCGTAAATCATTAACGTACTTTTCCCTTTTAAATACCCCATGAAGTTCGATATGCTTATCTTCGTATTGCTACGCTTAAATGTATATGATCCACACATACTGCTCCCGCTATAATATCCACACTTTTATACTTGCATGGCGTACTTATTATCTCTCGCACGTCATCCCGAATTTTTCCGTATAATACCTTCTTGCGGTATTTTGGAATAAAAACTATGTGATACTGGCATTTCCATTTAGTGTGTGATAAACTTCTATTGTCCATTTGGACCTCCTCCTATGCTTGAAATTTGGCTTGCGACACCAATTTCATTGTAGCATAGGAGGATTTTTATTGTTATCCTCACCGCTTCCAACTACCCTATTCTCCCCAGCATAGCTGGGGGATTAGGCTTTTCATTTATGAATATCCCTGATACATTTTTTCATTTCATTACTCAATTTTCTCAAAACATCTATATTTTATGCTTTTTCAAACAGATATTCCGTTATCTGAACTCCACCAAGAATATAATACTAAGGAGTAACGCTATAATAACTATTTGTGCTCAATAATTTCCCCGTATATTCTCTGCCAAAGGTATCTTCCATCCGTCAAAGAAGCGTCCCTTAATTCAAAAAATTCTTTATCTTACTTTTTCTCTTCTCTTTTCTTCCTCTTCGAAATCTCCTTCTGTTGCAGTTCTAGGTTCACCTACGCGCATCTCTCCGCCTCTTTTAAATAATCAACTTTCTGCCCAATTTTCCGGTTCCTTTTATCATCAAAACAGATATAAATTGCCAGCATACACAAAGTACGCCATGGAAGGCTTTCCAAAATGGCCTGATTTCATCCCCTATACTGCTACATTGAAATCGGTTCTGGCGACAAGCGAACACCTCTTGCTATTCCTCTCCTGCAAACGACGAATGGTCTCATCCATCCCCCCATATACTTCATGGCAATCAATTTTTTGATGATTAAAGCACATTGATCCCATGACCAATACAGCGTTGCGTAATCTCCATACGGGTCAAATAACAAAGTTCAAAAAATAAGAACACTTTTATCTCATGCCACATCTCCTTTACTTAATCTGTTCTAGCCCAACCGCTCGTTCACCTTCATAAAGGACGTGGTACGTGTTTCCATTCTTTATCTTGTCCTCACACCCAAGCACCTTCGGCAGTTCTTCTGTCAGATATTCATCTGTATTGTAAATCCATAAGTACGTGTATCCACCCTCCGCAAGCAACTCCGGCAAATTCTTAATTCCAGGCTCCTCCTGTTCGGACAAACGTGTCATGTTGCCGTCCTGCGTGAATTTCCATGGTTCATTGATATAGTTGCTCACCTGTTCGCCCAGGTAATACAGAGCAACTGCCTTTGCGTACTCATTCTTTCCCTTTTGATCCAGCATATATACCTTATCTCCGTCTGAAATTATTTTCTGAATTTTTCTTGCCTGCTTTTTACTTTTCGTAATCTCTTTGTATCCGCTTACCTTCGAGGAATTTAAGGCCGTAACATTAGGAATAAATTTTTCATTAACACCAGTCAAGAAAAGGAGCAGTATGCCTAGCACAAGATATCCCTGCATTTTTGTATTTGTCTTTTCCTTTCCCTGCATAACCCATGCGAGTACCAGTATAAAAATAAACACCGCATACAAAGTCAGATACCTAGCGCCGCTTGCCATCCGAGCAGCCTCCTCAGCATTAAAAACAAACAGATATGCATACAGCAAAACCGCCGTGAACACACCTGCCGATCCAAACAGATACAGCAGATAAACCCGAAGTGTTCTCCCACCCTCATGCTGAAGATCCGCCGCCAGCTTCATCAGCACAGCAATTCCAAACAAAAACGGCACAAAGGTTATCTTCAAACTCGATTTAGCGGAAAGCGGTCTACCCATCGTCGCCGTGGCAAAGGCGCTGACGGTGCTCGTTATCCTATCCTGAGAGATTGTCCTGCCCAAGAGCCTGCACAATGTTCCTGCTGTGTCAGGCAACTTTATAAGCCAGACCCCAGCCCCCACAATCAAAAGCTCAACAAGAATAACCACCGATCCTATCATTCTGGCAGCCTTTTTTTGTCTTTTTACATCTGAAAGGAAATGTTTTTCAAGAAAAAGAAAGTGTGTGAGTGCAAAGAAGCACGCAAACAAAGCGATCAAAGGACCTGCCATCCGTTTAAAAAAGCAAATCATAAGCAGACCGCAGCTTAGTATCAAAATGTTGCTTACTTTCTTTCTGCGATTGATCCACCAGCCTGCCACCCCTCCTGCCCACGCACACACTGGAAGATCCACATACAGATTCTTTATCCCATACATATACAGCGAATAAAGCCCAAAGTACATAATCAGGCCATAAAGCATAACCTTCTTCCAGTCTTTCCACCCATACTCGGAAAACGGCAACATAAGCCCGATCCAAACTAATAAGGATGAAGCTACATACATATTCTGCTCATTGTATCCTGTAATATGCTGAAAGAATAGGTAAAAAAGTCCTGTTGCATAAGGGTTGCCATTACCAACCAAAGCAGAATGCTTAGCTAGCATGTTTTCCTCCAGCATATACTTCACCGCAAGCGCCCACTGGTGAAATTCATCGATGTGCTGGATAAAGTCATTATAGTATGCGACTAGGCAATATGCAAAAAACAAAAATACAACAATAAGATACGGTGACTGCAGAAACAGCAGTGTCTCTGTCCCTTTTCGCACCGCACCATACACTGTAATCAAATAACCCGCCACCGAGACGGCAAACAGTACATGCATCCCGTATGCAAACGAGCCTGTCAGCCCTCCCAGATAAAGGCCCAGCACTACCACAGCTGCAGCAAGGAACATCCCTTCGCCGATATTCAATTTCAGAGTATTCTTCAGTGCAAGCGCAACTCCCAGCAAAACAAAAAAAGCCGCCAGCATCAAAATAAAGTTCATTTCATTTCTTCCTCAGAGAAACCGTACCATTTACAATATTTAGCATACAACTTTATTTATAATACCTTATTTTCATATGTGTGTAAAGTACATTTTTGCCTCACAAAAGTGTTCTCCATGGGAACAGGCGCCCCGTATGATAGAGACGCCTGCATTTTCATCCATATGCTGTTATGTTATGTCCTGTCTTTGTTTAGAACTTCCCTGCGTCCGCCGCTTCCTGCACGGAGACAGCCACCGCAACGGTCATACCAACCATCGGGTTGTTGCCGGCGCCGATCAGACCCATCATCTCAACGTGAGCCGGAACGGAGGACGAACCTGCGAACTGCGCGTCGGAGTGCATACGGCCGAGCGTATCGGTCATGCCGTAGGAAGCCGGGCCTGCCGCCATGTTGTCCGGATGAAGCGTACGGCCTGTGCCGCCGCCGGACGCCACGGAGAAGTACTTCTTACCCGCCTCGGTGCGCTCCTTCTTGTAGGTGCCTGCCACCGGATGCTGGAAACGGGTCGGGTTCGTGGAGTTGCCGGTGATGGAGACGTCCACGTTCTCCTTCCACATGATCGCAACGCCCTCCGGCACGCTGTTCGCGCCGTAGCAGTTGACCTTCGCGCGCAGTCCGTCGGAATAGGACTTACGGAATACTTCCTTCACCTCATTCGTGTACGGATCATACTCGGTCTCGACATAGGTGAAACCGTTGATGCGGGAGATGATCTGTGCGGCGTCCTTGCCGAGGCCGTTCAGAATCACGCGCAGCGGTTTCTGACGCACCTTATTGGCCTTCTCAGCGATACCGATCGCGCCCTCAGCGGCAGCGAACGACTCATGGCCCGCGAGGAATGCGAAGCACTCGGTCTCCTCCTCGAGGAGCATCTTGCCGAGGTTGCCGTGTCCCAGACCCACCTTACGCGTATCCGCAACAGAACCAGGGATACAGAATGCCTGGAGGCCCTCGCCGATCGCAGCGGCGGCGTCCGCAGCCTTGCGGCAGCCCTTCTTGATCGCGATCGCCGCGCCTACCGTGTATGCCCAGCATGCGTTCTCAAAGCAGATCGGCTGGATGCCCTTGATCTGGCTGTACACGTCGAGACCCGCGTCCTTCGTAATCTTCTCCGCCTCTTCGATGGAAGCGATACCGTAACTGTTCAAAACGGAATTGATCTTGTCAATTCTTCTCTCGTATGATTCAAACAAAGCCATTCTTCCTTACCTCCCTGTCACTCTTTTCTCGGATCTATGATCTTAACTGCGTCTGCCACACGGCCATACTGGCCTTTTGCCTTTTCCCATGCGGTGTTCGGGTCGTCGCCCTTCTTGATGAAGTCGGTCATCTTTCCAAGGCTTACGAACTGATAACCGATGATCTGGTCGTCGGCATCCAGAGCGATACCGGTAACATAGCCCTCTGCCATCTCCAGATAGCGCGGGCCCTTCTTGAGCGT
>CANRFV010000075.1 GCA_947629985.1 uncultured Clostridia bacterium | reverse complement strand
GAGAAGATGCGGTCAACCTGATAACTGCACATAATCTCCTGCTGTCTCGCTGTTTCCTGATGCTCCGTAGAAACACGAATATAGCCTATTTTGCTCATAAAAACTTCCTTTCTTCATTCAAGCTGACTTTTCTTTTTCTTGGCAGCCTGTTCGTTCTGTAAGTAGCGGTCAAGTGTTTTTTGACTCTGCCGCTTTTTCTGTATCTGCTGTGCAAGTCTGTCCGATTCTTTTTTGGCAGCATTGTATTCGGCTGAATGCTCGTTGTATTGTTCTTGAATCATCTTCAAATTCTTTTTCAGGAGGTTTGGGGACGGGATTTTTCCCTCCGGAATAATATCCCGAATTTTCGCAAGAATCCTGTCATATTCCGATAATTCATAGGAACATTGTTTGCCGAATTTCTTCTGCTCCCTGCCCGTGAGCGACTTGTATTTTTTGTGAATATCTTTGTACTTGATAAATTCTTTGACAAGCGGTAACAGCTCTTGAATTTCGTCCCAGCTTTTTTGGGACTGGTTCATGGCTTCCGACGCTGACATTCGCTTTGCAAAAACAGCATGAGCCGCTTTTTCCAGTTCTTCAAGTGTGGTATTGTCGGCGGTCATTTCATTGATTGCCCTGCTCGCCGCTTTCATATTCTCCCTATCTGCCCAATTTTGCAAGCTCTGAGATTCCTGAAATTTTTCCGATGTGGTGCGAATAATTTTCGCTGTCGGTGTGTGTGACATTTGATATTTGTAACTCTCAATTCGTCTTGCAATTTGCTTGCTCTCGTAGAAAAATCCAAGTGTTTTTGCACGGGTAAATTTCGCCCTCGGATTGCGTTCTTTCTGTTCCGCAAGCATAAATTTCAGGTCAATTTTGTGGTTGGGATTGTAGTCCACAAGTATGCCAAAATCTGCACATTTTTGAAGAAAATCTTCAAAATTTTCACTCACTTTGATAACATCGTCAATTGCCTGTTTTAACTTCGATTTCCACGAAAGATTCTGCTTGTCAAGCTCCCATTCCCAATGGCTTTTTCCCTTTGATAATTCGGGATTTTCGATAATAGAAAGCCCGTATTTTCTGCATAAATCGTCCGATACCTGACGTAATTTTGTCCACACTCTTTCGGGAATTTTGCCCTGATTATGCTCTGTTTCAAAAGTCTTGCCCGTGTAGAAATTTACGTTATTCAAAATGATGTGATTATGGATATGTTCATGGTCTACATGGACGGCAAGCACATACTGATACTCGTCATTGAAAAGTGCCTTGCAAAGCTCCTGCCCGATGAGTAAAGCCTGTTCTGGAGTGACTTCTCCCGGAGCGAAAGATTGTATTATGTGCTGTGCTTCATTTCTGCATTTTCCTGTTCCGATTTGCCGGATATTTTTGAATTGTTCTGATGCTCCAGATGGAGAAGATACGCACAAGTTGCTAACAACATATTTGCCGTCTGCGGTTTTGTCTGGGTTGCAGATATAAGCAATTGCACCGTATGTTCCCGTGTGGATCGTATGGATACGAGTAACTGCCAAACTTCCTCTAACCTCGCTTTCATATCGGCAATATCTTCATCGTAAAGTTTGCCGCCTTTATTCACTCTATGGGCTACCTGATTAAATGAATTGGAGATAGATGAGATGTACCGTGCAATCTGTTTTATGTCCTCGGAATCTTCCTCTACATTCATCACGGTTAATGCAGAATATCTGCAAAAATCGCCCCTACTTTTGAAACTCGTTTCAGCATAGCGTTTGTTGATTGCTTCAAGTTCATCATCATTTACTCTGAAAGAAATCAGATGATTGCGGACTTCGCTTTTTTCTGTGGGTAGTGGTAAATCTTCTACTGAATTTTCGGGCTGATTTTCAAAATCAACATTTCCCGATTCCATGACTTCAAGCATTGGAATTTGCTCTGTTTCCGCATTTTCGGACAGCATATTTTCCTGCATTTCGTCCGCATAAGTATGCGCCAATTCTTCGGCAAGTTCATCAATTTTCTTTTGCTTGAATAGCCTTGCAAGGAATCCCTCGCCTGATTTTTTGAACACTGACATTTTGTTTTCCTCGCTTTCTCGATTGCTCCTGCAATCGTCATAGGGGTCTTAGGGGAATTTTCCCCTGACAAGCCGTATAAAGTTTACGATTTTCCATATCGTAATACTTTATACCGTGCTTGTGTGAAAATAGATCAGGCGTTTCACGCCCTCACTTGTATTTTGCCGTTCTACGGCTATTTTTCACGCTCCTGCGTGATTTTATTTTAATCCGGTTCAGCGCAGTTATTGCGCAGTTTGGGCGGCAGTCTGATGAAATTTTTATTGAGGGTTGACTTTTTCAGGAAAGTAGTGTATAATGAATTATGAGAGAAGTCTTTGACTTGCTCTAAATAAATCGGGAGTTTAGGGGGCGGAGCATGATGGCAACCGTTTATCTTATCTGTGGTAAACTGTGCTGCGGCAAAAGCACTTACGCAAAGCAGCTGAAAGTGAAACAGAAGGCTGTCGTATTGTCAGTAGATGAAATCATGCTTGCGATATTTGGACTGTATGCAGGCGAAAAGCACGACGAATATGCTGCAAACGTGCAGACATATCTATTTGAAAAATCATTGGAGCTCATTCAAACAGATGTCAGCGTGGTTCTCGACTGGGGCTTTTGGACCAAAACCGCAAGATATGCGGCAAAGGAATTTTATCGAAGCCGGAATATAGAATGCGAACTGCATTACCTCGATGTCAACGATGCGGTTTGGCAAGCACGTATAAACCAAAGGAATCAGTCCGTCATGGCAGGCAAAACGACAGCTTATATCGTTGATAGCGCTCTTGCTGCAAAATTTGAAGCAAAATTTGAGCCCCCCGCTAAAGAGGAAGTTGACGTATGGGTCAGTGGATAACTTCCAATTTATCTAAATAGTTTTGCAACAGTGGCACTGAACATTTTTGTTCGGTGCTTTTTTATTTTCTCCGGTCAAAATGGCGAACGGAAAACTTTTTTGGCGCACTCAATTTCGTGCGCAATGCGAATAGACAAATTGCCGAAACTGCGCTATAATTTTAATATAGGCTGAATATTTCAGCTTGCAAAAATAGGAATGGTGGTGATGTTATGATTTCAACTGCGGAAAAGCTGTCCAGACTTGAAACGAAAATCGAAAAGCGGAAGGCGGCTATCGCTGAAGAAACCAAAAAACTCAATGCGGACTTGGCGGAATATGACAAGCTCTGCCTGTTGGCTCTTGCCGACAAATTCAAGCTGAAAGGCAAGGACTTGTTCACGGCAATTGAACTTGAACATGAACAGCTTGAAAAGCTGAAAGAAAATGCTCCTGCGAGTGATGCCGAAACGCTCGGACAGACTTCTTTATTTGATGATGATGCCAATCCGTTTGAGGACTGAATTTCGGCAAATATGAGGGAAGATAGAGAATGCGAAACCCTCAATTCCAAATGCGTAGAGATAGACAAGCTAAAGGAGAAAATTCGCTATGAATGAAATGAGAGAATCCGTGTCTGAATACAAAATCGGACACACAACCTACATCGTGAAAACCGTTTTCAATCCTGCTTTCCAGCAGAGCCTTTCAGACATTCTGGAACGACTGATTGTTCGAGAAATTGAATCGTCCAATGACAGTGAACATGAAAAGAACAGGCAGGCTGTGTAAAAATTTTTTCAGCGTATTGACTTTTTTCGGGATATGCGCTATAATAGAAACATAGCTTGCTGTATCTGTCGGAAAGTGAGGAAATTATGCAAGACAAGATTACAGCTTTATATTGCCGTCTTTCGCAGGACGATATGCTTGACGGTGAGAGCAACAGTATCACAAATCAGAAGGCAATTCTCCAGAAATATGCTGATGAAAATGGCTTTCTCAACACGGTTTTCTACGTTGATGACGGAGTGAGTGGTACAACGTGGGAACGCAGTGGATTTAAGGCGATGATGGCAGATGTTGAGAACGGAAAAATCGGCATTGTAATTACAAAAGATTTGAGCCGTCTGGGACGTGATTATCTCAAAACAGGTGAACTTATCAAGATAATTTTTCCCGAATTTGATGTCCGCTATATCGCCGTGAATGACGGAGTGGACACTGCCAAAAATGAGAACGAGTTAATGGCGTTCAAGAACATTTTCAATGACTGGTATGCCCGTGATTGTTCAAAGAAAATCAAGGCGGTTTTCAGGGCAAAAGGCGAATCGGGGAAACATCTTTGTCCGCCCATTTACGGCTACAAAAAATCTGATGCCGACAAAAATTTGTGGGTGATTGATGAACCCGCCGCAGAGGTTGTCCGCAAGATTTTTCAGCTCTGCATTGACGGTTACGGTCCGACACAAATTGCCCGTATCTTAACGGAACAAGGCATTCCCACACCGACAGCCTACGCCCTTTCGCAAGGCAGGGACAACGGCAGACACAATGCAAAAACCTCTCGCTGGGGTACGCAGACAATTTGCCACATTCTTGAAAAGCCTGAATATTGCGGTCACACGGTCAATTTCCGCACGCATATGAAGTCTTACAAGGT
>CANRFV010000074.1 GCA_947629985.1 uncultured Clostridia bacterium | reverse complement strand
ACTCATCATTGTTTTTTCCTCCAAAATTCGTAATTTTCGCTTGGTTTCCCTTGCGTTGTGTATATATTACCTCAAAAATGTAAATAAGTCAACCCACTAATATACCAGAAAAAATCGCCCTTTTTCAGGCGATTTATTGTGTATATTATGAATGCGACGAAAACGGCGCAGATTCGCTTTTGTGGGGCAGATTTGCCGAAGGGGATCACTTTTGGAGCGATCCGTTCCTGCCCCACAGCGGCGAACGTGTGCACCGTGTGTGTGCTAATTTTGGTAATTTCGGTGAATGATGCTGAGGATCTTGTCCTGTTCCTCACGCCCTACGCCGATACTTTCGAGAGCTTCTCTCGTTCCGCAGTCGGGGCAGATCCGGCTGCCATCCACACGGGAATTGGCAGGACGGTCGGTGTAGATCTGCCCGCATTTCGGGCAGGTGCGCTTTTCAAAAACTCGTTCTTTCATTTTCAGTCCTCCTCGATGCTTCTCAGGTATGCAGTGTCAAGGTACTTTGTATCGAATCCAAAGTTGCGGTATCCTTCTTCGCAGGTGCGGATATAGTGCGGTGACGGGATTCCCAGCTTGCGCTCCTCGTGCATGATGTAAATAAATGCGGTCAGGCGTTTGATCTTGCCATCTGCCAGTTTCACCGGAAGGCGAACCGCTCTCTTGTAATAAAAGGTCGGGCAGCCCTCGTAGATGTCGAGCCGTTCCTTGTCCGCTTCCGTGACTTCCCAGATCACAACAGGAACGATGCTGTTCTTTTTCGGCTCGATGGTCAGGTAAGCGCCTGTCTTGCTGCCCTTGTAAAGCAGCTCGTAATTCGGGATCACCGTGATGCCGATGGGCTTTGCACCGGGGCAGCGGTAACGCATCTGCCGAACATTCAGGTTTGAGCCGTAGGCGATGTAATATTTTTTCATACCGGTTTCCTCGCTTTCTTTTTGGAATTGTGATGCTGCCATTTCGTTGGCGGCACTGTTATATTACCATGTTTTTCACAGTAAGTCAACGCTTTTTTGCACCATAAATGTACCAAACATCACGGAACAATTTTGTAAATAATTGTCCGGAATATTCTTTCCCCACAAAGCGTTTGTGTTGCGCTGTGTGGGCGGCTTTTAAGGGGTGGGGTGTTTACCAAAGAAACGCTCTCCTTGCCGACACGGCAGCGGTGTGGGGCTGTGTGCGCCCCACTGCCGTGCATTCGGTTCAGCTTCTGCCAAACCGGAATGCGTTGTCGCCGGAAAGGTTCTGGGTGAGGGTTTCTCTTGCGGTGGCGAATTCGTCACCAATGAAGCCCATCCGCATCAGCCAAGTCCGCATGGCGAACTTTTTGTTTTCTTTTTGCTGTTCTTTCGGGCTTGCACTCCGCAGGTCTTTTGCCATCTGGCTCATTGCGAGGCAAAGCTGAATGTAGCTTTTAAGTTTGCCTGCGTGAAGCCCGTTCTGCTTGCCGTTTGCAGGCTTGTCGAATTGGAAAAGGCGGAATTCGATCGTGCCCTTTGTAAAGGTAGCGTGGAGATTAAGCATATGGTAGCGGCTTTCGTTGTAATGATGATTTCTGCCGTAGCTGCATCCCTGTGCGCTGTACCAGATGTCTGCGACCTGCGCCATCGTGGTGGGCTTTTTCTTGTTGAGTTGTTCAAGGAAGCGTGGGTCAACCGTTCTGCAGTAGCGGCTCATGCGGTAGCTGTCGATCTTGATTGCCTCGGCGATCAGGGTTTCGTGGCTTGCCATCAGGTTCGCAAGGTTTCTCAGGCTCTTCGGTGTGTGTCCCTTCGCTCCAATGTGAATGTGAACGCCGCATCCTCTGGTGTAGTCGCTCTTTGCGCCTGCCTTGCGGAGTCTTCTCACAAGCTCCTGCAAGGTCTCGATTTCCTCGTAGTGCAGGATCAGGGTGACCATTTCGCATTTTTCGCTCTCCGGTCCGCTGATGCTGACGTCTTTCTGGAATTTCCATTCTCTGTCCTGTGCATCCCATGCGCTCCAAGTGTAGTAGCCGTTGCGGTCTGCAGTGTACTCGCTGTGATTGGTTCCGAAGAACTCGGCGGCAATTTCGGCAGCCTTTTCTCTGGTGATGTTGTTCATCTCAATCTCGACTCCAATCGTCTGCTCCTTCATTCTTCTGATCTGTGCCTCTGTTTTTGCGTTCATGTTCGTATCCTCCAAAAGTTTATTTTTGAGGGGTTTTCCCCTTCGGCATATCCTATATTACCGTCTTTCGGAAGATAATTCAATACCATAGTTACACAATCTTTTCGGCTGTATTTCGCCAAAAGTCTGGTGTATTTACACACTTGATTTACTTGCAATTTTATGGTATCATTGAGTAAAATGGAGGAGGGTCTCTTAATTTCCGGAGTCCCCATTTCTGCCGGAAATGATCTCGAAATCATCTACCCCTTCGATCAGTGCAAGGCTGCTGCCGTTCTGCCATTTCATGTGGATATTTCCGTCATCATCAATGAGTGCCACCTCGCCGACCGTGCCGGGCGGCACGGGAGCGTAGGGATCTTCCATGTGTTTCAGGCGGATGAATGTGCCTGCGGGATACTGCTCCCGCAGGGCTTTCAATTCTTGTTCATTCGGAAATTTCATTTTCATCTTCTCCTTCCGGGCGTCCATGACGGAATGCTGCACTGCCTGTCAGGTTGCGGAGCAGCACTTTTCTTGCCATCTTGTATTCTGCACCGATCATGCCGATGCGAAGCAGAAAACAGCGGAATGCGTATTTCTCGTTGTCGCTGGTGTCGGGCTTGTTGTTGATGCGTTTTTGATTTTTGGCAAACTTGCAGAGCAAGGAAATGAATTTGCTGTATGCGTCTGTATCACCGTTCTCCTCAATTGTGAACCACGGGAAATTCACTGTAGTTTCCGTGACTTCAATTTCAAGGCTATCCGTCCGCAATGCTGCTTTAAAAAGTGCCTCCTTGTTCTCTAAAATGCGCCTGATCCTGTTGATCGTTGGCTCACTCAGGGAATCGGCAGGCATCTGAACCGTCAGTTTCTCCGGAGTTTCTTCCGCATCAAATCCTGCTTTGTACAGCCCGTCCAGAACTTCTTCCACGATTTTGGTATCGCTCCTGTCATCGAAATGCAGAACGCAGTCCTTATCGATCGTAAAGAAATCGATCTGATAGGCGCAGCTCGGTACACCGAGATACTTGACCTCTGCTCCGATCAGCTCGCCGATTTTTTGTGCCAGTGCCTTGCGTTCTTTCTTTTCAATGATAAACTTGATGTTCATAATGTGACCTCCTTGAATTGTGCCGCCGCCCACCGTTCGGGTAGCGGTTTTGATCGTAGTCACATTTTAACTCGTTCTGCACAGAATAGCAAGTGTGAGATATGACGAATTATCGAGGAAAATTTTGTGTTAATTCTACCTGATAAATTTTTGTGAATTAGGGTAACAACTTAGTATCACTTTGTTCACAATTTGCTGCATGGCTCTCAGAATTCTGTGCCGCCCAAGCAATGCCGCAGAGTACGAAATATACACAGGGCAATGCGACACCATTTCCCCACAATTTATATTCTGCCGAATCCGTATACGGAGCAGCAAGCCATTTTCGGATCTGTTTTTCCGTTTTCGGTTTGCCTTTTGGATTGGTGACCTGCCGCCATGTATCCCAGACTTCCGTCCAGAAAACGATCTCCTCATCGGAAGGATCAGGAGTCGCAAGGTCGGCGCACCACCAATCCGGGAATCCCTGCAAACGGGCGCACTCCACGGGAGTCAGGCGGCGAACGATATACATCGGCTCGTTATTCGGCGTATCATTCACAAGCGGCGGATCTTTCCAATCCGATGCGACCAGCGTATTTGCTTGCTCATGAGCGGCAACGGTATGATGAGAATTTTTACTGGTGCAATAATGATCGGGGGTCGGTACTGCAACTGTCGCAGGACCTTTCGCCACCGCTGTGACGGATACTTCCTCGGAAACGGCGAAATGATTATCTCTTGAAATTGTATACGATGGATCAGGTGCCGCAACAGCATGGCGGTCTGCTGTATTCAATGTGAAACATACATCTTCATTGATGCCATCACCCTGCGGACCGTTCTTTTCAGAACGACCGATCATCGAGCCTTGCAATGAGAATGTTTCGGGCATCACGACAGCCTGCTGATTATCTCCGGCATTTGCACGGAGCGTACCGCATTTGCCGTCAGCATAGACATGACCGCCGACACGGGATGCTGCACCGGGTTCGAGAGCAACCACCGCAACTCCGTCATGATTTGAGTCGGGGTTCGCTTCACTCGTATCAAGATATCGGGATATCTCAGTCGGATTGCAATGACCACGAGCATTTTTCGTACCATCTGATGTGAAACGAACGTCAAAGGTCTCCGGGGCAGGTGCTACCACGCAAATGCCGCCCTGATTCGATGTGACGGAATTTCCGCCGCTTTGGTCAAGCGTTCTGCTGGTAGCTGCCTCATAAAAACCACTATGCGGATTATCCGACAGCATAGCATTGCTGTGCTTAGAACAAATTCCGTAGGCTTTGGGTTCCAGAACAGCTACACCGCCTTGATTTGAATCAGGAGCATTTCCGCCTGTATCTATCGTCCGTGCAGT
>CANRFV010000073.1 GCA_947629985.1 uncultured Clostridia bacterium | reverse complement strand
GGCGGAGGGAGCGCTGGTCAAGTGCCGCGTGGCGAGCCACTGGGCGTATAGAAAGGGCGAGTGAAAACTCTTTTTCACACATTCGACAGGCTGCGGACGTCCTGGTATGATGGAAGAAAAAAGGAGGTCTGCGCGATGGAACAGTACAAAGAGATCAACGGCATCGGCTATACGCTGGTAGGGGACTACTACCTGCCGAACCTGTTGCCGCACCAAGAGGTGGAAAGACATCCTGTATATCTAAAACGAGTCCCCGGTCAGTGAAAGCTGACCGGGGATTCGCGTGTATTAGGGCATATGGCATAATCCCGCAATGATAGATGACAACAAACAAAGTTGCAATAGTTACAGTGAATACTAGGAGATTAGCATTCGAGATATTGGCTATATGTAAAGATATTGTCTCCTCCAACAAAATCCGAAAGAAAAGATTTAAATTCCGGATTTAGAGGAATCGTTATAAATAATATTAGTCTTTTTCTAGGTCTTGAACAACAGACATAAAACAGGTTTCTATTTCTTACAAAAGAGGCTTCTTTTTCCTCTGGAATCGAAGTGGTACCAGTTATCATTGGCGCATAGTATTCAAATTGATATTGATTCCATCCTCTTCCGATAACAAATATAACATTATCATATTCTTCGCCTTTGACACCGTGTTCAGTTGAAAATTCAGCTTCTGGATATAGGAAATCAATGGCTGCTAGGAATTGGGTATACTCTAATTCGAAGAAATCTTTTAAAGATGCGCCGGAATATGATAGATCTGGAGCGGTATAATACATTTCATAATAACTCTCGATGTCTGGAGGGATTGGCACAAGTCCAGAACTTATAACAGTTTCTAAAACATCTATGCATCGTTTCTCTCTTGCGTCTATTAAATCATGCTCTAACTGCTTCCACTTCTCTTTTTCTGATCGCTTTGTTATTGGATATCGTTTAATGCCAAGCGTATCGAATAGCAATTGCATGTTTGATGTCTGTATAGCTTTATAAATTGGCTCAACTGTATTCATAAAGAATAGGAGAAAAATATCTTGCTTGTCACGTAAACCATCATTGAGGATTTCGAGTAATCGTCTATAACCTTGCTGAGATGCGAGCACTTTATGAGTAATCATTAGTGTTTTTACATTTTCTGTATCAGGAATTATACTTTTCAAATGGTTTATAAGGCCGTTGAGTCTATCTCTCAGTTCATCAACAGGTAAATCATCCTTGAAAATGCGATCATTTCTTCGGATTCCGGAATAGTCATCACAAGAGACTACTATAACTTCACCCTCAAAACCATCGACAGCCGATAGTTGTGGTAACTCGGGACGTATTTTGTTAAGAGCTTGGACAATTCTAGGCGCTGACCTAAAATTTGCGCCTTTATTTATGACTACAAGATTTTCATGTGTGATTTGCCCACAAGCCTTATTTGATTGGTAAATTGTTTGCCAGGCATCACCAAAGAAACCAAATTGTGGACCTTCATTATTTGAAATGAAGTACTTTATGAAGAGATCAATAATTGGTTTATATGTGTCTTGGTATTCATCTATTAAGATTAGAGGGTATTTGTTTGAAAAAATGTTGCGAAATTTTCTGTTGTCTAACAGCGTGCAGAATAAATTCAATACATCATCATGATATAGATATTGTACACCGTTTTCGATGTAGCGATGACCCAAAGTGTATCTTATCTCATTAACCTTGGTAAAGTCTCCTTCATCTGTCTGAAAGTTGCTGTCTCTGCTGATAATATTTAACAATTCTCCTTGATATTGTTTGATTGCATTCCAAGCAAATGAGTGGATTGTTGATGGGATGATAAAAGAGTTCTTTGGCAATCGTTCAGAAATCACATCCACAGCAGCATTGGTATAAGTAATACATATGACATTCTGCCGCTTTCTCTGATAGTAGCTTAATTTATTCGCTTGAATCCACTCAATTACCTTCTTTAATGAGTAAGTTTTTCCAGAACCCGCGCCAGCTTCCACACGAAAACTTTGTCCCTCTTGAAGCGTTGAAATGATTATTTCGTCAACTCGATCAGCGTTTGCCTTAGCTCTACTGTAGTTAGTGCTTTCCATTGGTGAGCCATCCTTCTTATTCAACGACACTTTGTTCATTTAGCCATACTAACCCATCTTTAATATATTGTGGAATTCTATAATTTGGATTGTCTTGAATCAACGATAGAGCAAAGTCTGTTTTGCTTTTCCCGGTAAACGCTATGGATGTCTCTGTTACAGGCGACGTTAACCCATAATATGTTCTGTTAACATTCCGTATGGCCTCTTCCAGTGAATGCCCACAGAGTCCATCCTCTTCTGTTTGGTATTCTATATGGCATTTTCCAATAGTCTTTTTTTCTTGCTGGAGAGAAATCACGTCTTTTAAATTAATCTTCTTGGTCTTGTCGTTTGTTATACCGTTGCATGTCTTCATCCACCATTTAATAGTAGCATTAGATGTTGAATCGCCTTTGCTTACAGCAACTGATCTATTGTCAGAAACAGAGTCGATATCAGTAATAATAAGACAAGGAATCCCAAGGAATTCCATAAATGGAATGAAGAGATATGAATAGGCTCCACCTACTTCTATGAGTGTATAATACTGTGCAGGCAACTTATATGTTTTGGAATCAAATAGGCCAGTTACACTGCATTTCTCAATCATATCAGGTATTAGAAGTCGTTCAGATGCCCCCTCTACAAGGATAGCCTTATCTGCAAAGAATAAGTCGCATCGACTTAAGGTTAAGTACTTTTTTATAAAGGCGCTGTTGTCAACATTCTCTTCCACGAACTCTTGCAGGTTTTTATAAATGACTCCTTTGTTTGTTTTTTGGGCATAACGAATCTTTGAGAAGTCTAAAGTGTTGGCTATGTGAGCCGAATGTGTTGTCAGGCAAGTTTGAATATGTATTGAAGTGATTTTACCAAGAAAGGTCTCCAAATAATCCGCAAATGAATGTTGCATCTGTGGGTGCATATGGGACTCAGGTTCTTCAATAAATAGCAGGGGTATACATGCAACTGATCCGGTCTCAACCTCTTTAGCAAATGCAGCAAGGAGAAACTCCATCTTGATTAAATTTTTGTATCCAAGGCCATTGTGTGAACTTGGAAGAGATTCTTGTGAACCTTTTGATACATATGTAAGTTTTGTCTGATTTTTGATTTGTTCGTCTATTTTTAGTTGGGTAGCAACCGCAAGCTGTAATTCTTCTCCATTTGGGTAACCAAAGCCGATGGCATCATTAACTACTTTGCTAAGTAATGTATTGCTTTTCTTTTGAACCTCTTGGTTTGCAGTTTCAATCATTTTACGCAATGAAATTACTTCTTCAGCAATTTTTGAATCAAGCTCATTTTCGCTTATGTCAAAATAACTTGAGATAAGCGCACCAAGAGAACTGTTATTTTGTGCACCATCCTCCCCAAGTACTCGTTCTGCAGGAATTTGGTATATTGGGAATAAATCTGATAGCTCGTTTTGACTTTTGACTTGAGTTTCATCAGGATTGGCTGGATTTACAGCGAGAATTACAAGTTCAAAGAGCGAGGTAAATTTATCGGTTAGTAAACGTTTGATATCCTCTGCACTAGGTAAAGTTGCCCCATCTTCACTAGAGGAAACAAAGAACTTCCTTAAAGAGGTTTCATCTGCTTTGAGTCTGTATTCAACACGAAGAATTGCAATAGTTGTATCTACATCAATGTCAATGATAAACGGGGATAGAGATCCTAAATTAGCTTCTGGATTTTCCAATGAGTAATCTACTATGAACTCTACTGAGATTAGAGGGAGTCTCTTACAAAATTCATTATAAGTGAGCCGTCCTTCTAATAATTGTAGAATTAATGAAGACAAATCATTTCTTTTCTCAAGAGGGTAATCATCATATGAAAATGGTTTCCCTTGTATTACATTGGATATGCAATTAATTAAAGAAGTTTTGGCGGTATTATTTCTACCAACAATCAGTGTTGTATTATCATCGATATCCAACTCGGCATCTGTAAGAAGGCGGTAATTTTTTATCCGTATTTTTGATAAGTTCATATTTTGCTCCAATATCATCAAACGATTTGTGTTTTTAGTTTCTAAGAAGGACGAAATTCAACAACATGACGCTTAATGCATTCTGCGAGGCTAATCAGCATGAGATTTTTGTTTCATAGGTCTGGTTCTTTGGGCAGCGCTCACGCAGTCCTTTTCTTTCGCGTGAGGGTTGGACTGTCCTCATCAAAAGCAGGAGAGAGCTTCTTAGCCATCTCTATGGCCTCGAGTTGAGAATGGGTGAATTTGCCCCTTTGGCGGGGAAATAAGTTACTATCATAATAGGCCTTCTTCCTTGGACAAGACTGATTTGACGGATTAAACGAGAGATAACTTTTCTTTAAGGTTACCACTAGAATACGAAAATTACAATGTAAGATTATCCGGTGGACCCAGGTTTTCAAAGATTTTTTGTAAGTTTCCCTTTCACACATTCGACAGACAGCGGATCTCTCTGTATGATGGAGGAAAAAAGGAGGTCTGTGTGATGGAAAAGTACAAAGAGGTCAACGGCATCACCTATATGCTTGTGGGGAAATTCTACTTGCCCACTTTGCTGCCGT
>CANRFV010000072.1 GCA_947629985.1 uncultured Clostridia bacterium | reverse complement strand
TTAAAGTTTACATACTTTTCTCCCGAATCATCGAGCAGAACCGTCGCGTCATAGGTCTTGCCGCTCTTTTCGGAGTAACAGCCTTTGAGCCTGATTTTTCCGTTTTTGAGAAGCTCGGCGGCAAGGCTTTTGGTGAGCCTTTTGCGCTTAGATGAGAAAAATTTATTATCCTCCCACAGGCAGAAGCCGCAGTCTTTGTTAGTACAGTAGTATCTGCCCCGACCGCAAACGACCTCCGAACCGCAGCGAGGGCATACGCCTATGACTTCCTTGTTCCCCTCAAAGGCGTTCGACGGCATGGCTGAGCGGTATTCGTTCACGATATTTTTCGTGAAGTCTTCTATGCCTTTGAGAAAATCCTCGCCGCTTGCGTTTCCGCGCTCAATCTGCAAAAGCGCGTTTTCCCACTCGGCGGTCATTTCGGGTGAAGTGACCGTTTCGGGCAGGATTTTTATAAGTTCCACGCCGTCCGCGGTCGGAATAAGTGACCTTCCTTTGCGCTCGGCAAAGCCCGATTTCACGAGCTTTTCGATTATACCCGCCCTTGTCGCCGGTGTGCCTAAGCCCTTTTTCTCGGTGTCATCTTCAAAGCTCTCTTTCCCAGCCGTTTCCATTGCAGACAGCAAGGTGTCCTCTGTAAACGCTTTCGGCGGCGAGGTGTAATGCTCGGTGACGGAGGATTCGACGGCAGGAAATATATCTCCCTCCTTGACTTCCGGTATTTCCGACTGTTCCTCTTTTTCGGGGGAATTAAGCGCTTTGCGGAATTGCTCATAAACCTCTCGCCAGCCTTTTTGAACATCGGTTTTGCCGCTCGCCTTAAACTCGTTGCCCTCGCAGGTCAGAATGACCTTTATCTCGTCATAAATATGTTTCTCGCCGACCGCGCACAGAAGCCGCATCGAAACAAGCTCCAAAATCTGCCGTTCTGTCTTTGGCAAGGAAGATAATTCCGCTCTTTCAAGCTGCACGGTAGGAATAATGGCGTGGTGATCCGTTACTTTGGAGTTGTCGGTTATGCGCTGAATATCCGACGAGATTTTCGTACCCGAGAAGATTGGCAAAGTCCTGCAAACTGCGGATATTACACGCTTTGCGGTGTCCTGCATATCCTCGGTTATGTATTGACTGTCTGTCCTCGGATATGTCAGAAGCTGTTTTTCATAGAGCGATTGCACGAGGTCGAGGGTCTGCTGTGCGGTGAATCCGAAATAGCGGTTTGCTTCTCTTTGCAGAGTTGTTAGGTCATAAAGCCGAGGCGGATTTTCGGTCTTTCTCTCCTTCTTGACAGACGAAACGGCGGCTTGCTTTTTATCACAAACCGCCGCTGTTTCCTTTGCCTTATTTTCATCTGAAATCCTTTCGCTGTCTGCTGTCAAGCCGTTTGTTGAGATATGCGTGTTGAAATATTTCTCCTTTGTGAAATTGCGGATTTTGTCTTCACGCTCACTGAGCATCGCAAGGGTCGGAGTCTGAACTCTGCCGACAACAAGCTTTTTGTCGTAGAGCTTTGAAAACAGCCTTGTCGCGTTGATTCCTACAAGCCAGTCGGCTTTTGCACGGCAGAGCGCGGTGGTATAAAGATTGTCAAACTCAGAGCCGTCGCGAAGATTCGCAAAACCGTCTAAAATCGCACTGTTTTCCATTGAGCTTATCCAGAGCCGCTTGAAAGGCTTTTTGCAGCCCGCCATATTATAAACGAGCCGGAAAATTAACTCTCCCTCGCGGCCTGCGTCTGTCGCGCAGATAACTTCGGTTACTCGCTCGTCCTGCATGAGCTTTTTCAGAATCGAAAATTGCTTGCCCTTGTCCGGCGAGATTTCATAGAGCCAACGGTCGGGGATAATAGGCAGGTCGACAAGCGACCATCTAATGTATTTTTCATCATACGCTCCCGCGTCGGCAAGCCCCACAAGATGCCCGACGCACCACGAAACGATGTAGCCGTTGCCGTAAATATAACCATCATCACGAGTAGTGGCGCCTATTGCCTTAGCGATTGCCATTCCGACCGAGGGTTTTTCTGCTATGACAAGCTTGTAATTTTCCATATAATTCCTCCTTAAAATTACAAAAATGCAGGAAAATTGAGTCTAAAACTCAAAATCCTGCATCTTTGCAGACTGTAAAATTAAAAATCCGCCTTTGTTTCCAAAAGCGGGTTGACTTCTAATACTGTTTAAGAATGTCGTGATGTCCGACATCAACTATAATAATAAGTTTATCTCCTTCGTAATACCAGATTATCCGAATATCCATGTTGACGCTGCATTCAAATAACCCCTTCGATCCTTGAATCCTTTTTGTTCGCAAAGATGGGTGAGAGGGATTTTCTGCAAGAATATTCAGCTTGTTTCGGATCTGTCTCTTTTCCTGTTCGGTGAGATCTTCAAAGCGCTTCAAAAACCTGTGAGTGTATGTGATTTTGTACGCCATTATTCCTCCCCGAGACTTGCAAAAAGCGCGTCTACACTGTCGAAAACAGGATGTTCGCCCGCGGCGACCTTTGCCTTTACATCTTCAATTTCCGCGCACAACTCCTCGACATATTTTTTCGGATATACGACGACAGGAACGATGCGAATCTCGCCGTCTTTTTCAAAGATGTCGAGCTTATCGCCCTCGGTAAGTCCTAAGCTTGCGACTATCTCTTTCGGTATGGTGATCTGCGACTTTGTTCTGAACTCTGCTATCATAGTAATATCTCCTCGTTAGAAAGTTGGAATTTCCTACTGATAGTATATCACAGACTTTGAAAAAATGCAATACCCGAAAAAAGATTTTCCGAAAAGCGACGTTTAATTTTGCTCTTCCTCCTCATCATCTCCTCTGCTACTGTCCTCGTCGGGTTCGTCCTCGTTCACATAATGCTCCTCATACCCCTCGTCGTCGTAAAAGTCCATATCGTTTTTCTTCTTGCCCTTAATAAATTTGAAATAGTAGAACGCCAAGCCGCCGACCGCGACCACACCTATCACCCCGATTATAGGCAGCATATTGTTCTTTTTGCTCGGCTTCGACTGCTCTTTTTCTTCGGCGTGAGTTTCCTCGACAGACGGTTCCTCGGTTTCCTGTGGTTCGGGTTCAGTGCCTTTGCAGACCGTCAAATCGTTTTTGCAGACAGGGCAATCTACTTTGACCTTACCTAAAACGCATTTATCCGTACAGTTACAGGTTGAAAGCGCCGTAGCGGTTTCTTCGTCCAAAAGCGACAGCAAATCGGCGTCGTCAACCATATTGAGGAAGTACACCTGATACTGCTCCTCCTCGGCGTTTACGGGTGAATCGTAGTCAATGACTATGTAGAATGTGTTGCCGCTTCGGGTTTGAACGGTTATAAACTGCTTGTGGCAGTCCTTGTCATACAGCAAATCTCTTGTGTATGCGTTGCCCTCTTCCTCAAAAGGCTCGCCGGTTTCGGGTTCGGCTTCTAATCCCGACATAAATCCGTCAAAAAGACCGTCAAGAGGTATTCCGCTCATTAAGTCGCTTAGATTGCCGAGGTCAAAGCCGTCAAGATTCAAGTCCCATTCGCCGAAAGGCTCGTAGGGTTCATCTTCGGGAATAGGCTTCGGCTCGGTTTCTTCCTTTTCGGGAGCGGTCACAGGCGGTTTTACCGGCGTTTCGGATTTCGGCTTTTCGGGTTCTCTTTCCGTTATGTTCGGCTTTGCGGCTATGATTTCATCATCGCAAATCTCGGTTTCCTCGTCAACCGTTTCAACTTCAACGCCGTACTCGTCGTATTCTGTTTCGGTTCCCTCCGCAAATGTGGGAACCGCAACGGAGTTAAGCATAAAAACCGCCGCCGCAAGCATGGATAATATTTTATTCATCGGCTTTTATCTCCTTTGTTTTGGCAATTTTTCCGGCTTTAAGCTCGGAAAGAAACGCCATAAGGTCGGCTCCGTCAACGACAATTTCCCTGACCGCGTTAACTATTTCGACGTTTTCAAGCTCAGTCTTGCTCTCATAAAGCTTTTTCAGCTTCGCTTTTATGCTGTTCAGCTTCTTTTCGGTCAGCGATATTTCCTCGCAGACCCTTTCATATTTGCTCAAATTGTTTCCTCCTTCTAATCAAATAAATCTTCACGATTCCCTTTATTTTCCATATACGCCTCATACAGAAGCAACTGCTCATCGTCCAAAAGCTCTCTTGCAATATAGTCGAGGTCGGCGCTTGTGAGCGTGACTGTGCAGATGTAATAGTCGTAAGGCACCTGCACCTCGACCTCGACAGGGTACGTCAGATACTCGCCTGTATAGGGGTTATACACAGGCTGACCCGTATACGGGTCAATGTAAAGCCGCCACTCGGTCTGCGTTTCGGTACGGTATCTTGTTTCCACCGTCACTTCTTCGGTCAGCGCATACTGCGTTTCAAATAGCGTCGAAAGAAAATCCTTTACGTCCGAAAGCTCAAACGCTCCGTCGTTCATCGCAGATAAGAGCGAAATCAGAACATACGGGTCGTGGTAAATCTCGTCGAGATTGAATATGTACTCGTCATAGCTGTGGGTTGATTCATAGCCGTCAATCTCAGATTTTAGGGCTTCTTCAAGAGCCTTATAGTAATCCTCGGCACCCGTCATATCTTCATCTTCACTGAGATATGACGTAGTAAAAGTCATAGACCCCGACGACGAAAGCATAGCCGTACAGGAGGCAAAAAGAGCGGAGCAGAGAATAATAATCAAAAGCCCCGCGCCAATCCACATAAAAACGACTTTGTTCTT
>CANRFV010000071.1 GCA_947629985.1 uncultured Clostridia bacterium | reverse complement strand
GGTCCTACACTATCTCTTGCTTCGATTGTTTCATGGGAGCCGTCACGTTTTTTGGGAGGGACATCAGTTAATGTCAAATTAAACAAAGAAATTCCGCCTGAGAAAGTAATTGCTCTTATAAAAGGCTATCTGAAAACGGAAGGGGTGCAACTGCAGTTCAATGTGGTGGACGAGGCGGAGCTCCGGCGCGCGCAGCAGGAACCGGAACAGTATAAGGATCTTCTGGTACGTATTGGTGGGTATAGCGACTTCTTTGTAAAAATAGGGGAGGCCCTGCAAAATGAAGTAATATCCCGCTATGCGGCAGGATGAGAAGGGAGGAAAAATGAAGATAAATTTATTCAACATACAGCATTTTTCCGTCCATGACGGGCCGGGAATCCGCACTGTATTGTTTTTTAAAGGTTGTCCACTTAATTGTGTGTGGTGTCACAATCCGGAGGGAAAACGCACCAAGCCGGAGCTTTCTTTTGTGCAGAGAAAATGTAGCTATTGCGGGAAATGCGCGGCCGTGTGTCCTTTGGGGGTGCACAAGCTGGATGACGGAAAACATATTATTGAGCGGGAAAAATGCATTGGTTGTGGGAAGTGTGTGGAACAATGTGTATTTGGGGCACTTGAGCTTTTGGGAAGAGAATACACGGTAGAAGAAATTATGGAGCATATCGCCAGGGATGATGTGTTCTTTGGAGAGGAAGGTGGTGTGACATTTTCCGGTGGCGAGCCGTTTTTGCAGTTCCAGGGCATGTATGAGGTGCTGGAGCAGTGCCATCGGAAAGGCTATTCTGTGTGCATAGAGACGTCAGGTTTTACAGATAGGGATAAAATCGTAAAGGCGAGCAGGTTTACGGACTGGTTTCTTTACGACTGTAAGGAGACAGATGCTCAAAAACATTTGCGCTATGTAGGGAAAGACCAAAAGAAAATATGGGATAACCTATATGCATTGGACAATGTAGGGACGCGGGTAATGTTGCGCTGTCCGATCATTCCTGGTATCAACGACTACGAGGATCATTTAAAAAAGGTAGCGTGTCTTGCCAATGAGCATCCTTGTGTGAAGCTGATTGAGCTTATGCCATATCATCCTCTGGGGATTTCCAAGGCTGAGCAGATCGGTGTGATCTGCGAGTATACGGAGCAGAACTTTCTTGATAAATCGGTAGTGGAAAAGTATGCCCAATACATACGTCGCTTTACGGATGTGAGGGTTAAATCCTCTTGTCCTGCAGGTGAGGTGCCACAATGAGTGAAAGCTGGGGGCCGTATATGTGCCCCCGCTTCGCGCCGGATTTTCATAAACAATGATATCGGCATGAGAGAGGAGTGAAAATGAAAAAGAAAAGAAATTTAAAAAAAATTTTACGCAGTTGGCAGCTCTATGTTCTGCTATTGCCGGCCGCCGTGTGGATTATAGTGTTTGCCTATTATCCCATGTATGGACTACTCATCGCCTTTAAGGATTTTAAGATCCGCGAGGGCATTATCAGCAGCCCATGGGCGGAACCCCTGTTTAAGCATTTTGCACAGTTTTTTCAAACAAGTATTGCAGTCACGGCAATAAAAAATACGGTGGTGCTCAGCCTTCTTTCGCTTTTTATCACGTTTCCGATTCCAATTATTTTTGCGCTGCTTCTAAACCAGGTGAAAAACGGGAAAATAAGAAAAGCTGTGCAGACGATTTCTTACGCGCCGTATTTTTTATCAAGCGTGATCATTATCAGCATTATCAGCCTATTGTTTTCTACAGAAGGTCTGATTAATAATATCATTACTTCTCTGGGAGGTAAGGCAATTTTCTTTACAAGCTTAGCCGAATGGTTCCGCCCTCTCTATATTGGTTCCGGAATATGGCAGTCGATGGGGTTTAATGCGGTAATCTATATTGCTGCTCTGCTTAGCATTAGTCCGGATTATTATGAGGCGGCCACTTTGGATGGTGCCTCAATCTTCCAGAAGATCAAGTATATTGAAATCCCGTTGCTCATGCCGACGATCATCCTTATGTTGATTCTGACGGTGGGAAATATCATGAATGTTGGTTATGAGAAAGCGTATCTTATGCAGAATGGAACCAATACTATGGTGAGTGAGCTGATCTCCACCTATGTATATAAGGCGGGCCTGCAAAGCGCGCAATATAGTTTCGCTACGGCAGTTGGATTGTTTAACTCGGTGGTTAATTTTATTATTCTCCTTCTATCGAATGCGATTGCCAAACGTTTTAGTGATATCAGTATTTTTTGAGGAGACGAGAGGATGAAAAAAGGAATTTTAAACAATGACAGGTTTTTTCGATATGGTGTCTATGCGTTACTGATTCTTATCAGTATTATAATCCTCTATCCGCTTTACTATGTTCTGATCGCCTCGGTGACGGATCCGGCGGTTGTGGGGAGCGGAAAAATGCTATTGTTTCCCAAAGAATTGTATTTAGAAGGGTATAGGCAGATGGTTAAATATACGCCTTTGTGGCGGGGATATATGAATACTGTCTTGCAGACAGTGATCGGAACGACGATTGCCATTGGCATAACCATCCCGGCGGGATACGCGCTTTCTCGCAGGGATTTGCCGGGAAGAAGAAAAATCATGTTTCTGTTTACATTCACTATGTTTTTTAACGGTGGCCTGATTCCTATGTACCTGACGGTAAGAAAGGTGGGGATATATGATTCCATCTGGGGTGTGATTTTGCCAGTGGCGCTTTCGGTCTATAATCTGATCGTGTGTCGTTCATTTTTTGAAAGCAGTTTGCCGGAAGAATTATTGGATGCGGCTAAGATTGATGGCTGTAGTGATTTTGGATACTTTTTCTGGATCGGTATTCCGCTTGCGAAAACGATCATCGCAGTGCTCTGCCTTTTTTATGCCACAGGTTTCTGGAATCAGTTCTTTTATCCGCTCATGTTTTTGGGAAGCGAAGATAAAATGCCGCTGCAGGTGGTAATTCGGAACCTGATTCTGCTAAATCAGTCAAAAGCTGCGTCTTCCATTGGACGTTCAGCAATTGAAGGAGCAAAAATGGCTCAGCAGTTAAAATATTGTGTGGTAGTAGCCTCTGCAGCACCACTCCTGGCGGTATATCCATTCCTGCAGAAATACTTTGCCAGGGGGATTACTATTGGCGCAGTAAAAGGATAAACATAGAAAATGACCGCAATAGGGCGGTGATTTATAAAAGTAAAAATGATTATGAAGGAGGAAAGAAGCATGAAGAACAAAAAAATGCTGGCACTGTTTTTGTCAGTGTCCGTGATGATGGGAATTCCTGTGGGGGAGACTGTCCGAAAACTAACGATACAATGACCAGGTGATACTGCCGGTGTTCCGGCGTTCACATATAGAAAAATGCACCTTGAAAACTGAATAAAATACACTAAATATCCTGGAAAAGAGGACTTTTCTTGCCATATGTGGTATGATATGAGTATCTTTTGGAGCAGTATGGAGGTACCGGCTATGCCATATATAAATCCAGCGATCGATGTCAACCAGGTCATGATCACGACCTTCGATGCCCTTGTGGCGCCGGACAGCACCGCACGGATCATCAGATATTTCGTGGACAATGTGGACCTCGGCAAGATGGGATTTTTAAATACAAAACCGGCCATTGAGGGAAGGCCGTCCTATCCGCCGTCCAGCATGGTAAAACTGTACCTCTACGGATACAGGAACCGTATCCGGTCATCCAGGCAGCTGGCCAGGGCGTGCGAGGTAAACATAGAGGTCAAATGGCTGATGGGAGGCCTCACACCGGATTTCAGGGTCATATCGGACTTCCGGAAGGACAACATCGGCTGCATGAAAAAACTATACCATGAATTTACGGAGCGCGTCACGGTGGATCTCAAAACAGGGGATGTATCGATAGACGGGAGCAAGTTCAAGGCATGGAATTCCAAGGACCGGAACTTTACCATCCATAAGCTGGAGGAGCGCATGGAATGGATTGGGGACCATGCAGCGGAATACCTGAGGCTGATGGAGATAGCCGACGCAGATGAGGAAGCGCTGGAAGGCAGGTTCACCAGGGAGGAACTGGAGAGGAAGGTCAAGGAGCTGCAGGAGCGGCTGGAAAAGTACAGGGGCTACCGGGAACTGATGATAAAGGAAGGGCTGACGCAGCTGTCGCTGACGGATGCAGACTGCCGGCTGATGAAAAACAAGAACGGAATGGACACGGCATACAATGTCCAGACCGCCGTGGACACAGAAAGCCACATGATGCTGGATTATAACGTGACAAACGCAGCCACGGATCACGGCCAGCTGGCCCCGACGATGGGATACATAAAGGGGCATCACCCCGGGGAGGTGATGCATGCCATAGCGGACAAGGGCTACCACCGGGATGCGGATTATGTGGAATGTCTTGAGGAAGGGATCATCCCAGATGTGATCCCGGACGAAGGGAAGGACAGCTATGAACTGGAGATCGACTATGAGTGGGCAGAGTGCGACCCGACGAGCAGAAAGGCATCGGAGTTAAAGAAATGCCTGCATGCGGGGATCATTCCGGAAGCCTACAAGGACAGTATAGAAGGGATGGAGGTTGTAGAGGTAAGGTACAAACCGGAAGCGGCAAAAAAGGCAGCGTCGGAAGGGAAACCAGCTGGACATGCAGACTGGATGAAGGGACACGCGAAAGAGGGATATTTTGTAAGGGATCCGGAAGCGGACTGTGTGTACTGTCCAGGCGGTGCGACTCTTTACCGGAAAAGCATAAAGAAAAACGGGGATACGAGATACTGCAATAAGAAACTGTGTAAGCAGTGCCCGTATAAGGGAAGATGCGTGAC
>CANRFV010000070.1 GCA_947629985.1 uncultured Clostridia bacterium | reverse complement strand
ACAGACAGCGAACTGAGCAGCTTGGCAGAGAAGCTCAAAAGCCTGCCCGGTGAGACCCGCGTGGTAATGGAATACACGGGCAACTACCACGCGCCGGTTTTGTATGCGCTCAATGAGCGCGGGATCTATGTCTCCGTCGTCAATCCCATCCTGGTGCATGACTACGGGAACAACAGTTTGAGACGAGCCAAGACGACAGGAAAGACGCTGTAAAGCTGGCAAACTACGCCTTGAATAATTGGCTCTCCTTGCCGCAGTATTTTCCTGAGGAGGATACACGGCATTTACTCAAGACCTGCTACCGCCAGTACCAGCAGCTCAGCAAGATGCAGACCATGCAGAAGAATAATCTTATATCTCTGCTTGATTCCACCTTCCCAGACGCTAACCGCCTGTTCTCAAGCCCTCCACGAACGGATGGCAGCGAGAAATGGGTGGATTTTGTGACACATTTCTGGCATTGCGAGTGCGTTTGCGGCATCTCCGTTGCAGAGTTCACACGCCGCTATGAGAAATGGTGCCGGAGGCACGGGTATTACTTCAGCACCGAGAAAGCCTCTGAGATATATACATGGATTCCTGCGACTATCCCAGCGTTCTGCCGAAAGGCGACACCACAAAGGTACTCGTTCAGCAGGCTGTAGACCGGCTCCAGGCATCCTCAACTTCCCTGGCAGTTCTCCGCCAGCGCATGAACGAACTTGCTCAGATGCTGCCGGAGTATCCCGTCGTTATGAAAATGTACGGCGTTGGCGCCATCCTCGGTCCTCAACTCATGGCGGAGATCGGCGACGTTCGCCGGTTCCATTCAAAGAAAGCTCTTGTGGCCTTTGCAGGAATTGACGCGCCACCATATCAGCCTGGTTCGGTAGACGTCCGAAGCCGCAGCATCTCCAAGCGCGGTTCGTCGGCCTTGCGCCGGACGCTATTTCTGGTTATGAGAACTGTCTTGGAAAGAGCCCCGGCAAATGAACCTATTTTTCAGTTCATGTGCAGGAAACGTACCGAGGGTAAGCCGTACAAGGTTTACATGACGGCTTCCACCAACAAGTTCCTTCGCACCTACTACGCCACTGTCAAGGCGTACCTGGACGCACCGGAAGGCAACTAATCCTTTCTCTTATAAGCTAGGAGCCGCCGTTTCAAATTATGGGACGTTGCGCGGCTTAGGTTGGTGTACCCTGCATTGCTTACTCAAAATCGACTGTTTTCCTCTTGACTTTTCTTAGCATGTCTCTCCGGTAATGTGAATAATATATAAAATGGTAAACAGACAAATGCAGTAATTGCTCACAGTTCGCAAAGCCAACTGTGTATTACAGTTACTTTTTGCCAACGATGTAGTAGTATTTATACCACTCTGCGAAATTACGAAGCCCGGTTTCGATGTCAATGGATGGTTTGAATCCAAAATCTCTTTCCAGCGCGCTGCTATCCGCATATGTCACGGGAACATCTCCCGGCTGCATTGGGACCAACTCTCGATGCGCCTCAAAGTCATAATCCTCCGGAAGGATACGCGCACGGATAAGCTCCTTTTGCAGCGTACTGATATAATCCAGCAGGTTCTCCGGTGAGCCGCCGCCGATGTTGTAAACACGGTACGGGGGTATTGGGAGCCCGTCATCACCGGTTTTCTTCTCCGGCGCGCCCTGCATCACGCGAACAACACCCTCTACGATGTCATCAATATACGTAAAGTCGCGCTTGCAGTTCCCGTAGTTGAATATCTGGATCTTCTTTCCTGCGACCAGTTTTTGCGTAGCAGAATAGTAGAACATATCCGGCCGGCCAGCCGGGCCATACACCGTGAAAAAGCGCAATCCGGTAGACGGAATGTTATAGAGTTTTGAATAGGCGTGCGCCAAAAGTTCATCTGACTTCTTGGTCGCAGCGTAGAGGCTCACAGGGTTATCTACTTTATCATCCGTACTAAACGGGACCTTCTTGTTGCCGCCATAAACAGATGAGGAGGAAGCATATACAAGATGTTCCACGGGAGCGTGACGGCAGGCCTCCAAAACATTGTAAAAACCTATGATATTCGATGCTATGTACACATCTGGGTGCTCAATAGAATAGCGGACGCCAGCCTGCGCGGCCAAGTTGACAACGATATCCGGTTTGTAATCATCAAAAACCTTGTCGACCAGACCCTTATCGGCAAGATCGCCCTTGATAAACGTATGAACGACCGAGCTGCCTGCTGCTGCCTTTTCGATCATTGCAAGGCGGTATTTCTTGAGTCCCACATCATAATAATCATTCATGTTGTCAAAGCTGATGATGTGGCCTGAAGTGAGATCTCTCAGCAGGCGAATGACAAGATTGGCCCCAATAAACCCTGGAGAACCTGTCACCAGAATGGTTTTGCTATTCAGTTTTATATTTCTATTTACCATTCAAAACTCTTTTCCTTGCATGTCTGTTTCCTCTTTGAACAACTGCTTACTCCAACTGCTCTTGATCAGACAGGATGCGCACGTGGGAGAGATCACGATACAGAGCATCTATTTTCTGCTCCGCAAAACGGAATATCCTGGAGCGCACCCATAACGGTTCAATCCACTTTTTTCTCGCTGCGTCAATGACCATACATCCAGCATACAGGCCAATGACACATATAGCGATATAGGGAATCAGAAACCGGGAATCATACCAGTTCCCTATCCGCATGATGTCATACCAGAGATGATCGTAGAACACAGGCGTCTGATGTATGATATAAACCGCAAACGCGGAGGAAGCAATCGTATTGATCCTCTTATTGGCAGGCAATTCCAGTTTTGTAAAGAACAGAAAGATACTCAACGAGCAGATAAAGTTAGGAAGAGACTTATAATCCCTGCGATACTGCCAAGCCACTCTTTCTAGAAATGCGAAAAGCAGATTGTCTGTCGCGTTGGAGATATAGTTGATCGAGATCAATCCCAGATAGATAAGTATGCCCACAAAAAGAAGCCATCTCTTTGGTATGTTGTTCTGCGACAAGTATTTTTTATAGTATCCTATAAACAAGAATACATACAGGAACCACAAAAAACCGTCCAGCATCGTATCCATTATGCCGTGCAGAGAGCAGAACACAGGTATCGCCAAAAAACCTATCAGAAGCATGGCCCGCACGACCGGCCGGGGTAACTCCAAAAAAAGCCGCAGAAAAGGCGACATGTGCATCAGGAAAATGTAGGCGCAGGCAAACCATAACGGGAAGAAAAGGAACGGAAAAAACGCCTTGACCATATCGGAAAAGGGAGCGCCCCAAATGACGAAAACGAGCAGTGATACCACCGTCGTATATAAAAAGACCTCACCCCAAAGCCGCAAAACTCTCGATGCTCTGAACGTTCTGTCGCACATAAACCAGCAGCCGATCATAAGGAAAAGATTGACACTGATCCTCCCGCCTTGGCTCAAGGCAAAAACCCAGATGTAAGTAAGGCCGTTTGTATGAGTTAGTACCCCCCCCCTGGCCCAAAAGGTGCCCTAAAATTATCAACATCATAGCGATGATTCGCAGCAGTTCCATATTACTCTGCCGGATCTTTTGCATGGGTTTGTCTCCTTTCCAAAAGCTTACTTTTTCCAATCGATATCTTCCTGAATGATCTTTGCCGGTACGCCGGCGATCAGAACATGGGGCTTGTCAAACGCCCTCGTCACACAACTCATGCACCCGACCACGCTGTGATCGGCGACCGCTGCACCCTTTAGAATATTCACACACACTGCAAGCCATACATGTTCACCAATATGGATCGGCTTCGTGCTGGGCTTTTTTTTGCCGTTGTGATATATGCAGTGGCCGTCTCCGTCACGGATCTCCACGCTGCAGCCAAGCAAGGCTCTGTCACCAAAGCTGATCTCCTGGTCGCAGAAAATCTGGCAGTTCGCATTGCAGTAAAAATCATCGCCAATGATACATATGCCATCTCCGATGCGCAACGTGGTTCCTCTTGAAAAAACAGCCTTTCCCTTCAAGCGTAGTTTTCCATGGGACCCTATCGCCAAGGTCCCGGCAGATGCGCTCGGGACGCCAACACTTCCGCCAAACCCAAACTGAACGCGGCAAAACTCGTTCCTGTCCACTTCAACGCTGCCCTTACGCAGGCCCTTTACTTTGACTCCATTGGCAATCAGAATGGGAAGTCGTATCCCCCCCCCCCGGCGCCAAAAAGCCTGACATTCCAATACAGCGAGCGCGGCAGCGCCAGTATTTTCCTTATCTTCTCCCTCATTGTGCCCTTTCCTTTCATCTCATCCGTTTTTCCTCAAAAACCGCAGGATCTGCGCCCGGTTGGCATAACAGACAAAGCAGATGTCCGCCAGATTCATAAGCAGGCCCAGCAAAACGAGCGCCGGTCTTCTCGTGACATACGCCCAGACGGAAAACAGCATGATGCAGACCGGGAGCGCCGCCTTCCGTATATGCATATGGATCGGAAAAAACCTCCTGATAAAAATCAGCCGGTACAGAAACAGCAGCGCAAACGACACGAGCGTGGACACCGAAGCTGCATACAGGCCGATGGGCCTCAGCAGCAACAGGTGCACAGCGATGTTGCAGACAGCCGTCATAGTCGTCGTGACGCTTACGCTCTTTGTCTTTTTGCAGGCGATACAGATACTGCCCAAGGTAGCCGCCATGCCCGAAAAGAACATGGCGCCCAGCAGGATCGGAACATGGTTGTACGCCGCAGAATAGCTGCGGTCCACAAGCAGATCGTACGCAAATGGCAGCACATTCAGGATGCCGGTGAGCAGCATCAGATAAGAACAGAAGATCAGGCTCACCATCCGGGAGATGTATTGCG
>CANRFV010000069.1 GCA_947629985.1 uncultured Clostridia bacterium | reverse complement strand
TCTCCGCTGCATATGGCGTGTTGATCGTCATAAATTGTCTGTTTTCAATGCTCTGTATCGCAGAGCCGCTTGTGTTGATCGACATTTTTTCTCACCTTATTCCTTGGTAACTTTGACAGGTTTTCTGACTGCCCTCCACATTTCCTCACTGATCCATACATGCCGTGGACGTGTACCTCTCAATTGTGAGACAAGTTTGTAATCTGTAAGTATCTGCATTATCTTTTTGGCAGTCGAATAAGAAATGTCAAATTCAAATTTTTCCTTCAATCCTGAAGCCGATGCGGATCCCTTTCGAGTAATATATCGCATTACTTTTGGAAAACTAACACTATATATTTCTGATTTCCAACGTTTTTGTGCATTTTCAATAGCTTCCCTCCAAAAGGCAAACTCATCTGTTTCACTTCTGAAAGAAGGCATTTCATCTTCTAACCAGATGTTAGCCTTTATACTGTCATTCTGATCGACAGTGGTACTCTTGTTTGCTGCCACGTTCTCATCACATTCATCGAGGGGAACATCGAAATTCTCTATACCATATAATGATTCCAATTCTTCCTCTGGAATTGTATCCGAGAAATCAAACATTTCCTCTTCTTTTTCACTGTCAGATACGCAGTTTTCTTCCGGATCCTGATTTTTATTTTCCAATTGTTCATTTTCCTTGTCTGGGAAGTGATCTGTATCTAAAACAGGACTATCGCTGTCACTTCCATTATCATTGTCACTTACATGATCAATGTACGCTGCCTTGGATCTACGTTTCCAGAAGGCACAAAGTATTGCAAGAACAGTAGCACTTCCCAATGCTGTCCCCAAAAGAATAATACCTTTTTTCATAATTGTTTTCCTTTCATGACTTATTTGTTTTACCTTAGTTTTGCGTTCTCGGTGGAAACTCAAACCCGACTTGTTTCTGTTCACCCTTTAGCACAAGATAGGCATCAAACTTCTTTCCGGCTTTACTGGTAAAGCCTTTGAGCAGATCGGTTTTCCCCTTTGTCAGGAGCTTTTTTGCCTGTGCTTCCGGAATTGTCAGACCGCTGATCGTTTTCCAGATCACAAATGTGCAGCCGTTTTTGCTTTCCTCACAAGAGTAGGTTTTCGGATAGGAAATAACTGCCTTTCCGCACAGCGGACATTTTCCGATCTCACCGGACGGAAATGCAAAGCCCAGAGAAAGATCCTCTTTCAGCACAAGATGTGCATCAAATTTCTTCCCGGCTTTACTGGTAAAGCCCCTGATCAGGTCGGTTTTCTTTTTCGTCAGCAGCTGCTTTGCATGGGTGTCCGAAATTTCCTTGCCGCTGATGCTCTTGAATATGCGAAACCCACAGGCATCCTTTCCGGCTTCACAGGCATACACCTTTGAAAATGCAAGGACGTTTTTGCCGCACTTCGGGCATATTCCGATACTCTCACGCTGATGAAAAGTATTGTTCTCTGCTTCCGAGCTGTAATCGGCAACTAATTTACGGACAAAATCCGAGATACCGCTCATAAATCGGTCAGCTTCTTCTTTCCCTTGTTCGATGTGCTGCAATTGTGTTTCCCAGTCGGCGGTTAGTTTTGCAGACTTGATCTCATCCGGGACGGCAGCGATCAGGGCTTGCCCTTTGGGCGTGGAAAGCATCTGCTTGTTCTTTCGCTCCACATATTCTAATTTTACGAGCTTTTCGATGATCCCTGCACGGGTCGCAGGCGTACCAAGTCCCTTTTTCTCAATGTCAGATCCCTCATCATAGTCCCCATTCCCGGCAGTTTCCATTGCTTTCAGCAATGTGTCCTCTGTAAAAGGTTTTGGAGGACTTGTCCAATGCTCATGCGGTTCTCCGTATACCATTTGAAATGTCTGCCCCTGCATCAGTTCCGGGAGCTTCTGATCGCCGTCCGCAGCATCCTGTTCCTTGTCTTGATTTATATCTTGGTTTTTTAGCTTTGCCTTAAACCGGGCTTCTGCGGCTTTCCATCCGGCATCTTTTACCGATCTTCCGGATGCAGTAAAAGTATGATCTTCGCAAGAAACCGTGATTTTCGTGGCTTCATAAGTATGTGCCGATGCGGTTGCCAATACTAACTTCATAGCGATCAGATGCAGAATGTTCTGCTCTGTTTCCGGCAGTCCTGTCAAATTCTGTGATGCAATTTCCGCAGTCGGAATGATCGCATGGTGATCGGAAACCTTTTTATTGTTGATGCAGCGTCTGACATCCGGTGTGAATGAAATACCGGAGCAGCAGGGAATATGCTGACAAATCAGCCCTACCATATTGACAGCAGTCTGCTCCATATCCTCCGTTAAATACTGACTATCCGTCCGGGGATATGTCACTAACTTTTTCTCATAGAGAGACTGTGTGTAGTCTAATGTCTGCTGCGCAGTATAGCCGAATTGCCGGTTTGCTTCACGCTGTAGCGTAGTCAGATCATAGAGTTTCGGGGGATTGGTGATCTTATTTTCTTTTTTCAGCTCAGTGATCTGTGCTGTTTTTCCTGAAACAGCAGCACACAAGGCATCCGCCTGTTTTTCATCGTCGATCCGATCAGATTCTGCAACAAAAGCTCCATTTTCTGTTTCACACAGCAAGCCGACTGTAAAATACTTCTGTTTTACATAATTCGCTACATCATGATCACGCTGCACGATCATCGCAAGTGTCGGTGTCTGCACTCTGCCGACCCTCAGCCTTGCATGGTAGCGGCAGGAAAACAGCCTTGTGCCATTCATTCCGACCAACCAGTCTGCCTTTGCCCGGCATAGTCCGGCAGCGAACAGTGCATCATAGTCGCTGTCGGGACGAAGATGGTTCATGCCCTCACGGATCGCCTTGTCCTCCATTGAGGAGATCCAGAGCCGGAGTACAGGCTTGCTGCATCCGGTCTGGTTATACACATACCGGAAAATGCACTCTCCCTCACGTCCTGCATCGGTCGCACAGATGATCTCGTCCACTCTTTCATCGTGCATCAGAGTTTCAAGCAGATGATACTGTTCAGAGGTAGACGGTGGGATAACGTATTTCCATTCGTCCGGAATGATCGGCAGCGTATCAAATGACCAGTTTTTCTGATACTGCTCCCCGTATTCCTGCGGTGGAGCAAGCCCGACAAGGTGTCCGATACACCAACTCACAATGTACCCGTTTCCCTCCATGCAGCCGTTCTTCTTCACGTCCGCACCGATCACTGCGGCAATGGAACGCCCTACACTGGGCTTTTCAGCAACAACTAATTTCATACTATCGATCCTTTCATGTGATATTTTAGAACGATCCTACGTTCTGGAATGATGTGATCCTTTAAGCAAAATTGCTATTGCTTTTTTTCAATGTTTGTGGTATAATAGAAAAAGAAGGGGGCGATACCAGTGGCAAAGAGAAAAGCAAAGCAATCAAAAGTACCTTCTAACCAGACAAAACACAAATTCAAGGATAACATATTTATCCATCTGTTCCGTGACAAGAATAACGTGCTGCGGCTCTATCAGGACTTAAATCCGGATAAGACAGATGTCACTGTAGATCAGATCGAGATCAACACACTGGACAATCTATTCCTGAATAGTATGTATAACGATCTGGGATTTTGTGTGGGAGATACGGTCGTTGTTCTGGTCGAAGCGCAAAGCAAGTGGAATCCCAATATTACCTTGCGGCTGCTGATCTACCTGTTGGAAACCTATGTGAAGATTCTGGAAAAGACACAGCAGAGTCTGCATAGCTCGACACTTGTCAAGCTGCCATTGCCGGAATTGTATGTCGTTTACACCGGCAAGCAAAAAGTACCAAGTACTTTATCACTGAACCGGGATATGTTCGGAGGGAAGGCATCTGTAGATGCGAAAGTCAAGGTACTCAAACAGGTCAGCAAGAAAACGATCTACGGACAGTACATCGGCTTTTGCCATGTAAGCGACCAGATGAGGGAGAAGTACGGCAAAACGCCGAAAAGCGCACAGGAAACTGTAAACGAATGTATCAGACGTGGGTATTTGACCGACTATCTGACACAGCATAAGCAGGAGGTGATCACTATGCTGTCTAAATTATTCGATGAGGAATATCAGCGTGAGCAGTACAACATTGCGTTAGCTCGTCAAGCTAAAGAGGAAAGCCGGGAAGAAACAGCTCTCAATCTTCTTGCTCTTGGCAGCTTGTCCATTGAAGAAATTGCCAAAGTAACACAGTTACCTGTTGAGAAAGTCATGGCACTGTCTCTCAGCAAATCGGTTACAACACATTGAGTTACTTTATGGTCGGCACAGCTTTTTCGGAAGCTGTGCCGATCTCTATTCTCATTTTCTCTTACATAAGTGATCCCTTTCCTTTTGTCCCCACTGGGGACAATTGCTTATTTTTCCTCATCTTCATCAATTTCCAGCTCATCGCCTTCATCAAAGCTGTCCAGATCAGCATCTGATTTCTTTTTCTGCTTTGAGAAAATAAATTTATAGCATACAAACCCGATTGCTACTAATACGATCACACCGACCAAAAGGATCATCATGAAATTAGAGTTAGATGATCCGGTTTGCTGTGCCGGGGCTGTATCCGGTTCTACAGCTTCCGTGGTATCGATCTCTGTCTCTGCCTCGGTTTCCTTTGCACTCAACATCTTATCCGCTGCTGCCTTTGCTGCTTCCGGTGAATTGTTTCCCTCTTCATCATCTCCGCTGTAAAGCAGTGCATACAGATCCAGATCGTCTACTTTGTTGAGAAAGTATACATTGTCCTCGTCCCCGGCAGCAGAATAATTGATTAGCACATAGAACACAGAACCATCCTTTGTGGTGACAGCGATAAACTGCATCTCCTCACTGTCATAGATGACCTTTTCCTTTTTGATGAG
>CANRFV010000068.1 GCA_947629985.1 uncultured Clostridia bacterium | reverse complement strand
TTCATTTCTGCACCTCACAATTTTAAAATTTTGTGAGGAAATTCCTTTACCTCAGTATAATCTTCGGCAGACTATACATCATAGGTGGGAATTAAAATAATTATCTTGCATAAAATTTATTTTGAACTTGGGCTAGTTTAAAAGCTAGTCAAGCATTTATACATTTGCAATTTAATCACCACCCTTTCAAATATTTGCTAATTTTTACATTAACTTACTTTTAATTATTGGATCTGTTTTTCAAGTATTTTTTAGTTTTTTAATTCTTTCAAATTCTTTAATGCACTCTTTTTTTAATGTTGTTATTACTTCATCTGCTATTACTATTTCTTTCCTTAAAATACAATTATATATTTTAAAAATATATGTAGGAATAATACTTAAAAATGTAAATGGTTTCTGTACTTCAAGGCAACACACTTTCTCTCCATTCTCTTTAATATAATATTTGTAAACATATTTTAACTTTATTAATGTATCTAGAATAATTTGAATTGGAATATCAGCATTAGCAATACAAAATTCAGATAATGACATCATCTTATCTTGTCCTTTTGGATTTAACAATTTTTGATATTCTTCTAGTCTTAATTCTTGCATAAAATTTGGTATTTCTTCTTCGGTCAAATTAATTGCTGTCATAATTTTAGAATCCATATCAGTTCCTAATATTTTTTTAACTTTTTCTACTTCAGTGTCTTTTTCACTTTCTTTTAATTTGTACCATTTATTTTCAATTTTTATTAAAACATCTTCTATCATTTTTAATTCCTCCTTAAAAATTCAAACTAATGTGTTAGTAATATTATCTTCTTCTAATTTGTATGCTCTAAAGTAGGGCATACACTATAATATTTAATAATCTTTTACATTTCTTATCTTTCTCCATTTGTAAACTTGATGATACTTTTCTACTTCTAGCCCTTGCATTTTTAATTCTTTTATTTTATCTGCAAGTTCTTCATCTGTCATTTCAATAGGAATGTTATATTTAAATTTTTTACCTTCTGTTTCATTAAAAATGTTTAATTCTATTATTCTCACACCGAAAAGGTCTCTTAATATTTTATATTTCTTTTTTTCATTTTAATTTGACTCCTTTCTTATTCTAAATTTTAATATGCCTTGCCTTATCTAATAAAACAAGGCATATTTTTACTAAAATTTTGTTAGGAAACTCCTTTACCTCAATCTAGGCTTCGGCAGACTAGACTTCACAGGTGGGAATTAACAAAAAATTTAAAAGTTAAAACATGAATAAATTTTTATATATCACCCCAAAAATCTTTACATTTCTTTTGTAAATTTTCGGCTAGTTCAGGAGATACTACTAAATGTTCTTCTATGTATATATTGTCATCTCCTTCTCTTATATATGGTTTAATATAAATATCGGTATGTGGCTTATTACAGATTAAAAATTCGTTACCACTTTTGGCTACTGTAATCTTATTTATAAATTTAAATCTAATCAATAAATTAGTTATATACTCTGAGATATTCATATTAAAATTTTTTGAACATCTTTTTGAATATTTTTTATAAGCATTTTCAATAAGAATCATATCTTTTTGTTTTGTATTTAATGTTTTTTCTAATTCATCTAAATTTAATTCTGTAGTATATTTATTACCATGTATTTTAATAGCATTTTTCATTCTTGCAACAACATCTTCTTCCTGTCTTTCTATTTTTTTTAATAAGTTTTTAACTGTATTTCCTCTAGTAGTTTTTAGTTTTCTCCTTATAGAATAAGGACTATTAATATCATTATAAATTTTCATCTTTCTTTCCTCCATTATTTTTATATTAATTCTTTTTCTTTTGCTTTATACATAGCTTTTCTTTCTAAATATTCATCATTGGTTAATACTTGGACTACTAACATATCATTTACATCAATTTCAAGTGGTACTTTTACTTGATATGTTATCCATATTAATCTTCGCTTTTTTAAACTTTTAACTTTTTCTAAAAGTTGTATATTGTTATCCTGTAATTTTAATTTTGCTCTTTCTAATTTAGAAAAATATTTTCTTAAAGTATTTTCTGTAGAATCAGTTATTGTATATCCTTTACCTACATTTATATCGCATATCAAGTAACTTTCTTCTAAACCTCGAAATAATACTCGCATTGAAAAAATATAATTTTCCATTTTAACATTACTCCTAAAATAATCTATTTACAACAATATCCTTTTCATCTAATATATCTATTACTGTTGTATTTGATAAATCGTATTTTAATGGAAATGTTGCTTTTAACAATATCCATTGTTTTTTTCTTTTTTGCATTTTTCTTATCTTGTCCATTAGAACTGTGTTTTTTGTGTTAATTGGTATTTTTATGCCATACCTTTTTAAGTATCTTCTTCTAAATGTATAAATATCATCACATACAATTTTGTCATTTTCGACTTTAATAAACCTGATAGGTATTATACATTTATAATTAGATTTATTTTTTTTCTTGTACTTTCGTGGCATATAGTTTTGCTTTTTATGTATGCACATTATTTTTCCTGTTTTGTTGTCTATAATGTTTATAATGTTTGAATTTTCCCTATAAAAAGCTTCTCCATATTTATTAAGAAATTCCTTCATAGTATAGGTTTCTGTTGTAACATCTTTTAATCCTTGTGAACATTGAAAAATATTCTTGTATTTAGGATATAACCTTAAATTTTCCTGATATAAAAAATCTTTAAAGAAATAAGAAGCTATTTTATTTACTGTTTCTAATCTATCAGTTTTAGTAAAACCTTTTTCCCATAATACACAAATTTCATCATTTTCTATACTAAATCTTTTTACATTAGGATTTTTAAGTGCTAAATGTATGTGCAATGATTTTTGCTTTTTCTTTTGCCACCTATTTTTTTGCAACTCCACTACTTGAAAATAAATTAGCTTTCCATATCTTCGCTGTAATTTATTATAGAAATTTCTAAAATTTCTTTGCACTTCTTTAAAATCAATAACAGGTTTATTGTAAGTAAGAGTAATAAATAATACATTTTGATGCCCATAAAAATTATTTATTAAAATATCCTTTGCATTAGCAATTTCCCTTTTAACCCACTTTAGTATTTTTACATCATTTTGATTGTATTTCATTAACTCACCTGTTACTGTATTTACATAGGTATTTTTATCATGCCTTTTATACTTTTTTAAATTTGTTTGTTTATTTGAACTATTTGTTACCTCTAACATATGGCTGTATTTTTTTACTGTTACTGTTTCATCATCATCTATCCAACCTCCTGAAGATATGTTTATGCTTTCCATAGTTTTCCTCCTTTCGTTTAAAATTTAGCTTTTGGCTAGATAAAATGTGCAAGATGTTACACTTTTATCCAGCCAATAAACTTTATCTACTCTTGTTTCATAGCTTTGTTCCACTCTGCAACAGGTATTGTTAAAACTTCCACTTTATTTTTAGTTTTTGGGTCTGTCCTTCTAGTAACTTTTCTATTCTCTCCATTAGTTACAATATATCCTTCATCTGCTAAACTTTTATATAATTGTTTCGGTGTTGCTATAAATCTTCCAACACAAGCTTTTTCTACTTCTTTATATACTATATCTGCAATCAAATAAATCTGATTATTTTCATTATCTAAATAGCCTATATGTGTTCCAGTTGCTGTTTCAAGTGCTGTTCCTGTTTTATAATCAGACATATATACTTTATCTGCAATTTGTAATTGTCCTATTGTTTTAAAGAAGATTTTAACTGGATCTTCATCATCTACATCACTTTCTTGATTTCTACCAATTTCTTCTATTACTTTACTTGCTCTTTCAATTAATTCATCTTTTGCAGTAGAATCTATAATTGAATTATCAAGCATAAAATCAAGCCACATAGTAAATCCAATTAAAGTAACAACTAAATTTTGTCTTATTCTAGGATGTTGAAATTTTGTTATTTTTCCTTTATATATTTCTTGTAAATCTTTTGCCTTACTTTTTATAATATCTTCATTTGTTATAATCCACTTAATGTATTCTTTCATTGCAAATGCAAGTTGTTCTTTTTTTGAATGTATTTCATCTAACTTTTCAGGGTTTATACTTCCTTTTTCTGTATATATTGTTAATGCTCTTGCTAACCTACCTTGTGAGAATCGTGGAGCTCTTTCTCCTGTTACTATTGCCAATCCACGAGGTGTATATTGTCTGTGTAATCCACCATGTGCATTCATTTTTATTCTCTTACTTCTATCACCCCATAATCCTAAAATACCTTCCATAATTTTTTCTTGGTCTGTTTCCATTTTTTCTGGTTTGTAATCATCTATAATTACTGGGCACGAGTTTGCTGCATATGCAACTTTTTCAATTCCGGCAAATGTGGCTCTAAAACTTAATGGAAGTGTATCAAGTTCAAAATTACCGAAATGGCTTAATAACAATGCTGATATTGTACTTTTAAATGTGCCAGTTTTTCCAATTAATAGAAGAACAAAATCTATTAAAATTCCTTCTTCTTGTAATAATGAGAATAGAGGACTTAAATATATAATTGAGATAAGAGGAGCCATAATTTTTAAATCAGCTAATTCTAATAATGAATAAACTGTATTTAATGCTTCTTTTTTGTCAAATTCTTTATCTGTAAAACAATATTGTTCCAAATTGTACGGTTTCAAATCTGTTTTTATTTCTGTTTCTGTATCATTAGCTCCTATATATCCACCTTGATATAAATATATAAGTTGTCCCTTATCATTTCTGATGAAACCAGTATTATTGTAAACAGTTTCTGCAATAACACTTTTTCTACCTATGATTTCAACGACTTCTCTCATCTTCTTATCACTATTACTACTGTAATTAACAACTTGTCCAATAAATCTGTTGGTAAGTGTTTTTGA
>CANRFV010000067.1 GCA_947629985.1 uncultured Clostridia bacterium | reverse complement strand
CTTGTAAAACCGCTGCTGTAAAATCGCCTGTTGTCAGGGACCCGGACACCCCCGGCCTTTCAAATTTGCGAAAATTTCTACGGGAAGGGGCGACGGTCTTTATTTTGCTTTCGCAGATAAAAGCGAACCCGCGGGGCGGGGGCTCAGCTCTCCGGTCTACCATCAATATTTGTACTCAGGAGTGTGATCTTCGTTCCGTGTCTTGATGCTGTGATGACGGTGGCAGAGGCTCTGCCAATTGCTCTGATCCCAGAACAATGTGTTGTCACCACAGTGCGGTCTGATATGGTCAACGTCTGCTGCCCTGACGTAGCGACCTTCTTTCATGCACTCTACACACAGTGGGTGCGTTTCAAGGTAACGCTTGCGTGCTTTGTTCCATGTGCTGCCGTAGCCACGGCTACTTGCCGACCGTGTGTCCTCTGGGTGGAGGGAACGATGCTTGCCACAGTACTTCATGCCGTAAGGAACAAGGGCGGCACAGCCGGGGTGCTTGCAGGGAGTATCAGGTCTGCTTGGCATTGTCTCTGCCTCCTTTCTGCATTGCTATTTGGAGAGGGACGGTCAGCCCCGCTGTGTTCATGGTGGTCGGTCTGAGCAACGCCCCTCATATATTGTTGTGGGAGAGGGTGTTTTGTGGGTTGAATTTGAAAAAATTCTCAAAAAATTTTTCCATGTTACTACTCCCACGGAAACCCCTGCTTTCCGAAGTGCCAATAAGCGTATATAACCTTATAACCTACATTGAGTAGATTTGAATCTTAAATAATTTCATTGGGTTATACTGTGCTCATAGTGGTCGGTTTGGGCATCCCCTCATATATTGTCGTGGGAGAGGTCGTTTTGTGGGTTGAATTTGAAAAAATCTCAAAAAATTTTTTAAATCTATTACTGCTCCCACGGTAATCCCTTTTTACCGAAATGCCCATAAGCAGAAACCTTGTTATAATCCACATCCAGCAAATGCAGATCCTCGATGATCCCTCTTGGCGTAAGGTCGTAATTTTCACGGACGTATTGACTGATAAACTCCTTGTCCTGATGCTCTGTTCCAAAGGTTTCCGCATACACTGACACAGGCTCCGCCACTCCGATCGCATAAGCAATCTGCACCTCCGCCTTATCCGCATATCCGGCACTGACAATATCCCTTGCAATTTTCCTCGCTGCATATGCACCGCTGCGGTCAACCTTAGTCTGATCTTTTCCGGACATTGCTCCGCCGCCGATATGCCCGATGCCGCCATAGGTATCGCAGGCGAGCTTCCTGCCCGTCACACCGCAGTCGGCATAACTGCTGCCGAGAACAAATCTGCCTGTCGGATTCACGAGCTTTTCAAAGTCAGTATTGAGCCCATACTCTGTTGCCGTCCTTACCATGAGGCTCTCGATGATTTCACGGAAGTCCTCAACCTCAACATCGGGCGTATGCTGCACCGAGCAGAGGAATGTCGTGATCCTGCCGCTGTCATAGTCAAAGCTGACCTGTGCTTTTGCATCGGCTTTCAGCATCCGGCAGGGATATGCTTTCAGTAATTCAAGAAATCTGGTAGCAAGCACAAAGGGTATCGGCAGCATTTCAGGCGTTTCATTAGTCGCATAGCCATACACCATTCCTTGATCTCCCGCATCTCCGGTATTCACGCCGAGAGCGATATCATTGCTCTGACGGTCAACCAGAATCGTAATGTCCAGATTTTCTGCTGAAATATCCAGCTTGTAGTCAAGCCCTGCATCTTCATTTTCTGCACCGCCGTTATTGATGCGGTCAAAAACGTCCTGCACGAGCTTTTTGTAATCCGGTTCGTGCGTACTGGTCAGCTCACCGGCAATTACCAAACAGCGGTTCTTGAAAAGGCACTCGATAGCGACACGGCTGTTCCGGTCATGCCGCAGACAGTCGGTCACAATGGCATCTGCGATCTGATCACAGATTTTGTCGGGGTGTCCTGCGGATACCTGTTCACTTGTGATGATTCTCATAGTTTTTTCCTCCTGATAAAAATGATTGAATTATGATGCCTCTCACCCTGCCAAGCCTGTCTGATACACACCGTGGCACTGTCAGCTTCCTGACTTTGCCCACAGTTTGTATCTTGCAATTCCGGGCAAGTTGGTAGGCAAATATCTATATTTTCCCTATTCTTCTTGCTTTTTCTATTATTTATTTATATTTGTCGCAAGATGTCGCAAGTAAATATAGTAATATATATAAAGAAAAGTATATATAATAAACACCGAAAAAACCTGCGACAGTCTGCGACACGCCTTGAAAAGTGCGTAGAATTGGGAAAAACGCTATTTTTAAACTTTGAATCAGCTAAAGGCAGCATCGTCATCCTCAGTCGCTGCATGATCCAGTTCGCCATTCTCATTCTTCAGAAAGCGGCAGCCCACAAGCATGGTAGTCTGGCTTCCACTGCCGTCATTTGGACGCTTTCTCACAATAGGGAAGAAACGCTGGATAGTGTTGTTGAAGTTGGTGCTGTTTTCCTTGCGATAGCCGTACTTCTCACACCATTGTCCGTAAAGACGATACACAGCAGAGGTACGTTCTTCAAATGCTTCACCTTCTTCAAGCCATGCATCCACAAACTGCCCGATGCGGTCGGATTCGTCCTGATATTCCTTAGTTGCCTCGGTAACTGCTGTCGGATCATCGAGACCATGTTTCTTGAACAGCCTGTAGCCTGCATAGCACCAGTTGAAGATAGCAGACTGGCTCTCAGGGAGACTGAAGAATGCTTTAAGACCTTTGTCTTGCTCATGCTCCTCAAAATGTCGCTTGAACGGAATGAGCTTCAGGCGATTCGAGTAAAACAGCGTCATATCCGACACGGATGGCTTGTAGTTGGTATTGATGAAGATCTTGAAATTCGGTTTGAAATCGAAAGAATTCTCATGCAGAAAACGGGCGTTCAGCGTATCATTACCCGTCATTCTCTTGACCAGTGCCGCATTGAAGGTGATCTTCTTCTCCGGCTCGGAGATATTGACAAAGCGTACACTTGCAAGGCGGGCGATCTCCTCAGACGGCCCCGATGCGTTGGTATTGCCGAATTTTGTACTCAGCATCTCCGGATTTGAAGTTTTTCCGTAGTCACCCATAATTTTCAGAAATGTCTCCATCGTGGTTCCTTTTCCGTTTCGGCTTGTTGCACCGTAGAGGATGAACAGACATTCCAGAGAGGTGTCGCCGGTCAAAGCGTAGCCGAGTGCCTTTTGCAAGTATAAAGCGAGGTCGCTGTCGCTGCACATAACTTCTGAAATAAACTGTTCCCATCTTGGACAAGTCGCATCGGGATCATAGGTGATGCCGGACATCATTGTGAGAAAGTCCGCAGGATCATGCGGACGAAATTCACCTGTGGTGAGGTTCAGTGTGCCATTCTGACAGTTGAACAGATCGGTATTGCGGTCGAAAACAGTGTGAGATACGGGATAAACAGATTTTGCATCCTCAATCATCGTGCGGCGATTTTTGCGCATCTGGAGTTTCTGCACTCGCTTGATATAGCGGTTTCGGGTATCTTCGTCCTTGATCTGCAGTGCAAACGTATATAGCAGGTCAGCGAGATGCTTGGCAAGTTCAGCTACAGCAAGCGAATTCTCATCCGGCTGCCAGACCTTGCCGTCATACACATACCAGACATTACGGTCACCGTTGAAGCGTGCAATTGGTTTGAAATAATCAGCAAATGCATTACCAATGCCGATCTCATCTCTCTGGTATCGTGGGTTCGTATGCGGCTGCATTTCATCAAGTGTGAGAGTGATACGGGACAGGTCAGGACGAAAACTTGCGTGTTCCTCCTCATCGACCAGAGTTTCAAAATCATCCTCTGCCGATGTGTTTTGTATCGGTGTATAAACAGCGGAATTGGTAGCAACTGCATTTCTGATCGTGATCTGTCCGTAAGTCGCATCACCTGTTTTTCTGTCCCACTTATCACGCATTAAACCAGACGAACGGAAAATACGGTCGATCTGTTCTTCCACATTGCCGCACCAGAAGCACAACATAGAAACAAAAGCCATATCTGCATCGGACTGTGAGTCATAGCCCTCCTCCCAGTTTCCCTCATACAGAGCCCTGAATTTATCGCCAGATTCAGAAGATAAAGCGTGTGCGATTACAGAATCATCATCGAGGTAAGAAGCCGCTTCGATAGCTTTTGCTGACAAAGGCGACGCCCTTTTCATAAACGTATCAAGAGCTGTCTGAAGTGCCTCATCATTCCGGCTGACCGTGCCGTTCCGGTAGACATCACCTGTCACGGTAACAAAACGGTTTGTTGTTCCCGGCAGATAGACCTCCAGACCGTGCTTGCGGTTGTTGATGTAGTAGATCGTCTTGTCATAGGCAAAATCGGGTGACAGTTTGAAAAATCCCCGTAATCCCGTACCGGAGGGTGAGCGTTCAAAATACGCATCGGAGAAGATACCGAGGATAGATGCTGCCACGTCATTCAGACTGCCGTCCTCACGGATACAGTGGTCAATATCAATTGCACCGATACCCTCGCTGACACGATAACCGATACCGTCCCAGCCGCCGATGGCATAGGCTTTCATTGCCGCCGCAAAATCAGAAAAAGTCGATGCATCGTTAGTTTTTGCCATATTGCCTGTTTTCGGATTGTACGGCACTTTGGTCGGTCTGCCGCTGCGCTTTTCAAGTTTCCACACACAAAATGATGCGGACTGTTTCAGTGCATCGGGGATATTGACAAAATTTACTTTTACAGACATTTTGCTATGCTCCTTTCATCGGATAAGCCGAGCTGCACCGCTACGGCTGTGTTAATCGCATTTAATAATTGGCTGTCATTGATGTGCCCGACATAATTTTTCAGGGCGTATTTTCCGATGGTCGTGATCTGCTCGGCAAGGATCATAGACGTGTCAAGCATCTGCTGTGCATCGGAAAT
>CANRFV010000066.1 GCA_947629985.1 uncultured Clostridia bacterium | reverse complement strand
AAGTGCATGACCATTTTCATCAAAATCTACAACGCCGAAACGTTCTGGGTCGGGAACATAGTACCCGAAAACAGTCGCACGATTGTTTTCTTCTGCATTCTTTTTCGCATTGCGAAGAATCGTTCCGAAGCCATTACCATAGAAAATATTATCACCGAGTACCATAGCACAGGCATCACCGCCGATAAATTCCTCACCGAGAATAAATGCCTGTGCAAGTCCATCGGGACTCGGCTGAACTTTATAACTTCCATACTGAGAACCATCTCCGAGCAGCTTTTTAAAATTTGGAAGATCAGTCGGAGTGGATATAATGAGAATATTCTTGATTCCTGCCAACATGAGTGTGGACAGAGGATAGTAAACCATTGGTTTGTCATATACTGGAAGCAACTGCTTTGATGTCACCATCGTCAGCGGGTAAAGTCTTGTGCCGGAACCTCCGGCAAGAATGATTCCTTTCATTTCATATTCTCCTAAACCTAAAAATTCTTCTGTTATCTGTTATATAAAGTAATAAACGAACCTCTCAACCCGTTCATCACTCAAAAATCCATAAATAGTTCCGCATAAATCCATACATTTCATACAAATCTATATGCTAAACCCCCGACTAATCCCTCACCACTCAAAAAGAAGTCCCGCCAAATGGTGGGACGACGGAATCGGAAATACTGCTGAAAGTTTAGCATATTTTGAAGGTATCACTCTTAAAGGGCGGGTAAAACAAAAATTCTCTGGTGCGGAGAATAATGGGCATAAAAAAGCAGCCCACCAAGCCACTTCTAAACTTCCTAAATAATATCAGGAAGCATAGAAGCAGCTCAGTGGGCTGGTTAATGACTTATTCAATTTTTAATTACACAGTAGCTTCAATCAATTTTTTGCCATTGATCTCCACCTCTTTAATACCTTGCTCTTTCTTTTTATTGAAATTGAAACTCAACATATATCCCTTGTCAATTCCGAAGTATTCAAGATACTCACTGATCTGTTTTTCGCCTTCGGTATTGTAGCGTGGACCACGCCATATTTTCAGTTCAATGATATGCTGCTCACCAAGATAGTCAACGATCACATCGGTACGTGTTTGGGTTCTGGTTTGCGCCTCAATATAGTAATTTCCAGTTCCGTTAATGATCGGCTTAAGATAAAGCAGAAACAGTTCACGACCATCTTTTTCTTTAAAACGATCCTCCAGTTTACCAAATACTTCGGTATAGGTTCGGATAAAGCCTGAAAGGACTGCTGTCATATCAAGTTTACCGTTCTTGATAAACTGGTTTTTGTCCATAGAACCGTTTTTGAAAAATATATTATTATTCAACTCATCTTCAGAAGTAAAAAGATTGTATAGCATGGTTTCAAAAGTCCTGTTCGCAACAGCAACGGTATTATTATCATTTTTAATAAGTCCATACATTTGCATCTGTGAGATAGAGTCAGTTTGTGCAGTGTAAGTCAGTTTTGTACCTTCCATCAGAATGCTGCGGATCGCTTCTCTTAGCTTCGGATAATTTTGCAGCTTACTGGCGACTGACTGAAACAAGCTATTGTTTTCAGATAAAAGCATCTTAACTGCGTTCAGAAATCCGTCCTTTGTCCAAGCATCGGACGGGGATACGGTCTTACACACACGTTCATCGATCAATTGACAGATCCTGCTCACGAGAAAAGGATATCCGCTTGTTTGATCCCAGATAAGTTTAGCCATGTAAGCAGCATCCATACCCGTGTGATGATCTGCTTCGTATTCATCCAGCATTCTCTTGATACCATCTTTAGGTAAGCTCATGTCAATATCAAAGTCTGCTGCAATATTCCACGGACTATTTTCTTTTCTATCTTCATCCGGTCGAATCTTGCCTTTCAAATGCTTCACATCTGTTACACCTGCAAGAATAACGGAGTGGAAAGTAGTTTCTCCCTTGCTATCTCTGTTAATATACGCATCACGCAGTTGGGCAAGAAAATCTAAAAACACCTGATTGTTAGAAGCATTATCAACTTCATCTATGAACAATACAATTTTTTTAGTAGATCCATAACACCATTCAAGAATCAGATCAAAAAGGTCCCCTAAATTTATTCTATCATCATTTCTGCTGAAAAGAGCATTTATATCAGATCTTACTTTATCAGGAACATCTATACCTATTCGCATTTCCCGTCTAAGTAATCTGCAAAATTCCCTTACAAATGCGCTTTCATTTAAAAAGCCAGCACCACCGATGCTTTCAAAGCTAAGTGCCACCACAATATACTTGTCTTTTAACACTTTGCTCAAAGCGTTTAGTGTAGTCGTCTTACCATACTGCCTTGCTCTATTGATCGTAAAATATTTTCCAGCATCGACAAGTTTTTTTATTTCCCTTACACGTTCCGAAATATCTACCATATAGTGTTTATCCGGTGTGCATACCGCCGTCGTATTAAATTCTTTCATGTACTCTTTTCCCTCCAATCAAAAGTGCCTGAATTCCTGTAACCTTCCACTTTCTATTATACCATATCCTCCTCCAAAATTCAACCCTTTTTCTGAAAAAATCACTGTGAGAACAGTGATTTCACCATTCCCACACTGACAAAACATTATTTCTTCCCCTTATATGGCTTATTCTTCACATTTCTCTTGCTCAGACTGCTTCCGTTGACCTGATACGTCGCTGTCAGATAGTCCACCGTCTTGTCGTTGTTTACCCGCTTGAATCCGAGAAATTGCTTCAACGTCCTCACATTTCCGGCTATTTTCAGTTTTGTACCGAATGTGGTCAAATATTCGATCTCATCACCGTAGATAATACCGGACTTGATCAGCATCCTGTACAATTCCGTATCAAAAGTCAGCAGTTCCGGTGCAGCAGTCACACGCTCCGGCGTGATACGGAACGTCTTTCTTCTGACCCCCACGACCCTCTGTTCGTTGATACTTCCGTCCGGATTCACAAGCAGCGTTCCGCAGCAATCAAGACCGTTCACAACAATAGGTTCTCCCAAAGAATTTGTCGTCGGCAGTGCCTTCAATTTTTCCAAGAACGCTTTGTAATTCTCCCGAATGCTTGATCCGCTGACAATTTCTTCAAGCTCTGCCTTTTGTGCTTCAAGCTGTTTCATTTTTTCGGAAATGTCACGAATTAGTTCCTCATATGCAGCTGTTTTCCGACCAGCGAGTTCCGCTTTTGTTTTATCTGCATTCGCCCTTTTGTATGTCTCAGCAGTCGCATTGATCTCATTTTGTATCGCCGCAATTTTCTGCTTTTCAACCTCTACATTGACCGTATTCGCTAATGCAAGTCTAATTTCACGGCAGAAAAAACAATCCTCTCCTTGTTCATCATATTCTCTTTTAATTCTATACATCATTTCCATAAAACTCTGTTCAAGAGCAAGTTTACAAAGGTAAGCTCTGTCTGTCCCCGGAATTTGATGCAGGTTCACTGTTTTCATCACAGGATATTGAAATGCATATCCACAGCTTCCGTCAACTTTCTGGTAGCCTGTTGCCATTGCCTGATAGGAAAGGCGCTTTAATGTGCTGCCGTCAGGTAATTTCAAATTGATAAATGGACATGGTTCTCTTCCGTTTGAATTCCTGTATTTTCGCTTTTCAGATTCTTTTTTCAGCCTTTCCTGTACACGCTGCAAAAGCTCCGGTTCTATGATCGCAGGATGGTGATTTTCAATAAAATACTGGGGCCGAATTGTCTGATGTTTAATATGCTTATGTGATAAAAAATCCACATTTGCCGTCTTTTTCATCAGCAAATGTCCTGCATAGATCTCATTTCGCAAAACACGCAGCACACCATCTGACCGCCAGATGCAGTCCATGACTGTTTTGATGCCGTTGTCATTCAGCATATGTGCAATTGCTGTGGAAGAATACCCGTCCGCATAGGCTTCGTAGATCATGCGGACGACCACAGCTTGTTCCGGATTGATGACCCATTCACCATTTTCTCCCCACTCATAGCCGATGGTGCGGTTGAGGTCAATGATCGGGTCACCGTTCTGAAATTTCTTCTGCAAACTCCAGCGGATATTTTCCGATATACTGCGGCTTTCCTCCTACGCTAATGCCGACATAATTGTCAAAACCAATTCTCCGTGTGCATTTCCGGTATCAATATTTTCTTTCTGAAAAATCACTCTCACAGGCGGATCAAGGGCTTTCAATTCCCGGATGCAGGCAATGGCGTCCAGAGTATTTCGAGCCCAGCGTGACAGACTTTTTGTCATGATCAGATCAAATTTATGCGCCTTTGCATCTTCCATCATCTGATTGAATTGTATGCGGTGCATTCTGTTCGTACCACTGATCGCTTCATCGCCGTAAAATCCTGCAAACTCCATATTTTCCTGTTTTTTAATGTAATCAATAAAGTAATTTTTCTGTGTGGCATAAGAAAGCTGCTGACTGTCATGCTCACTGCTCACACGGGCGTAACAGGCAGTACGGATCTTTTTTTGCACTGTTGCTTGCCTGTTTGAGGGGATCATCGTTACATTGGAAGCCGTCAGAATCGTTGTACTCATTATATCATCTCTCCTTCAAAATTTCAGCTTTCGTTCCGTCAAACCAATGAACAGTATAATGTTCTGTATCGTTGACAGTAATGAACAGCACAAGTCCTTTTACATAGTGGTGAAGGTTTGAAAGGACTTGATTTTTATCCTCTGTTTTCATCAAATGAATTGGACTACACTTATGGAGATACATCCAAAGCAGTTGTTTCCGATGTAATTATACTTCAAATATTACAAGACATCAAAAGTAACTTTCGTTCAAGGCAGATTTTTTGATTGATATTTTCTCAGTCAAACAAATAGGTAAAGAACCGTCCCATCCTCTCATCATGACCCGCCCCCCGTCAAGTAGACAGCGCAAAAAACAAAAATAATCTATGTATTAACCAAAAGCAGTCTGTGCAA
>CANRFV010000065.1 GCA_947629985.1 uncultured Clostridia bacterium | reverse complement strand
ACAGGCGTAACGCTTGCCTTGACATCTGCGTCAAAGTTTGCGGGAATGGCGTTTTGCAGGTCGGCTTTCATTTCATCACCGAAACCGCCGCCTAAGTCTTTCATGACATCGTCAATATCCTCAGCCATACCCTCGGCGGCTTTTACTGCCTCATCGCCGTTTTTATCTATTGCACCGGATAAACCTTTGACGAGCATTTTGCCTACCCACGCCATTTCCTTAGAGGGCGAGTGTATGCCGAAGAAGTCGCAGATACCGTCCCAGATGCCGCTTATCCAGCCGGAAACCTGATCCCACAGCCACGATGCAAGTCCTGTTATACCGTCCCACAGACCGCGAACGAGGTTTGCACCGACTTCGGCAAGCTGAGAAACGCCCTCTCCGAACGCCGAAACAAGTCCCGAAATAATCTGCGGAACAGCCTTTACTATCTCCACGATTATGGTCGGGAGATTTTGAATGAGCGAAACAAAAAGCTGTATGCCTGCCTGAATTATCTGCGGTATACTTCCCAAGATAGTGGTCACAAGGCTTGAGATTATCTGAGGTATTGCCGCCACCACCGTGGTGATTATCTGCGGCAGGTTCTGAATAAGCGAAACGAGGAGTTTTATTCCCGCATCTATAAGCTGTGGGATACTGCCGAGAATGGCGGTCACAAGTCCGTCAACTATCTGAGGTATCGCCGCGACTACCGCCGTGATTATTTCGGGCAGAGCCGATACAAGAGAGGTCAAAAGCTGTATTCCTGCATCAATGATCTGTGGTATAGAGGAAATTATAAAATCCACTATCGCAAGGATTATGCTCGGCAAAGCCTCGATAAGTATCGGAATAGCATCAAGAAGTCCCTGCGCAAGTCCCGTTATAAGCTGCAAAGCCGCGTCTAAAATAAGCGGCAGATTATCTACAAGCGTCTGAACTATCTGCGTTACCACAAGCACTATCTGCGGCACAAGAGTAGGTATCGCCTGCGCGATGCCTTGAATAAGCGACACGATTATTTCTATTCCTGCCTCAACTATCTGCGGCAGGAGGGAAACAAGCGCGTTCACGACCTCCAAAATCACCTTTGAAATGGTGGGCAGAAGTACGGGTATAGCGTCAATAATGCCCTGCGCCAACGACTGTATGACAGCAGGTGCGCTTTCAAGCACGGCGGTCGCTATCGAGCCTATAAGCTCCACTATCTGCGGAATGACAGAAGATATGGAGTCCAAGACGGAAGTAACACCGTTTTTTATCTGCTCGCCTGCGTTTTCATTTCCCGCGGCAAGGTCGGACAAGCCGTCCATTATCTGCGTTATGCCGGGGAGGAGTTCACCGACCATGCGGTTTTTAAGTCCGCCCATCGTGCCTTGCAGACGGGTAAGACTGTCCTCGAAAGCTGCGCTTGCGGCTACGGCTTCGTTGCTCATCACCATGCCGTAGTCCTGCGCCTCCTGTTTCAAGGCTTTGGTGTCATCGGCGGTCATGTTCAGTACGGCGGCCATATCCACGGCGGACTTTCCGAGCAGGTCGGTTGCCGCAGAGGTTCGCTCCGCACCGGATTCCATTCCTTGAAGTGCGGCTATGACTTTATCAAGCTGTTCTTCCTGCGAAAGACCGTTCAGGTCCTCGATGGAAAGACCGACCGCAGACAGCTTTTCAGCAGCGGACGCCGAGCCGTTTCCTGCATCGGTTATGACGGTAGAGAGCGTTTTCATGCCAGAACGGAGATTGTCCACGTCCGCTCCGCAGCGGCTGAAAACGTAGTCCCACTCCTGATATGCCTCGGCGCTTATGCCGATCTTCTGCGAAGTCTTGTCGATGTTGTCGCCGAACTCGGCCACATCATTTGCCGCGTCCCATAACTGTTTTCCTGCGGTTGCGGCAGCAGCGCCGATTGCTGCGACTGCCGCGCCGACAGCCTTGCCGACCTTTTTGGCGGTATCTCCGAGTTTTGACAGCTTGCTTTCCGCATCACCTGTCTGCTTTGCGGCGGTGTCTATTTCTTTTGCGAAATCTTTCGCCTCATCGCCGGCCTCGTCAAAGCCGTTTTCGGCATTCTGGAGAGCCTTGTTATTGTCGTCAAGCTCACGCTCCATGCCGTTTAATGTCGCTTGTGCGTTGTTAAGCTGTATCTGCCAGTTCTGTGTGCGCTTGTCGTTTTCGCCGAAACTCTCTGCGGCGTTCTGCAAAGCGCAGCGGAGCGTTTCTATCTTCTGCTTTTGCGCATCTATCTCCTTGTTCAGGACTTCGTTCCTTGCCGCAAGCGCCTTGACAGAATTGTCGTTTTTATCAAATTCGGAGGACACAAGCCGCATCTCCGAACCTAAGACTTTAAACGTCTGATTTATATCGCTGAGGGCTTTCTTGAACTCCTTTTCACCCTCAACTCCAATTTTCAATCCGAAATTGTCAGCCATATCCTCACTCCTTTTCGTCGTCACAAGCTCCGTATCGCTCGTTTCCGCCGGTAGGCGAAAAGCTCACTCACTACGCTGCTCCTCCTCTTCCCACAAAGTTTTTAACTTTGTGGGAACCCTAATTCGAACGAAACTCTTGACAAAATCGTTCGATTTGAGTATAATATAAATAGGGAAAGCAAACACTACTTACAGGAGGTGCTTACTATGTCTGTTACAGCTACCGAATTTAAACTCAATCTTGGAAAGTATCTGACGCTTGCCGAAAGCGAAGATGTCTACATCACCAAAAACGGCAAAGTAGTCGCAAAACTTACAAACCCGAACGCCGACAGAGTGGAAACCGCCAAGTCGCTTTTAGGTATCATTCCTGCCGACATTACTCCCGAAGAGGCGCGGGAAGAAAGGCTTGACAGAGTATGACGGCAGTTATAGATACTTGTGTAGTCATTGATGTTCTGCAAAACCGTGAGCCGTTTTCAAAAGCCGCGCTCGATGTTTTCCTCGCCGCGTCAAACCGCAAGTTCAGAGGAGTACTGACGGCAAAATCTATAATGGACATCTACTACATCATTCGCAGAAGTCTGCACGATGAGCAGAAAACAAGGGCAGCCGTAAATAAGCTGTTCGTTCTGTTCGATATCGCGGATACGTTTTCCGCAGACTGCCGCATTGCAATGTCCTCGCCGACTTCCGACTATGAAGATGCGGTGATGATAGAAACCGCAAAACGCATAGGCGCGGACTGCATTGTCACGAGAAACCTCAGCGACTACGGCAAATCATCGGTCAAGGTTTTTTCTCCCGAAGAATTTTTGCAGGAACTTGAAAAAGAACAAGATGAATGAAAATTAAGCCTGTTTGCATTATGCGGACAGGCTTATTTCATATCGTCATATCCCATACGGAATAACATCGTCAATCGTCAAGTTCAGTTTCGGCTTTGCTATGCCGTTCCATTGCCTGTGACATTCCCACAGGTCGAGCAGAAGTCCGAACGGCATCAGCCACACTTCCTCCTGTGAAAGATTTAGCTGCGCCAGACCGTAATATAAAAGCCGGGTAAATAACTCATCGTCACTTACCCGACCTGCGCGTTTTTTCTTTCCGGCTCACTTTCGATATTGCGCTTTGTGCCTTTCTGCATTGCCTGCATTATGGCGTTCTTGTACTGTGCAAGTTCGGCTGGAACAGTCAGAAGTTCCACAGCCTCTTCGGTCAGCAGTTCACGCTGTCTGTCCTTGTTTTTGAGATTCTCTATCATGATAGACTGATTGCACAGCAGAGTGATGAGCCACACTATCTCGCCGAGAGCCATTTCAAAATTCTCTGATTTCATCAGCTTTTCGCCGAGGTTTTCAAGACCACCGTAGCGTTTTGCTATTTCTTTTGTCGCTCTTGTGGTCAGCAGCATTTCGTACTCGATGCCGCCTATAGTCACAGCGGAACTTCTCTCGTCCATAGGTCAGACCTCCTTGATTTTAGTGCCTGCGGCAGCTTTTAACGCCACGGGCGACAACGAGTCAAACTTCGGCTCGTAGACTTCATTGTACCAGTTGGTGATAGTTTCTGCCTTTACATCCGCATCGTCCTCGGATACCTCCGCTTTCCACGGATGCTTGCCCTGTGCATCGGGCTTGTTGCGGCGCATTACCGTACCCTCAATAGTAGGCGTGGAAAACTCGATACTTTCGCCCTTGGTGGTAAGGTTGGTGGCGGGAATACCGAATTTTACACGGTACAGCCAGAAGTAGCGGTACTTTCCGTTTGCTTTCTTAGCACGGAAACCGACCGCAACAGGTGCGCCGCCGTCCTCGCTTGCGGAAACCAGCACCTTGTTATCGTCAATTTTCGCTCCCGTCAGGTCCTCTGCGACAGCCGCGCCGATGTCGGCTACTCCGAGCGAAAGTGTGCCGCTCTGAAATTCTTTCACGACCTCCGCCGCACCGTCATCGGCATACAGCGTTGCCTCCGCAAGCTCTACCGACAATTCCGCCGACATCGCCTTTGCGAGAGATTTCGGCTTGTCGTATGTTTCCTCGCCGTTTTCGCCCTCGGTTATCTTGGCGTAAAACAGCTTATCCAATCCTATAGTTGCCATAGTTAAATAACCTCCGTTTCATAAATTTTCGCCACGTCAATGGCGTAGTGATGATAGCCCGTGTCGTTCTCGTGTCCGACATACCGTCTGTCGGTTATCGTAAATTCCGACCGCAAAAGCGAACGCACAAGTTCGTTTTTCAGCCTTGTGTAGTTTTCCTTTGAAAACAAAGAAATGCGCACTTCCTGCGTTTCATAGTTCGGCAGGTCGTCCGCATCAAGTTCAAATGTGTCTGCAAGCGGCGTTATAACGGCGTACTGCTTTGGCGGAGCGTCCGAGAACACGCCCGTTTCAACGGAAAGTCCGCAGCTTTCCACAACGGACTTTATTTCTGATAAAAGGCTCACAGCTTGCTCACCTCATCTTCGAGTTTTTGTATCATGGCATTTTGGCAGGCTTTCTTTGACGCCGACTTTGCAGGTTTCAGAAACGGTTTCGGCGGCTGTCCGTGCTTGCCGTATTCGAGGATCGCCGCCAGCTTTGCGTTGCTGTTGCT
>CANRFV010000064.1 GCA_947629985.1 uncultured Clostridia bacterium | reverse complement strand
CTTTTCTCTTTGCCACTGGTATCGCCCCCCTTCTTTTTCTATTATACCACAAACATTGAAAAAAAGCAATAGCAATTTTGCTTAAAGGATCACATCATTCCCAAGTTTGCCACTTAGTTCTCAAAAAATCAGCAACAAAAAATCAAAAAACTGGCGAAAAATTGATGATTTTCTATTGACAAACTCCTTACAATGTGATATAATAGAAAGCAGAGCTATAAGAGCTATAAATGGAGGGATTCTTAATGTATATCGCAGTATTCAAGAATAATGGAAAAGACTATCTTCGGTTAATGGAAAGCTATCGCACCAAAAAAGCAGATGGCAAGGTCGCTATCCGGAAAAGGATCATCTGCAATATTGGTCCGCTTTCCAAATTTGACGATGGAAAACCCGATTATCTTGAAAGGCTGCGTGAATCATTCCGGCTTGGCACCCCGTTGATTCCGGCTCTTGAAGAATATACGGGAAAGAAAACTCCATTTGAAAAATATACAATTCGGCTGCAGGAGGACGATCCGGAATGTGTTGGTCATGGGGCTATTTATGGACGATGAGGGGCTTCCGATTTCAATTGAATCTTTTCCGGGAAATACCCTTGACTGCAATACATTTAAGCCTGCAATTTCAAAAAGCATTGACGGTCTGGATTACGCAAGATTTATTATGATTTCCGACAGAGGTATGTGCAATTATCAGAATGTATATCATCTGCTCGATCAGAATAACGGCTATATCCTTGCAAAAAGTCTGCGCAAAAGTGCCGCTGACGAACAGGAATGGGCATATTCTGATGAGGGATTTATTCAGGCAAATAAAGATTTCAAATACAAATCACGAATTAAAAAACGCATTGTAAAAGATGAAAATGGTCAAAAAAGAACTATCACAGAAAACGTCATTGTTTACTGGAGCCGAAAGTTTTATGAGCGTGATCTTCACGAAAATGCAAGCTTTTTAGAAACACTTGAAAAGATTCTGAAAAATCCGAAAGGATTTCGTATAACAGATATACAGGAAAGAAGAATGCGGCAGTTTTTCAAAGGTGACATTCTGAATTCTGAAACCGGTGAGGTCGTTGAATCCTCGAAACTTCGGGCTTTACTGGATAAAGAAAAGTTGGAAGAATTCAAAAAACATTTTGGTTTTTATCAAATTATCACTTCTGAAATCAATATGCCGCCGCTCGAAGTAATTGAAAAATATCATGGACTTTCCCGCATTGAAGATCAATTTCGTGTCATGAAAAGTAATCTTGAAACACGTCCTGTTTATGTCCGTACACGGGAGCATATTGAAGCACATTTATTGATTTGTCTGATTGCACTGACGATGATTCGCATGATCCAGTGTAAGATATGCCGCAGTGGTCTTGTTCCAAAATCAGATGATGTAATACTTTGGTCAATGGGTCTGCCTGCGTATCGCATTCAAAAAGCTCTGAATAAATGGAAAGTAGAGCTTCTTGCGGATGATTTATATCGTTTTACAGAGCTTGATGATCCTGATCTGAAACTGATCCTTGATGCATTCAGCATCAAAATTCCAGCCAAATTACTTCATAAAACCGACCTGAAATCGCAAATCAAAAATATCAACATGGATATATGATTGTGGTGCTATTTTGTCAAAATTCAAAATTGGCTATATAACGTTGCTTTTGCAGCTATATAGCCAATTTTCGATACCTTCTCGGCTTGTTTTTGCTCTTTTATGTGGCAAACTTGGGTCTTACCGCACTTTCCGCAGATCAAAAGCCCTGCAAGCGGATTTTTAAGCTCATGGTCAGTCGTAACGGCTGGCACACGGACGGAGGCGATCAGATCTTGTGCTTTGCCAAAGACCTCATCCGTAACCAAAGGCGGATGCAGACCGTCCACCAAGACAACATCCTCGGGAGCGGACTTCTGATGCTTGATTCTAACCGAGCCGTCAATTATCTGCTTTTTACCGGATTTGAAATTCCAGCGAATCTTCCCGGCATAGACCGGATTTGAGAGGAGGTGAATCACACCTTGTTTCTGCCATGTTTTAGAGCTGCCCGGAGTCGGAATGCCAAGCTCATCCAGACGAGCCACCAATTCCGACAGCGTGAACCGACGGACAGAGCCGTCATCCAGCTTTTCACCCTCGGTGAAGTACCGGAAGATCAGACGGACATTATCAGCCAAAGCCGACGGGCGCAGGGTCCAGCCCTTGTCATTGGGAACCCGGACACGCTCGTACCCGTAAGGAGCAAGACCGCTCACAAACTTGCCCTCTTTTGCAGAGGCAAGCCGCCCACGCTGTAGCCGTCGATTGATGGTCTTGTACTCACGCCGGGACATGAAAAGACCGAACTCAAAGTATTCCTCGTCGAATTCATTTTCCGGGTCATAAGTCCGCATGGGTGTAACGATCTTCGTGCCGGAATACTTGAACGTCTGCGCCATAAGTCCCTGATCCATCGTATCACCACGGGCAAGGCGCTCCACCTCGACGACCACCACCCCAGACCACATTCCGGCACCGACCTCAGCGAGCAATTGCTGCATGACCGGACGGGCGGCAATCGTTTCCCCGGACACGATCTCACGGTATATTTGCGTGATGTTAAGATTCAGACGCTTTGACAGCTCAAGCAACATCCGCTCATGCCGTGCAAGCGTTTCCCCTTCCCCATGAGCCTCTGCCTCCAAATCGGCACGAGATTTCCTGAGATAGATGCAATACTGCGACGGTACCGACATACAAACACCTCCCAAAACTTTGGGGAACCTCCCGTTGACAAGAGAGATTCCCCGGATGTAGATTACTTTTCGGAGTTGTTCGCAGCCTTGTACGAAAGCTCAAGGTCAGCTTGCAGTAGCTCGTCCAGCAGAGTGGAGATGGAATTCTTTAAGTCACTTTGAAGTGTCATCAATTCGGACACCGAGGCAGCATCCATGTGACCGTTTTCGACACGGTGACGTATTTGCGCACGGAGGCGTTGGAGATCACCGAGCATTGACTGATACAGTTTAAGCCGCTCCGGACAACATGATTGCATATCATGGTCGAGGAGGAGATAAAAGCTGTCAAATGTCTTTGCAACGCTCTCCCGGAGGACAGGCGGCAGCGACTTGTAGTGAGACAGGAAACCGTCACGATCATCGGCAAGCACCGTGTCGGAATGGGTACGGTCATCCGAGTAACCGAGCAGATAGTCACAGGAAACCCCAAAGAGATCGGCAAGAATACAAAGCGTTTCAACATCAGGCTCCTTGCCCTCAATTTCCCACCCGGAATAAGTTGACCGGGAGAGGTTGAGAATCTTTGCAATCTCCGCTTGCGTGAGATGCTTTTCCTTGCGGAGAGCAATCAGGCGGTCAGCGAATTTCATACGAACACCTCCATGAAATAATTATAACAGGTTTGATCCGAATAGGGAATACAATGCCCCGAAAAGTGCCAAAAGCATTAAATGACCCGATTGGGGTATTTTTCAAGGCAATTGACCCATCCGGACAGCGAAAGGAGTGAGAACATGAGAGTAAAACTACAGCGTACCCGTGAGGCTTACGGATTTACCCAGCAGCAATTTGCCGATGCGCTTTGTATCAGCCGGAGCCATTACAGCCAGATCGAAACCGGAGACAAAACACCGTCATTTGAACTGGCAAAGAGAATCAAAGGGATGCTGGATTATCCGGGAGACGACCTGTTTGATGAAAAACAGACCGCACCCGGAAAGCATAATAACAACCCGTAGTCGGTGCTTTACCCTCTACACACATTATACCACAGAGAGGAGATGAAATAAATGCCGAGACAAGCAACAAAAGCCAATGGCAATGTGTATTTCGAGGCACGAATGAGGGCGGCAAAGTGCAATGACAAGCTCATGACAAGAGTCGGAGCGGCGGACTTCCTGCCCGGTGTGACAGAGGACAGCTTGAAGAAGTACGAGCTGGACATCACAAAGCCTCCCAACATCGTCGTAGCACTTATGGCGGATGCTTACATCGTCCCGGAGTTACGCCTCTGGTACTGCGTACATGAATGTCCGCTCGGAGTGTATTGCCGTGAAATCCCGGTCATGCCACCGGAACGGGCACTGATACGACTACAGAACACCGTCTACCAGCTTGAGCCGATCATTCATCGCATGGCACTGCTCATGGAGGACGGAAAGCTGTCAGAGTCAGAACTGAGACAGGTGCCAAGCATCAGGGACGGCTTGCTGGAAGTCCGCCGGAGAGCAGACGAAAGCCTGGCTGTCCTTGAGAGAGCATCAAGAATAGGAATTTTTGTATAGACCACAGAGAACACGGAGGAGACATAACATGATTTACAAAGTACGTTTGGCGATCAGAGGGTTGATTGGGATTGTATTCTTCATGATACCCACGATCTTCATTGGGATGCTGCTTTTCTACGCAGCGCTCATTAGCAGGGACGGCAAGCTGGCATTTGGTGGTGAGTGGATTATCACCGCAGTAATTGCTCTGTACAACGTGTCGTTCATTTGCAAGATGCTGAACAAGAGAGAACGTAAGGAGGTACGCCATGACATCAGAGATCGTAGGCGCAGCGCAGCAGCTCGACAGAGCCGTGAGTATGCCAATCACAGCAAAAGAGCTTGTTGAGGCGACCAGAGCTGCACAAAACAAGCTCAAGGCAATTATTGAGGCAGAGGGTGATGCAGACGGCATAAGGCTGGAAAACTGGTATCTTGCCGAGCTTGTGACCGAGGAACTTCGGAGCCGCCGGATGAACGGATTCACTACGGCAGCAGCGCAGCTCTTTACAGCGATGACTGCAAAGGGGCAAAAAGAGACGGCCGGTGCTACCAACACCAAGCCGCCAACTTACAAAAATAACCTTGCCTCTATTGTAGCATAATTCGGACATTTTGTCAAGAGGAGGATTGAAAAAATGATTCACAAAGACCATATTTGTGCCGCCTTAAGGACGGACATTGAGCATATGATCGGCGAGTGCTGGTCTACATGCTTTTACGAGCTGGATGGGAGTCCTACGGTAAAATGTCAATAGGCAAAAAGTAGAAAAACAAGTAAGAAATCCATGCATTCTGCCTAAGAAGAG
>CANRFV010000063.1 GCA_947629985.1 uncultured Clostridia bacterium | reverse complement strand
TGCCAGAGCGGCTATCGTGCTATGGGTAAATGCAGAAACAAGCATGGTAAACACACTGCAGACAGCGCAAAACAATATCATCATAAGCACCTGGCAAAGAATCACATCGCTGATCCGGAACGAATTGCTGTATGTAAGATCTACCATTTGAAACGGCGCGTTCAGGCCATCGCTCCCCCAGGCGGCAAATGCGCCTGCCAGATTCCCGGAGATCAGAAACGCGCCCGTCAATACACCTGCTGTAAATCCTGCAGAAAGCTTCGCGAGCCCCAGCGGCAGGCGGGACTCCCTGCTTGCAAAGACCAACCGGTCCACACACAGCCTTTGGTCCTCAGAAAAAGCAGGACACAGGCACACAGCGGCAGCCAGTACAAATAAAATCAGCAAATGCGGCAGCCCGTCAAGCCACACAGTGATTCCAGGCCAGGGTTCCCGGTAGACGTATGGCTGCGAAAGCTGCTCCTCTTTCCGGATCCAGTATGCTTTTTCATTATCCGTCAGCTCCCAGTTGTCCCACAGCTTTTCAACCCATTCGCGCCGGAGTGAATAAAATTCAGCCGATGTAATATTGCGCGGATAATTATCGAAGCCGCACATAGTCTCAAAAAATGTGCTGTAGGGAGAATCGTTCTCATAGCACCAGAGGCTGATTCCCCGGTCATCCGTGTCCGGAAGCGCGGCTCCCATGTCCCGGAAAAAAGAATCGTCCATCGGCGTTCCGTTCAGGACAATGCCGTTCTTATGCGCCCGGACAGCCCACTCCCTGAAGGAAAGCTCTTCCCCGTCCGGAAGCGTGATGCCTGCCAGTCTCACTTTCGCCAGTATCGTATCATCAAAAGAAACAGCGAACGCGCCAGCGGTCAGAAGAAAGAGTACCGCCCACAGGAGCGGTCTTTTCAAAAGCTTTTTTATCTCATAATAATAAAGAATCCCAAAATTTTTCATGCCCCCTCACCTCCGAATTTTTCTAAATAAAGCTGTTCCAGATCGGCGCGTTCCTTATTCCACGGTTCGTCCAAAACGATCCTTCCGCTCGCCATCATCAGCATATGATCGGCAATCTGCTCCACGTCGGCCACAATATGGGTGGACAGCAGAATGATCGTATCGTTTCCCAGCCCAGCAATCAGCTTGCGGAAACGCACGCGTTCTTTCGGATCTAATCCTGCGGTCGGTTCATCCACGATAAGCAGACGCGGATCGTTCAGCAGAGCCTGCGCAATACCAAGCCGCTGACGCATACCGCCGGACCAGGTTTTTATTTTCTTTGTTCTCACATCCGCCAGCCCGACAAGTTCCAGCAGCTCCATCGCTCTTCGCTTCGCATGAGAGCGGGTCAGCCCTTTCAACGCTGCCAGATACAGCAGGAAATCCTCTCCCGTGAAATCAGGATAATAGCCAAATTCCTGCGGCAGATATCCCAGCAGCGCACGGTAATCCTCGCTGGATACGTCTATCCCATCCAATGAAATCGTTCCCGCCGTCGGCTTCAGGACACCGCACAGCATACGCATAATGGTTGTCTTTCCGGCCCCGTTCGCCCCCAGCAGTCCATTAATCCCCTCTGCAAGCTGCAGGGACACATGATCCACTACTAATTTATCTTTATATTGTTTTGTCAGATCCCGCACGATCAGTTCCATTACAACGCCTCCTCATACAGTGAGCCCGCTTTCCCAATCTCTGTTTTCAGTTCTGCTGCCATTACAAGCAATGCACCGGCAAGCGCAAGCCGCCACCAGTGCAAAGAGGATGGCTGATAGAATTCCGGTTGAACCTGGGGAACTATAATTTCCAGAATACATATCAGAAAAGCTCCTGCTCCGCATGCCAGTATACTTTCTTTCCCGTGAATACGCCGGGTAACTTCCATCCCCCCAGCTGCTGTAAGCAGATAAGGAGTAAGCAGATATATGCCGGCCCTGTTAATGCTCATCATTCCACAACTCGACAGTACAGGAGTTAATCCTGCAAGCAGGATGAAATGAAACACGCCCAGTATCGTCATTCTGGCAAACAGTACGCCCTGCAGGGAGATGCGACAGGGCAATTCCAGTTCTTCCATCCAATATAACTCGGATTTCCTGACTTCCATAATTGCCAGCAACGCAAGAAAAGGAATCAGCGCGGAAACACTGGAGAAATTCCATGTCATATCCCGGTCGGCACAAGTCAATGCCCTGAGCATCAGGCCAGACAACACGATGGAAGTAAACCAGACACACCAGTGGATATACCGGATCTGAATCATTAAAAATTCCAGGCGTCCCAATTCCAGACGGCGATATTTTTTCAGAAATTCGCGCTTTCTCTGCGACGGCGGAGCCATAAATTGTTCAGACAGAGCTTCTATGACTTTTCTGTTCATGAACTTATTATTTATAACTTCTTTTCCCATAGCTTCTTTACTCATGACCGTTACTCCTTTCGTTTCTTTCAAAATTGTCCAACGCAGTCTTATTCCCTCAGTTCCTCCTTCAGGCTGAACAAAATGCGCTTCAAACGTCGGTACAATGCAAAACGGGACAACCCGTATTGTTCACATAAAAAGCCAACCGGCTCTTTGTTTACATAGCGCAGTAATATAAGCTCCCTGTCCTGATCACTCAGCTTTTCCAATGCCAGGCGAAGTGCAATCGCATCCAGCGGATCGTTTGCCGAGGCCTTTATATCTTCCGTAAATTGTTCCGTGATTTTGCGTTTGCTTTCGTTAATACAGAGATTGCGGGCGATCGTGTACAAATAATGCAGTGCCTGATTCCTGTCCCGGTAAGTATCGCTGGAAAACCAACGCAGAAATGTTTCTTGTGTAATATCTTCCGCTAAGGTTCGGTTTTTCATATGATAATAGCAAAAACGATAAATTTTATCGTATTGTGCGTCTATATCCAAGCAATACTCACCTCCATTGGAAATGTTTTATCCTTTCACAAAATATAACAAATGAACAGGCAAAATGTGCGGTTAAATATAAAATTTACCTTTCACAGAGGAGAAAGTAAACGCGCCGCCGTCCGGGGTCAGGTCAGCAAACTGACTGACGAGCTGCCCATTGTAATACACATTTCCCCTTCCGCTGCTGCCCTCTGCTTCCTCATAGGTGATACCGAAGGGCGCATACTTTTCAAAAATTTCGGCAAAATCCTTACCCAGTGCCGTCGCGTCTCCCTCCGCCACAGAAATTTCCTTGATGGGGTTTTCCACATCTACAGTTTCCGCGAGGATAACATCTGAGACAGCGCTTCCTGCCGAGGTAACTTCTGAGGCAGCACTCTCTTTAAATAATTTGTAAATGAATCTTCTCTTCACGTAGAAAAGAAGCACATCAAAAAGCCGGAACTCTTTTTCAAGAATCCCGGTCATTCTCTAAATCGTGACAAACTGTCACGGTTTCGTTTCTTCGGCTTTTAACCATTATTTTAATTTACTTTTTTATCCATATATAAGATTTACCCTTGCTTTTTTGCCTCCATGCATAAATTTGACATCATATCTTCATAACTTACCTTTTCCGTATCATACAATCCATAAACAGCAACGCCATCAAATATCCCCAAAGATTCCATATCGCTGTTATAATTATGTTCTGTCAACCATTCGACAACATCATCAAATGCATTGTCATATTGCATTGAATATGCAAATGGATGATCCGATTCCAAGATAAAACCTTTCTCCTCAAGATTTTTTTTCACAATTTCCATTTCATCGTCAAATTCCTTTTTTGAAAAGAAATTTTGAAAATATTTCATTAAATCTCATCTCCCTTCTTTCAATGTTATTTCCCCAAATGTTCTATCTTTCATAGATGCCAATTTCAAGTATCGCAAATCGTATTCATAATATAACCTTGTCCAGAAACTGTCAATAACAATTATTCCTCCGTTTCCAATTCCAATCGTTGCAGAATATCCCGGATAATCCCTGCATCCTGAATCAAAGTGATCCCGAAACATTTCTTTCCCGCATCTTTGAGAGATGCTCTTATATGATAGGCCGTCTTCCGGTCAAGAATCAGGAAACGATCATGAAAGGCTTTTGTACACTTCACTTCCAGAACAGGATACTGCGCATTAAAATTTTCAACGTCAGTTTTTGATAGGCGTGCTCGTTTCTGTGTATAGATCGTAACGGACACATCTTCCTTTTTCTTTGATAGCAGATTCAATGTTATAATGTCCACGTATCCGTCTATCAGTACAATATTTTTTTCCGCCTTTTGTATCAGACTTACAATCAGGCTGAACGCATCGTATATCTGTCCTTCAAAAAATACCTTTTGATTGGATTCTTCGTGTTCGGATATGTACTCAAAAATCTGTTCCAACTTTTCATCCGTCTGCTTCTGGTATTCCAACTGATGAAGTTCAACTGCGCTGATGCGTTCAAACAACAGAGCATTGTTGGAAATAAATCGTCTCATTTCAACAAATGCATTCATAATGTTAATACTTGTCTGAATCGCTACATCACTTCGTAAAACAGCAGAAAGCATAGCTATTCCTTGTTCTGTAAAAACGTATGGTAAATATCTCCTGCCACCTCTGCCTACATCTTTATCCGTGTTTCCTTTTGAGGTCACAATTTGTGACCTCAAAGTTTCAAACTCATCCCTTGTAATCTGAAACCTAAAATTATCCGGGAAACGAACCATATTTCTTTTTACAGCCTGGTTAAATACCTTTGTTTCTACCTGATAAAGCATCGCCAAATCACTATCAAGCATTACCTGCTGATTTCGAATAACATAAATCATACTTCTTATATCACGTTGAGTTTGTTCTATAGCTGCCACAGGCGATTGTTCTCCCATATTTACTGTAATCATTTGTTTTTCTTTATCCATTCAACAACCTCTTTCATTCTTGATATATCAAGTCGGGATACCATTTTTTGACATTTTTATATTTATATATATTCCCGAAATCGACAACTTATTCCAAAAAATGAAAAAATTTTTAGTTTTTATCAGCCTGCCGTCTTCGTCGTAGACTGTTTTTACAGCGAAATCACCTTGTTCCGCAGAGGAGAAAGTAAACGCGCCGCCGTCCGGGTAAAATGCCGTCGATAAAAATGCACGGAAAGTATAGTCGCGACCGTCCAGCCGATCGGCCACGCAAGCCAGATGCCTGCAGAACCAAG
>CANRFV010000062.1 GCA_947629985.1 uncultured Clostridia bacterium | reverse complement strand
TTCTGGCTTAAATATCGACATTATGTGTTCAAACGAAGCGGCTGCTGACGCTTTGAATGAAATTGTAAAGCACAATGCTTAAGGCGTTGATTTTGCTCCCCCGCCATTTGATTTGCACCTCTGGAATTCTTAGCATTCCCCTTGTGGCAATTCTATTATTGTCACAAGCCTTTTCCGGATTATCACGGCTGAGAGCTATTCTCAGCCGGGCTTTTTTAGTTAAGGCTATGTAACTCTCGCCGCCCTCCCGCTCCGCAAAAATCACACCTTTTCCCTGTCCTCCCGCTCCCACACTCGGAACACCTGGGCCGAACTGCCAACCTTGCTGCCGTTCTCGTCCACCCGGATAAAGGCGCAGACGATGACGCCGGTAAAATCTTGCCAGAGAACCTCTTTGCCGTAGGCGATGGCCTGCTCCTTTTCGTCAGGGGCGAAGGTCTTCAGGATAATCTCTTCGTTGCTGATGACGTTCATGACTGCGAATTTCTTTGTGTACATAGTTGCACCTCCATAAATTCACCACGGAGAGCACAACAAACATCCACCGGCAAAGCCGATGGTTTTTCACATGCGGGCAAAGCCCCATGCTCCTCGCAGACACGTCAAACGTGTAAGTACGTTTGTCAGTCGCGTAAAAAATTCCTATCTCCTACACTTTTTCTTCTATTTTTAACTTCATCCTTTATTCTTCTTTCCGCATCCCCTTCATTGGATGGTATTTACTCTCTGTACTTTTTTCTTTGCATTTTTGTTTTCGTATGTTAAACTGTTTATGTAATACATTCTCATATAGATGTCTTCCTGTTAGTTTTTTCATGCAGTTGCCAGACCGCATGTTGATTCTAATAGGGATTCCTCCTCATCGCCATAGGCTCTTTTGAACCACTCGCTTAGCGAGTGGTTATCAGTTCACAAATAGGCGGCCTGTTTCCAGGCCGCCTAGCTATGCTCTACTGTAATTTAGTTTGTTATACCACTTCATGTTGATTGTTCCGTCGACCAGTATATATTCAGATTAACGCCGGAGGGCCTCGACGGCAATGGCGATGCATTCTAGTTTCCGTTGGATATTGATAACTGGATATTTCAGCACCACCGCCTCCGTATGACGGATATTGTTCATAATTTCCTCCCCAGGTCATAGAGTTTATTAGGGCGAAATAAACGGTAGAAAGTTCCTCAAAAAAACAAGATGATTTTCACAGTTTATCCCAATCAAGTCGTAACCTGAATCCATAATCTTCATCATTTGCGCACATTGCGATTCGATTAGCTTCAATCGCTGGTGCAAAGTCACGATTCTGGCCCGACATACCGTGCTTCTTAATATCCTTAATCTGATTTTCAGCAGCATTGAGCATAAATTCATAAGCACTGTATGTACTTACATAAGTTTTTTTAGAAAGCAGAATACATTGCAATCTCAGGCAATGAAGATAATGCTTAAAAGAGTTCGTCTCATTATAGTTTGTGCTTGATGGTTGCGCTCCCTTAAAATGCATCTCTGAGTATGGATTTTTATATTCCCCTTGTGGGAAAAACATGTCAAAATATCCCCTTTGCCTTGCAACATCAAGAAGGGCGGCTTTATATTCTGTAAGGGCAGAAGGTAAGTAATACCATGTACTTTTATGCTTAATATCATCATCTTTTGGTGATTTAAATTTTCCGGGAACAAATGAGCGAGTATTCATATAGGTTCCCGAAGCAATAGCGTCTGCATGAGCCAATGAATAAATCAGACCTTGGTGATTAGAATAGCCAACAATAACTTTCTTTTTCGACAATTTTAAACATGAAATTAGTTTTAACATACCGATAACCCAAAGAGGGTCAGATACAATGTATTCGTTATTCGACGGATGCGGAATAATGTAATATCCAGAAACGGGAAGTTGCTTAAGGGCCTCAGTTAACATTTCTATTGAAGCAATATTACGTATGGTTTCCGGATATAAGCATACTGTTCCAATCAATTCTTTATCTGTCTTTTGTGAAAAATAATGTGCAGAATCAGAGACCCATTCTAAGTTATATTCAAATGTATCCTCTTTCATTTCAATTCCAGGCAGTATTATCATAGAAGTCCCTATGGAATTGTTAATTCTCAATAATTCTCGATTTATATTTTCATGAGTGCTCACTGATGTAATAGAACATCCTTCACCAGGCCAATAATCATAAGCCTGGAGTTTAATATGTCCTTCCTTAGGATAAAACATCTGTGGATCAAATAGGATATCACCGCCAAGTAAATGCATTTTTGTTGAAAATTGCAATAACTTTTCCTGTGGCAAATTAACTGGACTAATAATTGCCGTACCATTCCCCCATTTTTTTATCAATTCTTGAGATAGCCCTTGCATTCCATGGCCTAATTGTAAATATAATTCCATGCGATTTCCTCCTATATATTCAAAGTCGATTTTATTGCCTCTAAATAACGCATTGCATCTGTAGCGGTATCTGGTCGTTGAGATTGATTTTTTGCCATAAGCATGTTAATTAATTGTGAAAACTGCCCTTTTGTATCTCCTTGCAGGGTAAGTGGTGGCGGATTCATAGACATCGTCCTTGATAATATTTGATACAGTGTTTCGCCCGGCTTAACGAATGGATTATATCCGACACAACACTCATAAACTGTGACTCCAATCTGAAATAAATCAGTTCGTACATCTTGAAACAACTTTATATTGGCAAATTGTTCATGTGGCGCATACCCCGGCGTAAATGGACCATTTGTTGCTGCTGTTTGAGTAAGAGATGTACCCCCAATTATTTTAGCTAGGCCAAAGTCTATCAGGTAAATTACGCCATTTTTGCCCAAAATAATATTGTTAGGATTTATATCTCTATGTAAAACATGGTTTTTTTCAAGATCAATTTCAGCAGAAAGCAGCGAATATAATAGCGTATATGCAAATTTTAAATCAGCAATATTATTTGAGTTTATCCAATCTCTTAGAGACGTTCCATCGATGTACTGCTCAATTATGTATAAAACATCCTCATTTACTGATTCATCTTTAGCGATTCCGCTTTCTAGAATACGAGGAACACATGGCAGTGTAAGTTGTTTTACAAGCGCTACTTCTTGTAGCACACGAGAATCAGTAGCATTATTTATTATTTTGAGAGCCACTATATCACCAGTACTGGAAACAGCCCGGTAAACAACTTTCTGCCCACCTTTTTTCATTCTCTGAATAGAAGTGTATTTGGATTTTAACTCCTCTACTGTCATTATTTTTTTCCCTCCGTATTCATATAACGCAAAAGCCATTCGTTAAACTGAAGTGATGCATAAGAAACCGGAAATCTCCTTTGTTTACTCGCTAACACTGTTTTTACCTCGCCGTTAACAAGAATTATACCAATCCCCTTTTTTCGGCATGATACTCGGATGCTTTCAGAGCACGCATCCTTGTTCATCAAGATATAAGATTCTGTCGAAAACCAAATATTATTTTCTGCTTGACGGATAGCCTCATTCCATTTGTCGATTTTGGCTTCAATGGATATTACTTTACTGATTCGACAATATGACTTTAAGGATATTGAACGTACACTTGCGCACCGTTGATAATAATGAATAAGGCCACTCTTGTGTAAACGAGACACGGATTTTTGTAGCACCTCTTTGGAAAAGCCAAGAATATTTTGTAAATCGCTTAGCTTTGAATAGCTTTGTGTTTGTATATAATATAGTATTTTTAAATCCGTTACATTTAAATTATTGCGTATTGTAACCCATTTTTTTTGTGGAACTGAATAAAACTCCAAAACAACAATATCTGGGTATCCTGTATCTAACTGTGGTTCGACAAAAATGGCAGCTTTTTTCCTCTTGAGTTTTTTGTATTTATCAATTAAGTAAGTGATATACTTGCTTACCATGTCTAATTCTTTTCCCGCAGTTGATGTTCTGGCAATATAATTAATATTAAGTGTTGTGCCAGTGAACAAAATCGTTTTATCTTTACATGTATCAGAACCGTTCATCATACTTTGTCACCTGATGATAATTCAAGATTTCGCAAGAATTTTGCGTCAAAAATATGCGCTATGATTTTTAGCCCATCTATTGTAAAACTTTCGCGGTTAAATTATGTATTAAACGATTGTGAGGGCATTCCTAGTCTCCTTGCGAGTTCGTCTATGTTGATACTTGAGCGAAGACACTAAATTTTGATTTGCTCGAAAATTGTCATAATCATTATAATATCTATCCCTCTCTGCATATCAAAACAATTATAAAAAATTTCGATTATAATGTCAACATAAAATGAAATATAAACAATAGGCCGGGTGATTCAATCTATTAATTCACCAACTATACTAATCCATATGGTTTCTGCATACATTGTTGTTCCAGTTCTTTCAGGTCGGATAGTAACAGATTAGTACTTTTGTTCGATGGTCCTATATCCAGCCCTCTTTTGATGGCGTTATCTGCTTACGGGCCTCCCTTCAGGCCGGCCATTTCCGAAAATCCTTTTTTTGCCCTCCACAAGAATTCCTTCTTTTCCATTCTTACTGGAAGTAGGAAGATGCGCCTTTCGGCATTAAGACAGAGTTGTCCTTATGAAGCTACACATCTTTATAGAGACCAGAGAAGTGTACCTTTATTCTTCAAAATGGCAAGAGGATTTTTCCAGTTTGCTGTCACTCTCCCCTTTGTTTCGTTATCCCGGCCCACGGGAAACTGTCATTTTCGGGTAGCCCGTCTTCAAAGTCCACCACACCCTGACGCAGATCCTGATGGGCCTCCGCCGCGCTGGCTTCACCCTCGACCACATCGAGGAGGACCAGCCGTCTGCGGAGATGCTGGCCCTTCCCAATATGGCAGACGAAATGCGACGGCCCATGATGCTGCTGGTCAGGGCGGTCAAATGACGGCAGATTTCAATGATTTGAAACGCGCGGAGTTTACTCCGCGCCTTTTTTTGCTTCTCTTGTCTCCTATTTCCCGATGCCGTCCCCTTTTCGATAGTATGTAACTGCAAGGGGGTTGTACCTTTGCGGTGTTAGGTGAGCGGCAAGGAGATTGCCCCTTTGTGGTGTAGGTTAGAAGCAAGGGGGTTACCCCTTTGCGGTGTTAGGTGAGCGGCAGCCGCGGAGAGGAGGTGTTTTGCCACGTAAAGCTGCCGCTTG
>CANRFV010000061.1 GCA_947629985.1 uncultured Clostridia bacterium | reverse complement strand
TTGTATTACCTTTCATAACATTACCTCCTAATGTTCTTGGTTATTCTTCTTATGCTTACGTTCAGGAGCAGGCGCATTCTTGGCATTTTCATGCACACGCCTTGCTTCCTTCTTCAAGGCTGCTCTGGTAAATGTGGCTGTCTGCTGCCTTTTTACATTAACATGGAGGGGTTTTCCCATATTGCTTATTCCTTTCAATACCCCAAGATAATTAAAACTTTGACCAATTTCAGTAATATCAAATCTACTTGCACAATATCCAACCCAAGGCAAAGCTTTTCCAAACTTGATCATGGCAGCATCTAATTCAATATCTGACATAGGATTTTTTGAAATATATCCTGAATATTGCCGATGAGTAAAACCATGCCCCTCTAAATATTTTTTAATCACAGTCCATGCATCTTCAAAATTCTTTTTGTAGTACTTTTTCAATAAATCCTCTGATAAGTCAAAATTGATGGCTCTGTAACATTTGTCATCAGAGAATTTCCTCATAGTAATCCCTCTCTCCTGAAGGTGTCCAGAACATTTTCTGAAACCCCTCTTTCAAGATTGTACCATGTTACTTCTAAAAGATAAGGTTGTACTTCAGAAAAGCAAACTCTATTGATACTCTGCATGATCCCTCCAAATTTTTCATGCTTTTTAGTACCAAATACAAGAGAATGTTCATCTTCATTTTTCATACAAGCAATGCCATTTGCTTTGAATTCATCAATAATTGCCTGATACACATCATTCACATCATATACATCATCACGAATGATTTTGGCATCATCGATCAGAAATTTCACCTTAAACCCACTATTCATCGCTTTCTCCTTTCTTTTCGTCCAATTTAGATATACCACATCTGCGACCGCAAGTCAAGCCGCTTGTTTGTCCCCACTGGGGATAATCAAACTCGGCATTTGTTTCTGAAAACAGCAAGTACATCCTCATCTGAATCTGTTTCAAAATTATGCCATACAACTTCTTTAAGACAGGAATTCACTTTTGAAAGACATACACAATGGATGCTGTCCATAAATTTTCCGAATGTATATTTATCCTTTGTCCCGAAGCGCAATATACTTCTGGATCTTCCCTTCAACTTTGGAATCCCATGCTCTTTGAAGATACCTATAATGAATTGCCTTACATCGTCAAGACTTTCACCATCAGGTAAAGCATCCGTGTCAATTGAAATTCTGGAAACAAATATAAATTCATTCCCCCTATTTTGAATTTCCATTTCCTTTTTGCATTCTACAAGAACATCTTCAACTGCACCTGTTTCGTTATTATACCATACATAATGGCTGAGATAGGGCATGATTATAGATTCTTCTATGTCTAAAATTGTCATCCACATCTCTGCATATTTGTCATGCTCCTCGGTAGCAAAGGATAACATTTTTGGATTTCCTGTATCCAATCGTGGAATACCGATTTTTTGAAAAGCATCAACGATCACCCGATACATATTCTCAAGGTCAAAGACACCATCCTCGATAACTCTCTTTTCATCGATCATAAACTCTACCTGAAATTTATACTCCATATCTGTTTCCTACTTTCTTTATCTGTTGGCATAAGTCAAGCCGCTTGTTTGTCCCCACTGGGGATAATTAGGATCGTCATTGCTCCTCCATTTCCAGTGCAAACCACTTTGCGAAGATGTTCAAATATCCCGGATAATACTCATCTATCTTCTTGATGCAAATATCCATCATATCTGCCCTTTTTTCAACATCGTCATATTCTCCGGTTTTGGGGTAATTCCATTCCTGCCACATTGCATTGACTTCCTTGTGAACAGGCTTGCATACCTCGAAATCAACGGCTGCAAATAGTTCCGTAAGGATCTTTTCACTTATCTGCTCATCATTGATCGCTTTACAAACGTGAGCAACATATCCTCCGAGAGCAACAAGCCGTTCCCGGTCAGGAATATCGTTGTTGTAATATTCGGTATAGCTCATGAGAGCATGGAAGAGGTCACCCGGCTTAAAACCGACATTTTGAAAATCCACATCTTTCAGATTTGCACATACGTGCGCAATGTATTTCATTAGTCTTTCTTCTGTGGTCAATTCGCTGCTGTTCAGAAAAATCGGAAAATCATTGAGAGCAGCGATCAAAGCATCGTTACGCTGTCCCTCATGGAAAAGCGCAGCTTCATTTTTTTCCATATCCATAGTCATTACTCCTTATTCATTATAAGCGTGATTTTTGTCCCCACTGGGGACGATCATTCTTCCCAAATTGCGGTTTCAAGGCTTCACGGTCGGGAGCTTCGGCAGCGTAAGCGGTAAGCCCTGAGATGATCTTTTCTGTCCCTGAATATTCATTTCTATCAAGTGCAATGTCCTCTCCATTCAATTGTTTTCTAACCTCTCGGCTGATATTAAATTCATCATTCTGAACTGCTTCGATTTGATGTTTCATCACAGTAAAGACTTCCGTCGGGATCAAGCCGAGGTGTAATACCTCCAAATCCTGTATACCCCACTTTTTCACGATATATAACGTATTGTACGCCTGTTTCTTCGTCCGTCCATATGTATATCGTTTTGCCCATTTCAACATCTGATGTTGCGGTATTCCTCTTATCAATTATTACGCATACTGTAAGAACAAGAGAAAGTATTACTGACAAAACGAATGCTGCCCAAATTCTCTTCATTTTCCCTCTCCTTTCTTCTAATATTATACCATAATTTCAATATATGTCAACAAGAAGTAATTGCATTATTATGTAAACATAACTTGACCTTTTAATTCGATCTGCCTAAAATACAATAGTTCAGCACATCATACAAGAGATTTTTGTCGTTTATATCATCGCTTTCGCCAGAGCTTTCATAAGGTTTGCACTTCTTGTAATAACTATGCTGCTTCAGATTACGATTAGATGTTACTTCAATAACATCACTGTCGGGAGTGAATGCCAAAATCCAGATACAGTAGCCTGTCCAACTGCGATGTATATACAGCTTGTTATCCTCAAAGTAAGTAAACCACTTTTCGTCCATGCTTTTTGGAATATAGCCTTGCATCAGCTTTTTCATTTCGGCTTCACTGAAATGCCATACTATTGTGTATGTTGTGTGCTTATCAGGCATTTCTTTGATTTTCCAGTCACTTTTCTTTACAATTCTGTCCATTGCTCCATCTTCTTTTTGAATTTGGTGTATTTTTTTAAGTTTTTCAGCAAATTCTTCACGATCGTTTACCCTTACGATTGTAGCGTAAAAATCTGCTGCGCACAAAATCAATACGATTAAAGACAACAAGATACTCACTTTTTTGTTTTCCTTTCGTTCATAAATTTCATATCAAGCTCAGAAAAATATTTACAATGGATCTCTTTTATTCCCATTTCAGCAATATTGCAATCGGGAACAGCAAGCTCAAAATGATAACCGTCTTCTTCATTGCCGTAAACAATACAGAGAAGTAAATCAGAATCGGCGTATACCTTCCACATTGAACATCCTTTCACTTTAGGAAGATATTCAATCAGCTTGTCAAGCCATTCCGACAGTTTCTCATCTGAAGAATACGGAATAAACTCCTCGTGCGGTACAAAAGCATCATCACCTGCGCAAACGCTTCTTCTTGTTACTCTGATTTCCATTTTACACTTCTCCTATCCAGTGTAATCTTCAAACGTGTTGACGGTACGGAAGATAATGCGGTTATTCACCCAACGCTGTAACCGTCTGACATTATCCCGCCCTGTGGTATGTGCCTTGTCATAAACCATAATATATGGATCATACCCCATATCCCTTAGCGTGTACACTCGCTCTAAGTCCTGCTCAAAGGTGGTATTAAAATTTGTCAAGACATAAACAGAGAGTTTTCTGTAACCCCACTTTGAAATATCTTTGAACATCTGAAATTTCGGCAAAATTATGTCCTTATCTTCATATCTGTCCCATGCAAAATGAACAGCTTTCACTTTCAACCGGCTGATCATTTGTGCTTTTTCCTCAGTCATAAGACGAATGTCAAGTCCTTGATTGATGTCGATGTATGCCTTGCTGTCAATGAGCTGCTGTAACAGTTCTTTCCATTGAGGGCAGGCTAATATGTTCGGATCACAAAGTACGATATTTTTCTGACCTCTCCAAAACTCGGACAGGTCTGCGACTTTGACGGAGCATTGCCCCTCTTTGACAGCTACATGGCAGAAGTCGCACCCTCTCGGACATCCTCTTGTCAAAAAGCCGTATGCCGTGTCCTTCGTCATTTCCGGATAGAGCGAGTAGTCCGGGTAGATATGCTCGACTTCATCCGGCAAATCCACATCTGCCGATTTATCATAAAATTCTTTGCCGTCAACAAATTTTATGGCATATCCGCTTCCGCCTTTGATGATTTTATCCGCATCGATACAGTATTCATAATCAGGTGAAAAACTGAATACTTTTGACATATACACAATATCGCAATGTCCTGTTGTTATGTCATACCATTCCACGTGGTCGCCCTGCGCCTTGTGCCATGCAGATAATTTCATCAACGGCAGATTTGGATAATTGTGCGGATCTACATCGATTAAACCGACTTTCATTTGTGTGCCAGCGGAGATGTGGCTATCCCTATGCAAAGTCGAACACGGGCATTCCTTCAACTTCGGTGGTGCAGATGTCGAACAACCCGTATGCAGCCCAGTCACAGCCCTTTTCCTTATTGTATCTGCCGATGCACTCGCAGTACATCGCATCCGGCACTGCACCGGAAGCCTTAAATTCCGCACCCGTGCTGACCACGCCGCATTGCGGACACTTGAACTTCCAGTTTTCAAGCGCATCACCGTAGCGCCGTTTGCCCTCTGCCATCCATTCCTTTCTCGTTGCAAATGTATGTGTTCTCATAGTAATTCGCTTCCTTTCTTGATCTTCGCAGCTAACTGCTCATAGGTATTGACTTTTTTCAGCTATTGTCGTTTTTCAGTACTTTTCAATACCACTCCACACTATCTCCCTGCGCTTTATGCCACGCTGACAACTTCATCAACGGAAGATTTGGATAATTGTGACCGTCCACATCGATCAAACCGACTTTCAATCGCCTTTGCGACTTAAAAAATAGTATTCCAGAGCTTTCTCGATAGTGTCCTCTATCTCATCATCTGCCGTGTCCGCTTCAAAAAACCGGCTGATCCTGTCACT
>CANRFV010000060.1 GCA_947629985.1 uncultured Clostridia bacterium | reverse complement strand
GGGGTAACATTCAAAAGTAAGATCAAAGCCCTTTTTATTCCCGCTATATGGAAATTTGAAAAGAAAATGCGGGTATTAGAGTACTATTCAAATTGTCGCCATGACCTGTTTGGACGTCTGATGTTTATGGTGAAGAAATTATCGTACGATCGCTATTCTATGAAATTAGGCTTTTCGATACCGATAAATGTCTTTGGCCCTGGTCTATGTATCGTTCATTCCGGAACGATCGTGATCAATGAAAATACTAAAATCGGGGAGAACGCCAGAATACATGTAGATGTCAATATTGGTAATTCGTCGCCTTTCGGGACGGATTGGGTATCAGATAATGTACCTATTATCGGCAATAACGTTTATATTGGACCAGGAGCTAAACTTTTTGGAAAGATCAAGATAGGAAATGATGTTGCGATAGGCGCAAATGCAGTTGTCACAAAGGACGTTATTGATCACGCGACAGTTGCAGGAGTACCAGCAAGAGTAATTAATATGCAAGGGTCAGAAGGTCGTGTAATTAAAGGGACCAGTTATACAACTTGAAATAATAAGTAGGAGTGAGGGCAGTTATGCAGCCGCAGATTTCCATCGTTGTTCCCATATATAATGTAGAGAAGTATCTCCGGCAGTGTCTAGACAGCATTGTCAACCAGACCTACAAAGATTTGGAGATAATTCTTGTAGACGATGGCTCGCCAGATAGTTGTGGGGCGATCTGTGACGAATACGCGGCAAAAGATGAGCGGATCGTTGTTATTCATAAAGAGAACGCAGGAGTCAGCGTTGCACGCAACGATGGTATAGAGCGCGCGGCCGGCGAGTGGATAATGTTCGTTGATCCGGACGATTGGCTGGAACTGGACTGTTGCGAACAAGTGTTGAGAATTACCGGTAAGGTAGACTGTGAGATAATCTATTTTCAGCGTGAAGAAAACAATGAGGATGGCAGCATTGCAAAGCATTTCCCGGCGATAGATTCTCGTATGCTTTCTGGAGAAGACTTACAAAAACTCCAACTAAATGCGCTCGCAGACTATATTCAATCGCTTGGCTTTGAAAGCACCGCACCTTGGGGAAAGCTCTATCGACGCAGTTTCCTCATGGAGTATTCTTGTAAGTTTCCCGTAGGAATCAAGAGAAGGCAAGATGTAATATTCAATCTTTACTGCCTTGAACATTTGAAAAGAGGCTATTATTACGACCGAGTAGGGTATCATTATAGAAGAAACAATAATTCGATTTGCCGTGGATACAACAGGAATATGTTGGACATTCTTCTTGGTTTTTACGCCAAGGCTGAGGAGTTCGTCATTAAATATCATAAAGGTGATAAATGCCGTGAGCGGATGTTGGGAGTGCTTGCGATTAAGATTCATGGAGATTTACGCAATACACTGTTTTTTAATAGTGCCGGATATATGCCGGTCAAAGAATATCAAATCTATATGATGATGTATTATACGGATCCTTCTATAAAAAAATATTTAAATAAACCAAAAATCAGCGATTTCCATTCGTTTAGAGATAAATTATCATATGTTTTGATCTCAAATCGCCACATTTACCTGTATTACTATTTCTGCGCTTCAATAATGAGACTCAAATTAATTGTTAGATCCATAAAATGCAGGCAGCGGACCATAAAGAGGTGATATGTAATTGAAGTTGAAATCCCAAAGACTTTACGAAAGCAAAATACTTATTTGTTTACTTTTGCTTGTGTTGATCAAACCTGAATACTTTAATGAAGTTGAATGGCTTGATAAGTTATTTGATTATACGAAACTTGCAATTACTATACTTTTGATTTTTGTATCTATCATTTCAAAGCCAGTACATAAATCCAGAATCTGGATTATTGTTTTTTATGGCGCGATGCTTTTTGCAACGATTTGTGGGTCCAGAGATTTATATGGATATATGAGTGCTAACTTTAGCAGCTTGGCTGTGTGCCTCATGTTTGACATATGGTTAGAGAAAAGCCCAAAGACGCTCGTTAGTGAGTTTCGCATTTTGGAATGGCTGGTTTACGCCAATTTTGTTACGATTCTTCTCTTCCCCAAAGGCATGTATCGCACTGATTTGTATACGGCAAATTGGCTGTTGGGATATAAGAATTATCAAATACGAACAATACTGCCGATTGTGTGTATGTCACTGATCAGGTCATACTGGAGATATGGTAGAATATCTCTTAGGATATGGGTTTTGCTGATATGCTCAGCTGTTACTTTTGTTCTTGTTGATTCGGCGACATCACTCGTTGGTTATGCAGTGTTTGTTGGGCTGTTGATGCTATATCACAGCAAAAAAAGAGCGATCCCGAGGGTAATTACATTGACAAATGTATTGATTGTCTCTGTAATAGTATTTATATGTATAATCTTTTTTAATTTGCAGAACTCTCTGTCATATTTGATTGAAACATTACTTGGAAGAAGCCTGACTTTCACGGGGCGGCTGCAAGTTTGGGGAATGTCTATATCACGCTTTCTGAAAAAACCTATTTTGGGTTATGGGTATCTCTCTGGTGACGAATTTGTGAAGATGTTTAATGGTGGGAAGGCTTGGGCGCATCCCCACAATTATATGTTCTATATTCTGTTGACGGGTGGCCTTCTGCTCGGAATCATTATAGTAATTGGCTATTGCATGGCGAGCCGGGAAATCAACAAGAATATCTCATCTATTTATAGTAAGATTATTCTTTTTACGCTTTGTGCTTTCCTTGTTATGGGTATAACCGAGTCGATTACCTCAACGGTCTTACTTTATCCAATGCTGGTCTTGGGTATAAATATTGATAAAATTACTGCTTTGGGATATCCAGAACGCAGGAGTGTTTCGCTGAAGATAGGTAAAAGAATCGTTAAGATATGACTGGGTCTAACATAAAGCGTAACTTTATTTATCAGATGTGCTATGAAGTCCTGGCTCTTCTACTTCCGTTGATCACCTCGCCATATATCGCGCGAGTGATCGGCGTCGAGGGACTAGGCCAATACTCATATTCCTATTCGGTAGCATTCTACTTTGTCCTGTTCTCCATGCTGGGGCTCGTGAACTATGGAAATCGCGCTGTTGCCCAGAGCTGTGGAGATAAGGATGAATTGAACAGAACGTTCAGCAGCATTTTGGCGGTGCATGTTATTTTCTCACTGCTCTGCAGCGGGGCGTATGCGGTCTATGTCCTTACCTTGCATGAGGGCCGCATTTATGCTGCTATACAGTTTGCCTATGTTCTGAGCGGCCTTTTTGATATCAGCTGGTTCTATTTCGGCATCGAAAAATTCAAATTGACCGTGGCGCAGAGCAGCGCGGTAAAGCTAACGACGGCTATTTGTATTTTCACATTTGTAAAAACGACCGGCGATCTATGGAAATACTGCCTGATCATGGCCGGAGGCACGTTGACTGGACAGCTTTTGCTGTGGATGCCGTTGCACCGGTATGTGAAACTGGTCCGGCCAAGTCTCCGGGAGATGCGCGTCCATGTGAAGCCGCTGCTGATCCTGTTCATCCCCGCGGTCGCTATCAGCCTGTATAAATATATGGACAAGATCATGATCGGGGCCATGAGCAGCAAGACGCAGTTAGGGCTGTATGAGAATGCGGAAAAAATCATCAATGTTCCTCTCTCGGTGATAGGTGCCTTTGGTACAGTAATGTTGCCAAGGATGTCGAATTTAGCGATCAAAGCTGACCGCCAAGGTTCGGATCGATATATCTTGCTGTCTATGCGGTATGTCATGTGCCTTGCGTTCGCTCTGTCGTTCGGTATTGCTGGCGTCGCGAGTGTTTTTGCCCCTGTTTTCTGGGGAGATTCTTTTGCTGGAGCAGGGCCGCTCATCATGGGATTAGCGATCACAATTCCATTTATATCATTTGCTAACGTCATCCGAACACAGTATCTGATTCCACAAGCAAGAGATCTGGATTATACTATATCGGTAATCGCAGGCGCTGCTATCAATCTGGTCATAAACTGGCTGTTAATTCCACTTTGGGGGGCCATGGGTGCAACGGTGGGCACGATTGCTGCGGAGATGCTGGTCTGTATTGTGCAGGCGATATCGGTCCGGGGGCGACTTCCATTGAGAATATACTTTAAAAATGCGATTCCTTTTCTGCTGTTTGGCGTTGGCATGTTTGCTATAGTTTACAGTTCGGGGGCGCATTTAGGCATCTCCGTAAAGACTTTAATAGTTCAGCTTTTTGTCGGTGCTACAGTTTATATGACTGCAAGCGCGCTGTATTTATGGGTCATTCGGGATGGTACCTTTATGAGTGTGGTAAAGCGATTTGGTAAGGGTAACTGAATAAGACTCTTGTTTATAGATTAGAAAGAGGTTGACATATGAAGACGACACTCTGGCCACCGGGATCGTGGCACGGTACCATATATTTGAAGCCAGAATACAAGTCCATCACGCTAACTAGTGAACAAAAGTCGGGCCTTACCATGGTGCGGACGCCACGGCTGCGCTGGCAGCGCTCGGACAGTATTTTGCCCAGACATATCACACGGGGAGTTCGACGGCGGAGAACCGCACACAGCTGGAGGCGGCAGACTATCTCTTTACAGAGGATATAGTGGATTAAACGAAATCCGGTTCTGTCTCCATTCTGGACAAGGGCAAGATCGATGACCTGAACGATGTCAGCATTCGCACGGAGTTGAATACCCACGTTCATGGCCGGGAGTATCATCACCGTGCTGCGGAGATTGGCCTAAAAGTTGGGCTGGAGTATGCCCAGATCAATACCATCCTGTGCCGTCTGCTGGATAAGAATGTCCGCTACAAGAGTTATAGCGTACTTGGAAACAATATGCATTGGAGAAATATTCCGATTTGAATGATCAAGTTTATTCTCAGATTACTGAGTTTATACGAAGCCTAAATTTATAATCAATATAGGGCAGTTACGCACGATATTTAACAAGGTCGTCCGTGAAAACCATATCAGATGTGATGAGTATCAGCAAACATTGACGTGGTATGAAAAATAACTTCTTGCATCCCTTGAGCAAACATTAGATTGACGGGTTTCTTAAGCAGACTACGGAACGGCCACGCCATCCTCTATTTTCTTAGCTGCCTCAGGCAATCGCATAGCCCGGAGCATTTCCGCCACCTCTTTCGCCTTCTTCCGGCAGGCGGCCTTGCTCTCCTGGGCGTGGATCGCCTTGA
>CANRFV010000059.1 GCA_947629985.1 uncultured Clostridia bacterium | reverse complement strand
GCCGGTCTCCATGGAATATCCAGATCATGGATCGCAATCAGCTTGTCCTGCACATTCGTCCCTGTTCCCATCTTGGGTGTAGAACCTACTATTACACCTTACGAACAACACAAAATTGCGATTTACAGACGATTTTTGCTACAAATAAAAAAAGGTGTCAACCTCTCAATTTTGAGAGGTCAACACCTTTTTTTCAGTTGTTGCCCTGTGCTTATTTTCACAGAAATCAATTTTCAAAAAACATCTGTTGTGTAACAGTGTTTTATAGCATTTTGATAAGTAATTTCATTAAAAATCACCTGAAAATGATTCTAATTCTAACATAAGCCATGCAAATTATATTAGTTAAATGACTTTATCAACAAAATTGATTTTCGTGGCTTATTTTCTTGCACTATTGACAAATTTCACTAAAAGTAGTATAATATAATAGAGGTAAGCACCAAAATGTGTTACAGCTCAACAAGTTCTACTGACAAAGGAGAAAAATATGGGAACAGCACTGAAAGGATTATCTTGTGCATTAGGAATTGCTGTGATGCTCACAGTGGCTTCAACCACATTTCCGTTTGTGGCAAAAGCAAAAGAGCAGAGTATTGCTATAGATGGGCAGGTATATGAGTTTGATAAAAAAAGCGAATATGAGATAGATTCTTCATCAGCTACATCAACAACCAATAAAGCTACTACAATTGGTTCACTCTCCATTGACGGAGATATCTCAAAGGATTACACCAAAGACGGCATTCCTGCTTACGAAATTGCCGATAATGCTGTATTTACCGCTACATACAAGTATAGTAGTAAACTGAAAGATGCCGACCCTATGGAGTGGCATATCATAGAAGATAGCAAAAAGACTGTAAATGGTATTTCACTTGATGACAAGATAAGGAACGGTGCTATCATACTGCAAACTTCTCTTGATGGAAATAAATGGTCAAATTGTACAACAGTCACCAACATCTCCTCAGATGTGGTTTTTGATAAAGACAACGGAATAAACAATATTCAGCTTGCTAATGGCTGTTATTATCGCATTCTTGTGGCATATGAAACAGAGAAGCAACTGAACGATACAAATATTTTGTTCATTGATACCTCAGATCATGATTACAAAAAGTGTGCTGAGATCTATCAGTTCTATGCAAGCTATAAAGATACGGATACCACTCCAACAGGTGAAAAATTCTATTTCTATGCCGGAGCTAAAAATTCAGCATACACTGTAAAAACCAAAAAGAACAACTATGCCGGCTCTGAAACGATAGACAACAAAGATCCTCACTACGGTTGGGATTTAGGATATTTCTGCCTGAGTGGCTATACTGACAAAGGCGATGAGGATGACGTATATCTGAAAAAGGTCGGCAATAAAGTTAAATTAACGTTCCACCTTAACCAGAACATAAAAAAACTGAACGGAAACAGTAATCTTGTGATAGAAAGCGATAAAAACGGCTCAGATGAAGAATTCAAGATACCTAAATACAATATGAAGCACGGCGCTCTGATCATCAGACATACTGATTCTGAAAACAACACTAAAGAAGTCAATTACTCGGATTACCTTTCCGCACTTGCTTCACCGGGAACTGATACTTCTATTCAGCTCTTTGAAGAAGGCGATTACGAGGTGCATCTCGACTATGCAATTACAAATAAAGACGGTATAGACAGCACAACATATTATCAGACATCATTCAAATTCAAGATAAGAAATGCAAATTGTATGGTCTACATCTTTGATGAAAAAACCGGCAAGGAGCTTAGCAATGGCGATGTTACAGAAAATGGTTTTCGCATTGATACGGCAAAATCCAGCTATCCTAAACTTCAGGTTAAAAAGGAGATGCTGAATAATACTCAAAATGGACTTATAGAGGACACCAGGTTTAATGGTGCTGCTGCTGATCAGGAAATATTTACAGATGAAGGAATATATACAATCACAGCATTCAACCGCTATGATGACAAACTTAAACCCACTGAAAAAACAATCTATGTTGGCAGCAACAATATTCTGGCGGCTTATACAAAGTATTCTGGTAAATATAGCATTTCCCGGTTGAATGAAATGGTAGATGAAGGCTACCGAATCAAGGATAACGGAGAAATTTTAGACCCTGTTGTAACAACAACGGCAACGACAACTTCAACAACCGAAACGACAACGACAGCGACAACAACTGTCATAACAACAGAGACAGCCGGAACAACAGAAATTCTGACGGAGACAAGCACCAGTTTTCCCGAAACGGAAACACTTACAACAAGTGCTGAGCCAGAAGAAGAACAACGGAAAAAATTTGCTTTCCCTGTCTGGCTGATGATTCCCATAATTATAGTGGTTCTCGCTCTTGCAGCAATTGGCGGAATGACAATTTTCACCAATATCAAAAAAAGAAAATGACCATTCACAGGAGGCAAAAAATGAAAAGATTGTTTGCATTGATGATTTCCTGTGCAGTATTTCTGACAGGATGTGCGGGAAACCAGATGGCGGAGGAAGTTGCTGAACTCCAGACGGAAACCATTGAAGAAACAGAAACTGTTGAACAGACTGCACAGGAAACAGAATCTGTTACAGAAACGGAATCGGAGACAGAGACAGAAACAGAACCAAAAACAGAGCCAGAACCGGAAACAGAGCCGGAAGAAATTGACCCTCATTCAAAAACCTATATTGAAACTCTCAGTTTCACATCGCTGAACGATTCTGATTTGATGCGATACGTTGAGGATATGGTGTATACCGATCTGGTCAACCAACTTGACAGTGATGATTATTTCGTAGAAAATGTTGAAGCTGTATACGTTTCAAAAGAATATCTTGAGGAAGTCGCTTATAACTCTCAGGAAAATATCTATTTCGGATATAAGCTATCAGAAATTGAGGAGGCTTTTCAAGGTCAGGAATATATTTTTACTCTCGGAGAAAATGGTCAGACCGAGGTTGTTCCGTTCGAGGAATATGATGATACTTTTGAAAAAGTTGCACGGAATGTCGCTATTGGTACGGGTGTGATTTTACTATGCGTAACTGTATCTGTAGTCACTGGCGGAGCAGGTGCACCTGCTGTAAGTATGATTTTTGCAGCATCAGCAAAGACTGCGACAACGTTTGCGCTTTCATCAGGGGTTATCAGCGGAGTATCCGCCGGAGTCGTAGAGGGTATCCAGACTCGCGATTTTGATAGTGCCGTGAAAGCTGCTGCTCTCAAGGGCAGTGAAGGTTTTATGTGGGGTGCGGTTACTGGTGCAGTGACAGGCGGTGTCGGCGAAACTATTGCACTAAAAGGTGCAACAATGAATGGTCTGACAATGAATGAGGCTGCAACAATTCAGAAAGAATCAAAATATCCACTTGATGTTATAAAACAATTCAGTAATACAGAACAGTTTGAAATTTGCAAAGAAGCAGGTCTGACCGCTAAAATGGTAGACGGCAAAACTGCACTGATTAGAAATATTGACTTAAAATTTGTTGACGAAGCTACTGGAATGACTAATTTACAGCTAATGCAACAAGGAAAAGCCGCAATTGATCCAATTTCTGGTTTGCCGTATGAATTACATCACATAGGTCAAAAGGCAGATTCTACTCTTGCAATTCTCACCAAAGCAGAGCATATGCAAAACGGCAACAATAAGATATGGCACATATTCGGAAAAGCGAGTGAAGCTCATGCCCCCGGTAATACATGGAATACTCAACGTATGGATTTTTGGAAAGGTTTAGCTGCGGTGCTTGAAGCATGAAGGAGATAATGAATTATGGATATACTGGAAGTGTTGGAAAAACAGCCCTTATTTAAAGCCTATAATGCTGGAACAGAAGATGACGTTGCCAAAGCAGAAGAAGCACTTAAACTATCATTTTCTGCCGAATATAAGCGATATTTGTTGAAATACGGATTTGCAATTTATGAAGGACATGAATTGACCGGAATATGCAAGGCAAAACGCCTTAATGTTGTTGATGTTACTTTTGCCGAACGTAGCATCACTACAGATGTTCCCTGTAATTGGTATGTCGTAGAACAGTTAAACATTGATAGTATTGTAATATGGCAATCTTCTACTGGAGAGATCTATCAGACTTCTCCTAATGCCAAACCAAGGAAGATATGTAATTCTTTGGCTGAATATATTTGTATGTGAAAATATGGAGCGTTTCTACTATGGAATGCTCCATATTTCTTTTTAGCGTAATGTATTCTCAATGCCTGATTTTCAAAATCTCCCGTTGCAGAAAAATCAAGGGCTGCCATAATTGATTTACGCCGTCTTTCAGTTCGGCAATATCATTCTCATAAAGCCTGTCTGTATCGTGAAAACGGGTAGTAATTTGATTGATATTTCTTGCAACCGATGTCGCAAGTTTGTGAATTTCCTGAAACTTCGATTCATCAATTTTCACGATATATCCCTCCAAAATCATCGTGCGTATAAATCCGCTGAACGTCTGCATACCGCTTTCACGAAATTTACGCTTGATAAGATCCATTTCCGCCTGATTCACTCTTATTTTGATGTATAAATTACGGTTTTGTGTTTTGTCTTTCTTGCTCATTCTCAATATTCCTTTCTATCTCTTTTTTCAAAATCGGGGTTCAAGGGGTGTCCACTTGCAAGCTATGCACTGTGGGGGTTTTTCATTTTTGTACCCCCACGGTGCCGTGCTTGCTGCTCTGCTGCTCTGCTTTCGCTTTTTCAAAGCAAGTTTCATTTTATGCCTTTCGGCTTGTGCCGATTCCTGATTTCAGACACCGGGCGAACGTGCTGATTTTTTATTTTTCGCAAATTCAGTTTTCCCCATATCCACTATACCGCATATTTCCGGCTCTGTCAATGGATTTTTGAAAATTCTTTTTTGGAGTAAAATTTTCCTCGGTCAAAATGCTGAAATATGATTTTTCCCATAATAGCGTGATTTTGAAATTTTGAAATGCAAAATTCCTCGGTCTTTTGTGAATAAATCGTGAACAAAAGATTGTGCGCATTGCCAATTGAAATACCCGGAAAATTGCGCTATAATGGATTTATGCAAGGGGCATTCTGTCGGGAGATGTCCAACGGCATAGAACAAATTCAGAAAGGGTGTGATTTCAAATGGGTGTCTATACAGAGAAAAAAAGACAGCTCATCGAAAAAATCAAGGACTATGATGCTCACATCAGGAGCAATACGGAGAAGAAGAAAAAGGCGATGGAGAAACTGAAAGAGGTTTCCCGTCTTGCGATGGCAGAGGAGTACAACTGCAAGCCCCAC
>CANRFV010000058.1 GCA_947629985.1 uncultured Clostridia bacterium | reverse complement strand
GAAACGGTAGCAACTAAAACGGTGCAGCTATAAAAACAGAATGGCGAATTTCAATTTAGCAACACACTTGTAAATTCTGATTTTCTGTCCTACTCCAAATCACCTTTCTTTCGTTTCTGTTCTTCCACGGCTAATTCGTTTTTGAGGTACTCCGCTATTGTTTTTCTCGCATAATCAAGGTCTTTCAGAACGCTGATTACACGCTTGTATTCAGCGTTCTTTTCGTTTCTCTGGGCAATCAGAGAATTACGTTCTTCGGTCAGTTTTTCAGAGTTTGGAACTTTGCCGCTTGGGTACAACGCTCTTAGCTCCGCTTTTGCTGTTTCAAACTTGTCCAGCTCGGCAGCAAATTTTCTGGCATATGATTTCTTCTTCATCGGTGGTTGCGCCCTGTATTCATCATGAACAGGCTTATACTTTTTGTACCGTTTCAGCGCAGAGAGAGCGTCAGAAAATGTGTCGATTTTCTTTTGCAGTCCGTTCAATTCCTCTACCAATCCCATGCGATAGGTATACTCGGTAATCGCTCGGCTTTCAAGCTCTTGTGTGCTGCCGATACCGTATGTTGTCATAAGGTTTATGATACGGGACGCTTCTTTCATGTTCTGAATATCAGCCCATCGCTGCAAGCCCTTTGCGTCCTGAAAACGCTCGGACGTGGTATCAATGATTCGGGTATGCTGCTGATAGAATAGCTGCCCTGTTTTTAGTAACTGATAGTATGAGATTCTCCGTTTAAGCTGTGGCGTTTCATAATACCAGCCCAATGACCTTGCACGAGAAAATCTTTCCTCACCAGGATAGCGAAATTTTAAGTCGACAACGTGGTTCGGATTATAGACGACTTCTATATTTCGCCGCCGCAGATTTTCCAGTAAATCCTCGAAGCTGTCACTCTCTGTAATGCAGCTATCAATCGCATTTTTCAGTTTTGATTTCCACGACAAGCCCTCTCGGTCGCAGCTCCACTCATACCACGATTTGCCTTTGTTCCGTTCGGGATTTTCAATCACGGAAAGTCCATATTCTCTGCATAAGACATCACTGATTTGACGTACTTTTTGCCACGCTTCCTTGTGCCGATTTTCAAGAGTTTCAAACGTTCTGCCGTTTTTCATATTGATGTTATTGAACAGAATATGATTGTGGATATGCTCACGGTCTGTATGCGTGGCGATTATATATTGATATTCGCCTTTCAGTAACCGTTCGCATAGCTCCATACCAATTTGTATTGCCTGCTCTGGTGTGACTTCATCAGGACGGAAACTCTGAATAATCTGTTGAGCAAGAATTTTTCCTTTTCCTGTTCCGCCTGCTCTGACCGCTTCAAAGGCTTTGACCGCTTCGCTCGGAACAGTGCTGCAACAGTAATGCTCGGTGAACAATCCCTGTTCGGTTTTGTTGGGATTGAGGTCATAAGCTACGGCTTTAATTTCAGTAACACGGACTGGATAAATTCTTGTTGTTGCCAAATCTTCTGCAATTCCTCCTTTATCTCGGCTATGTCCTCGGGATATAGATTCCCTGTGATGTGAACACGCCTTGCGATTTGATTGATATTCTTGCCGATACCCATTATCTGGCGGTTCATATCAATCTGTTTTTCATCATCGTACTGGAATACGCAGCCGTACATAATCATCTTTCTGAAAAATTCGCTCTCGCTTTTACAGCCCGATAGAGCGAATTTCTTTTTTATGTAATCGGCTTCCTCATCATTGACCCTAAAGTGTAGGATTCTTTTCCGAACGTCTGACAATGCCTTGCTCCTTTCTCCGCATTCAGCGATGTTTCCTCATCGCAGATTTTCCGAAATCTGCTGATAGGGCAATAGCCTTTCGGGGTCTTAGGGGCTTTTCCCCTAACAAGCACTCGATTTCTCCGAAATTGGCAAAACGTAGCACGATTTGCAGTGCTTGCTGGGTTTGACTATGCCCTTTTCGGGCATATGTCATATGCGGAGCTTTTGCTCCGCTTCTGCTTTCTCTCCGCAGAGAGAATTTCGGCTGAATAAGCCGCTGCCACACATACTGAAATAGCCCTCTATTATATATCCGAAAAAAAGAGCATTTCCGCAACGTTTCAGGAACATAAAATTTGCATTTTTCAAAATTTTGTAAGATTGCACAAACCGCAAATCAGCATATTGTGCGCTTTGACAACATGATTTGATTGCTTTTGAAATAAACAAGGAAAATGCAATATAAAATTATCCTACGCTCGGTGTTTCGACATAATGTGATAGCGAAATTCATTATAATTAAGGGAGGATATACTTTTAATCAACCTGTTTGTCACAGGTCTGAATAACTTGTCATTCAGTGTTCCATTGCTTACGACAAGGCTATCAGCAAGTAGGTGGTTCTCGTATTATACGACCCCAAATCAAAACGAAAGAGGTGAAATCATACTGATTGAAAGCGTCCTATGAAAGTTAATATAACCTTTGTGCTGAATGGCTTGTTATATCAAGGGACGTGTAAATGTGAATGCTTGCCTGTTGATTAGTCCGAATGACTAATCATACGGGCATTTTTAATTCGACATAATTTTACTACATGATTTACAACTATTCAGCATTATACTCAATTCTACAATAAAGTAAGCTACAATTTTGATTGACGCACCACTACCTATAATTCAATCCTGCCTTTATGCTCGTGTGAGCTGAAAGGAGTATTGAATGAATAACGAAAGAATTGCTGCCCTTTATGTTCGTTTATCACAGGACGACGAGCTGAAAGGCGAAAGCAACAGTATCACACATCAGAAAGCGATATTGGAGGACTATGCAATCAGCAATGGTTTTTTCAATTATCACTTCTATGCGGACGACGGCTTTACCGGCACGAATTTTGACCGTCCAGGCTTCCAGAGAATGCTCTCCGACATCAAGAAAGGTTTGGTCGGTGCTGTCATTGTCAAAGACCTTTCCCGTTTGGGAAGAAATTATTTAGAGGTCGGTCAGTACACGGAAGTATTATTCAACACATATGATGTTCGCTTTATCGCATTGAGTGACAATGTGGATTCTGCGAACGGCAGTAATGATATGCTGCCTTTCCACAACATCATGAATGAATGGTATGCCCGTGATATTTCCCGAAAGCAGAGAGCTGTGATTCAGAACAAGGGCAATGCAGGACAAAGGCTCACCACAAGGGCAATCTACGGTTACAAGAAAACCGAAAATAAGCAGTGGGTCATTGATGAAGAAGCAGCCGAAGTCGTGCGAAAAATCTATGAGCTGTTTTTAGGCGGAATGGGCGTGAACGCTATCGCCACATATCTGCTGAAAGCAGAAATTCCGTCCCCGAGCGTTCATCAGAATTGTGTACGCCCTGGCAGCTATGCAGAAAAGAATCCTTACATTTGGTCTGCGCAGACGATTTCCGATATTCTGACTAAACAGGAGTATTGCGGAGATACAGTGAATTTCAGAACGGAGCGCAAGTCTTTCAAGAGCAAGGACATCATTCACCACGACAAAGACGAACAGAAGATTTTTCTGAATACCCACGAATCGATTATTGACCGTGAAACTTTTGAAAAGGCACAGCTCATTGTCGGCAGAAAGAAGCGTATTCCAAGTGAACGGCAGCCGTCACTGTTCGGCTCTATGGTATTCTGTGCCGATTGCAAAAATCGTATGCACCTTATGCGCACCTACAATGCGGATAAGTCACACCCTGCGTCCTATTGTTGCAGCGGATACCGCAAGAAAATCAGGGAATGTACATCGCACTATATCCGTGAAACTGTCCTTTATGATGAGGTGCTGCACCAGCTTCAGACAGCCGCTATGGAATATGCCGTGAATAAGAGTGGATTCAAAAAGCGTGTTAAATCGCTGCTGCTAAAGCGCAACAGCATTAGCCGAGGCGAAACGGAAAAGAAACTCTCCGAAACAAACGCAAGAATCTCCGAGATTGACGGAATTATAAAAAAGCTGTATGAGGACAAGCTGCGTGGTGAGCTGACCACGATGATTTTCGCAACTCTGGCAAAGAGCTACGAGGAAGAACGTATCGAATTGGTGAAACAGGTCACAAGGCTTTCTGAGCTTTCCTATGAAGAAGAACAGACACTCAAAAGCGTTGACCGCTTCCTGACGGCTCTGGACAAGTATCAATCTGTGGACAAGCTCTCCACTGAGGTCCTCTATGACCTTGTTGAAAAGATTGAGGTACACGAGGGCGTAGCTGTTCCTGGTAAACGGCAGAAAAGCTGCAAGGTAGATGTCTACTTTATCGGCGTTGGTATACTTGATGAGTAATTGAAACAAGTCCTATACATAAAAAAGCCGCCTGGGGAGTAAATCCCTGGGCGGCTCTTTGTTATTCACCACACATACAAAGACGAATTCTGAAACACAAATTACTTGATTAAGGGAAGCGGCGATTTTACGGCATTTGACGGCTTTTCAATATTGTGGTATGATGATATTGTAGCCAAATCCAATTTGTCTGCAAGCGTCAATGGAGGAACGCAATGCAGATAAGAAAGTACAAGTACATCAAGCTGGGTGATGATGTATCTGAGGACGTAGAGAGAATATACAACAAGGCTCTGCGCAGAGAGCAGTATCTTACCGAATGCTCAATAGCTCACGGCATTGTGCTGTTCGGCAGTGAATCTGACCTGTATACGCTCTCTGGTCTGCCCAGGGAAATGTATGACCCTGCTGCGGCTGCCGCATTAGCCGAACAGGAGGAACAGCACGAAAAGGAACTGCAAGCACTTCGGCTTGCTTTGCAGGATTTCAAAAAAATCAAGCCTTATGAATACGAGCTTATCAGAGAATACTTTTTAAGCGGCAAAAAGGTCACACATCTGGAGCTTGCTAAAAAATGGGGAAAGCCCGAATCCTCTATCCGAAGAAGTATTAAACGCAGTCTTGAACAGTTAAGGGATATTGTGGTGAAATACATAAATCCGAACGGCTGATTTGTGCAAGCCTACAAAGTTTTCATAAACGATAAAATTTATCCCTGATTTAGTGAACGGATTTGCAGTTTTTTTCGGATATATTATAGGAGGGTATTATCTCCGACAGCAACTTGACAATTGAATAGAATGAGGAACGTGATACAAAAAGTTTTTCTGCGTAACAGCTTGATTTGTGACGTGTTTTGTGCTATAATGGAGATATAGCCAAAATGAAGTCAATCTGCCTGCTTTCATCAAGGAGGAATAATTCAATGAAAGCAGCAGAAACAAAAAAATCTGCAAACGCAGAGTTAATTACAGCCCTCTATACTCGTCTGTCAGCAGATGATGAGTTAAAGGGCGAAAGCAACAGTATCACACATCAGAAAGCGATTCTTTCAGATTTCGCAAGCAATCACGGTTTTACTAACTGCCGTTACTACGTTGACGACGGAATCAGCGGCACAACGTTCGACCGTCCTGACTTTATCCGAATGATTTCTGACAT
>CANRFV010000057.1 GCA_947629985.1 uncultured Clostridia bacterium | reverse complement strand
TCATGCAGATATTTACGGACTTTGTACTCGCATACCTCGTGGGCAAATGTACCCTCGGCAGCATACACAGAGGATTCGTTTGGGAAATTCTCCTGCAAGCGGACAGAAGGCGGACAATGCAGCCACTGTTTAGAGCTGGATGCGCTCAGTAATGCGTGGGTATCCGGCATCGTATCGCCTCAAAGCTGCGAAACATCGGTAAGAAATGCTTCATACTTGTCCGGCGGCAGCTCGCTCACCTTTGCCGCCCCATATGTTTTCAAAATCATGCCGATCTTGTCGCTGTTGGAACGATTCTGCTTGATCTTGCGCACGATGATTTTCGTGATGTCATCGGCAGTGACCGTCTGTTTTGGTTCCGACTTGGGCGACTCTTTTGGGGCATCTTTCCACGGCAGGTCATCTGCGGAGAGGATCTCCTCAAAATCATCCGGGTTGATTGTTTCAGACGGCTGTTCTTTCGGAGTACCATTGATCGCCATGTCTGCAAGCTGCTGTGCCATGTTCGGCTCCATTGAATTCAGAAGCTGAATAACACCGCCGAAAATCGTGCCGAGTCCGTCAATCAGCTTCTTAGTGTCAACCGGGATAGGTTCCGACAGCTTGTTCTTTTTAGTCTCCGTCATACAAAAGTTCCTCCTCATCTTCATGATCTGATGTGTCCGCCTTGTTCTGCACAGTCAGGCAGACAGAAATGTTTCCGTCCTTTACCTTCAGGTCGATGTCATCAGTATACAACTCCATGTCAGGAAGCTGCTTCGCTGCCGATGTCAGGAATTCAACGATGTGACCGACCACAACACCAATGTGTTCGGGGGTATTGCTTTCCTGCGGTTTTGTAAAGTCCGGATGCTGATATTTGCGGTAAGCCGGGCTTCGTGTGTCTCTGTTTTGATTGTTGCGCATGAGTTTTCCTCTTTTCATGTAATGTGGTGTCTGCCGCCGTGAGATACGGCAGACGGTTTTTTTGGGGGGCTTTTCAAGAGCCTCTATTATATAGCGTTTCAAGGGGGTAAAAATTAAGGTCAGTTTCAAATTTTTTAGTTATTTTTCAAAAAAATTTTTTCGATTGCCTTTGCCTTGTTCAGTCGCATACATACAGCAGCAGGAGATATTCCCAATTTTTCTGCAATCCTTTTCTGTGTCCATCCATACTTGTAGTGCAGCACAAACACTTCCCGCTGCTTATCGCTCAATTCGGACAGCATCGCATCTCGTCTTTCTCTTCTGATCACAGCCTCAAGGGGATTAACACCGATAGTTTCGTCATCCCAACTGAAATGCTCCCCATCGTCATCCTCATCTACCACTTCATTATTCTTCTCTTCATTTTCGCTCTCCATTGCCTCTGTTTCACAGTTTCCAAAGCCATGAAACATATTCTGTGTGATGCGTTCTTCCCCAAACAGAGCTACAACTACTGGCCATGCAGTCTTTAATAGCAAATCATTGGATAGCTGATTGTTCTCCTTCAGATACTCCTTCTCTGCATCACGAAGCTTATTGAAGTGATAGGTGAAGTTCGCACAGTATGGTAGCCAAAGGATAGTATGACGACCGATGCCATTATGATAGAGGACAAACCCGTTTCGATATACTTTTGCACCTTTTTCTTCAGCAATGGGCATCCCCCCTGTAGTGAAAAGAGTCACTCTTGTGGGTGTCTTGCCTGTTCGCTTCTGCCCCGGTGTGAGTTCCAGAATGGTTAGCAGCTCACCGAGCGTTGTCTTATCCGTAATCGGTGAGAGAGGCGTAGAATCAATAAGTGGCTGCACTTTTTCTTTCACTGTAGCCTTGGTGTCAGCAAACATCTGTGCAAGTCTCTCAGCAGTCTGCATCTGGTTCGCTGTAACAGCAATATCATCATTCATATTAATGTTCAAGTTCTTCTTATCCATGATTAAGTCCTTTCCGCAGGACTTGACACAAGCGGCAGATGCTCACAAGGCACACCACGCACAAAGGCACGCAGGCAGCAGACGTTCATGAGGGTACAGTTATCCCATCATCATATGACTATTTACAGCTATATGGCAGTTATCTGTATTCCTCTGTGAGCATCTGTCCGCCAGTGCGCGCCCTGACTTACAAATGTTTTATTTTACTTGATCATTCATTCATGAGGCAATTATCAGTAACCTCGCCATCACCTCTGTATTCCTGAAATCCCTCGGCAGTAAACACCTTCACCGGAATACCAAGTTCCTGTGCTTTCCTGATTTCAACACTCATTCCTGCACTGATTCTCAGACTGACGATCCAGACTTCCTGACATCTTTCCAATGCCTTCATACCGAGTTCCATGCCCAAAGCCCTCTCATTTTCATCCTCATCGTTCAGAAACTGCGGATAGTAGAGGTGTGGGGCAATCGGTTCATAGCCACGGAACACGGCAAGCGTGCAGGCATCACGTGCGAGCTTCAGATTGCCGGCCAGCTCGTTGGCACGGAGGATCGGATCAGACAGCACCGGTCGATAGGGGCTGCAAATGTAGACGAGGGGACGGCTGACGTTGTTTCTTACGTTCATGGTAAAAACTTCCTTTCGAGATTGTATGTGGATATGGGCTTTGCTGCAGCAAAAAAGCCGGATGCATACGGACGTGATGAGATAGAACATACAGAGCAGCTCTACGTTTCCAACTATCCGCAGGGCAGACCTGTGGCATTGGGTAGATTGCTGTATGAACATCCATCTTGCCGTATGCATCCGGCTTGGTGTGTTGTTTGCAGTCTTGGCAGGAGGCTTGGTAAACTCTCTGTCCTTGACTGTGTTTATATCATACCAGAAAAAGAAGAATAGAAACAGCCCCATAAGGGGGTGGAGATTTTTCTGCTTTTTGTGTTAAATTTTGTGCAAGCTGATATATTTGCAGCTTACGAAATGGTATGAGTTGTATATAATATACAAATTATGCTGGATTTTCATCCAAAAACTCCACCCCCTTACGGGGTGGAACATTCAAAAAATTTTTTGAAAAATGCAAATTTCACCCTCTATGGGGGTGGATAAGTTCATAGATCACTGCTTTTCACCCCCTTAAATGGTGCGTAATATGAGGATCTCGACTGTCCACCCCGATACGGGGTGTAAAAAAAAAGACGGCTGGATTCTCCAACCGTCATGCGTATATTTAGTTTTACACTTGCTGAGACGGGAGGCGACTATTGCGCTTCCTTGTGATTTTGCCGTTTCGCAGTTTGCGCCCCTGCGTGATCTCCTCATCGCTTCTGCCAAGAAGCGGCGGCAAATGAAAATGCGCTGCCATTGCATTGCAGTCCTCTAAAGAGCGCATATACATAAAGGTAATAATGAAATCGAGATGTTTCAACTGATCACGGGAGAATTCCAATGAGCAGTTTGCCTTGTTCATCATATCCTTGGTGTAATATCCGGGGAGTTTCAGAATTCTTCCCACACTTGCAAAGAAGATCCTGCTCGGTTCAAATAGAAGGCTGTGCTCGTAATCTCTCAAGGTATCCGGTTTGATTCCCAATGCCCATGCCAGATCGTCCTGTGACATTCCTTTCCTTTCACGGTGAAAGACAAGGGTATCCCCATATGATGCCGGCAAATCGGCACATTTCTCGTCAATATCAGCCTGTGATCCAATGAATATTTCTAAAGGAATGCCGGACAGTGCTGTTGCAATAGGATCACCGATATCATTATCGCTGTGCAGCCCGGTCTTATCAAAGTAGCTTGTCTTGTTCCTATATTCAATGTAGAAACTCAGACAACACTTGTCGATTTGGCTTAATGCCGTGATTGTCAGGTGCTTTTCATCATTCCGGATCTCTATAAACTCAGGACTGTCAATGCAGAAGAAGTTATCCACAAAGACAAATTTTCCGCTGTTCAGAACCTGAAAGAATTGCTCGTCCTCGGCATACAGTCTTGCAGCATCCAATGCACTTATCACATAGGAAATGTTGCGTGGGTACAGCCCGTTGCTTGTCTGATGTGCAGGGGCATACTTGCCGTCCACAAACATCATTGCTCCTCTTGCTTTCTCATATCCAACCTCGATCATGCGGATCCTCGCCATCTCTTTACTGACGTGTAAGGTAAATGCAAGGTCACTGATGATGAGTGCTGTAATATCCTTTTCTGACATCATGCAGTTTGCCATACGGTAGTGCTTGTACAATTCCTGTACTTTCGTCCGGACAAGGCTTCTGGGCATACGCCTGCGAACAGTGCCCATCCGAGCCTGCCATTCTACCCAGTCGATCTCATCTCGTACTGATGATCCGTTAGTTTGACCGCCGGAAGCTACTAATTCAGCATAGTATTCCCGTTCTTCTTCGTAGGCATCGTAATCTTCTTCTGTTTTATTCAGTGCGTTGAATCTTGTTCGCTGATGATTCTGGAGGAGTAGGAAGCGTGGGTGTATTTCCATGTGAAAGCACTCGTGAGAGATACCATTCTGCTCCTTTGATTCGGTATCACAGACCATCGGATCAATGAGGATAGTCGGCTTATCAAATTTCAGCGGTATTTTGCGATGTTTTTGCAATTCTTGGAGACTGACAGCATCGGAGCTTGAAACAGAGTGTATATCGAGACCTTCCAACGTAAGCTGACCGTTCTGCGCACAGGGATATGGGCTGTGTTCACCATAATATTCGTAAACATGGGTGATCTTGCCCGGAAGACACAGCTTGCTTGCAATCCTACCCCTTAAACTCAGCTTTGCATATCGGATATCTGCTCCAAGTTTCTCAGCATACTCCCACATATCCACAAAGCCCTTTTTGTTAATAGAATCTATCATGCCATGCTGGATCATACGATGCTCTGCGTCCTGTTCGATCTGTTCAAGGGATATTACACCGACCAGACAGTCTGTCAGTTTGATGCCCTTGAGATTGTCTCTCCTGTTATAAACAGAAACTTCCGGGTCAGAACACCAGTACCAACTGTCGCTGTCATTCTGAAAACGCAGTGCGTCTTCACGGGTACGGATCCTGAACCACTGCTTCCGTTTTTCAGTGTTTCTGCATCTGTCAGCATAGTAGTCATATGCCGACTGCATTGCCTTTGTCAGTGTTTGTCCAGCCTTGTATCCGATCATCTGCCTGATCAGGTTATGATCCGGTGTAGAGATCTCAAGATCAGCGATCACGATCACATCAAGATAAAACGCTGTATCGCTTCCGTCTGCACAGGTACAGTCAATTTGTTTCAGCGTGATACCTGTCATTTCTACACGAGCATCATCGGTCAACGGCTTTCCTCTCAGTTTCAGCTCCACTTCGCCGTCCCGAATTGTTTCAGCAAGGCAATGACGGTAATCGTTCCATCGTGCTGCCACCATATCTGATACTGACTCATATGTTCCGGGACCGAGATCATCCAGCTCCCAGTCCTCTATGATCTCAGTTTCGTCATCCTCCGGGGTAAACCCCATACCATTAGAATTCATAAACCAAAATGCCATTGATTTCCTCCTATATTAAGTCAATAGCGTGTTAATTCTTCTTTCTCTTTTCGCTTTGCTGCATCCTTCAATTGTTTTCACAGATTCACATAAATATGTTCGGTGGCG
>CANRFV010000056.1 GCA_947629985.1 uncultured Clostridia bacterium | reverse complement strand
TCCTTATCATGGTCTGCGTCGGAATCTATGCCGTACTCATAAACAACATGATTATAGCCTCAAATATCCACTCGGCATTGTTCAGCGTTGCGGCATATACGGTAATTCTTTGCTTCTCTCTGTTTAAGACGGGAAGCCTTGCAAAATCGCTGTTCGGGGCGCATTAAAATTTCAAAAAGTATTGCTATTTGATATACGTTGTGATATACTAATAAAAACAGTGACAGAAAAATTGTGATTGATTTTTTGGAGGTAATATTATGGCAACAAAAACAGCAAACGTTTTGGCAAGAGTTGAACCCGAGGTAAAGGCGCAGGCAGAGGCTATCATGGCGCAGCTCGGAATCCCCGTTTCGGTTGTGATAAACATGCTTTATAAGCAGATAATTATGACCCGCGGGATTCCGTTTTCCATGAGCATTCCCGCAGTGGAGATCCCGAAAGCGAGAGATGAAATGACCGACGAGGAGTTTAAAGAGAGAATCATGAAATCTCTTCAAGATGTTAAGGAGGGAAAAGGGATTCCGGCAGATGAGTTCTTTGATGGGCTTTTGGAGAGGATCGGGAATTATGGAAAGATATGACGTGATTATCAGACCCATAGCAAAGGCGTCGATGAATAATATAGCAGATTATATCATGGCAGTGCTTAAAGCCCCCGAAGCGGCTGATGATACCGTTCGGACGATTCGCAAAGCTATACTCAGCCTTGATTTTATGCCTCAAAGATACGCCGTTCTGCCCGAAGACTTTTTGGAAAAAGAGGGCGTTCGGCGTATGCAGGTGAGAAATTACTTTGTATATTTCACCGTTAATGAAGAAAATAAACTTGTAAATATCCTTGACGTTATGTATGTCGGCAGGGATCAAAGAGAACGGCTTGAAGCCGAGGAAGAATAGCTTAATATCTATATTAACCGCTTGAATTTACAGCTCAGGCGGTTTTTTCATATCCTATTTAAGAGAGGAGCACTTATGGCATACGTTCCAATACCGAAAGACCTTAGTAAAGTAAAAACTAAGGTCTTATTTAATCTTACCAAGCGGCAGCTCATATGCTTTTCCCTTGCCGCCCTCGCAGGAGTACCGATGTACTTTCTTTTGAAACCGCATATCGACACCTCAACCGCGGCAATGATTATGGTACTCATAATGCTGCCGTTTGTCTTTTTCGCACTTTACGAAAAGGACGGTATACCGGCAGAGAAATACATCGGATATATGATTAAGGCGATGTTTATAAGGGATAAGGTACGACCTTATCGCACGGAAAATATTTATTCACACAAGGAGGAATCGACCGTTGAACAAAAAAGCAAAACCCCTCGCAAATATCCCGAAAAGAGCAAAACCGAAAAGTGACAGCTACATTCTTTCCGCCGAGGAGAAAAAAGAGCTTGTCGCGCTGATGAAAAAGGAGCGCAAAAAGCGGCTCCCGATGTCGGCACAGCAGACTATTCCGTATATAGAGATGTACCGCGACGGTATATGCCGAGTAAACTCCCGACTGTATACGAAATCAATTCGCTATGAGGACATCAACTACACCCTCGCGCAGAACGAGGAAAAGACGGCTATCTTTGAAAGCTGGTGTGACTTCCTCAATTACTTCGACAATTCAATCTTTGTTCAGCTCTCGTTTATAAACCAAAAGGTGGACATCTCGGAGTTTCAGAAGGCAATTGTCATACCTTTGCAGGAGGATAACTTCAACGGAATCCGCACCGAGTATTCGGATATGCTCAAGGAACAGCTCACAAAGGGCAATAACGGTCTTGTCAAGAGAAAGTATATCACTTTCGGCGTTGAGGCGGACAGCCCGAGGATTGCCAAACCAAAGCTTACGCAGATCGAAGCGGATATTAAGTCAAACTTCAAGAGGCTCGGAGCGCAGGCGTTTTCGCTGACAGGATATGAGCGGTTGAAAGTCTTGCACGACATTTTCAATCAAGAGAATATCGAGCCGTTCAGATTCTCTTTTGACATGGTGGCTCGGACAGGCTTATCCACCAAAGACTTTATCGCTCCCACTTCCTTTGATTTCAGCGAGGGCAAGGTGTTCAAGATGGGTAACACCTACGGCGCGGTGTCATTCGTTCAGATTCTCGCCCCCGAAATGTCGGACGAGCTGTTGACGCACATTCTGGAGCTTGACGGCAATATTTCTGTCAATCTGCATATCCGAACCGTCGAGCAGTCAAAGGCAATAAAGGACGTAAAGCTGAAGATAACCGACCTCGACGCCATGAAGATTCAGGAGCAGAAAAAGGCGGTCCGCGCAGGATATGACATGGAAATCATTCCGTCGGATATTTCCACCTTCGGCGTGGGCGCAAAGCAGATGCTTAAGGACTTGCAAAACTCTAACGAGAGAATGTTTTTGGTGACAATCTTAATTATGCACACCGCACCGACAAGGCAGAAGCTTCAGAGCGCTATCTATCACACCGAATCGCTCTTGCAGCAGCAAAACTGTTCATTAAAACGCCTTGACTTTCAGCAAGAAGCAGGGCTTATGTCGAGCATTCCTTTAGGGTTTAATCAAATACAGATCGAGCGGAGCTTTACAACCACCGCCATGGCAGGATTTATGCCGTTCTCGACGAGGGAGCTTTTCGAGGGCGGCGAGGCTTTATACTACGGTCTTAACGCCAAATCTCACAATATGATTATGGTCGACCGCAAGAAGCTCAAAAACCCGAACGGGCTTATTTTAGGCACCCCGGGTTCGGGCAAGTCTTTCTCTGCAAAGCGCGAGATAACTAACGCTTTTCTTATAACGAAAGACGATATAATCATCTGCGACCCCGAAGCGGAGTATTACCCCCTCGTTCAGCAGTTGGGCGGGCAGGTCATAAAGGTTTCTCCCGTAAGTACCGACTACATAAACCCTCTTGACATCAATCTCAACTACTCGGAGGAAGAAAGCCCGCTGACCCTAAAGTCCGACTTTATACTTTCACTTTGCGAGCTGATTATAGGCGGCTAGGACGGGTTGCAGCCTATCGAAAAGACAATCATAGACAGAAGCGTGAGGGCGGTGTATCAGGAGTATCTCCTTGACCCCTGCCCCGAAAAGATGCCGATACTTACCGATTTATACGACGTTCTGAAAAGCCAAACCGAACCCGAAGCTCAAAAGATTGCAACGGCTCTTGAAATCTACGTCCACGGCTCTTTGAATGTGTTCAATCACAGGACAAATGTCGATGTAAACAATCGCCTTGTCTGTTATGACATCAAGGAGCTTGGGAAGCAGCTCAAAAAGTTAGGTATGCTCATCGTGCAGGATCAGGTCTGGAACAGAGTAACGATAAACCGCGCTCAGCACAGGTCCACGCGCTACTATATGGACGAGTTTCATCTTCTTTTGAAAGACGAGCAGACAGCGGCTTATTCGGTTGAGATATGGAAGAGATTCCGCAAGTGGGGCGGCATACCGACGGGCATAACGCAGAATGTCAAGGACCTGCTCAACAGCCGCGAGGTCGAGAATATCTTTGAAAACTCGGACTTCATTTACCTTCTGAATCAGGCGCACGGAGATAAGGAGATACTCGCAAAGTCGCTTAACATCTCGGATTCGCAGGCGTTCTACATCACCAACGCCGACGCGGGCGGCGGCTTGATTATCTACGGCTCAATAATTGTGCCGTTTGCGGATAACTTCCCGAAGAACACCACGCTGTATAAGGTCATGACGACCAAACTTGAAGAAACAAATAAACAGTAAAGACTAACTATTAAAAGTCAATACCTAAAACAAAAAATTTTTATGGTAATCAATGTATAAAAAGGGCAGGACAAAAAGGCATCGGATGATGCCTGAAAAAGCATATTGAATAGGAGGCAGTTTGGTTACAGAGCGGGTCGGTATGGCAAGTGCGACCTTTCTAAAGCAAATATCAATCTCACCAGTTTCTTGGCAGCATGTGAAAGAGCAACATTGTAATGCTTGCCTTCAGCGCGTTTCTTGGCAAGGTAATCCGAAAAGGTCTTGTCCCAAGTGTAAACGTATTTGGCTGCATTGTAAAGAGCGCAGCGAAGGTATTTTGAGCCGCGTTTTTCCATATGTGCATAACAGTTTGAAAGTTGCCCCGACTGGTAAGTAGAAGGCGACATTCCTGCAAACGCAAGAACTTTGTCAGGAGTTTCAAAGTTAGAGAAATCACCTACTTCGGCAAGTATTACAGAAACGGTAGTATAGCTAAGACCGGGAACGGTAAGCAGAGTAGTCCCGCATTCGTCAACTATCCGCTTGATTTCAGCTTCTATTTCATCGATCTCGTCGGTAAGTTCTTCAATGAGCTTTATGGTGTGCCTCAGCTCCAATGACTTTGCGGGCATAACGGAGCCTATAGAATGCCTTGCGACTTCGCGTATTTGAACAGCTTTATCTCTGTTGTAGTGCCCCTTGGAAGCTGTGTAAAGCAAATTTGTAAGCCTTGTGAGATGAGCGTCGGCAATATGAGCAGCCGAAGGGAACTCGCTTAATAACGCATAAACAGATTTCATATGAAGCGAAGGAACAAGCTTTTCAAGCTCCGGGAAGAGGATGTTGACCAGTCTTGCAACAGAAGATTTGAGCTTGGCTCTTTCAGAAACCTTGTCAAATCTGTATCTGGTTAGTGACTTTAATTCTTCTTTGTGGTATAATGTACTTGTGTAGGGCTTGAGTTCCACACAAGACATTAGCATAGAAGCGATAACACGAGCATCTATCTTGTCTGTTTTGGTTTTTCTGATAGACAGACTTTTGCGGTAGAGATTAGTGTGCAGAGGATTCAGAACGTAGGTGGGTAGACCGTTGTTCAACAAGAATCCAAGCAGATTGTAGCTGTAATGTCCTGTGGCTTCGAGTCCTACTTTTATTTTGCTTGAATCCGAAGAAACAGCCCGGATTTTAGAAAGCAGTTCATTGAAGCCGTCGATAGTATTGGTGATGGTAAAAACATCATACAGCACTATCCCTTCGGAATTGATGATAAAGCAATCATGCTTGTCCTTCGCCACATCGATACCTACAAAAACCATAGAGATACCTCCGAAAAAATATTATGACGCTGTTTAGATCCACAGGGGCTCAATGCACTTGTAACCTCGTTCTAAATAAACCGTCTTGCGGTATCTAACTGATCAACAAATTGCATAGAGACTGTGGTTGGAGCCTTTTCTTAACCGTCAAGCGGTAGGAGATGATAACCAATCCACAGCATCTAAACAAGTATACCATAGTTCTTGGAGAGGAACTCTAAAAACTACTACTTCTATATTATACGAGGAGACTTTTTATGAACATCACCAAGAATAACATAACATTCACCGCAGAGGAATACGAGAGCATTATGCTCCGCTTTTCCGACGTTTTAGCCGCTCATCTCAACCTTATCCGCAGGATTGTCGAGGAGGAAAATCTCAGGCAGAAGCACCGCTCATATCTTGAAGCGCGCGCAAATATTTTCGGCAGCATCGCCGAAAATGAGAAGCTGATCGACGACGCCTGCGAGCTTGTTGACAGGCACTTAAGCTTCTGCGGGATTTGCCGCTCTTTTGAGCCTGATTCGGAGGCTTCCGT
>CANRFV010000055.1 GCA_947629985.1 uncultured Clostridia bacterium | reverse complement strand
CCGAAGCTCCATACCAGTCAGAAACCGGTCAGACTTCTGAAACGGCTGATTCAGATCTTCACCGATGAGGGTGATGTTGTCATCGACCCCTGTGCGGGTTCAGGAAGCACACTGCGTGCAGCACGGGAGCTTGGCAGGAACAGCTATGGATTTGAAGTCTGCAAAGAATTTTACACAAAAGCCTGTGAGCAGATGCTTACGGCAGGAGGAGAAAACGAATGAACAACGAGATCGTTATCAACAATACCCCGTTGGAAATTAAAGAATTCAACGGACAGCGTGTGGTTACGCTGAAAGATATTGACACGGTTCATAACAGACCGGACGGAACGGCAAAAAGAAATTTTAACATCAATCGTGACCGTTTTATTGATGGAGAGGATTTTTTTATTTTGAAACCGTCAGATATTCAGAAGGACGAATTTCGTACTTCTGAAATCAACAACAGAGGTACAATTTTTGTGACTGAATCCGGCTATCTGATGCTTGTCAAGAGTTTTACCGATGACCTTGCATGGTCGGTACAGAGACAGCTTGTCAGGACTTATTTCAGGGCAAAGGCTCTTGAAAGTTATCTGATCGATGATCCGATCAGGCGTGCTGAACGTTGGATCGAAGAACAGAAAGAAAGGCTTGCACTTCAGACTACTGTTGATGTTCAGAAACGGCAAATTGCCGAAATGAAGCCGAAAGCAAAATACTGCGACACGGTTCTGAACAGCAAGGGGCTTTTCACGATCAATTCCATTGCAAAGGATTATGGAAAATCTGCTGTATGGCTGAATAAATGGCTTCATGCAAAGCAGATCCAGTACAAGCAGGGTGAGGTGTGGATGCTCTATCAGGCATATGCCAACAATGGCTATACGCAGTCAAAAACATCGACTTTTATCGGAACGGACGGTGAACAGCATTCCAAGTCACACACATACTGGACTCCAAAGGGCAGGCTGTTTCTTTATGAACTGCTGAAAGAAAATGGTATCCTGCCGCTGATCGAACGGGGAGAAACCAATGACAAAGCGTGAATGTGCGGTGGTTTCCCATTTCAAAAATACCGTCATTCGTGAAGATTTTTTATCCCTCTGCAAAAATGCAAAAGATGCCTGAACTTATTAAAAGCATCGGCTACGATCAGGGTGAAATACTCCGCAATATTCTGAAACTCCATGTGCCTGATGGGAAAATTGAATGCGATGCTACTTTCAGCACAGGGGCTTTTTATAAAAATACCGGCATTGCTCTGCCTGAGTACTGCTTTGATATTTCTCCACAGCGGAACGATGTAAAACAAGCTGATGCAAGGCATCTTCCGCTTGCGGACAGCAGTATTTCCTGCATGATGCTCGATCCGCCATTTTTAGCGACAAAGGGAAAATCGCTGAACAGCCCTGACGGAAATATCATCAACAGGAGATTCGGGGTATATCCCGATGAAAAGAGCCTGCACCAATGTTATGCAGATATGCTGAAAGAGGCATACAGAGTGCTGAAACCAAACGGCATTCTGATTTTCAAATGTCAGGATAAGGTCAGCAGCGGCAGGCAGTATATGAGTCATGTGTATATCATGAACGAGGCAGTGTGGATCGGATTTTATCCGAAAGACCTGTTTATCCTGCTTGCCAAAAACAGAATTGTTGCTGACTGGCAGAGGGTTCAGAAACATTGCAGGAAATTTCACAGCTATTTTATAGTATTTCAAAAAACAAACAAGCGGATAGAATATGTCTGAAAATGGGGGGTAGATATGGATAAAAAACAATTAACACTTGGCAGCCTGTTTTCAGGTTCAGGCGGTTTTGAACTTGGCGGTATCCTTGCAGGAATAAACCCTGTCTTTCATTCAGAAATTGAACCTTTTCCGATACTTGTCACGCATAAGCGTTTGCCGCAGGTGAAACACTATGGCGATGTATCCAAATTGTCCGGTGCAAAGCTGCCGCCGGTCGATATAATTACATTCGGAAGTCCGTGTTTTCCGGAAGGAACGCTTGTACTGACTGATGAAGGATATATGCCAATTGAAGAAGTAACAGTTGGAATGAAGGTTCTTACGCATAAAGGAAGATGGAAAAACGTTACTGCCGCTGGTGCAAAATACGGAGAGACGGTTCTCCTGAAAGGTAACCACTATGGTTTGGAATGTACAAATAATCATCCGATTTACAGCAGTGGAGAAAAGAAATATTCTCCACAGCTTGCAAACGGGAAACGTAGAAATTACACATTGTTGACTGATAAAAAAGAGTGGATAGCAGCGGACAAGATGAAAGGAAGATTGTGGGCTGTTCCATGCAGGATAGAAAGCCTTCCTGTTGCCTCACCTGTATATTCAGGCTCATGGCGGCAAAAGACAATGCCTGAACTGTCAGACAGCTTATTCTATTTTGTTGGCAGATGGCTCGGTGATGGATGGGTATGCAATGGTCAGCGATCGGGACGTCCGGCAGGAGAAACTTACGGAAAAATATTTCTGTGCGACTCTCTTGATAAGGAAAACGAACTGATCAATACAGTCCGCACAGTTACTGAAAGATATACAGTCTGCCATGAAAAGAGTATAGTCAAAGTTTCTTTTATTTCACAGGTTTTTGCTGAATGGCTGACGGATAATTTCGGTAAGTATGCATCAGGTAAAAGAATGCCCGGATGGGCGTTTGGTATGCCGTTCTCCTATAGACAGAGCTTGCTGAAAGGTATCATGGATTCAGATGGAAGCCCTGTTGCCGGAAAAGATAATTGTTACAGGATCTCAACCATCAGTAAAGCTCTTGCAGAAAGTATCCGTCTTCTTGCAGAAAGTCTGGGATATTCAACCACTGTTTTTAAGACTGTAGTTGATAAAACAAAAGAAATTGAAGGCAGGATCGTAAATCAGCATGACTACTATACTGTCGCAGTGACAAAGGAAGGCAAGCGGAGACATCTGACAGACAGTTTACACGGCTGGTATCGGGTGCGGAGCGTAGAACCGACTCATAAAACAAAGGTTGTCTACAATCTGACTGTGGAAGATGACAACAGTTATATCGCAGATGGTATCGTTGTTCATAATTGTCAGGATCTGTCGATCGCCGGAAAGAGAGCCGGAATTCATGAAGGCAACCGGTCGAGCCTGTTCTTTCAGGCGATCCGTATCATAAAGGAAATGAGGGATGCAACAAATGGAAAATACCCAAGATACTGCGTCTGGGAAAACGTCCCCGGTGCTTTCTCCTCCCACGGAGGAGATGATTTCAAAGCTGTCCTCGAAGCAGTTATCGGAGTTAAAGAAGAAGGGATCGAGGTGCCTGCGCCTGAGAATCATCGATGGCCAAAAGCGGACGTATATCTGGGAGACGGATGGAGCGTGGCTTACCGAGTTTTCGATGCTCAATTCTGGAGCGTCCCGCAGCGAAGAGCAAGGATCTACCTTGTCGCAGATTTTGCTGGCGAAAGTGCCGGAGAAGTATTATTTAAGTCCGAAGGCTTGTCAGGGTATACTCCGGAGGGCTTCCGTGCGTGGCAAAGAACTGCCGGAGGTGCTGAAAAAAGCTCTGGAGAGACAGGCGGGCGGTACTGTATAAATACGCAGGGTCAGAGTGGAGTTTCCGTAACGGTCGATCATGCCGGAACGCTTGTAGCACAGGATCATGGAAATCATCCGGCTGTGCTTCATGCTGCAGGCTTTTCCACGGAACACAGTGCAAAGGCTCGCAGCATCGGCTACGAAGAAGAAATATCTCCCACTTTGAGAGCCGGAGTTGTTCCGGCAGCAATCGGACTTTACGAAAATCACGGCATGGACAGTCGGTTCAGAGGACCTCTGAAAGTTGCACAGCCTGTGACCGCAACCTACGGCATGGGTGGGAACAATCAACCATTTGTGGTGGAAGATGCAGAATGCTATGACGTGCGGTTTACCTCCGAGGGTACAAAAAACGCCCGTCAGAATTGCTACAAAACAAATACTGCACGGACGATAGATACAGGCGGAAATGCTCCTGATTCAAATCAAGGCGGTGTAGCTGTTCTGGAACCCAAAGCTTACGGAATTTGTTCTAAGCACAGCAATGCTATGATGTCGGATAATCCGCATAGTGGTTTCTATGAGGCAGCCACCAGCAGAACGCTTGACCAAAGCGGCGGAAATTCCGTCACATCAAATCAGGGCGGTATTTGCGTGGTAGCACCTGCCCCGGAGACCTTCGATGTGCGTTTCACATCGGATGGTATGAAAAATGCTCGTGGTCATTGCGATCCGACTGAGATATCCCGATGTCTTGATACGAGTGAAGCGAACCCCGACTCAAATCATGGCGGAGTTGCGGTGGTTGCTCTCGAACCCGGTGCAGCATCCCGTGTCGGCGGTCATGTCTATGCTGACGGCAAATGCGGTACGCTCCGTGCAAATGCCGGAGATAATCAGCAGGCTGTCGTGATGCCCGAAACATTCTCATTGCAAGGCTCGATGATCGGTCGTTCTGAAAAGAACGGTCCGCAGGGTGATGGCATCAATGAAGATGTATGTTTCACATTGAATACAGCAGACCGCCATGCTGTTGCGGCACCTGATCCATCGTATACAATTTCAAGAGATAATCATTTCGCCGTTTCCGAGGAAGTATCCGTCACAGCGGTGGCGAAAGGTCCTGCGACAGTTGCAGTACCGACCCCCGATCATTATTGCACCAGTAAAAATTCTCATCACACCGTTGCCGCTCACGAGCAGGCAAACACACTTGTGGCATCGGATTGGAAAGATCCGCCGCTTGTGAATGATACGCCGAATGATGAACCGGTGTATATCGTTCGCCGCCTGACTCCGGTGGAGTGCGCCCGTTTGCAGGGATTTCCGGATTGGTGGTGCGCCGATCTTGCGATCCAAAATCCATCCGATGAGGAGATTGCTTTCTGGACGGAAGTCTGGGATACATGGCGGCAGGTCACCAATCCAAAAGGCAAGCCGAAAACGGAAAAACAGATCCGAAAATGGCTGGCAGATCCGTATACGGATTCGGCGGAATATAAATTGTGGGGAAATGGTGTCGCATTGCCCTGTGTATATTTCGTACTCTGTGGCATTGCTTGGGCAGTGCAGAATTCTGAGAACCATGCAGCAAATTGTGAACAAAGTGATACTAAGTTGTTACCCTAATTCACAAAAATTTATCAGGTAGAATTAACACAAAATTTTCCTCGATAATTCGTCATATCTCACACTTGCTATTCTGTGCAGAACGAGTTAAAATGTGACTACGATCAAAACCGCAGCGGCGGCACAATTCAAGGAGGTCACATTATGAACATCAAGTTTATCATTGAAAAGGAAGAACGCAAGGCACTGGCGAAAAAAATCGCTGAGCTGACCGGGGCAGAGGTCATGTATCTCGGTGTGCCGAGCTGCGCCTATCAAATTGGCAACTTCAACTTGAGCAAGGATGCAGTCCTCACCTGTAACGATCGGACGGAAAATGAGATCATCGAGAAGGTGCTGAACGGACTGGCAGAGGTAGGCTACACCACTGAGAACGAGCCGGAGAAACTGACGGTTCAGATGCCTGCCGATTCCATGAGTGAGCCGACGATCAACAGGATCAGGCGCATTCTGGA
>CANRFV010000054.1 GCA_947629985.1 uncultured Clostridia bacterium | reverse complement strand
GCTGCGGACCACCACACAAGGGGATCAAAAGATATATTGGAATGTGGATCAGGACCCGAAGACCTACACGGGATTCCGTGCCAGCGGTGACGGAGATAACAGAAGGGATGCCAAGGATGTTCCGGTAGAAGAGGCCGCGAACGCCGTTTGCTATGTCCTTTATGATCAGGTCAGTATGTCCCATGACGATCTGGTGCGCGAATCGGCAAACCTTCTAAACTACACGCGGATGGGGAGCAATGTTGTTGCCATATTCGGGGCAGCAATTCGCTACGCCCAGCGCGAGGGGAAGATCTGTGAGGAGAATAATGGTCTTTGGCGGCTGACGGCGTCAGGCATGGAGTATGCAAAGAAACTGGAAAAAGAAATCACAACGTTCATTGACTAATTTTTGTGGCTGTATAGAAAGGAGTGCAGGGAAACGTGGGATTGTTATCCAAACTCTTTGGCGAGAAAGAGCAGAAACGCACCATGGATGGCCCGCAAGCTAATAGAAGTGACGGCTATACGATAACACTTCATACCAAATACGAGGAACCCGAAGTTCCGGAACTGCAAGGAGATTATGCAAAAGCCGTTTTCCTCTATGCCGTAGGAAATGCCTCTCCAATAAAGGCAAAAGGGGAGTATGCAAGATATTTTCTATACGAGTGTGGCATTCGTGACGGTTCGGCATACCACCGGAAACTAATAACGGATGGGTACCTGCGCGAGTCGTCGATCGATGAAGTCTTATATGCACAAAAACTGACCGATCTAAAGCCGCTTTTGTCAAGCCTTGGCCTCCCTGTTTCAGGAAAGAAAGAGGTGTTGGTAGAAAGGCTACTTTCCAACACGGATGAAGCATTTCTCAGGTCAAAGTTCACAGGAAAAACTTACACACTCAGCGAAAAAGGCCGGAAATTTCTGGATGAACACAAGGCATATGTCAAACTGCATCAGCACCGAGTCTGGGACATAGATTGGAAAGAGTTTGATGCATGCAAGCGGCCTGGCTTAAGTGATAATGATGTCATCTGGTCAATTTTAAACAAGCGTGTTTCAAAGTCGGCAACTTATGGAAGAAACGAATATCTCTGTATGTATCAATTGCTGGTGGAGGAGAAAGAAAAAAGCGACGCATTAGAAATGCTTCTTCGGGTCATTTATATTGATGTAAGTGGGATAGAAGGTTTGAATTATTTAAAGCTTTACAAGGATGGCCTGTACCCAACGAAAGACGCGAAGGAAATATTTAATGTATCTGTGATGCTGGCACCGGGACTGATAAATGATATTATAAAGTATGCAGATGTCTACGACGATGCAATGGTTGATAGGCTTTACAGATGGAAACTGCCGATAAATATCTGCAGTAAAGAATCCTTTTTATATCTGATACATTCCAATATAGACGGGACCTTTGATGAAGATGCATTCCTTGCCGATCTTAAGCGTGAGTTCTATCGAGTGATTCGGAAAATGAAATAAAAACAATCAAGATAATGATGGCATAGGGGTTATCTAAGTCTTTTGGAGGATGGACTATGAAACTGCTCCATTTGTCAGATCTCCATTTGGGTCTGCGGCTATATGACTATTCCCTGTTGGAAGATCAGGAGTATATCCTGAAAAAGATACTGGCTCTGGTGGACAAAGAAAAGCCGGACGGCGTCATTATTGCCGGCGATATCTATGACAGTTCTTATCCGCCGGTTGAGGCCGTAAGGGTGTTTGACGATTTCCTGGTTTCCCTGGCCTCACGAAAACAGCAGGTGTATATCATAAGCGGCAACCACGACTCGGCGATCCGTATTTCCTGCGGCGCACGGCTCATGGATATGAGCGGAGTACATATCGCCGGTGCCTACGATGGAAGGGTGAGGCCGGTAACATTCGAGGACGAATTCGGCCCCGTCAATTTTTGGCTTTTGCCCTTCGTTAAGCCCGCGGCCGTGAGGCAGGCATTTCCGGAGGCACCTATAGAGAGCTGGACCGACGCCATAAAGGCCGCCGTAGATGGAATGGGCATAGATGCCACCCAGCGTAATGTGCTGGTGGCACATCAGTTCGTTACCGGTTCAACGAGGACTGAATCAGAGCAGATCACCGTCGGCGGAGCGGACAATGTGGACGTCAGCGTATTTGATGACTTCGACTATGTTGCTCTCGGCCACCTCCATTCCCCGCAAAACTGCGGTTCTGAACGGGTTCGCTATTGCGGCACACCATTGAAATACTCTTTCTCTGAGGTACGGGATAAGAAATCCGTCACTGTGGTGGAGTTAGGGGAAAAGGGGACGCTCTGCGTTCGCACAGTGCCGCTTGAACCACGGCATGACCTAGTGGAGCTGCGCGAAACCTACAATGAACTCACGCTTCAAACGTTCTACAAAGACACGACCTGGCAGACGGACTATGTACGTATCACTCTCACCGACGAGGATGACGTGTTTGACGCCATGAGGAAACTGAGGGCCATATACAAGAACCTCATGAATCTCTGCTATGACAATATACGCACAAGATCCACTGCCATGATCGGTTCGGCTGAGGATATTAAAAGCAAAACCCCGGTGGAACTGTTTGACGAGCTTTTTGAAAAACAAATGGGAAGGCCCATGACAGAAGAACAGATCGGATACATTCAGGACGTCCTTGAAGACATTCAGGAGGATGGAAGATGAGGCCAATCCGTCTTAAATTATCCGCCTTTGGTCCCTATGTCGAAGAAATGGAGCTGGATTTCACAAAGCTGGGCCGGAGTGGGCTGTATCTTATAACGGGAGACACCGGCGCTGGAAAGACTACGATTTTTGACGCCATCACTTTTGCCCTATACGGCGAGGCAAGCGGTGAAAACCGAAAAACCAATATGCTCCGGTCAAAATATGCAAAACCAGAGACACCTACCTTTGTTGAACTTACCTTTGAATACAGGGACAAAGTTTATACCATCAAACGAAATCCTGATTATCAGGCACCTAAACGGCGTGGAGAAGGCCTTACAACAAAAAAGGCCGATGCTCTGCTCATATGCCCTGATGGCCGGATAATCGACAAACGTGGGGATGTGGATCGGGAGATTAATACCATTCTTGGCATCAGCCGCGATCAGTTTATGCGGATCGCCATGATTGCCCAAGGTGATTTTCTGAAACTCCTCCTGGCTTCCACGGATGAGCGTAAGAAAATATTCAGGCGCTTATTTGACACAGAAGTATTTGAACAGCTCCAGGATCGGCTCAAACGTGACGTTGCCGATGCTGAGCGGGATCATGCTGGCTGCGTTGGACGAATCCAAGAGCATATAGGGAAGTTGGAATGTCCAGAGGATGATGTGCTGTTCATCGATGTGAGAAAGGCCAAAGACGGCCAGCTTCCCATTGAAGATGTGCTCGTGCTCTTTGAAAAACTCATCGGGCAGGACGAGGCTCTCTTAAAGTCTCTGGAAACAGAGGCAAGAAACGCGGAAAAGCGTATCGGTGAAGTCATCGGCCGGCTTACGCAGGCGGAAGCACGCGAGAACAACGAGAAAGCACTGGAGAAGGTCACCAAGGATCTGTCCAGTGCCCACGAGGCCCTTGCAGTAGCGGACAGTGAGTTGGAGGCACAGCGCAAGAGAAAACCCGAGCGTGACAGCCTCATGAAAAAGCTTGCCGCCATAGAGGAAGAGCTTCCAAAATATAAAGAATTTACGGCGCTTTCAGCAGATGCAGCCGCAGTGGGAAAGCGGGTCTCTGATAACTCCGCGGTCGTTGAAGATACCGAAAAAGCAGTCGCTGCAAAGGAAGCTGCGCTCAAAGCCAAACGGCAGGAACTGTCCGAGCTTTCAAACGCCGGGGAGAATCTTGAACGCATCAAAGCCGGTCGGGAAAAAGCAGAGGAAAGATATAAGGACATAGAAATAGCGATTCGAGAGTTGGCGGAACTTGCAAAAATGCAGGGGGAGCTTGCCGCAGAGCAGGAACAGTGTGCCCGGAAGCTGGAGGCATACAAACATGCACGGCGGCTTTACGAAGATTGCCACGAGGCATTTCTCAGGGAACAGGCAGGGATCATTGCCGCTGCACTGGAGGACGGAAAGCCATGCCCGGTCTGCGGCGCATTAGAGCATCCGGCTCCCGCACAGCGTTCCGATTCGGCGCCCACAAAAGAGCAACTTGACGTCCTCAGTGAAAAAGCGGATGCGCTTGGGAGTGATGCCTCCTCCGCCAGCGAGAAGTGCGCCGCCCTCGGCGCGAAGACAGAGGCGCAACACAAAAAGGTCCAGGGACATCTTGGTGCTGCCATGCCCGGCATCCCGGAGGACAGAGCGGCCGAAGAAGCGGTCCAATACCTTCAGCAGCTGCAGGGCGAGATAGAAGATATAAAAACCAGCATTGTTGCTGAGGAGGCGCGGCTGGACCGCCGGGCAGAGCTCGAAAAGCTTATTCCGGAGGATGAAAAGGCGCTCACGGAACTCCGAGCGACCCTTGAGAAGCTCCGCGGAAATCTTGAATCTGACAGAGGAGCCCTCGCTGCGAAGAAAACGCACATCGCCGAGATGGCTGAAAAACTGGCATTCAGCAGTGAGGCTGAGGCTGACGCAGCTATAGAGGCAATGAAAAAGGAAATAAGTGTCCTCGACACGGCGCTGTCAAAAGTGCAGGAAGAGCGGGATGCCACTGCCTCTGCCGTCAAAGAGCTCGAGGGCAGAATGAAAGCTTTGAATGATCAGCTTGCCAGTGCGCCGAAGATAGACCGCGTATTTGAAACACAGCAAAAGCAGGTGCTCGAAGCCGCGAATGAGGACAGAAAAGGCCTAATCAAATCCGTTGGCATACGGCATAGAGTGAACTCTGACGCTTATAAGGGTGTCAAGGAACGGTCCGGCGAGATGGCTGAACTGGAAAAGCGCCTTTCATGGATGAAGCCTCTTGCCGACACGGCCAACGGCACTGTCAGCGGCAAGGAAAAGCTCATGCTTGAAACATATATTCAGACGGCATATTTTGACCGCGTCGTTGCCAGAGCAAATACTCGTTATATGATCATGTCCAGCGGTAAGTATGAGCTCAAGCGGCGAACCGAGGCGGGCAATCTAAGAAGCCAGAGCGGTTTGGATCTCAATATCATCGATCACACCGACGGCTCAGAGCGCGGTGTGGGGTCACTCTCCGGCGGCGAGTCATTTATTGCGTCGCTGGCGTTGGCGCTCGGTCTTTCAGATGAGATCCAGTCGTCATCGGGTGGTGTGAAGCTGGACACCCTGTTTGTAGACGAGGGCTTTGGCTCTCTTGACAGCGACAGCCTGGAGAAGGTCATGCGTGCATTGACGAGCCTCACCGAAGGCAATCGTTTGGTGGGCATAATCTCCCACGTCGCAGAGTTTAAGGATAGAATTGACAAGCAAATCATAGTCACAAAGCAAAAAACCGGCCACAGCCATGCCGAAATTGTGATATAGTTCTGATGAAGAAACGGAGCAGTATACAACGCCTATAATCAGGGCCATAAAATATTTAGGTCAACTTACAAAGGATGTGAGAAGACGATGTTCGACTATAGGGATATTGAGGCTACGAAGCTGGACTATAAATTATGCCTTGAAGAGAAAAAGCCCAAAAGCTGGCTGAAAACTGT
>CANRFV010000053.1 GCA_947629985.1 uncultured Clostridia bacterium | reverse complement strand
TGTCCTGAACGAACTTCCCCGGTCGATGGATTGTAGGCTATGATGGCTTTCGCCCTCTGTCCTCCGGCAGAGGTACCAAGTCGCACTATTTCGGCTATTGCCGCCTTCTTGTCCTCTTCAAGATTAGCTCCAAATTCTTCCTTTTCCGACAGTGCTTCGCTTGCCACTTCAACAAGGGAATCAAGTTCTATTCTGACATCGGGACCATAGGGCGCATCCATGGCCGGTTCGAATTCCAGCGCTCCCATACAGCGTTTTCCAAGAAAACATAACGTCTCCACAGCGTTCCCGCTGCTACGCCCGGTCAGCGCAAGCCAGCGGTCGAACAATGCTCGTCCGTAAGTATCGGGCAATGAATCGGCAAGCATACCGGGAAGTCCTTTGAACGTCTCACGACCTATCTCGGAGAATGAATATATCCTTCCCTGACGCACAGGCATTAGAATCGGCGAGGGTTCAAGACCTTTGCCTATGAAGCTTTCGGCATACTCGAAATGTGCCAGCTGGCGGTTGTTGTCCCATCGGAATGTCCCGACGGGTTGACCATATAAGTTAACTCTTGCTATATCTACCATTCTGATTCCTGGGTATTAGGTTGTGTGTTGGTCTTGTTGTTACCACTTGCGCGTTTGCGCTGCTTCTTCTTGCTTGCTTCGACAAACTCGAAATATTCATTGGGACTCATCTCATCTTCCTTAATGAGTGACGAGAACACATCCAGTTCGCCAAGTATGCGAAGCACGCGCATCAGGGAATCGAAATAGCTTATATCGCCTTTCTCGATTCTCTTTAGTGTCGTCAATGAGACTTGCGCCTGTTCTGCGAGTGATGTCTGAGTGAAGTTCTGTCGGAGTCGCAGATGCTTTATTTTTTGTCCCAGCCGACGGCGGATTTCACTGTCAGGTAACATGTATATATTCTCTTCCATAGTCGTACTTGCGTCTATTAGGTTGCAAATATAGCAATAATAGCTCAAACTACGACTATTTTGTGCGATTTTTTGAACCAGTCTGAAGATTATTGTCTATTTACAGGATGGTCAAAGATACCCTTCTGCCGAGACCCTCAAAGATTCGGAATAGGGTGCTGAGTTGGACATCAGCTTTGCCGTTTTCCAGACGGGAGATATAGGTTTTCTTCGTACCGATACGCTCAGCGAGCTGCTGTTGGGTCAGTCCGGCTTTGAGACGTTCTTCCTTTAACACAGTAGCTAAACAGAATATTTGAGTGTCTTTTTCAAACTCATTGCGTTTGTATGTTCCGTTTTCGCCATACTCCACTGTAAGAAGCTCATCGAAAGTAAAGCCATGATGCCGCAACCGGCAACCACGGCACTCTAGATAAAAATTTTGTCCCGGGTAGGGGGAGCGAGGCTCCTCAAGCGCTGGGGCGTTTCTTGCTCCGCAAGCGGCTTTTGGCCGATTACTTACATAAACAAATAGTGGATTTTGAAATTATTGTCGCTGTTATAGACAATTTAACCCACTGAATTGTTCGCTCAGGCAAATTTTAATATAGAATCAATCCCACCAACTTCGCATAAAGTAAAGCCTGAGTGTATGATAGATATGCCATGCCTTTTCAACTCTCAGATGTGATTGCCACAATGCACCATCTTTACTATCTGTATATCTGGATAATTCTATCTTAGAAAAACGCATGGCATTTTTGTAATTCACATAAACCGGAATGGTGTAGTAGGATTCAGGATCGTCTTCAATTTCATACAAATCATCCTTATTTTTACTTTTTACAAAGCTAAAAGGCTTGCCGACACGTTCGCAACATCCGTCCTCTTTTATAATGTCCAACAACCGTAATGCAAGATTGAGACGCTCAATATCACGCTCGGCGTACAGATGATTATGGTAATGCGCTATAGAATCGCGCACTCGGCTTATCTGATGCCGTTCAACAGCGAGAATGCTCGAATAATCAAAGTCATATATACGACGCGATATGTTGAAATAGGAAAACCATCTTCCTATGTTCTCCCAAAATCTGCGGACGCTAAGATCCTTGGCACGATAGTATAGTCGTATAATTTTATCCCTCATGTTGTTATGGTTTTATGGTTGCCAATGGAATGACTTTTACACCGTCATTACGTGTATAGGACATTTTTCCTCCTGTCAAAATGAGCATCAGGTCTGGCTCACGAATAGGCATCTGTTTTTCTGTGAGGTTCTTCTCTCGGATCAGATCTCTTATATTTAATAAATGCTCTGCGCCTTTATCAATTTCCATACTTCCAAGTTTACACTCTACTAGAGCATACCGTCCATCCGGGAGATGTAGAACTATATCAGCCTCAAGCCCGTAACGGTCTCGATAATAAGACACATGGCTATTCATATCCATAGTATATGCCTTTAAATCGCGGATACACATCTGCTCAAAGATAAATCCAAAAGTTTTGAGTTGAGTCTTTAAAGCACTCGGAGTAAGTCCGAGAGCTGCAACAGCGATGGATGGGTCGCAGAATCCCCGTTTGGGAGCACTACGTATGGCCGTTTTGCTGCGTATAGCCGGGCTCCATGCGTCAATATCCTGTATGACAAACAGTTTCTCGAGTGCGGCTACATAATCATCAAATGTATCCATGCTGCAACTCATGTTCTGCGATGCCACTACGTCTTCAAGCATCGAAGTTTTTTTTGCGATGGTTGATATATTCCTTGCATATGACCTAAGAATCTGTTTTGCCAAATTTTCGTTTCGCCTGATTTTGTCAACTCTCGAAATATCTTCTGAACATACGCTGTTCAGGTAATTTTGTGCGATAAGCAGTTTGGCTGATTCTGATTTGCTCTTCAATGCAGCAGGCCACCCGCCTCTGCAAGCAGCAAAGATCAAACTCTCCACTGTCATTGTCGACTTTTTACCATCAATATCATAATTCGGATTATTGAATAATTCGGCAATGGAGACTTCTCCGGTGGATTCTTGAGATTCCCATAGGCTCATTGGCAACATTTTCATTTTTACGATACGACCAGTGCCGGAGTGTTTCGTTTTCCCTTTATCAACGCTATTTGAGCCGGTAAGGATGAACTGTCCCGGCTCGTCTCTCTTGTCAACCATAGTACGGACTGCATCCCATAGTACAGGTGCATCCTGCCACTCGTCTATTAGACGTGGGGTGTCTCCCTGAAGTAGCAAAGAGGGCTTTGAATTGGCAGTGATTAGATACTCTTCCTGCATATCCGGGTCTTGCATCTTGATTACACTGCGGGCCTGTTGCTCTGCTGTAGTGGTCTTGCCACACCATTTAGGGCCTTCGATAAGAACAGCTCCGAAAGCGTCTAATAAGTCACTCAAAAGCTCGTCTGCGGTTCTATGTAGATAGTTCATATACTGTTTTTGTGCAAAGTTACAAAGCTATAATGATATATGCAAATAAATCGGTGTTTTTGTGGCGTTTTAATCGGTGTTTTTGCGACATTTCAATCGGTGTTTTTGTGGTGTTTTGATCGGTGCTTTTGCGGTGCCTGCTTTGAGCTTTAACCTTATCAATCATTTGAGGGTGATTGAGTTGGCGGCATCACGCTTCTTCTGGCTGATGACCTCTGCATATATCTGAGTCGTGGCCACGTTTTTGTGCGTAAGCATCTTGCTGACGGTGTAGATGTCAGTACCGTTGGTTATCAGCAAGGTAGCGTAGGTGTGACGCAGCCCGTGGAAGGTGATTTTCTTTTTGATGCCGGCATCTTTGAGCCATTTCTTGAATGGCTCGCGTGTATGAGCGCGACTCAGCCCTCTGAATATCATGCCATGTCCAGGTTCTCCGCAGTACGACAGAGCTTCATCACTCAACGGTAATGTCGCCTGCGTCTTTGTCTTCTGGGTGCGGATGCGCATACAGTACCCACCATCGGGAGACAGTTCGATATTCTCCCAACGGAGTTGCAGAATATCGCTGATGCGTAGTCCGGTCATGCAGGCGAACAACGATGCTCGTTTCAGCACATCTACTTTGCAGGGAGTGGCAGCGAGGCGTTTTACCTCCTCTATTTCGAGGTAGTTTATTTTCGGCTCCTCCCAGTCGATGCGGTCAAGATAGTCGTTGACATTCTCGCGAAGCCAACCCTCCTTATATGTCAGTTTCAGAAGGGCGCGGAATGTTGACCAATATCCAGCAGCCGAGTTGCGAGATATAATATTACCGGATTGCTTGACACGGATTTTGAGAATGTAGGTGCGGAAATCGTTGCATAGCCCGATGGTCACGTCTTTCATCAGGCATCTGCCATTGCAGAAGTCTTTGAAGTGCTTATATACGATTTCCCATTTCTGGTATTTCTCTTTGGTCTTACTCTCGAAATATTCAAGAAAGTCCGCCTGTTTCTTGGTGCGGTCGAGGAACCCGAACTCCTCGTTGATTATTGCAAGTTCACGGGTCGCACGGATACCACGGGCTTTGAGCATGATTTCCTCATTGTAATCGAGCTCGAACTTGTCTTTCGGTTTGCCGATGAGATAGAGGCCGAGGAACTCCCGGCGCGACATCTTCTTGATGTGCGGATTCCAGATGGGTGGGTAATAGTCGAGGTAGAGCGACAATTTGCCGCTACGCAGTTTCTCCTGACGGAGAGTTACTTTGGTGATGGTTGCTGATTCCATATTATACTGTTTTTTGAATTATAATGTGCAAAGGTAGAAGGTGGTTATATGGTGAGAAAAATCACCGGATTATAACCGAATCTCGGGGTTGAATAACGCCTCTAACTCCTTGGCGTTCAGCTTTACATACTTGCCGCAACGGAGCTTGGTTATCTTGTATGTCTTGACATAGTGATAGAGCTGGTCGCGCGTCAGAGAGTATTTTTCCATGGCATCAGCCACCGAAATAAATTCGACATCCTCGGCTGATTTGGCACCTTTCGCCACATCGAAATGATATTTGGAGTAATAGACCTTCGGACCCTCCTTGCGCTTCGGTATGCCGATTTTCGATACCAGCGAATATATCGCCGAGAGGGTCATGCCATACTTTTCCTGTATGTCCTCTACTGAATACCATTCCGTAATTTCAGGGTTCTCCTTTCTCGCCGAGAAAAGCCGGTCGATATGGCTCTTGCTGAAATAAGCCTTGCCACGAAGTATAGTCTTAGGCACATTATTCTCGGCAACTACTTTGTAAATCCAGGAATCCTTCACCCCGTATTTCTCACGAATCTCGGCGCGGGTGTAAAAGTCGGAGATGGATTTTGCTTTATTCTCGGTGGTTTCGATTAGCTCACTTTCTTTCGGTGAAAGAAAATCGAACATCGCCTGAATATCGGCTTTGCTGATGAGCGTCTTTCTTCCGATTCGTGTTACCTTAATTTTACCTCGGTTGATGCAGTCATAAATGTATGTTCTGCCGACACCGAGATATTGGGCAGTCTCCGTGGGTGTCAAAAAATCCTTCTCCCGACTCTTTCGGTCAGGATTGTATTGGATAGTCTCTTGATTGGATAGAGCCATCTTATTCTGTCTCATGCGCTCCTTGTAGGAGTGCTCGGAGCATCTTTTGGAGCAGAAACGTGTAACCGTTGTCTGAGCCATAAAACGGTTCCCGCACCACTCACAGATTCTTTCAATTTTAATGTTGCTACTCATTTCGTTGGTGTTAATTTCGCCTTAATTTGTTCGTGCGCGTCCGTTGACGTCCGTCTACGTTCGCAAACCTCCACCACCTTGCTGGCGCTTGGGGTGAAATGAGTCGCTGTCGTACAAAATCCGTACAAAATAGTGCATAAAAACGCCCGACACTGACAGTTATCAGCAT
>CANRFV010000052.1 GCA_947629985.1 uncultured Clostridia bacterium | reverse complement strand
GGAGTGAATGTCGCTACTTTTATTCTTGCAGTGCGTTTTAAGCGCTTTTTAGAGGGTTTTTAGAGGTTCCCTTATGTGTTAAATTTTCTTTGGATTTCAGACGGTGTTTCTAAACTCTTTCTTTCATCATCACGATTATATAAAAAAGCGATTGACAAACCAAGTTATTTATGCTATAATTAAAATGTTTATACCTTGTGAGCGTAGCAGCTCAAATATTGACAAGGTAGATTCAGGAGGTACCCAAAATGAATCCGAAAAAATCAGAACTCCGTTATCGTGGTAAGTGGAAACGATGGATTTCAGGAGCACTTGCAGCAATCGTTTCGGCATCATGCATCCCCAGCACATTTGCATTTGCAGATAGCGATGATCAGAGCGATGTCTACGTTTCTGTGTCGAACGTTTTCAACATCTGCGGCACCACAGTTGATGTGGACGGAAACATCTTATCCGCAACAGATATTACTTGCAGCGGTTACATGATCGACATTGACGGAAACTGCTATTATTCAAACCATCTGAACAACTATTGTGGATTTCTGACTTACGATGATGCAATTCAGAATGAAACTCCTGTGATGCTTCCCGAGTTGGGCGATGGACTCAACTATGCATACAATCTGTTCAGCCCGACGAAATATGACAATAGCATCACTTTCGACTGGCAGGAAAGTGTCAGCGTAGATGCAATTTACTCCAACGATGGTATTGATGTTTACGGAAACTCGATTCAAACCAAAGATATCATCGGAGCAAAAAACAGTATTTCGTTCAATTCTACCTATCTGACTACGGAAGACAATGCTGAAACATACTTGTACTCGGCGAACGGAGATATCATCATTCAGGCGAACACGGTCAATCTTGAGGGCGTAATTTATGCACCAAATGGTAAGGCACTGATTAGCGGAAGTAATCTCAATTTCTCAGGTATCATTATCGCAAACGAAATTGACATCAATGGAGACACAATCAACCTGTCGAAATCTGATTCGACTTTGTTCAATCTTGACTACTTTGAGAATGCTGCTAATAATACAAATCTCCTTCTTGTTGGCGACTATTATCCAAATGAATCAAAACTGACATTGTCGTGGAAGTCTGATCAATTCGGTGATGATTTCTCTGTGTATGCGTCTATTGACGAAAATGCATATTCTATGATTGCGAATACCACAGAATCCTCATATGATTATATGATTCCTGAAGGCTGTGACCGAATTGACTTCTATGTTGAACATGAGCTTCCTTCAGGTCATAAGCTTGTGTCAAATATTTTGACTCTGGTAGCAGACGAAAACGGTAATTATTCACTGCTGCTGGATGATTCGGACGGTGACGGTCTTTATGATGTTCTGGAAGATTACTTAGGAACAGATAAGAACAATCCGGACACTGACGATGACGGACTGACCGACTTTGAGGAAATTTACGACACATTTACGAACCCGACAAAATATGATACCGACAGTAACGGCATCTGCGATGCGGATGAGGATGTGGATGAAGATGGTTTATCCTTTAGAAATGAGTTGGATATTAGCACAAATCCTTTCAATTCTGATACGGATTCCGACACTCTGACTGATGGCGATGAGGTTAATACCTACCATACCAATCCATTAATCGCTGACACGGATGGTGATGGCTTGTTGGATTCGGACGAGTTTATTTATAACTGTGATCCATATGATATTGATACAGATGACAATGGCATTTTGGATGGCGATGAATTATTTACAGTTACAAAAACTTCTAACAATGACGATTCTGCTGTCTCTGTGGAATTGACGATGACAATTCCAGGCAGAAATATTCGTTCTCTGAGCATAGATGCAATTTCAGAAGATGATGTATTTCTGCCGAGTATTATGCCGGGTTATATCGGAAACGGCTATGACTTCTATGTCGATTGTGAATTTGACGAAGCTACAATGAAATTCACCTTTGATAAAGATTTACTTGAGATCGAGGATTTTGAGCCTGCTGTTTACTACTGTGATATTGTAAATCAGGAAATGGTGTTACTACCTGATCAAATTGTCGATATGGAAAACTGTACTGTTACCGCAAAAACGACTCATTTTTCACGATACATTCTTTTAAATAAAACTGAATTCTCTAAAGTGTGGGACGAGGACTTTATTAATTCCTCGGAAGATGATGATGGAAACCAGATTGGAATGGATATCGTTTTAGCAATTGATTCTTCTGGAAGTATGTCATGGAATGACCCATCAGACATTCGCAAAGATGCAGCAAAACAATTTGTTGAAAGTTTAAGAGATATTGATAGAGCTGCCATTGTAGATTTCGATTCAAGCGCACAAACTTATCAAACACTAACATCAGATTTGGACAGTTTATATAGTGCAATTAATCTAATAGATAGTACTGGCGGCACTTCCTTGTCGAGTGGTATGTCGGAAGCTATAAGCAACTTTGGTATTTCTAATACCGATACCAAAAAAATTATTATTATGCTTACTGACGGAAGAGGAAATTATAACAGTTCCTACACACAGACTGCCATCCAAAACAAAATTACAATCTATACTATTGGGCTTGGTTATGATATCGATGAAAATCTGCTTAAAACAATAGCAACATCAACTGGCGGTAAATATTATCATGCAGATGCAGCTGATGATTTAAATACAAGTTTCTCGAATATTGAAAAAGATATAGGAACCAGTGACACAGATGGAGATACTTTGCCTGATGTAGTTGAGGACAACCTTTATTGGTTTAATGGTGTAAGTCTATCAAAAGCCACAAAGCCTTCTGATATTGATCTTTATTTAGGATTTGATTCAAATAATCCGAACACTTTTTATAAGTATCTAAATGATGGTCAAATTGTAAGAGAGTATAAAAAAATCGCCAAGGATAGATATGAAGCAAAATTGTTGGACGGTGCGATTTGGGATATTCCAAACTTCCAAGAGATGCTGAAAGAAAAACTGGATGCACGTGAAGCTGAGAAAATACGTGAACAAGAAAAAATCACCGAGCAGCAGCTTGAAGTTTGTTATAATCTTGAAAGCTACGGAATTGTGCTGACAGATGAAGAAATCGGACATCATGTACTCGCATATCATTCTGGATCGCAAACGTATGTTTGTGAATATTGCGGTCAGGAATTTATTGATCCGGAAACACAAGACAATGAGATTATGTACGAGGAAGATGATGCACTGGTTTATACACTGAATCGTATGCAATCGTTCTACAAAAATTACTATCCCGACGCTGAGATTGCTTACGGAATCAGTCGTATCAAGGACAAAGTTCGTTCATCTTATACTTGCAACAACCGTGATGCTGGCAGAATTTATTGCCCACATGATATGAGTGGTGGGCATGACGATGACGGTTATTGCACACCATATTCCACCTGCAATATGGAAGGAAAATATGTTTCTCCGTTGTATTATTGCCAGTCTACCAGAACGAAATATTCTCTGGATGATTATCAATTCGAGGTTGGCGTAAATTATAACACTTGGGGTGAAACACTCACCACAGTCACACTTCTTGTTGGAGCTCAGTTCCTGACAGATAAGGCGGTCGGAAAATTTATTGATAATTATCTGAAAGAGTATCCTTTTGAAACCAAAGAAATAGATAACATTGTTGCCAACGGTATGTATTCTGGAGCCAAAGAATTACTCAAGGAAAATGAATCAGCCTATGACGAAGAACATGTACGTAAAGTCATGAATGATAATATTTTGATAGAGGCGACAAAGGCAGGCTTGGGAGAAGTGCCGTATTTGGGAGTTGTTGTGAAGGCAGGCGCAATGGTAGAGGACTTTATAGAATATACAGAAAATGCTGTTAACGCAGTAAGACGTCTGCCAGAAAACTATGTGACATATTTCACCTGTAGGCATCTTGATGGTGAGAACGCAGATTACTTTGATTTTACGTTCGACCTGTATCGTGAATACTATTCGACAATCAGCAGTGATTTCAGTTGGGGGTTCTATAATCCTGACAATCCTTACGGAACATATGAAAACGACAGTGATATTGTTGCATTCTCCAATTACAAGGATATTCCCCGCACCACATTGAAGCCAATGGGTGTGCAGTTCTGGGGCTACTATGAGATTGAATATATGGATTGCCAGAAAAAAAGTGACAGCAGTGACGATTCGATATTCTTCGAAAGTGATTGGAGTGGAATGAAATGAAAAAGATCGCATTGACATTTCTTTTAACTTGCTCAATCTTACTGTGTGGTTGTTCAGACAATAGCATCAGCAACAGTAGCTCCAATTCAGTAGATCAGGATAGTGTAGTAGTCTCCGATGATGACATCATCTCAAATCCGAAGAATGAAGTTGGAAACGGATATGTTGTGATTCGTGACGAAACAGACTTTCCTGCATGGGTGTCGGAATTCCGACTTGATCTTGAAGATAATGTGATTGATTATTGGGGTAAAGAAGTATTTTCAGTCACTGAAAAAGATCTGCTGTTCAGCTGTGGCGTTTCGTCTCATAAGTTTGAAAATGGTTTGTTTGGATACATTGATTTGAACGGAGAGACAGTGATCGAACCAATATTCTCTGAAGCACGTCCCTTTGTCAACGGAAGTGCGCTTGTGACAGAGAATGATGAACGCTATTATATCGACCTGAATGGAAATCGGAGCGAAGATAAAACGTATGAAGGTTATCACGGCGATTTGACAAAGCATGACTGGTACGGTCCGTTTACGGGAAAATATCTGATGTATCAGGATGCCGATATAGAACACGCCAGCGTAAGCTACGGCTATTCCGATGCGAATGGTGTCGACACTGATATGCCCAATATCACAAAAGCGTATTCTTTCTGCAATGGATTCGCTCTGGTCGAAGCTGTAGATGAAAACCAACATAAGGAATGCTATTTCATCGATGAAAACTTTAATCGGGTAACTGACTTTTCAGATGAAATTGAGAGTGACATTTTCTCCCATAGTATGGTAAACACTCTGACGGAAAGTGAACTGATGCTGGGGCTTGAATATGTTTACGGTGACGGATTCTTTGTGATGAACACAGGAACGGTATTTGAACCGAAATTTGAACTCTATAAAATCGTACCTGAATTGTATCAGCCATAATCCCATTTTTGAAGTGTTCTGTGAGGCAGGGCTATGTTTCCTATAAATGTTTGCCGACTGTATTAAGACGTAACAACAGCATAGTCACAATAAGCTATTGCCATTCTCCATTGTGGAGAATGGCAATCTTTTTTATGATCTGTTAGGAAAAATATTAACATAGTTAGTGGCTGCTGATTTCAAAAAATAATAATATTAAAAAAGTATCATAAGCGAAAAATAAGTCAAAAATAAAATAGTGATGTTCTCTCTATCAAGATATAGGAGAGTTAGGCACTCTTTCGTATTATAGCAAAATAGTCTGTATGCCTCTCTCCTATATTATCCGTACTATGAGGGATTTAACATCTTCACGCTGCTTGAAAGTTGAGTACACAGCAAAGCTTTATTATATCGGCTGTATGAAAGTGCGTAATGCTCGTCTTGTCGAACTCGCTGACTTCTGTTTTTGCTTTTGAGACACGAACAAACAACGCTGCAGAACGGTGCAGACTGTGAGAATGCTGTAAAAAATAATAGTGGTTAATTTGTACAAATCATAAAATTCAGTGGAATATAACTATAAGTATTTCTACTTAAAATATCGTAAATATTTTCACTAAATTTTGAATTTTTTTCAAAAACACTTGACATTCTCACTAATATCTGATATAAAAAA
>CANRFV010000051.1 GCA_947629985.1 uncultured Clostridia bacterium | reverse complement strand
CTGTTCAGGACAAGCATCAGCAAGTCCATTGAAGCGGCGAAAAGCTCCGAGAACGGCACACCGCTTTGTCTCACAGGCCATAAGTTAGGTCAGGAATATGATGAATTGGCTCAGGAGGTGCTTTCAAGATGTTAAGTATGTCAGAACTTGCTATGAACCCCAACCGCAAGGTCACTACCAAATGCTACGGCGAAGTAAAGGTGTGGGACGACCGTGAAGAAGCACAGGCGTATTTCCTTGAAGCGATGATGAACAGCGACGGTGCGGAGCATGACCGCTATTCGGGCATCTACATTCAGCTTCAGAACGGGCTTGACTACTGCACCGATGAAGATGATGACGAGGAGGACGAGTCATGAAGCCGTTTGACACCGACAAAATGCCGTGGCTTTTCACTCCCCACGGCGATGGTGAGCTGAACGAGTATTTCAGCTCCGACCACAGCAAGATCATCGCAGAGACTTCAAAGGAAGTGCTTGCAAGCCTTTCCGAGAGCCGTGACAGGCTCTCAGGAAAGCTCTGCTACGAATTTCACTACAATCAGCGCAGATATAAATACACGCTCCTGCGGTTTGCGGATATGATCGTCCGTGCCGATGTTTCGATCAAGAAGCTGAAAAAGCGTATCATGGAGCTTGATATTGACAACCGTGAGCTTCGCAAACAGCTTGCGGATATGGAAAGGAAGATGAAACGATGAATACACAGTTTGACCTGGGAGCAATGCTCTCCGCACCGCAGACCGCCATTCAGCAGATACCGTGCGATCAGCTTCACCCTTATCACAATCACAAGTTTGAGCTGTATTCGGGCGAACGCCTTGAGGATATGGTCGCCAGCATCAAGGAGAATGGTGTGCTGTCTCCGATCATCGTACAGCCTATCGAGGGCGGCTATGAGATCCTCATCGGTCACAACCGCTGGAATGCTTCAAAGCTCGCAGGACTGCCCACCGTGCCGGCTATCGTCAAGGCAGGATTGACCGAGGAAGAAGCGGAAATGTATGTGATCGAGAGTAATGTAATGCAGCGTGGGTTCGAGAATCTCCGCATCAGCGAACAGGCTGCCGCTGTTGCTCTCCGTCATTCCGAAATGTTCTCTCAGGGCAAGCGAAATGACATTCTGAGGGAGCTTGCCGTCCTTGAAAATCCGTCCGCAGAACCCGACACCGCAACTTTGAATCCAGTGGGTTCAAAGTTAGACACAAGCGAGAGCGTCGGCAAGGAGTACGGCGTGAGCAAAGGCTCTGTTGTCCGCCTTATCCGCATCAACAAGCTGATCGACGAGCTGAAAGCCATTGTGGACAGCGGAGAGCTTTCTATCCGTGCAGGAGTTGAGCTTTCTTTCCTGTCAGAAGATACGCAAGCGGTCGTTGCCGAGTGTGCTGAGGACGGCAAGATCGAAATGAAGAAAGCGAAAATGCTCCGAGCATCTGCCGACGATGAGGGCAATATCGACCGCTACACCGTGGAAAGTATCTTCAGCGGAGAGAACGGCGAAGCAAAGCCGAAGCCCAAGAGCGTGAAGATCAGCAATGATACCTATACCAAGTATTTCAGCGAGGGTGTCAAGGCTAAGGAGATCACGGAGACTATCGAGAAAGCTCTTGAATACTATTTTAGAAACATGGAGGAACAGTAATATGAAAAAGTTTATCACAGCGGTATTCTGCACCGCACTTGCACTCAGCTCAGGCTTTACCGCCTACGCTGCCGAAGCTCCCGACCGTGAGAGCCTTGAAACCGCCATTTGGGAAGATCTCTGGAACGGCAAGGGCGATAACGGACTTGAATATCCCGAAGCATCGTACAAGCATCATCTGCTTGACAAGTGGCTTGATGATAACTACGGCACAGGCGGATATGACTGGACCGATGTGGGCGAGGTCACACACGGATACCGCAAATATTATCGTGACCTGATCGACGGCTGGGACTTTGAGGACGATAACAGCGGTAACTGGACGATCGAGACTGAGGACAACTTTTACAGCTTCACGCTACTGAACGGCAACTGGCAGATGATCGACAAAAACGGCGATACCGTGGACACCTTTCCACCATTCAGTACGCTGAAAGACGAACCCGAAGAAAGCACAGGCGGTTATCAGATCAACGATAACGGCGAGGACAGTCCGAGAGTGATCGGAGAGGTCGCAGGAGGAACGGGAACGACCTCTGAGGGCGGTTCTTCCGCAGAGGGTAACGATACCCCCGATAGTCCGTCAGGCGGTTCTGAGGGCAATCCTGCGCAGTCTGAGACAAATCCTCTGCCTATCGTTGCAGGAGTGGCTGCTCTCGCAGGAGTCGGCGGTGCTGCCTACTACTTCACAAAGAAACGGAAGTGATGATATGATTTTTCACAGCAAACAGAAAGTCAACGGCGCTCCTGTTTGGGAGGTCGATACCGACACGCAGACAGTACGCCACCGCAGCCCCAAGACGGGCGAAATGGAGCGTTATGTGTTCCACACCGACCACATTCGCTACTATCTGCACCACATCGAAGAAAAGCGGCCCGATCTCTTGCAGGAAATCGTGAACAAAGGCGAAATTTACAAGCACCTTGACGAGCTTGATACAAAGGTCACGGACGCTGTAAACCGTCAGACAGAGCTTCTTATGCAGTCAAGCCGTGACTATCAGGCAGCGGTCATGTCAGGGCGAATCGACCAGTCGGGTGCTATCGGCAATCTGCTCCGTATGCAGGCACAGAGAGCCGTGTACGATACGATGATTTATCTATGGAAGGACGATGAATGATGTTTTGTGCGAACTGTTATAAGGAAATTCCCGCAGGCAAGAGCTATTACAAGCATCAGGACACCAATCAGAGCTACTGTTCTCTGGACTGCCTGAATGACCACATGATCTACACGCACGTTCTCACCATTGAAACAAGCGATGGTGAGGAAAGCACCGAGGAACAGGACAATGACGAGTGAGGATTTCATCGAGGACTTGCGGAGAAACGGTGTAAAGCTCATAAAAAATGACGGCTCTCATACCGAGATACCGCCGGACTTCCTGAAACAAGCCACCGAGCTTTGCAATCAGCTCAGGTGCAGCTCTATCAGCTATGATATTGTTGATCCGCAGGACAGTGAGCATACATCACTCAGGGTGCTGGATTGTGGGTATGCGGAATAATAAGAAACGGATAGTCGTCTGATGAGGACGGTCTATCCGTGTTTGCATGAAATAATAAAGCTGTGTTTTTAGTTAAGATTATGGTTTTCTTTGAATAGATGGAGATATTCTCTTGCTTCGTCCTGAAATGATGCGTCTTTATCTTTAATTGCTTTCTCAACATATTCGCATAAAACATCATAAAATTCTTGATAAGAGAGAAGTGTAGTTGGCGGTTCACTCATATTGAAAGCCTCGTCGAAAACCACTCCGTCAAACTTCCTGCCACCTAAGTATTCAATATCAGATTCGGTCATCGTTGCCGCTTCAAAAAACTCAGTAGTTACCCACCAACCATCTCCGCCGATTCCTTTGTCACTGGTAAATCCTTTAAGAGCATCCATAAATAAACGAGGTGAATTGAGGCTTGCCAGCCTGCATACCTGTTCCATGAACTCATTTATAAGTTCATAATTTTTCTCATTCAAAGCCATTATTCACACCTTCACGCATAATACAGATTGCAACTTTTACACTATTATACCAAGCCGCCCCGAAAAAGTCAATCTCTACACACTTTTTCACGCCCTTTTCATTGCATTATACCGCCATTTGTGCTATAATCAGGATATAGAGCAGATCGGAGGTGAAATGCAATGGATAACGAAACCGAAGAATTAGTAAACCGTGCATTATACAAGCAGATCAAATCAATGAACCGTGCCGAAATGGAGACTTTCGTGAGAAATGTCTTTGCTCAGGGTTATCAGAGAGCCGAGGAAGAAACGCACCCCATTGATTATGACAGCTTACGAGCCGATCTGAGTAAGATCAAAGGTATCGGAGAAAATCGGCTTAACGAGATAATGACGGTCATTGATAAACATATCGAATGTACAAGCGATAAAGGAGGTTAAACCTTGACCGTTGATACCAAAGAAGTAGTCACCACGATCGCCTATATGATCGGTGTCCGAATGTCTGCACTCACCGCAAGCTATGGGGATTAAGAGACTCATCGTATTGAAAGACATTGTTTACAAAAAGATATGGAATATAATGTGCATAAGATACAATTGACACATTTATTCCAAGAGCTTGAATAATTGCCTTGTAGTGAGGAACTTGTTCTACCTGATTTACGATAAGAACATCAGGAGATACTTTTGATATTATCTCCATTACTTTTGACCAATCAAAAGAAAACCTAACTTCATATTTATTAAATCCGAATTCTTTATTTATGTGAATACAGTTACAATCGGACAGTGGCTCAGGTGAGGCAAAGTAAAAACTATTCTGCTTCGTAAAATATGGAGATAGAAGATTATAAAAAATATAGCCTGAATCAGCTTGCATACGAGAACGATTACTAACGTTCAGAAATGTTAAAATTCTCATTTGAAATAATTAATGATGCTGTCATCATTATCCTTTCTTAATATATAGTCTGTTATCCACTCATCAGAGTATAATGCATTAATCCAAACGACTTTTGAACTGCTGACTCCTAATGAGAGAAAATGATTATAGCATTTATAGAAAACATCAAAGTCTTCATAAGTAATAATAATCAAATCTATATCATGAAATGTGTTGTTCGAACTGTTTTCATTTTTCGCATCAAATATATCTTTTTTGCTTAATAGTGAACAGTCGGAGCTAAGATTACTATTCTTTATTTGCTGAAAAAAAGATATGGATGCCTCATTCTCACCGCAAATAATAATATTTTGTTTACTGTCAATCAAATCATATGGCAGACTCCATTTTTTTGAATTTGATATTCGAAAAGCATCAGATTGCTTAGCATTTAACAAATGAATACAGTTCAATAAAAAAGAATCTTTGCTATCATTCTCTAAAGACTTGATGATATTATAAACAAAATCATCTCTGTAAAATTCTTTAGGATACTGCATGAAATTGTAATGATTACTTACTTCTGTCTCATAATATGTGTAAAATGAGTTGAAACGATTACCATCTGTAAATCTCATGATCAGATAATAAACTATGTTCTCGGCAGCTAAATTTAAGAAACTAATTTTATGTTTGTTATATAACCCCTTACATATCAATTTATTTTCCAACTCTGAAAGTGCTTCAAACAAACACTTCCAATTGTGTTCACCAGCAGAATACAAAGATGAAGCTATATTTGTTCTATGACATATAAAATGCTGATTTACAGATGTGATTCTTTCGCTGAACAAGTATGATAAGCAAACAAAAACTAAATCATTACACACTTTTGTCCCTTGAAAGGAAATATCATTTTTACGTATAAAATCGGTTCTATACATCTTATCCCAAGCCCATGTAACAGATAACTGAAATATTCCGTCAGTTATGTCAGTAGAAGAAAACACTTCTTTATTCGGAAATGATGCATTGCCTTTTCCAACAGGAGGCATCATATATGTTTCTTTAGTTACCGCATTTAACCCAAATCCCGTGCAGAATACAATATCCGAGTTTGTACTGAGTGCTTTTTTAAGCATACACTCGACCATTACGGGAGAAAAGAAATCGTCAGAATCTAAGAAAAGGACATACTCCCCCTTAGCTATAGAAAAGCCCACATTTCTCGCCGTTCCTGCATTCATATTTTCTTGTTGAATTAAAGAAATACGGCTATCAGACTGTTGTATTGCTTTGACTATCATTGC
>CANRFV010000050.1 GCA_947629985.1 uncultured Clostridia bacterium | reverse complement strand
GGTTGCAAAGGTGGTGGCAATCATCATCGGAGCAATAATCGGAACTCTGGTGTGGGCGATAGTCAGACCTGTAATCCGAGGTGCGGGCTGGGTTATATCCCTCATAACCGCAATACTGATAATCTATTGGCTATTCACACTTTAATACAACACTGATATGGCAAATTCAATGAAATCCAACAACGCTGCAATCGCTGTTATGCAGCAGATGCTCCAAGAGCGTTGCATCGCAGAACCCACATTTGCTATTAAGATGGTGAACCCATCCAAGAGTATGGAAGGCGCAGTAAATCACCTTTGCAGAACTATCCAAAAGATCGGTCTGTGCGTGGTAGATGACAAAACTGTAGAAAATATCCTCGTGGACTACTTTGATGAGTCGAACATCGAGGATGGCGGAAGTCCTATCAACTGCAACATCGTGGTATCCAGGCCGGAACTCACCGATGAGGATAAGGTGGCTCTCAAAGAGCAGGCTATGGAGCAGTTCAAGCAGGAACAACTCCGAGAACTCCGCAGTCAGTCAAAGCCGAAGGCTCAACCCAAGCCGACCGCTACAGCTCCCAAAGCCGGAGCAGAGATTGACTCAATCCCCAACCTATTTGATTAACTCTAAAACTGAAAGACGATGAAACCGAAGAACAAAATACAATCAAGGTTAGTGGAACTGAGTGGGCAACTACGCCCGCTCACCACTCCCCAGATGGAATGGGCGTTCAGAAATACCCACGAACATTTCGCTTACAGGCTCAAAGGCGGTAAATGCACTTGTATGGACTGCGGAGCCGAGTTTATCGAGACCCGTGACGGAAGATGTTTCTGCCCCGAGTGTGGTGCACAACTTGAAATCAAGGACACAAAGGAGCGTGTAATCAAGCAGAAATCCTACTTTGTGGTAATCACAACGAAGGAAGAGTATCAGGTGGTCAGGATGTGGATGTTGCTATCCGAAATGCGCAAGGGAGCGAAAGCCAAGCCCGCCTATCTTGAAATCGGTCAATACTGGATAGACCCGCAGGGCAGGAAAATTGTCATTGGACTGCAACGTACATTGGGCGGTTATTACTTTGACACCTTCGCCTTTTGCTCTCCATTCGAGATAAGGCGAGACAACGAAGCATTCTGGCGTATAGCAGATGAATGGGTATATCCCCGCATCAAAGTCACTGACACCATCAAGCGCAACGGGTTCAAGAACTCAACGTATCATATCCACCCCGTGACACTCTTTCAGCAGTTGCTATCCAATCCGAAAGCCGAGACACTGATGAAATCCAACGAGATAGAGTTGCTTCGCCACCTTTGCCACCACCTCGCAGATGTTGACAGGTATTGGAACTCCATCAAGATAGCCAAGCGCAACGGATATAAGTTCAAAGATGTTGGAATGTGGTTCGACTACATCAAGATGCTGGAACGTATGGGGAGAGACATCAATTCTCCCTCGCTGATAGCACCCCAAGACCTCAAAACCGCCCACGACATATATGTGGCAAAGGTCAACCGCCAGCGCATCAAGGAGCAGAGAGAGAAAGAGCGTCAGCAAGCCATTGAGGACAAAGCCAGGTTTGAGGAACTCAAATCCCGCTATTTCGGAATGGCGATGACTGACGGAGAGATTGAAATTCACTCAATCGACACCATCGACGATTACTATCAAATCGGAGAAAGTCAATCTATTTGTTGCGGTACAGCCAAATATTTTCTCAAAGAAAATACACTGACCCTTACCGCCTACATCGGCAACAAGCAGATAGCCAACCATAGAAATCTCGCTTGACGACTACCACATAATCCAATGCCGGGCATTTGCCAACGGATTATGCGAGTACACCGAACAGATAGCAGGTATCATCAACGCCAACAAGAAGATGATAGCAGAAAGAACTGAAAGTCGACGAGTTTCCGCTTAAGATAACAATGACGAGTCAAAAAGAGCATAGCCAATGCCATATCAGCGATGAAGGTGGCGGAGCATAAGACCTCCGTCACCTTCATTTTGCCAAAAATTTCGGCCGCCAAAAGGCGGCGTTTGGGATTGCTTGCTGATTTCTACTACTTTTTGAGTCTAATCTGTTCGTGGTAGAAATAGTTGACTATAACGGGATGTCCCGGAACAGAACGCTCATAGGGAAGGTCATTGACAACGTATGGAAACTCATGGGATGTTGCGTACTCCTTGACATCGACTTCAAGTTTTTTCCAGTAGTCTCGATTATTCTTTGTGTAGATTTCCTGATAAAGAGGCAACAAGGAGGGATGTTTGTCACGGACATAATCCATAATTGTAGATTTGAACTGACCGCGAAGATTCAAATTCTCAAGCCATATCAAATCAGTAAAATCTTTCACTCGCTCTATAATTCCTTTCCAGTCAGTAATCCCAGGAAATATCGGGGAAATAAAACAGACAGTTCGTATGCCTGCCTCATACACCTCTTTCATTGCCTTCAACCGGGCCACTATACTCGATGCGCAGTCCATGTCGGCTCGGAAATTGTCATCGAGAGTGTTAACCGACCACGAGACTGTAACCTTTTTGAAGGTCTTTAGCAAATCGAGATCGCGCAATACGAGGTCAGATTTAGTACAGATCATAATTTCGGCATCCGCGCCCTGTAATTCTTTCAGTATTTCGCGTGTTCGTCCGAAACGCTCTTCATATGGATTGTAGCCGTCAGTGACCGAACCGATTACAATGCGCTGTCCATCATATTTGTGAGGATTGGAGATAGGCTTCCAATGCTTCACATCAAGAAACGTCCCCCACGGTTCGGTGTGCCCGGTGAAGCGTTTCATGAATGAAGCGTAGCAATATTTACAGGCGTGGGGACAGCCGACGTATGGATTGACGGAATAACCGCCAACAGGCAGCGTCGATTTGGTCATCACGCTCTTGACATCCACATCGCGAATATCTTCTTCTTTAATAAGGTTTTTTATCATAACGATATTGATTGACCGTCATCCGGAATAAGCAGTTTATCAGAAAAGTCATTGGTTTCCGCAAACTTGCAAAGTTCCTTGCGTGTGACAGTGTTATGGTTAACACCTTCCAAGTGCGTGGCTACAAGTATTGATTTCGGCATGTGCCTATGCACTTCAAGCACATCCTTTTCGTGCATGATAACCGGACGGAAACCTTTGAATTTATTACCGCCGGCGTTGATGAGAATCACTTCGGGAGAGTATTTGTCCAAGGTTGTCTCGATACCGTGATACCAAATGGTATCGCCTGCGAGATAAAGAGTTTGCTCTTTATCGTTACGGAATATGATGCCGCAGGTATGACCTGCAAGAAGAATCATGGGGAATGTGCCGTGTTTTCCGGGAGTCTTTGTCATCTGAACATCACCGAAGCGGGTATCTTCTCCCAAAATGCTGACATTGGTGAAGCAATGCTTCCTCATGAAACCGGCATCCTTGTTGTCTTGGACGAACACCGGAAGTCTCTTATCCATGATTTCCAGTGCTGTCGGGTCAATATGGTCAAGGTGAGTATGAGTGATTATCACAGCATCTATGCCCTGCAAGATTTCTGCTACTGGCATAGGAAGCTCCACCAGTGGGTTGCGAAGTTTGTTTCCTGTCATTGGGAACGGGGCAAACGTCCCCTTGGCTCCCAACATGGGATCGACAAGAAACCGTTTGCCTCCGTATTCGATAATGACTGTGGCATTGCGTATTTGAGTTATCTTCATGGCGTTACAGCAGATTCTCGCGTTCCGTGATTTCCGCATCGGTCATTGTGTAACCCTCAAGACTGCCTTCTTTTGCCTGAATGCAGATGTAGGTCATAGGCTCGGCAGAAGTGCATTTGATGTTGCGGTCACAGTTGGTGGAGACGCGAATCACAGAACCTTCGGTAATGTCAAACACGTCTCCATCGACCTGAAACTTGCCGGCTCCGGATAGGATGATGTAGTTTTCTTCGTTGACCTTGTGGCTGTGGAAGAACGGTACGGCTGCTCCTGTGGGGAGTGTGCCAAATGATATTTCACACGATGTTGCACCTGTGGCTTCCTTTACAAACTGTTTTCCCTCGAAACCGTGGAGTGAACCAACCGAGGCATGGACGAATTTTTCGCCCGAATTGAGAGTCTTGATTTCGCTCATATTTTATGATTTGAATTTTATGATTAACTTTGCAGCGGAAAGCCGCTATTGTTTTAATAGCGCAAAGTTAATGGATATAATTCACCTAAACAAGACGTTACATTTGAGTAAGACACTTACGTCAAAGTAACCATTATCTGATTATGAACAGATTACCGCTCAAAGAAAATCTTAAAAAATATACCGGCATATCATCATGCCCGGTCCGGAACGTAGTTGCCCGGTTTTCGGGTAAATGGTCTATGCTGATACTCTGTGTGCTGTCTGAGAACGATGCCACCAGATTCAATGAGATCGGCAAGGCTATTCCGGATATTTCTCCCAAGGTGCTTACCGACACGTTGAAAAGCCTTGAAGCAGACGGTCTGATTTCACGAAAAATGTATTCCGAGATTCCCCCGAAGGTTGAATATTCCCTTACAGAACTGGGAAAATCGCTTATGCCTCACATCGAAAGTCTTATAGTTTGGGCTCTTGATAATTTCGAGGCAGTATCCGGCACGCGAATCCCGGGGGAATAAATATATGCGCGTTACTTTTATGTAGTTGCTACTCTCAAAGAGTGTCGTCAGAAACGTGACGAGTGTGCCAAACAAAAATGCAACCATAGCCATATCAGCGATGAAGGTGGCGGAGCATCAAACCTCCGTCACCTTCATTTTTTCAAAAATTTCTTTGTTTAGGCAAAGTACCAAGGCGATTACGTCCGCCACAGGCGGCGATTAGGCATTGTATTATTTCATCAGAGGTAGCTGAGCCAGCATATTCTTTAATATGATTGCAAGACGTGGCATCGGTTCAGCGACTGTCAAGATAACAAGTTCTTTTTCGGTGGCGATGTCGTTTATCAGCCGGACTACCTCATTCAGTTTTAGTCCACCGTCGGGACCATCGGCAACGGCGACGAGAATGTCGGACGGATCCATTACGTCCATATCGAAATGCACCATCACTTTTGACACACCTGACTTGCGTAGCCAGTCGATTACCGGCTTACTGTTATCTGCAAGTTCTGAAGGAGAGAGGTCGTGTGTAAGTCCTAATTCTTCCACACGTTTTTCTATATATGGATATTCACATTCCCGAAGTCCGGCAAGACATATTTTGTCTGCCGATACCTTTTCGGGAAGCTATGATACAATGTGATTATAATCTTTGTTTCCATATAATTAAAATATTTAACGGTTGATTTTGCCTAACAAGGATTACACTCTATCTATCTCTTTTCAGAACTTTATTGATTGTTGCTATCATTGTGTCGTGAAGAAAGACTTTGAGGTTGTTATCATCCTTCAGGGCTATCTCTCCATGCTCAGCGAAAATATCAAGAAGGTCTCTTTTGATTTTTGAGTATGGCTCACCGAATGGGATAAGTCGTTCATCATCCCAATATCGGATTACTATGTCAGCCCATAGTTCTTTAAGCGCAGCCTTCTCCTCTTTGTTGAGTTTGTCGTATCTCTTGTGTTCCGGTTCTACCGAAGGCATAATATCAATGTCGGGATTGAACATATCATACTCCATGTCGCCGAACAGTTCATCATCATAATATTCGTCAACAATAGGAATTTCAGGGTCGATTTCGACACCTTTCTTTTTCTTTGACATACACGCCTTGCAGATATGCTTTGCGTATCCCTTGCCACTGAATTTCTCATTGGCTTTATACTCACCGCATATCCGGCAGTAATGTCCTTGTCGTTTCTTCTTTGCCATACACAAAATTAACGATTTATC
>CANRFV010000049.1 GCA_947629985.1 uncultured Clostridia bacterium | reverse complement strand
TTCATTGAAGCATCTTCTTCCTTATATGTTTTAAATAATTCTTTTTGAAATTCCGCACATTGTCAAAGAAATCTTTTTCTGAACGGGTAAAATCATTTTTCTCTGCTTTTTCTGCAAGAAGCTCCATAGTGCAGATTAGATCTGCAACTTGAAACAGTTTATAATCGACGGGTTGAACTTTTCGAAACTCTAAGTGCGTATAAAGAGTGTGAAATACGGACGAGAGTATCTTGGTTAGTTCAATTTGCCCATTATCATAATAGACGATAATGTTCTCAAAACTATTCAGATAAACCTCATTTTCGCGGAGTATATCAGCTATCGCTTTTGATACTCTTGATGTCATTGAAATAACATCGGGACATTCACTTTTCTTTATCTTAACACATGCATACTGGAAATCTAATCTTCTGGCAAAGTGAAAGAGGGCGTTGAAAAGCTGTTTTCTTTCTTCGATAAAGTTGTTTATGTATACGGATTCACGACGAATCAGAGGACCGGTATGAATTGCATGATTCGGATATCCAAGATTGTGTAAATGGGAATCAAATGCAGCTATATTATCTTGTATATCCTTTTGTTGATTATGAAAGATCATAGATACGAGATAATAGGGCGCATGGGATTCATAGGGACCAAAATCTCCAGATTCGTCTATAAAAATACTGAGTGTCTTTGAAACCATTCTTATATCCTTTTTGTGATAGTGTAAAATAATGGCGGGGAAATTCCCCGCCGCTCGGTGGACCAGGGTCTTTCGACCAGCCCGAAATCAACCACCGTTGATTTATTGTATGCTAATTATAAGCGAAATATGCTGGGAAGTCAATACTTCACCACCCTTTAATCTGTTTAACTTGTTCCGCCCGTGCGGGATCACGGTGATATTGCAATTTAAATTGAATCGTTTCGACCACTTCTTTTCTGGCCTCATCATCAAGCTGATAAAATGATGTGAGAAGATTGTCTACATCCGGCATAGTATTTTTCCCAAACAAATGCATAAGTGGATAGAGCGAGTTTTTCAAATAGGTTTTTACGCGGCTAGCATCAAGAGCGCCGTTTAAGCCGGAAGGAAGGGTAGGATATATTTCCTCCTCTGTAATGGTTCCAGAAAAAGGACTAGCAGAGCATATCTCATTCACGTCAATTTCTAATTCATTGGCAAGTCTTAATGCAAAATCAAAACGAATATTGGAATCTTTTTGAATAATGGTATAAAGCGTAGTCGCGCTGATTCCGGTTGCTTTTGCAATTTTACGGACATTTGTTCCCTTGCAATCAATGTACTCTTTTAATTTTCTGCCATCTCCCATGATATTACTCCTTTTTCATATATAGATCAAATACGAAAATCATAAATTCTATTTTTTATCATACCACATATACGAAAAACATAAAAGGGCAATTTTTAAAAAATATAAATACGAATTTCGTAAATTACTAATTACGATATATTGACAAGAAGAGGAAAAGATGCCATATTGATTTACGAAAAACGTACAAACGATAAATTTGTTTATTGTAATTATTGAAAAGAAGGGGGGACATGAAATGGCAAGCTATAAATATATGCTGAGCGCGGATGATGTTGCGAATGAATTGGGCTGTTCAAAATCGCATGCATACAAGCTCGTGAAGTCCATGAACAAGGAATTAGCTTCTCAAGGCTATATTACAGTTGCGGGACGTATTCCGAAGGCTTATTGGGCAAAAAAGATGTTTGGATATGAAAGTATAGGAGAGTAAAGGAGGAAAGGAACATGGCATATAAGGAAAAGGACACAAAGATGTGGACGGCCCAGTGGTTTGAAACGAATGCGAAAGGGGAAAAGCGGAAACGTAGAAAAAGAGGCTTTGAAACGAAAAGAGAAGCGTTGGAATATGAGTGCCAGAAAAAGCTAAACAATAGCAGAAGTATGGATATGCAACTTGCGGAATTTGTTGATGTATACTTTCAAGACAAAAAGAATGAGTTAAAGGACCGCACCAGAAAAAACAAAAGATATATGATGGATCAGCATATTATACCGTACTTTGGTGACAAGAAAATGAGCGAAATATCTGCATCGCAGATCATTCAGTGGCAAAATGAGATGCAGACTAAAGGATTTTCAGAGGCATATTTGCGAATGATACAAAATCAACTGACATGTTTGTTCTCGCATGCTTCACGAATTTATGACTTGTCGGTAAATCCATGCAAGAAAGTCAAGCGAATGGGAAATTCCGACTCAAGGGGACTGGATTTCTGGACAACGGAAGAGTATGCAAAGTTTATTCAAACGATGGAACCTGGGACAAAATACTATGTTATATTTGAAATCCTTTTCTGGACAGGTTGCAGAATCGGCGAATTACTTGCGCTCACAAAAGGCGATATTGATTTTGCAAACAACCGAATCAGTATTACAAAGACGTATTACCGTACCGGGAAAAAGGATGTTGTTACAGAGCCGAAAACCAAACAATCTATTCGCATAATTGAAATTCCGGATTTTTTAAAGCGTGAGATCAAGGAGTTTACGGATGGACACTATGGGATGCCAGATAATGAGAGACTCTTTCCCATTGTCCAAGAAGCTGTGCAGCATAAAATGAAACGACAAATTGCGAAAGCAGGAGTGAAACGTATTAGAGTACATGATTTGAGACATTCTCATGTGGCGTATCTGATCAATAAGGGCGTAGAACCACTTTTAATCAAAGAAAGAGTGGGGCACAAGGATATTCGGATTACATTAAACACTTATGGGCACTTATATCCGAATCAGCAAAGAAGAGTGGCAGATCTGTTGGATAATGAAAAAATGAAATGCCCCGACAGAATAGACCGCCGGGACATTGTGATAGATGAAGACGAATCCTCAAATATCAACCTTAGACAAGTCGATTATAGCAGGGAATCTTCTCATCAGCAATCCCAAAATTCAAAGAATGGAGGGATTGTAAATGAATGGCAGTAACTCTTTTGGGCGATCGGGAAACAGGCGGCATCGAATTGAAGATGCCGCAGCTTTCGAGTTTTATCAACAGCCGAAGCAGCTATATAAAGATCCATATCGAGAGCGTTTAAATAATAATGATCGCGCGATATATATGCTTATATATAATAGATTCCTACTTTCTGTAAAAAACGGCATGGTTGACAAAGAGGGATTTGTCTTTATCTACTTTGATGAAAGAAGTCTTGCAGAAGAAACTGCGGTTAGCGCAAAAACTGTCAAGACGTGTATAAGAAGACTTCGCGAAAGCGGGTTGATTGATATTGTGCGGCAAGGATGCAATAAACCAAATCGAATTTATGTTTTGAAACCAGAGTATGTAGTAGATGAGAATAATTTACACTTCCAGGAGGAGAAAAAATTTCCTGTTGATGAGGCAATATTTCCGTTGGAAGTGCAAGAATTACCCACGAGTAATACTAGTATAAACACAGAAGAGGAATACGAATTTACTCAATCTAATCGATCTGTATGCGCACTGGAGGTTGATAAAATAGAGGAATATGTAAAAGATCTTATGGGATATGAAATTATTACGGAAAAAGAGGATATAGAAGTTAACTGCGTGTTGGGGGATATAGTCAATATTTTGACTTATGAGATTTTTGCAGCTCCAGAGGGAAAGCTGTTTAACTTTGGAACGGCGGAGTATCCTGATTACAAATCGTGTAATATTATAAAAAGCGTTTTGACGAAAAACTTGAATTTTGCAGTAGTGACTGCTTACATCAATCAGTTTCTGCTCAAGGCGAAACCTGTAAAAAATGGAACTATGGTGAAAACCAATCCGGTGAAGATACACCCCAATTCGAAGGATTGGAAAGCCCGTCCGGCGGGGACCGCAACGGCAGCTTTTGATGGACGGAACGGCTGTCAAAAGTGCCTTTGCGTTACTTTCGCAGAAAGTAACAAAGGCAGGCTTGTAAGAAAGGAAAAAGTATGGGATTGGAGAGAACAATTAGCATGGTGACCGGGAAAGGACTGGTAAGCCATAACAGCAGAAAATTTCATGCAAAGAATACAGATCCCGAAAGATCCTGTTGGAACGTGGAATATTGCAATGAAAGTATTAGAACGGTATATCATGAATTGTTTGACGGTGCCCTTGCCCGGTACAACGCGAAACAGACCAGAATGGATCGCCGGATTGATGATTACTATGAAAAAATTCGTTCCGGCAGGCAGGAGAAAACATTCCATGAGATTATTGTGCAGATAGGCGACAAAGACAATATGGGAGCAAAAACGGAGAATGGGCGACTTGCGGCAAAAGTGTTGGATGAGTATATGCGGGATTTTCAGAGGCGCAATCCTGTTCTGAGGGTATTTTCGGCTTATCTTCATATGAACGAGGCAACACCACACTTACATATTGACTTTATCCCTTATACGACTGGCAGCAAACGGGGACTCGACACAAGGGTATCGCTGAAACAAGCGATGGCAGTTCTAGGATTCAAAGGAGGCACAAGAAGCGAAACAGAGCTGAACCAGTGGATATCAGCAGAAAAAGATCAGCTTGCCGCTATCATGCAGAAGCATGGGATTGAGTGGGAGAAGAAAGGGACACATGAGAAACATTTATCTATTCTGGATTTTGAGAAAAAGGAAAGGGCGAAAGAAGTGGCAGAGCTGGAGGAAAAAGTTTCCACGCTGACACAGGAAAAAGAGTATTACGCGGAATTGAAAGAAACACTGCGGGAACAGCTCTGTGATATAGATGTTGAAGTCAGGGCGGCGCAGAAACAGCGAATTGCAGCCGAGACAGAGGCATCTACGGCAGAGAAGAAAGCAGAAGAGGCGCAAAAGAAGTTATCTGTGATGAATGCAAATATAAAACAGGTAGAACAATATGTTGTCGAGTATGCCCGGCCTCCAGATAATTGGCTGCCAGAACCGGCCACTTTAGAGACGGCAAAGTCTTACCGAAAAAGAGTGGTTCCGATGATGGAAAAGCTTGTGAGAAGTATGCGGTCGATTTATGCCAAATATCTGGAGTTGAAAAGAAGAGTTGGTAGCTTGGCAAAGCGCAATGAAGACTTGGAGAAACAAGTCAACTGTCTGAACGATATCCTGGAACGGTCTCAATCAGAGAATACAGTACTTCGGGGTAAGGCAGCAGACTTGGATCGTGTCCGGGCGGTGATAGGCGTACCCACAGTTGAGCAGGCAATAGAAGAGGCAAAGCGGATAGAGAGATGTTTCACACAACAAAAAATAATAAGAAGAAAACACGACCGGGATTCCCGGTGAGAAAGGAAGGATGGGCATGAGAACATCATTTGAAAAAATGGGAGGCACTTACACACTTGGCGAGGATGGATTGTACTATCCTGATCTGGTGCTTCCGAAAGAGGAAAAAGCGCATTATGGAAAATATGGAATGCTTCGCAAGACATATCTTAAAGAACATCAAAAAGGGCTATATACAGCCTTGCTGTTGGAAGGAAAACTGACAGCACATTTAAATGAGATAGATGATGTTGCCAACGCGAGAATAGAAGTATTGATCCGAAAGATGCAGGAGAGTCAGGGAATCAATGAAAAGCTGAAAGCTCAAAATCAAATGGCGTGGGTGGGAGCTATGAATAATATCTATAATGCGGCGGAAGAAATCATTCTCAGGGAACTGATCTATATTTGAAGCGTATTATGAAGGGAATTGTTGGTTAGTCTTGATAGGAAGCAAAATGACCTCTGGCAACAGGAAACTCTGCTCGGAGGTCATTTCTTTTGAGGTAAGCCATTGAAAATGGTATTGAAGTCAGTGTGGAATATCTCACACAAGGCGGCAAGTTCGCTGACTTTTATGTTATATGTGCCGGATTCCATTTGTGAGTAGGCGCTTCTTGACGTGGCGAGATTTCGCAACTGAAGCTGTGCTACAACCTGTTCCTGCGTTAAATTTGCGCTGTTTCTGAGCTGGCGAAGATTATTTCCTATAGA
>CANRFV010000048.1 GCA_947629985.1 uncultured Clostridia bacterium | reverse complement strand
TTAGACCTGCCGGACGGCGACGGAGGAGACGTGCTGCTTGCGAACGGCAGCATCGTTCCGCTCATTATGGCGGGGGCTGCATACCAAAAAGGGCAGCAGGACACCGTTGAACCGGAGGAGACAGAAGAACCGGAGCAGACGGAGGAAACAATCGAGCCGGACGCAGAGAATCCGGACACAGAGGACACGGACGACACCGGCGAGGTGGAGGACGATGACGAGCAGGGAGGAGGTGAGTGAAAATGGCATTGAAAAAACGGTTTGATTTCACGAGTAAAAACAGACAGACCGGAAAAGTGGAGCGCGTCGGATATTTGGATTTCGTCGAGGACGAGGGGCAGAGCAGATGTTCATTGTACTTTTACGGCGACATCGTTTCCGCGACGTGGCAGTCAATGTGGTATGAGGAGGACAAATGTCCGCAGGACATCGCGGATTTCCTCAATCAGCTTGACGGACACGAGGAAATTGACATCTATTTCAATTCCGGAGGCGGCGACGTATTCGCGGGACTGGCGATCTATAACCAGTTGAGACGGTATTCCGGACACAAAGTCGGATATGTTGACGGGATGGCTGCGTCGATCGCGTCGGTCATCATGTTCGCGTGTGACGAGCTGCATTTTGCAACGGGCGCGCAAGCGATGATTCATGAACCGTTGTGTATCACGATCGGCAACGTAAAGGCGCACAGGGAATCAATTAAACAACTGAATCTCTGCGAGGAATCAATTCTCGACATCTACATGCAGCATACAAAAGAGGGCGTGACGCGGGACAAAATCAAGTCTCTCATGGAGGCAGAGACATGGTTCAACGGCGACAAACTCTCGCAGTATTTCGACGTAGAGATCGAGGAGAGGGCAGCAGTCGCCGCGTGTGCATCCGGATTTTTCGATAAATACGAGAACATTCCGGAGGAACTCAAGGAAGTCACGACGCAGGACATCGTGAACGCGGTGATCGCGGAGCTTGACAACCGCGAGAAAAAGAGAATCGAGGCAGAAAAGGCGGCGATTCTCGATGATTTGGACTTATACGGCATCTAAAAGAGAGGAGAAAAAACGATGAATAAGGAAATGCAGAAACTTTTGAAACAGATCAACGACAAGAAAAACGAGATCAAGAGCCTCGTCGCAGACGGGAAACTCGACAAGGCGCGCGCCGCAAAGGAAGAACTCAAGGGACTGCAGGAGAAATTTGACCTCCTGTTCGATCTCGACGAGGAGGAGCGCGACGACATCGAGGACAAGATCGAGGGCGGCAGCGCGAAGATCATCGGCGGCGGCAAAGCGGACAAGAAAAACCTCGTCAAGTCGTTCGTGAACATCATCAAGGCGGGATTCCTGCACAGAGAGCCGGACGACGACGATGTGAAAGTCTACAAAGACGCGCTCACCTCCGAGGTGGGTCTTGAGGACGAAAAGGGAATCGGCGTGACGATTCCGGAGGACATCAGAACCGACATCATCGCGCTGCGCCGGAGCGACGACAACCTTGAGCAGTACGTCAACACGGAGGGCGTGACGACGAAGTCCGGAACGCGGAACATCGAGGTTGACGCAGACTCCGTCCCGTTCGACAACGTGGACGAGGCAGCGGATTTTCCGGAGATGGACGAGCCGAAGTTCCGGCAGATCGAGTATAAGATCAAGAAAAAGGGCGGCATCTTGAAGATCACCGCCGAACTGTTCGAGGACACGGCAGCTAATATCATGGCGTACATCAACAAGTGGATTGCCAAAAAGACAAAAGCGACCCGCAACATGATGATCTTGAAAGTGCTGAACAAGATCACGGAGGGGAAAGAGGTCGTGATCTCCAACATCGACAGCCTCAAGGACGTGTTCAATGAGATGTTAGACCCGGCGATCGCGGCGACCTCCGTCGTTATCACGAACCAGAGCGGTTTCAATTACCTTGACAAGCTCAAGGACGAGGACGGGAAATATATCTTGCAGAAAGACCCGACACAGGCGACAAAGGGCAAGCTGCTTTTCGGTGAATATCCGATCATCCGTCTGACAAAGAGGACGCTGAAAAGTGAGGCGATCTACAATCCGCAGTTCGACACCGACGAAACGCATTTGAAGATCGACGGACAGGTGACGGACGTTGACGCGACGCAGGGCGCGGCAGATGTTCAGTCGTGGCGCGTGAATGAAAAAGGGTGCTATGTCGTCACGGTCTCCGGACAGGAACACGAGACATCGGTCAAGGCAAAGACGACCGGATTCAAACATCCGGTATTCTGCGGCGATCTGCATGAGGCGATCACACTGTTCGACCGGAACGTGCTGACGATCGACCTCAACGACAAGGGCGCGGGTCTCTGGGAAAAAGACATGACGGGCGTGAAAGTCCGCGACCGTTTCGACGTTGTGGCGGTGGACGAGGCAGCAGTCATCAAGGGACAGATCACGGAGACTGTCGCGGGGTAAGAATGGAGCGGGGCGCGAAAACGCCCCGCATCGGTGAAAGTGGGTGAGAATATGACGGACGAGGAGAAAAAGGAATACTCCGGAGAGCTTGTCAAAAAGTGCATGACATACTGTCATATAGACTATGACGACGACGAGGACATCGTTGAGTTGATGGTTGACACGGCACTCGAAGAAATGGAGCATTTAATCCCAAAATTCGACAGATTCGCATTGACGAGCCGACAGAAAATTCTTGTGATGGTGACGGTCAAAGAGCTTTATGACAACCGCGAGAAGTACAAGAAAGAGACGACAACCTTGACGAACGCCGTCTCCTCTATGCTGCTGAAAGAAATGTATGGAGGGGAAACGTCATGACGGGGAGAATCAAGATCATTCGCGTTAAATCGGAGGTAGTCGAGGGCAGGGCGAAAAAGACCGAGGAGGAGTTTTATACATGTTGGTGTGACGTTCAAAGTCTGTCAACGACGGAGAAATACACCGCCCTGCAGACCGGACTTGACAACGTGATCGTGTTCAAAGTCCGGAACTGCTCAAAGATCGAGGAGATTCGGTTGAATCTGAAAGAGTTCTATGCGGAGTACAAGGCGACGAGATTCAAGATTTATGATGCGTCACCGATGTTCACAGACGCGCGGCGCGTCCTGCTGAAATGTCGTGTCGGAGCGTAGTGTCAAAATCTGACACAGAGGAGGCGATCGCTTGAAAATTGAGATGGAATTTCAAGGCTTGCAGGAGCTTGTGAGAGCGTTTGAAAAAGCTGCGAGCGACGAGGAGATCAAGGAAACGAACCGGAGGATTGTCGAAAAGGGAGAACCGATCGTCAAGAGAATCATGTCGGGGAAGATTCCGAAGTCTGCGGACATCTCGAAAAGCGGTCGAGGATTCGGTTCAAAGTCAAGCGTGTCGGCACATGCGGCAGACAGTGTCCCGATCGGGCAGGTGAAAGTAAAGAACACAGGAGCGACGGCAGAGGTCGGATGGGATAAATCAGACCGGAGCGAACACTTTTATGTGAAGTTCATCAACTGGGGGACGATTTACCAACCGCCGCGCGAATTTATTTATGCAACGGGCAGGGACGCGGACGCGGAACTCCAAAAGATCGCAGAACAGGAGTATCAAACATTTTTAGACAATACGGTGAGGTGATAGCATGGGCAATCCGGACATCATAAAGGACGCAGCCGCCGCACTGGTCGCGATCAGCGAACGGGGAATCACCGTGATGCAGGGATGGTATGACAAGGACATCAAAGATTGTCACGTCACATTGTGGGATTTAGGAGAGACGGACGACAATTTCTCCGACGACGACGCGGAGGGCGTGACGTTGTCCGTGCAGGTCACTATATTCTCAAAGTCCGACGAGATCGAGCTTGCACGGGAGATCAAGGCGGCAATGAAAGAGAGCGGGTTTGCGTTCGAGGGCAGGAACGGAGACGATTCGCAGCCGGAGGACGGAATCTATATGAAAGCACAGAGGTTTTCAAAATTTTATGAAAGTGAGGCTTAAAAAATGGCAGTGGAAGGAGTACAGACGATTGTTAGAAGTAGAACATGCGGATGCAGGGACATTTACGTCGCAAAGGTAACGCAGAACACGGCGAGCGCATACGCGACGGAAACTCCGGTCAAACTTGCGCGCGCGATCAAAGCGAAGATTGATGAAAAGTGGACATCAGAGAAAATCTATTCCGACGACGGGACAGAGGAGGTCATCAATTCCTATGAGGGGACGGACGTTGAGCTTGAGATCAACGCACTCGCCCCGCAGGACAGACAGGCAGTTTTCGGGCAGCTTTACGAGAACGGTTATCTCGTCAAGTCGAGCGACGACATCGCGCCAGAGGTCGCGATCGGATGGCGCGAGCGCAAGTTGAACGGAAAGTATGATTTCAGATGGCTTTACGTCGGCAAGTTCGCGGAGGGCATCAGCGAGGAGGCGAACACGAAAGAGGGCAAACTTGCGCCGACGACAAAGAGCATCAAGGGGTCGTTCTATGAGCGCAGCAAAGATAATCTCTATGAGATCAATGTTGACGAGGCGAACCTGCTCGAAAAAGACACGGACGCAAAGGCGGCAATCGCTGACTGGTTCAGCAAGGTGCAGGAAAAGGCGGCGGGCGAATAAGCGCGCCGCCACAAACAAGAGAATATATAACAGGAGGTTTTTCAAATGGCAAAGAAAATCACAATCAACAACAAAGAGTTCACAATGCCGAAAATGAGCATTGACTTATACATGGAGTATCTCGATCTATCGGAGAAGATCGACGCAAAACCGAAGTTCACGCGCGAGGACATCGAGGCGATGATGCTTTTCGTGTGCAAGGCATACGGGGAGCAGTTCACCGTCGAGGAACTCAAGGACGAGGAAAAAGGTCTCGATGCGGCGGGAATCATATTAGAGTTCCAGTTCATTGATGTCGGAATCGGAGACGAACTGACAAAGAGGATGGAGAAGATACAGAAAAATTTTCAGAGTGGCAAGTGATACCGGAAATTGAGATCACTTGCAGCAGCGGGAAAATATTCATAAATTCCGTTACGGTCGAGCAATACAAAAAGTATGCGCGGCTTATGGAGAAAAATGATTCCTCAAGAGTGACGGACGCGATGTTTTTCAACAAAAGAATCATTCAAGAGATTTTCGGAAACCGGATGTCAATGTCGGAACTGGGGGACGCGGACGCGGTCGAGTTCTTGACGGCGGCGAAAGGAATACATTTCATCATGCAGAACGTGATCTCCGAGAAATTGTTGAACATCGTCGAAGTCGAGCCGATCGAGCGCGAGGAATCCGCGTTTGATGAATACGACCGTGAAAACGGTTATGAGGAGGACAAGCCGGAGGAGAACGAGTGGAAAGTCTGCGGAGACATCATGGATAGGGTTATCAAGCTCGCGATCCGGTTATTGAACAATTCATACAGTCAATGTTTGAGAGAGGACGTTGTGTCTTTACTGGACTATCTGAAATTTGAGATAGACACAATACACGAGAATCAGAGCTAAAAGAGAGGAGGCGACCGGATGGCATACACAAGCGTCAAGATTTCAGCGAGTTCGAGCGATTATCAATCGCAAATGAAATCAGCGGCGGCGCAGATGAAAACTCTGTCGAGCGAGTATTCAGTCGCGGCGACAAAGGCGAAGTTGTTCGGGTCGGCAGCAGACAGCCTCAAAGCAAAAGCGGAATCTCTCACGCAGAAAATCACGGTGCAAAAGGACATCGTGAAATTGAATAGCGAGCAGCAGGAGAAATTGTCGAAAAAGCTGACGGAGCAAAAGACAAAGCAGGAGGAGCTAAAGACAAAGATCGACGCTGCAAAAGACGCTTATGAGAAATCGACCGAGGAGACCGGAAAAAATTCAGAGCAGTCAAAGGCACTGAAAGAGGAGCTTGACAAATTAGAGCAGGAGTTCAAGGCGAACGAGACGGCGATCGGAAAGACGGAGACCGCCCTCGCGAACCAGACGGCGAAAACGGACGCATCGAAAGTCAAGCTCATGGAGATGGAGAG
>CANRFV010000047.1 GCA_947629985.1 uncultured Clostridia bacterium | reverse complement strand
TAACTTTTATCATCTTAGTCCTCCTTGCTCATCAGCGACAAATTTTTCCGCTTTATCACCCTCACGCCGATGAAATATATCAGTATATTCGCGGCGAAAAGATACAAAACCGAGCCCCAAATTGGGAAATATACTGTACTGAAAACCGAGTCGTAATGCAAGATCAGAGTGGAGTGAGAAAAAGGGAATATCCATTTGGCGGAGGTATCAAGAAAATGCAGCGCCATACCCGTGCCGAGAATCAACAGATTAGAAGCGACTCCTATTATTTTGTTGAATTTTAACGTTACAATTATTTGAAACTGAGCCGCAAACAGCATATGTTCCCACATAAGAAATGTACCGATTATCATTGCTTTAACGGGCGTAAAATTGTTTATTACGGACATATCGAGCCAGCTCATCGGATTGTGCAGCAAAAATTCTGCACCTTCGGCGGAATTTATGATTTTCTCAGCATTCGACCAAACGTCGGAAACATATGAAATCCCGCTCATCAAAAATATGCTGAACGCCAAAAGGATTCCGAGAAATGTTGCCGCAGCGATTGCAACAAACTCGATTTGCGAACGGTACCACCTTGTTCTGCCTGTACGGAGCAGCACAAACGACGCATTCGCCGAGACGTCGGGAAAATCGATCAGCAAAGCCGAAAATGTCAGAATCACTACGGGAACGCAAAGCGCATTTGATATGAAAATCATATACGGTTCTATTATGTTGACGGGTTCTCCAAAGTCGGCGGAATATTCCTTTATCGGACTTAGGCAGTAAAGATAAAGGCATATCAGCGACAGAAGTGTTACAATATGCTTGTCATTTTTAAGCCACTTAATATATTCTGCAACCGCGATTCTCAATTTGACACCCGCTTTCCGAAAAGATATTTTGCGGCTAAGTATACCGAAAACGAGATCATGAAAAGTATTCCGAAACAGCAAAGCCAATTCAAATCAAAACGTTTCATAACGCCTTCGGTATCAAAAATCAGATATGAAGCGCTTAAGGTAAGCATTTTTCGGCCGTTCGCGCTTTTGAAAGCCGTACTTTTCGCAACTTGCTCGGATAAAAATATGACGATTAACATAAATCCGATTGCTTTATATTTATTTTTGAACGCAAGATACAGCATAAAGCAAAGAACAGAAACCAAAAAAGAAAATGCAAAAACCGACAGCGCGGTTCCGAGGCAACTTAAAAGCTCGTTCTGAACGCCGAAAAATCGGTTTATCGGGTCGTTAAGCCTTAATCTGACAGTGTTCAGCGCCTCAAGCGTTTGGTCAAAAGGTTCGGGCGGAAAATCATTGCTCTTCGGGAAAGCCGTATATACCGCAGCGGAAAAGATAAGATATCCTGCGGTAACGCACCCTGCGCCGCCAAATCCTGCTTTAAAAAACAACTTACGAAAATAACTTCTTTCGGATTTTTCACGGAGCATAGCAAAGCGGTAACAGCCCCTCATTTCTGCGGAGAATTTAAAAATAAAAGGCGCGGAACATAACAGCGGCAGAAACAGGCAAAAATGCTCGCCAAGCGACGGAGAAGTGACTGCAAACGGAAATGCCCATAGCGACGACGAATGCACCATTTCCTTGCAGTCGCCCGAAAGTATATGTCCTAAAACCGTTTTCTCCGAAATGCCCGAATTAAAGACGGTATATGTACTTAAAAGAAGCAAAACGGCGGTAAAAACGATTGAAAAAATCGGCAGCCCCGCAGAATATATTTTATCTTTAAACGTAGTCACGGAACATGCTTCACCTCTCCGTCCGCCATAACCGTAAGCTCGCCGGTTTTAGCGTCTACATAAAATTTCATGCTGTCCGATACCTGACTTACAGTATAACCGTCGTCCTTAAAGACCCAGAACGGTCGGATTTCAAAGTCGCAGTCTGCGATCGCCCTTGATTCATAATAAGCGGGATATTTCCAGATTTGAAAATAAGGATAACTTTTGCAGACCGCGACATAGCAAAGCTCAGCATTAAGGTTCAGCCCGATATTCGGGGCAAGCGCCTTTGACAGCTTGTCTGCGGCACTTTTAAGTGTTAAAAGGTCGTTGCCGTCATCGGTTTGCGCTGCTTCTTCAAATGAAAAATCCTTCAAAAACTGAGTTATCTTCTCTTTGCCCGTACACCATGTTCTGAGTTCGTTCGGCACCATAAAGCTGCTTCCCGAGCTTATCCGTTCGGTGTCCTTTGCATAGCTGCTGTCCATATCAAAGCGATTTCCGTTTGAATCCGTCTTAACAATGTCAAAGAAATATCCGAGCGCGCCGTCATCAAAGGAAAGAACGCTGAACCGTTTGACTTTATATGTAAACACTTCCTGCTCTTTTTCGGAAAGATAATCTTTCCAGAATGTTTCAACGTAATTTATTGCATCGGCGGCGTTCCATTCCGCTCCGTCCGCAAGGGTATATGATAAATCCTGCGGAACGGTTTCATAATCAAGGTCATAGCTGTCTATAATTTCCTCACCGACAAACGAATAGTAACCGTCGCTGTTCCCCACTCCCGAACCGCGCACAAAACCCGTGGAGTGCATAACTATGATCTTATTTTGATCGCGGCTGTCGGGCTGATATCCGAGCATATCGTATTCCCAGACATTAGCGTTTAATATTTCGCCCGTTTCGGGCTCCTCGGTAGGTTCGGAGTATGCGGGATAGCTTTTGTCGAGCGGATCTCCGACCTTCCGCGTTATAATATATCGACTGTCGGGGCTGTATTCATCGGGGAAGAAATATTCCCCAAGAGCGTCGATATTCATATCGGATGTGCCGATTTTAATGTCGTATGACGGCATGGCGGACGCCTCGCTGACCCAAGCGGCAGAAATAGAAATATTCGGATATTTAAAAGACAAATCCTCTGCAAGCTGATTTCTTATATCCGACATAGTTCCTCTTTCCTTTGAAATGACATCCGACTCCGCCGGCGCAGGCTCATCGTTTTGTATGCTTTCAGAAACCGCGCCCGAATAATCGGCTTTTGTCTCCTCGTTTTTAAGATTCTCCGGCGTATCTACGCAAGCGGAAAGAATCAGGAAAAAGATAATTACCGCACAAAAAATCGGAATTTTTCTCATAACCGATCACGTCCCTTCAAAGTTTAAAGTTTCTCCGCAGACGCTGATTTTTAATATTTCATCGGCGTCTATCGGTGCGGAAAAGCCGTAGTAAAAATACTCCCTGCCGTTCTCACTCCAACCGCATTGGCATCTGAACAGTCCCGACACGGAGGCGTAATCCTCGCCGTCGCCGTAAACCGTACCGTCTTTCATGTAAAACATAAAGTCGTTTACCTGCAAGAACTTTGCCGCATACTTTTTACCGTGTTCTTCTGCCATATTTGAATACTCACCGCTGTCGCAGCTCAAAATCAGCCCCAAAGAGGAAAGCTCTGCTTGCAAATTCAGATTTTCCGCCTTGACGGTATCAGACGCCTTTTTAAACTCAAGAAGCCTAAGACTTTCCTTTTTGATATTCACGGACAAAGAGCGCTCAGAAATAACCGTAAATCCATCGCCGATATTGCCGGTGTAGTATCCGAGCCCCTCGAGGCTTACGGTTATTCCGTCTTTAGGTATGTCGGCAATTCCTCCGCTGTAATATAAACAGGTAAATATGTTGTCCTCGCGGGAAATCGGCTGAATTCCCACGCATATCCCGCCGCAGTTATCGAAATAACGTTTAAAGCCGAGAGAGGAGTTGTCGGGAGCGGCTGCAAGTTCTTTCTCGGAAAGCGCATATTCAATCATCGCAAAAAAGCTGTGCCCGTCGGAGGATATGCTTACAGCTCTTGCTTCCCCCTCGGAAAGTTCTTTATCCGAAAGGTCGGCTCCGTATAACGCAGGATCGTCTATTGTCGGGACTTCATCGCTGAATTTTGCGGATTCACTGTCAAAATATCCTTTAAGTTTCTCAAGCCCGCCGATACCTATTGCGGCGGCAGTCAGTCCGCATACCGAAACGGAGATAACCGCGGCGAGGAGGAAGGACTTGAACCGCGGTTTTTTACGATGATATTCCGCAGCTTCCTCTATATATTTCGGATTTATTTTCCCGATTTCATATACAATTTTCGGCAAGCTCATAATTTTACTCCTTTCTCATAGAGCAGCTTTTCGAGCTTATCTCTGCTTCTTTTCAGGCTGACCTTGACCTTGCTCTCTGAAAATCCGAAGTCGTGTGCTATGCCGACTATACTGTCAAAATACCAGTATTTCCTGACAAAAATCACACGAGAATCCGCCGAGAGCATATTCAGAAATTCATCAATGATTTCGGAAAATCCGTTTTCAAATTCGGGATTTATTGACTTATCCGGCAGGATGCTTTCGAGCTCTGTGAGCGAAATTTCCATCTCCGCAGACCTCTTTTTTTGCCGAAGATAGTTATAACGATTGAGGGAAATATTTCGTATAACGACCGAAATAAAAGTTTTCAAACACAAAGGACGTTCGGGCGGGATAGTATGCCAAAGCTTTAAATAGGTGTCATTAACGCATTCCTCCGCATCTTCCGCAGAGGCGAGAATGTTATTTGATATGGTATAACAGAGCTTTCCGTATTTTTGCGAAGTTTCGGTTATCGCCGTTTCGTCCCTCGCAAAATATTTTTCAATTATAAGGTTGTCGTCAAGCATAGGGTCCTCCATTGTCTGTTATAATAATAGACAGTATTTTGCGGGAAAAGGTTACAGGGGGGTATAAATTATTTTAATTTTTTTGATATAGTATGTCAATGTATGAAAAGAGCAAGATTCTACCGCGGGACCAAATTTGGCTTGAAACCCAAATTTGGCTGCGCGGAATCTTGTTGGGGAGTAGCCTTCCCCAAACCCTGCTTTATATAAAAATGTTACCAACGTGCCAAATTGATACGTTGGTATTTTTTATGCTCAGATTATTTTCGTCACCGTTGGTTTTCTCAAATTTATGTGTTGCTGAGGCGGCAACAGCCGCTAAAAATTGCACAATAAAGCAATCATAAACTTCTTGTGATTTGTACCAAACGGAGAAATTTTGGCTTTTAGGCAAACTTTTTTAGAAATTACCCAGAAATTTGCTTAAAAAATGTCCGTTGTATCGGGGAAGAGGGTGTAACCGTTTGGCAAGATTGAATTTTTCGGTGTGGAAGATATTGAGGAGTTGGCAAAATCAAAAAATTTGCGTTGAGGGTAATGCAGAGAAAACGCAGTTTACAAAAAATTTACAATCGGATACCTGCTTTTCGTCCGAAAAATGTACGTTATAAGGTGAGGGGGTAAATTATGTTCATATAAAATTTACATTTCAAGTGTCACCATTTATGCAAAAAATGTCCGTAGTAAAGTGAAAGGAGGCTTTATATGCCCAAGAAATACAACACGCCCAAACGCAGCGTTGTCGTCAAAACTCGCATGACCGAGGAAGAATACGCAGACTTCACTGAGCGCGCAAAGTTTTGTGGGATTAGCCAGTCTGAATTTATCCGTCAGGCAATTGAAAATTCGATCATCAAACCAATCATCACCGTCTCACCCGTCAATGAAAAGTTTCTTTCGGCTGTCGGTCAGCTAACCGCGCAGCTCGGCAAAATCGGCGGGAATCTAAACCAGATTGCTCGGTATCTCAACGAGCATGGCACGCCGTATAATTCATTGTCAAGTGATGTTCAAGCCGCCATAGCCGACCTCGCCGATCTGAAATTTGAAATCTTGCAAAAGGTAGGTGATGCGGTTGGCGACGTTCAAACATTTAAGCTCTAAAAATGCAGATTACGGAGCCGCAGAGAAGTATCTGCTTTTTGAGCATGACGAGTTCACGAATAAACCCGTCCTCGACGAGAATGGCAGACTTATCCCTCGTGAAAACTGCCGCTTTGCGACCTTAAATTGCGGCGATGATGATTTCGCTATTGCCTGTATGAAGTCAAATCTTCAATATGGCAAAAACCGCAGTCGGGGCGACGTCAAAAGCCACCACTACATAATCAG
>CANRFV010000046.1 GCA_947629985.1 uncultured Clostridia bacterium | reverse complement strand
ATCAGTTCTCCGAACAACGGAAAACCATTGCCCGTGCGCAGACTTTTTACCGTCTGCGAACGAGTCGCACTCACCCAAAAATCCTCGGACGATTTCTCACCCTCCCCTTTGGTGTTCGCAATGATCGTATTGACCAGCTTCAATATGTCCTTCTCTGAACGGATATACATGAACGGGTTGAAGTGCATGCTCTTTTTGAAATTGATGGTGTTCAGCACCTTGATCCGGTACGGCTCATAGACGATCTTCCCGTCCTTATCCCGCACGGGTTTCCCGTCCTTCATCTTCGGCGTACCACGCCGCAGCATCTCCCCGCACTCGACTAAAATTGTGCCTTTCGGGTCTGTGACTACATAGCTGACATTTGGCGTCATCTGCATAAGCTGCGGCTTCACATAAAACCTGGTCTTGCCGCTCCCGGAGCCGCCGATCACAATGACATTCTTATTCCTCGCATATTTTGGCAGTTTCGGGCGGCTGTTCATGGTCAGCCGCTCTGTCTGCGTGAGAAGGATATTGTTCTCAAACACCGGATCAATGAAAGGCGCTATGTCCTTCTGATTGCCCCACCGGGCGGAACCGTATTCCACGCCCTGCCGGTACTTTTTGGCGTTCCTTCCTTTCTCATAGACGATCAGTTTCACTGCAGCCGCCCCGATCACTCCTGCCGCAAGGTCATACAGATGAAAGCTGGGGAAACAGGAAGTGAACGCAAGCCGGAAATTGAGGAACAGTACTCCCAGCTTTTCCACAAGCGAACCTCCCATGCAGTGCCGGTAGAGCCACGCAGTCTTATCCACAAGGTAAAACACGATTACATAAGGGATGTTCAGCGTGACAAGCCGTTTCAGATTGACCGAAGGCAGCCTCCCGGTAAGGCCGGAAACTGTCTCTTTTATCCTGCTCAATGCTCCGGCCCCCGTTCCTTCCGCTTCGTTTTTTCCCTCTCCCGATGCTTTGCCGCACGTTCCTTCGCAAGCGCCAGTTTCTTCCGGATGGACGGTTTTTTGCCCTTTTTAAGCTGCACCCCGGAATACTCTTTAAAGGCGGCGGTCATGGCATCCACGTCTTTCGCCTTGAAAAACACATAATAGCGTGGCGGGTCTGCCGACCTGTCCTTTTTCAGACAGTAATCAATGTCGTACTTCCTAGCATATTTCTCAAAAGACTTAATATTCCCGTCCGTGACTTCGATATTGGACAGTTCCGCATTTTGGGATCGCAGCCTTTCCATGCTCTGCTTCCCCCTGTATTTTGCTGCCTCCTTCGCCCTGTCTGCCGCTTCCCTCCTTTCCTCTTCCGTCTGGTGCCTCTGCTTTTTATCCTGCTCCATCTTTCCAAGTACTTTTGCCATCGCATTTTTCAGGATACGGGCGGAGATTTTTCCCCCATTGATACAGAGAGCTACCGTTTTTTCATTGACTTCATCCTGCAACGCTCCCAACTCCTTTCCTGCAGGCTTCTATGACCACAGTCCCATTTCCCGAATGAGCCTCAGCAGGCAGTAACCAATGCAGGGGGAATGTTTCCCATAGGGGCATCCCGTGCATCTGCCCGCCTGCCCATTCTTCTCCTGGCCATCGTCCGCCAGATAATAGCACTTCTGTTCCCGGCAGGATTTCGTCCTCCCATTCCAAAAATAGCAATATATGCAGTCAGATGGCCTGTCCGCCGTATAATGCCGGTTATCCGTTGCGGCTTCCGCCATGCCCTCCGCCTTTCCTGTGCAGATCCTCCATCCAAAGGTCATCCCTGGCTCCCGTGCGGATGCAGCAATACAGTACAATCGCTGTGCCAATCAACATAGCTGTAATCACAAATTTCTTCATATTCTCCACCTCTTTCCAAATGATAAGCGTCTATAGAATACGGAATATCCTACAGACGCTTTTTAGTTTCCTTCTTAATGCTGTTTTCTCTTCCGGAACGTTAATAAAGAGATTGCCATTGCGCAGGCCGACAATCCTGCAAGTACGATCCAGAACAGTATGGGTGTATCGTCCCCTGTTTTGGGCGGTTCCGATATCGGCGCCGGTGAGTCTTCCGTTTCTGCCGGCTTTGCTTCATCCTTCATCACCACTTTCTGAATCTCCGTGGTATCCCCGACCGTAAACTTCACATCCTCAGCAACCAGATAGCCATCCGGGGCGCTTTCCTCATGGAGCGTGTATTCCCCTGTCGGAAGCATCTCAATGTAATGCGGCTCCTCTGTCGAAGTCCAGCTTTCCACCTCTTTTCCGTCTTTGTCTATGATTGTCAGCTTTGCTCCCGGAAGTTCTTTCCCGGCAATATCCTGCTTTGAAATCTCCACTTTTGTCACATCGTCCCGCATCTCAAACTTCTGTACCTTCCCGGTGTCCTCCACAGTGAATTGCAGATCCGATGCGGTCAGATACCCGGCCGGGGCAGTTTCCTCATGGAGTGTGTACCGTCCGGCCGGCAGCTTCTCCACATAATGCGGTTTCTTTTTGGAAGTCCAGCTTTCCACTGCCTGCCCTTCTTCATCCAGGATTGTCAGCTTTGCCCCAGGCACTTCCTGCTTCCCGGTGATATCCGTCTTGCTGATGCTTACCTTCGTCACATCGTCCTCCATCCGGTGTTTCTGGATTTCCGCGGTATTCTCAACTGTAAATACGATGCTCTCCGCAGTCACATACCCGTCCGCAGGCTTCGTCTCGATCAGCTCATATGTCTCGCCCACTGTCAGTTCCTTTATGACATGGCCTTCTTTTCCGGATACCCATTCGTCCACCAGGTCGCCGTTTTCTTTTATGACGCGCAGGTGCGCCCCAGGAAGCTCTTTCCCGGTTGTCAGGTTTGTTTTAGTCAGTTCCACCGTGGTAGGCTCGTCCTCAAAGACAAATTCATAAACCGCCTCTGCCTGATCTTCCCCGGCATACTCGAACACAAACTCCTGCTTTTCTTCTGAGTTCACGAAACCGTCCGGCGCCTTGATCTCCTGGATATAAAAGCTCCCGTCCACCGGCAGGTCCGCAAGGAAGGAAATTTCTCCCTTTTTGTCTGTCGTGCGCTGCTCGATCAGGGTATCTTTTTTCAGGAGTACCTCCCCGCCGGCAGACCGGATATCCTCCGCGGCAAACAGCCCGAACACGCCGCCGGCCAGCAGGCGTTCTTTGTTCTTCTCCTTTTTCAGGATCTGGACTTTTGCCTTCTGCCTTGCATTCTGCCATGCTTCGCTGTAGGTCACTACCGGGGTATCCTGGTCGCGGTAACTGAGGTCTATATAACGCGGCTCTCCATCCAAGACAAACCCATGCGCCGTCCCGGCCTCCTTCACGTAATACTTCCCGACCGGCAGGTCCCCAAGCTGGGCAATGCCGCCTGCATCCGTCGTGATGGTCCCCACCAGCTCGTCCGCCTTGTAGTAATCCGCACTGGTTCCGTCTGCCATCCGGATGTCCTCGGCAGCATACACTTCAAAGGTCACTTCCGGCAGGGAACCGGTGACATAGCCGAAAAGATGGGACAGCATTCCTTTCGCATCATCCAGAAGCGTCACTTTATCAAGAAACTCCCCGTTTTTGCTGATGATCAGCAGCGCAGTCGGCACGGCATCCTTCATCTCCACCTTCTGTACCTCTTCGGTATCCTCTACGGTGAACTTCACTTCTTCCGCTTTCAGGTAGCCGTAAGGGGCAAATTCCTCCCGCAGGGTATAGGTCTCCCCCACGTGCAGGCGCTTGATTACATGCGGCTGGTCTTTGACGGAAGTCCATGCGTCAACCACCTTTCCGTCCTGATCCAGCACCGTCAGGCTCGCGCCGTCCAGCTCCACGCCCGTGGTAATGTCGGACTTCGTGAATTCCGTCACGGTCGGCCGGTCGGTAAATTCCGCAGCAAACTCCGCCACCGCGATCTCCTGTCCCTGGTACGATGCCGTGATCTCCTTTGTCTCCGCATTGGAGAGATATCCTGCCGGGGCCTGCAGCTCCCGGAGGTAATACACGCCAAACGGCAGGTCTGCGTCAAAGACAGCACATCCGTCTTCCCCGCTCTCCGCTTCTGAAAGCAGCGTGTCTGCCGGTACGGCCACCTTCCCTCCGGCTGTGATATCCTCCTTTGCGTAAAGTCCGAACACCGCGCCTGCAAGGGCCGCTCCATTTTCTGCGTCCTTTTTGACCGCTTTGATCTGCACCCTCTGGCGTTCATTTGCAAACTCCGCCGTCTGTTCCACCACTGCCGTCTCCTGGCCCGCGAACTCAAAAAGCACCTCCTGCGCTTCACCATTCCGCACATATCCTTCCGGGGCTTTCGTTTCCGCAACACGGTAGCGGCCAAGCGGCAGGTCCGCAAGGACGGCTTCCCCATCCTCACCGGTTGTCAGCTCCGCGACCAGCTCGCCTTTGCGGTATTCGCAGATACGGTTCCCATCCGCATCTTTCTGATAGTCCGCCGTATAGATGTCTTCTGCGGCGGTCACTGCAAACACGGCCCCGGCAAGCGGCTGTTCCTCATACACAAACTCTTTCCCGTAACCGGCCAGCACTTCTCCTTTCTTGACCACACGCAGCTTCCCTTTCACGGGATGGTTCTCTGGCGTTACCTCGATGATGGCGTCACCGGAAACCGGGTCCATCCGGTACATCGTATCGGAATCCACTTTGACCTCCACCGCATTTTCGCCAACGGTATAGCCATCTGGGGCCGTCACTTCCTCGATCCGGTAATCCCCCGCAAGGAGGTTCTGCGGCAGGATCAGGTATCCCTCACTGTCCGTAAAGAAAGACGTATGCGTTACCGTAGACGGGTAGGTCGTCACCTGCTCCACATACGTTTCGTTGTCCAGGTCATACACTTTAAACTCCGTGCCGGCCTCTAGCACCGGCCTTTTTGTCTCGTCGTCCTTCTTAATGATCTTCAGTTTTGCCTCAAATTCATCATCCAGGAGGACGCGCCATACCTGCGGTTCTGTCGGGTGGTCCTCAGTGGTGCGCACAAGGAAATCTTCTACCGGCTTAAAATTGTGGGGCGTCGTAGTTTCCCGTATCAGGTATGTCCCGTATGGGATGGCGATGGACACCGCATGGCCCCTGTTATCCGTAAAGATTTCCGTCGCACCGTTCTCCCCAATCGCCACCGGCTTTGCGGAAGAAAAGTCATAGCTGCCGTCCTCTTTCATCCATAGGGAACTGACCAGCCAGGCGCTGAAGCCGACACCGGAAAGCAGGTCTGCGTCCGTCTTTCCGTTATTAGCCGCCTTGATCAGCTGGAACGGCTGTTTGATCACCTGCTCCGGCGAGGTCGTTTCCCTCTCCACTACGGCTGCAAGGTCGCCTTCAAAGTCGCAGGACAGGTCATGCTCCGCCCCGTCCAGCAGGTAACCCACAGACGGGGTGATCTCCTTCACATAATATTTTCCGAGGTACAAATCCCCAATGGAAGCCTCCCCGTTTTCATCGGTCGTCAGCGTGGCAACCTGTGTGCCGGCCTTATGGATTACGCCGGTTTTTTTATCCGGATGTACGATATCCTCCCGCGCATACAGCCCGTACACGGCCTTGCCCAGTACCGCGTCGCCCTGCGGCGTCTCCCCGGTTTCCGCATCCCGTTTCATCAGGGAAATCTTCGCCCTGACACGCTCATTCTCGAAGGTGTGGGAGAAACTCACCGCAGCCTCCGTATCATGGGTGTATGAGAAAGTAAACTGGTACACGTCCCCCTGGTTCCTCACATAGCCGTCCGGGGCCTGCAGCTCTTTGATATAATAGCTGAAGCCAATCGGAAGGTCTGCCGCATAAGCGGCCCGTCCGTCCGCCCCGGTCGTGGCCTTCCCGATCAGCGTATCCCTGTTTACCACCACCACGCCGTCCGCGTTTTGGATATCCCCTGCGGCAAACAGGCCGTAAATACCGCCCGCAAGCGGGTTTTTGGTCGTGTCGTCCACTTTTGTCACCGCCACGGCTGCTTTCTGGCGGTCGTTCTGGAATGTCGTACTCCCATACACCACCCGCTCGGTCTGGCCGTTATAGGAAAGCGTGACATTCCTTGCCTCCCCTTTGTTTACAAAATTCTTTGGGGCCGTTTTCTCCTTCACGGTGTAAGTCCCCAGGTACAGGTCTGTTAAGGTTACGCTGCCATCCTCCCCGGTAGCCAGGTTCTCCGCCACCACAGCGCCTTTCTGGAAGATCAGCTTCCCCGCGGCAGTCCTGATATCAGCCCCGGCATACACATCGTACACAGCGCCTTTCTGCCTGCGCATCCCATACTGGAACGTCACCCCGTCCTCCGTCAC
>CANRFV010000045.1 GCA_947629985.1 uncultured Clostridia bacterium | reverse complement strand
GTAATCGCCATATTCAGGCGTTTCGGTGACAGCACCAGCTTCTTCAGTGTCTTCCTGCACATCCGGTACGGATTCAGTAGGTACAACAGGGGCAACAGGAGCAATTCCTTCAAGGCGTTCCTGTATGTCATAGAGGTTGCTGTTCTGGAGAGCTGTCAGCAGTTCACTGACGCTGCTGCCCTTTTGTGTAATCAGGGAAGCAATGTCATTCAACATTTCCTGCTTTTCCTGATTGTGCAGTCGAGTGATTTCTTCTTCACAGTCTTTGATAGATTGAAGGATATCATCCTGTTTGGCTTTCAGAGAAGCCAGTCTCTTTTCTTCTTTAGTAATCTTGTCTCTTGTTTTCTCTGCGGGTGTCATAGCTCTTCTCATAAAATTTACTCCTTTGTATTTTCTTTGTTTTGATTCACAACAATACGTTTCAGCATAGCAAGGTCAAATACATTCACATCGCCTTCTACGCAGATATCAGCATTAACATAGTTGCCAAGAGTGAATGTTTGTGCCTTCAAAAGATACTTTTGCAGCATAATCACATCTGCTACAGTAACTTCACCATCTATGTTGACATCACCTTTCAGGTTGCTGGAAAGTGTTTCTTTCTTGAAAGTTCCATCCTCAGTCACTGGGAAGCAGCCTGATTCTTTCTTCAAAGCATCTGGGTCAGTTGAGTTCTTGACTCCGACTTCTGTCTCATAATAGAAATACTTTCCCTTTCCTCTGAGTTCATCTTCAGTCAGATTCAGGTCATCAATACTGTCCAGTACACCGTCATCCAGCTCATCCTCATCTACAAGACTTCCATTCGGGTCTGTAATCTTGTAGTGGCTTACGTCTTCAGGAGTTTTAAGATTGGGTAAATCTGTTCCACCATCAGGTAAAACAGCCCCCTCACCAATGCTGCCTTCCTTGCCTTCACTCCTATCTTCGTCAACAGTGAAATTATCATACAGACCATTTTCACTTTCTACATGATAATCTCCATCAGGAAGGAACAGGAAGAAATCATCGCCATCTGTTCTATCATCTGCACTCTTATCAGGGCTTTCAAATTCAAACTCTACAATATCCCCGGCTTCAGTTTCACCATGCAAAGTGCCTGAAGTAAGCGGTGGTATTTCAAATGGAATCGAAGACATTTCACCCTCTGCTGTAGGAGTGCCTTCAACAAGTTCGGGGTCAATACCAATCAGCTTGTATTTTGACTGACTATCATCATCCCCGTGGAATGAAATCAAATAATCAGAACATCTTACTGTATCCATTGTGAAACTTAAAGACTTACAGAAGTCTTCTTTTCCCCAGTTCAGTACCGTTTTGGTTACATCAGCAATGTCGCCATCAGCCATTTCTTTCGGGAATGTAAAGAAACTTATCGGAAGATTGTACTGAGGTGTTTCTTCAGTATTCACACGTTCAATCCATGTACCCAGCTTCTTATCGTACTTGTAGTAAACACCGTTTCTTTTTCCTCCACTGGAACTGTCCAAGCTCACACGAACGTAGTAATTCTTTTCAGGGTCATAGTTTCTGATTACATACTTTCCCTTTTTGTATTCAGCATACGTCAATTTATCAATTTCATTTGCACCTTCATAGATTACGACATCAGAGTTGACGTTCACAGAAGGACTTTTGAGAGTCTCATCGGAAACAACAGGGTTGCCGTTTTCATCCGAACCTTTTACCAGTTCATTCCCATTGCTGTCTTTCTTAGGGTCGCCATTTTCATCTGTAAGAGGGGCAGCAGGTCTTGTGTCTTCATTGATATATGCGTCATTGCCGATGACAACATATTCCACCTTGCTGCCATCCTCAAATTCGAATATAACTTGGCAAAGATTAGTAAAGTCTTCATCAGTTTTCAATGGAGTTTCAGTTGTATAGAGGAATTCAGCCTTTCCAACTGCAAACTCCTCTGCGGTGTATTCCAGTCCAGAACCAATCTCTTTTCCAAGAATACTGCTATCGGAATCTTTTTTGATTCCTCTTCCATATACTTTTACTTTGCTGCAACCAGCACCTTCTGGAAACATCTCTTTGCTTAATGTAACAGGAACTTGCATTGGAAAATATTGCGGATTCATTTTGCTTGTTTCTGTATCATACTCGTGAAGAAGTGAATGATTGCTGCCAGAACCAGAAACCCACATATAAACATGAGCGTCAGGTTCAATAGGGAATGTTATTTCTTCTTTATCCCGAAAAACTTTTTCAGAAATAATGCCACTGTCATCAGTCTTGTAGTCTGTACGGAGCGTGCCGATATTACCAGTTGTTTTGTCACGTTCTGTAGTAAAGACATAAAAATTGGTATTCCCATACCCAGTCATCGTGCCTTGGAATCCAGCGCAACTTTCCTTTGTAATTGAAAATGTTTCAGTCTGGTTTGCAGCAGAAGCAGTTAAAGATGCTTCCTGCTGTAAGTCTGTACCTGTGCCACACACACTGACTGCTGTCAGAAGAAAAGCGGCGGCAAATGCAATTGCCTTTCTGAATTTTACTCTTTCCATTTCAAAAACCTCCTGTTAATTGCTTGCAACATATGCTTCAGCAGCAATTGCACAAATCAATCCTGCTTCTCACCTTGTTCCATATATATTCTGTCAGATTCACAACCCGTTTCGTCCGAGGATGTTGAGGCTGCTGAACAATATGGTGCTTGGTAAGAAGTTCAAGCATTGCACTTGCTACTGTTCGGGTAACTGTAAATTGTTTCACAAGCATTTCCCCAGATATGAAACCACAGGCAACGGTATAGCCTAAAACCTTGCACAGTGAGGGAAACTTTTCAGCATAAGGATGCTCATTCCACGAAACCTTTAAGGCGTTAATATCATCTTCCCAGCTTTTCAGAAGAGTCTCTTCGCTCTGATTGGCTTTACTGACAATCGAATCAGCCTCTTCCTGAGAAAATGTATCTTGTTCCCCACAGGGTGGGTTGGCTTCAGACGGATTCTCGTCTGAAGGCTCGTTCTCAGAAAAAGGGTCGTCCCTTTTCTTCTTCCTGCTCATGCAAATCGCTCCTGCTGCTGTTACTACAACCGCAAGTGCAAGAAAGAAAACTTTTTTACTTAACATCGCAATCGCTCCTTTGCACGTCACATACTTATAGGCTGGTAAATATTGTCAGGGCAATAGCTATCCAGCAGAGTGATAGTTCTCTTGATGGTCTTTTCTGAGAAGGACTTAGCCTCAGTCTCCTCAAACGTGTTCTCAAAATACTTTTCCTTCTGATGCAGCTTCTTTACGAAGCCCTGTTCTCCGCTAAACTTGTTAGTCCACTGAATCTTCATACTTCAACGACTCCTTTCGGTTGTTTTGCTTTCAGCGATTCTACCTCCGCATCGTCATAGCCATCAATGCAATCCACAGTAAAGTCAAGCATATGATAGTCGTAAATATGACGAAGGTAGCCGATGAATGGTTCTAAGAGTTCCTTCAGCATCTTGCTTGTAACACACCCGTACTGACACTTTTCATTCAGGTACTCATCAATACTACTGTCGCTGAGAACTCTCTCTTTCGCATTCTCCAGTTCTTCATATACCCTTTTGTCTTCTTCCTTCATGTTTTCGGGCATATATTCTGTAACATCCATAAGCATACCCATACTCCTTATCGACACGATTTGGATAATCGTATCTTTCCTCCTTTCCAAGACAGACAAGCCTTTTGTTTTCCGTCTCTAAATATATAGTGTATATTAAGTTAGTCATTTTTGTTTCTTTCTAAAAAAAATATTGTTATTTTTTTAACAAATAAGCACATATAGAAAAAATGACTGATACTCTTGTACCAGTCACCTTGTCAGGTATATACCAATTGATTCTTTTTACTGGATTATGTTCCCTGAATCATCTTTGTCTTATCATTACCCTTGTAAGGTTTATACACCTTGGTTTAATGTTCTTAGTGTTGGTTAGTGTATATACTTAGTGTCGGTTAGGTATATATACTTAGGTAATGGTGTCTCTGAAACATTACGTTAGTTACCGTTACTGAAAACTTATAAAAAGTTATAAAATAAACTTTTCTGTTTCATTCCTTTTTCAACGTGTCCACTTTTGATATGACAAGTCATTATCTACTCGTGTTTGATATGACACTCCGAAGGCGTAAATTCCCGACTAACGCATCGGTACACATTATCAGCATTTGTTTTGGCTATGCTGTTAGTCTGTAATTCATTAGGTTGACACTTGCCTGATAGTCTCTGTCAATGGTGAATCCACATACAGAACAATGGTAAACTCTATCAGACAATTTCAGGTCTTTCTTGATGTTTCCACAGCAGGAACACATTTTACTTGACGGATAAAATCTGTCCGCTGTCACAAACTCAATATTGTGCCAACGACACTTATATTCCATCTGCCTGTAAAATTCATAAAAACATTGTTCCTGAACCGCTCTTGACAAGTGCCTGTTCTTCATCATGCCTTGCACATTCAAATCTTCCAAAACAATAAACCTTGGCTTTCGACTTATGATTTCAGAAGTCACAGAATGTAGATAGCTGTGACGAATATTTGTTAATCGGTGATTCAATTTCAAAAGTTTTCTTTCACTTTTTACAATATTGCGTGTTTTACAGTAACGCTCTCCTTTCTTGTTTTTTGAGTATTTCTTTGATACTCTGCGTTGCAATCTACGCTTTTTCTTTTTTAGTTTTCTGACTTTTACGGTCTTGTTAATGTTTGGATAAACATTCGTATCAGAACAAATTGCTAAGTCTTTGATGCCAATATCAATTCCAATTCCTTGACTGTCTGGCTTTTCCTGTGATTCTTCACAATCAATGCCAACGGAAATCCACCAATTCAAACCGTCAAAAGTGATTCTTGGATTGGAGTATTTTGCATCAATAGGGATTCTGTCAGACTCTGCCAACTTGACAAGATTGAACTTCTGCTTGTTCTTCTTTCGGCTTGTTGTCAGCTTTTCTAATTTTACATGGGTAGACGTAAAGCTGATTTTGAAAGTATCAGCATAAAAAGACGGTCTGGATTTTTTTCTGCTCTTGAATTTTGGAAATCTTGTAATGCCTTTGAAGAAGTTCTGGTATGCTGTACAAGCATCTTTGATAGCTTGCTTTGTGATATTATTGCTGTAATCGTTCAGCCACGCATATTCCGGTTGCGTTTTCAACTTTGTAAAAATTCTGCGGAGTTCATAATGAGAAAGAAATGGCTTTCCAGCTTCATAATTTGCTTTTTCATAGCCTAAAGCCCAATTATACGCAAATCTTGCTATTCCTGCACATTCAAACAACTTTGTTTTCTGCTTATTGTTTGGGAGGAGCATGACTTTGATTGTCTTAATCATTTTCTGTAAGCTCCTTTATCATTTTTTTTGCTTTATTTGCACGTTTTCCTTGTAATTTACAGCTAAATACGGTAATAATCTGTACTAAATCTTCTACAAGTTCTTCCTGCTCTGTTTTCTCTGTTGTATCAACGATTTCAATTTCACAACCGTATAATTCTGCAATATATTCAATCAGTTCAAAGCCAAATCTTGTAAGTCTGTCTTTGTAAAGCACAACTACTTTTGAAATACTTCTGTTCGCCATACCTTTTATTAGTTCCTGCAATCCTTTCCTTTTGTAATTGATTCCTGAACCAATATCAGAAATAATTTCAAACGGCTTTCCTTGTGCAAGCAGATACGTTCTCATATTTTTTTCTTGTCGTTCCAAATCGTCTTTCTGTTTTGGAGAACTGACACGACAATAGCCTACTGTCTTTCCATTCTGACTTTTCACACCTAACAGCATATTCAAGTCATCTTCCGCATAATAGCGATAACCATTTGTGCTTTTATGATGTGGTTTTAACTTGCCAGATTTATCCCAGTTTCTTAGAGTTTGTGCAGATACCCCTAATAGTTCACTTACTTGGTGTATTGTGTAATATTTCATGACTTTCACCTCACTATATTATTATAGCATATAAAATTATAAAAGTCAATACTTTATTACAACATTTTATAAAAATATTTTAACTGTTAATCTCCCTCTTATCTTGGAATGGTAACTTGGAACGGTAACTTGAAAGAAGCACCTTGTAGTGTAGCACCTCATACCCCTATCTGCTATCTCAGAAAATAAAAAAGATACTAAGGCGTTTTCTGGACATTTTGGAAAAATTGCCACTTCTTCTGATGCTCTGTTAATGGCTGTGTTTAGGGCTATTCGTGAAAAAACGTCCTGTATATCGAAAAACACGGTTCAGACTGCCTTCTTGGAAAAAATGCCACCCCCTATTATTAGTATATATACTTAGTATATATATTATAGTATATATACTAAGTATATATATTAGAAAATATATTCTTAGTATATATATTAAGTATATATATTAAGAATATAGGGGCTATCATCCTTACCTCTCAGAAAATAAAAAAGAT
>CANRFV010000044.1 GCA_947629985.1 uncultured Clostridia bacterium | reverse complement strand
ACAGCGCTTCCGAGCGGACTTGTAAAGGCGAAAACTTGTGAAAGCACGAGCGAGAGCGTTTATGAAAACTGGTTCAAGCTGCCGTACAATCCCAATATTAAGAAAACAGAGGTGGTTTCGGTAAATTCCAAAACTGCGACGGCAAAAGCAGAAGTAAAAACAGATTAAGGAGGACATTATGGCTATCAGTAAAAATATTACCATTGACGGCATAGACGTGCCGTTCAAGGCAAGTGCAGCCGTGCCGAGAATGTACAGAATTAAATTTCGCAGAGATATTTACAAGGACTTTTCGGAGCTTCAGAAAAATGTCGGAGAATCGGACAAAGATAATTCCGGACTCGACATTGAAAGCCTTGAAGTCTTTGAAAATATTGCCTATATCATGGCGAAACACGCTGATCCGGACAATGTGCCTTCCGATCCGGATGAGTGGTTAGAGTGCTTCAACACGTTTTCCATTTATGAAATTTTGCCGCAGCTCATTGACCTCTGGGGCATGAATGTGGAAACGCAAATTGAGTCTAAAAAAAACATCGCCCGACTGACAGACCGATGACAACGCCGCTTTTCCTGCTGCGGTGTGTGCAGATCGGGCTGTCTCTTTCGGAGCTCGATCTGCTCACCATCGGCATGGTAAACGACATGTTCTGTGAAAGTCAGAATGATGAGTATGATGGGTGGGTTCAGCGAGCTACACAGGCGGACTTTGATACGTTTTGATCAGACTTTGTATTCTGCACACGTTTTTTCCAGAAGCTGAAAATCATTACAGCGTTTGGAAAGCGGTGTGGAATCGCCCTCTTTCAATTTGAGATGATAGAGTGTTTTTGCATTTTTTCTGATCTTTTCTTGAATTGCTTTGATTTCACGATACTCCGCCAGAAGAAGTGCCTTGTATTTTGGATCACGCTGTGCATGGATATCAACATAGGTACACAGTCCTTTAGGGACGGGAAACATATTGTTGAGGTTGATGACAGCATACTGCTTGATCTTCAGAAAATCGATGCCCTCTTTCATTTTCTGGTGTTTGGGCTTGAAAGATGACAGCGGTGCAAAATATGCATAACCATTTATGTATAATACGACACCGATATACTTGCGCTCGTTGTTCTGTCCTGCCTGCTTATTATGAAACAGGTGCGGTGCAAATTTTGTCAGATAGCTGATGTACTTCGGATCAATCTCGTAAAGTTTGATGTTTTCCATAATTGCTCCTTAAAACAAACAGGGGCAAGCAATGCTGCCCCTGCTGTTACGATCACACTCAGAGCTGCGAAACACTCACATTTAAATGTCTTGATCAGAGCCAAGAGAAGCTCGCTGGATAAGTTTCTCATTTAGGGCTGAGATACACCCACTATTTATATTATAGCCGATAAATTGCATTTTGTCAATAGGAATTTTATGAATTTTTTGAAAGGCAGGTGATATCATGGCAAACAGAATCAAGGGCATCACAGTCGAGATCGGCGGCGATACCACAAAGTTGTCGAAAGCCTTAGAGGGTGTTAATAAAAACATTAAGAACACGCAAACGCAGCTAAAAGATGTGGAAAAATTACTCAAACTTGATCCGACAAATACGGAGCTTTTATCGCAGAAGCATAAGCTGTTAGCGGATTCTGTTTCCGCAACAAAAGAGAAATTAGAAACCCTGAAAACTGCCGCAGAACAGGCAAATGCAGCTCTTGCAAATGGTGATATTTCACAGGAACAATATGATGCGCTCCAACGTGAAATCATCGAGACGGAACAGGAATTACAGCGTTTGCAGAACGAAGCAGAAAACTCCCGGACAGCACTTGTCAAGCTCGGTGAAGCAGGCGAAATGCTCGAAAATGCAGGCGGCAAGGTCGCCGATGTGGGCAAAACGCTCACCACCCATGTGACCGTTCCCATTGTCGCCGCAGGAACAGCGGCTGTCAAGACTGCTGCGGACTTCGATTCCGCCATGAGCAAGGTCGCTGCTGTGTCAGGTGCTACCGGAGATGAGTTGGAAGCCCTCCGTGACAAAGCTCGTGAAATGGGCGCAAAGACAAAATTCTCCGCATCCGAAGCCGCTGATGCTATGAACTATATGGCGATGTCAGGCTGGAAAACGCAGGACATGATCTCCGGCATTGACGGCATTATGAATCTTGCAGCGGCATCTGGGGAAGATCTTGCAACAACATCAGACATTGTGACGGATGCACTGACAGCTTTCGGCTTATCTGCTGCTGATAGCGGGCATTTTGCGGACGTACTGGCGGCGGCAAGCTCCAATGCAAATACAAACGTCAGCATGATGGGTGAAACTTTCAAATATTGTGCGCCTGTTGCAGGAGCGCTCGGTTTCTCCTGTGAAGATACAGCGCAGGCGATCGGGTTGATGGCGAACAGCGGCATTAAATCCACACAGGCAGGTACGGCTTTGCGTACCATCATGAACACACTTGCGGGAGAGGTCAAAATCTGCGGTGATGCCATTGGTACAGTTGAAATTGCAACCACGAATGCCGATGGTTCAATGCGTGAATTGAATGACATTCTGGCGGATTGCCGTACTGCTTTCTCACAGCTTTCCGAATCGGAACAGGCAAATGCTGCACAAGCACTTGTCGGCAAAAACGCCATGTCCGGATTTTTGGCACTTATGAATGCCGCCCCTGCTGACATTGAAAAGCTGGAGGGCGCAATTTCAAATTGTGACGGAACATCATTGCAAATGGCAAATACCATGCAGGATAATTTATCAGGACAGCTCACAATTCTAATGTCGCAATTGCAGGAGCTTGCAATTTCTTTCGGAGAAATTCTGATGCCTGCCATACGCAATGTCGTATCGAAAATACAGGAATTAGTCGATAAATTCAATGCACTGCCGGAGTCCACAAAGGAAACCATTGTTAAGGTCGCACTTGTCGCTGCGGCACTCGGTCCGCTTCTGGTCGTGCTCGGAAAAACAATGATCGGAGTCGGAAAAGTAATGCAGCTTATCTCCAATTTGCCTGCAATTATTTCAGGCGCAGAAACGGCATTTTCCGCTTTCGGCGGTGCGATAAGCAGCATTGCAGGACCTGTCCTTGCGGTCGTGGCGGTCATTGTGACCTTGGTTGCGGCATTCAAGCATCTGTGGGACACTAATGAAGAATTCCGAAATTCCATGACAAACATCTGGAATGAAATTGTTGCAAAATATCAAGCATTCTTCCAAACGATCACAGATAAAATAAATGAATTAGGATTTGATTTTGAATCTTTTTCTGACCTGCTGAAAGGTATCTGGGACGGATTGTGCAATTATCTCGCACCAATTTTTGAGACAACATTTCAATTTATGAGTGATGCAATTTCCACATGGATGGAAGTTATCATCGGAATTGTAGATGTTGTTGTAGGGCTTTTCACGGGAGATCAGGAACAAGTGTGGTCGGGCGTTAAGGGAATTTTCTGCGGTATCTGGGATGAGATCATGAACAAGATCAAATTTGTGTTCTCACTGCTCTGTAATATTTTCGGAACAGATCTGGAAACCGTAAAGAGTTTCTGGGTCGATGTCTGGACAAATATTAAGGACTTTTTTGTCAACATCTGGACGAATATCAGCACATTCTTTACAAATATTTTTAATGCAATATCCACATTTTTCACTACAGTATGGACAGGAATTAAAAATTTCTTTGTCAACATCTGGACTGCAATTTATACGTCCGTTTCGGAAAGGATCAACCTCATAAAAACGGTTATTGAAATTGTGTGGAACGCCATTCATAGAGCAATTACAACTGTGTTAAATGCAATATGGACGGTGATTTCTACAGTCTGGAACACGATCTACGGCTTTATTTCACCATTACTGGAAGCGTTCAGATATTTATTTGAGACAATTTTTCAGGCAATTCAAATTATTATCGGAAATGTGCATGACTGGATCTCTCAAAAAATCAGTGCTGTCTGGAATGCGATCGTTGCGTTTATTACGCCGATTTTAGAGGGCATTAAAACATTTTTTGAAACGGTCTGGAATGCGATTTCAACTACAATTTCCACTATTATGGATACGATACACAATGTCATTATGACAGTATGGAATGCAGTATCGGGATTTATTTCAAGTGTCCTTAATGCGATTTATGGTGCTATTTCAAGTATCTGGAGTACAATTTCCGGCTATATATCATCTGTTCTGAACACGATAAAATCAACAATCACAAACATCTGGAACGACATTAAAACGACAATTTCCAACGTGTTAAATACTATCAAATCTACTGTTTCAAATATCTGGGACAGTATCAAATCCGCAATTTCAACTAAAATTTCTGCAATTAAAACAGTTATCACGGACGGCTTTAATAACGCTGTGAATTTTATCAAAAATCTGGCAAGTGAAGCGTGGAATTGGGGTGCAGATATTATTAACGGCATTGTGGACGGTATCAAATCATGTATTGGAAAGGTATCTGATGCGGTAACAGGTGTTGCAGATAAAATTCGTTCAGTCCTGCACTTTTCTGTGCCGGATGAAGGACCTTTGACTGACTTTGAAAGCTGGATGCCCGACTTCATGAATGGACTCGCAAAGGGTATCAACAAAAACAAAAGCGTCGTGGAAAAGGCTGTTTCGGGTGTTGCCGAGGCAATGAGATTGACAATGAACAGCGATCTGCATTATACCATCAGCGGTGTAAATGATGCGATGATAGGCGGAAAATCCGATACTGCGGGAACGGTGAATAATTACTACAATAACGATAATTCACGGACGGTCAACCAGACAAATAATTCTCCGAAAGCATTGTCACGGCTGGAAATTTATCGGCAGACAAGGAATGCGGTGAGGGAGTGATGCTATGCGTTTTTCTTTAATTCTCGAAAATGAAAATGGTGATCAAATCGACATGACCACGACCGCAAACCGATATATGACTTCAAAAATTGACGGTCTGTATCCGCCTGCCGGAACGATCAGCACATCAACATATGCGGGTATGGACGGCAGCTATCTGAACAACGCTTTCATTGAAAAACGAAACATTGTCATTTCTTTTGAAATGCGTGGACTAGCGATTGAAAGAAACCGCCATGCTCTGTATCGAGTGGTACGACCAAGCAAATATATCAAAGTCCATTACAAAACACTTGCAATTGATGTTTACGCAGAAGGTTATGTGGAAACTTGCAATATCGACAATTTTAATTCGCTGACATCAGGGCAAATTTCAATTCTTTGTCCCGATATTTATTTCTACAGCAATCTTCCTGTTTACGCATACTACGGCAAAATTACAGGCGCATTTCATTTTCCTTCGCCGGAAAGTGATGCGCCTTTTCCGTTGGGAGTGTATAATACTGAAAATACAGTTTCCATCCGAAATAACGGTGACGAGATCGGATTTCAAATTATTATTGATACAGATACAAGTGAAAATGCACCTGCTGTTTCTGCCGATTCTCCGATCATTTATGACGCTGCCACAGATGAATATTTTCAAATTAAGGGTGAAATCCTCAAAGGCGATAGAATCATCATTACAACAAAAACGGGAAATAAAACTGTTACTTTGATTCGGAATGGAATTGCAGAAAATATCATCAATCGCCTGACAGTCGGCTCGACATGGCTGACTTTGCGGCAGGGTGAGAATCGTTTTCGTATTGACGGAGGCATAAATCTGAGAATTACCTTTATGCACACCGATGCATATTTGGGGGTGTAATATGCAGATCGAAATTTATAATATGCAAACAGAAAACGACTCAATAAAAATTACACTCGAAGCAATTTGTGATTCATTTTCAAGTCTTTTGTGGGATATCCGCTATTATGAGTGCGGTCAGTTTGAGATCTATATCGCCGCAAATGAAAGAAATATCAATATTTTTCAAGCCGGAAAGATCGTGGGCAGAAATGATGACCGAGAGCATTACGGTATCATTGAAAAAGTGCTTCTTGAAACTGATGCGGAAAACGGAGATTATTTGACGGTTTCGGGACGTTTTTTGATGTCAATTCTCAGCAGAAGAATTATTTATCCCATATTGAATTTTACTGCAAAAACAACGTACCGTGAAATTATTCAGCAGGCTGTTATCCAAAATTGTATCGCACCGGAAAAACAACGCACATATCGTGCTATTCCGGGATTGCAGATAGGCAATGTTACAGGGAATTGTTGGGAACAAAAAGCGACCTTGCAGATCAGCTATGAAAATCTCATGGATTGGATATATTCTATCTGCAAAATCACCGGAGGTACTGCAAATATTCGCTTGCATGAAATCGCCCATGATTCAGGAAATTATACACTTTTATTTGAATTATCCGAGGGAACAGACCGCAGTATTTTGCAGGAAGATGATCCACATTTGATTTTTTCAGATTCCTACAACAATTTATTGTCATTTTCTTATGAAGCGGATCATTCTAAAATTGCAAATTATGTGTTTGTTTTTGGTGAGGGAGAAGGCAGTGAGCGTATCTGGGCGGGCTGTACCACATCACTTGGTGAGAACAGACCGTCGGGGCTTGACCTTTATGA
>CANRFV010000043.1 GCA_947629985.1 uncultured Clostridia bacterium | reverse complement strand
TCCTGAATTGAAAGATTCGGAATAAGGGTCATATCGACACCCAAGTCTTTGGCAAGAGAATATTTCCTGACCTTCCCCCCGGGGGCTGTCATCACAGCACAGATACCTTTCTTCTCATCACGGGTCAGTGTTATGCTTTCGGCTGCAAGAGCTGCAATAAAGGCATCGGCAGAGCCGGTCTCTTTTGCTGCTTTTTCAATGGCATATCTGAGCATGGCCTTTCGCTTCGCGGCCTCCTCGACAGCCCGCTTGCGACGCATCTTCTCATCAATTTCCGACTGCGATGCCGACGGTTTGTGTAGGCGTTTGGATTTCTCCTTTTTACGACGCCCTTCGGCCTCTTGATGAGCCTTCTCGCGTTCGACTGCTTTCGGCGGTGCCTCCAGTTCGTACTTCATGGCGATGCAGGCAGCCGCACGGTTGGCGTTCTTGTTGATGAACTTGTCGCTGAACCGCTTTCCGTTAATGTCGGTTGTGCGGATAACGATATGATAGTGCTCGTTGTAGGTATTGTCATGGCGCGCCACGATGTAGGGGCACTCTGTCACGTCATTGCCCCGTTCCGACAGTTCATCAAGAAAGTCCCGGATAATGGTTCTGATCTTGTCCCGACCATTGTCCGGCATCGAGCGTAGCATAGAAGTCTCGGTCGGAGTGAATGAAATGATTATCGTATAACACTGAGTCCGATAGTTGTTGGCGGTTGCCATCCAGTCGCGGGCCTGTTCCTCCGGCGATGCTGCAATATCAGTGTAGTTGGCAAGCAGTATCCCACCGTCCTTGTCTCGGTTCTGCGCATAGCCCAGGCTGTGGGAAATGTCGGACGATTTTCCAACTCTCGCGTTCATTTCAGTGCAAAGTTTGCGCGGGCTGAAGCCGCAGGTTTCACATATCGTCTGTCGGACAAATCGGGTCGAGGGGTTTCCCCTTGCAAGGGTGTTTTTTCGGACACGGGTGACAGCGGAGTGTCTGACAAAAACACATCTTGCAGAGCCACTCTAATTCCGGGGACATTTTCACACCTCATAGCTTGAGTCCTCCCGTCTCCCGGTCGATAACCGCTTTCTTTTCACCGCCTAAAAGAGGCGTGATGTCGAGCTTCGGTTTCATCTGCTCTTGTCTGACATTACGGCTCTTATCCTCTTCAACAGCCATGTTTCGTTCGGTGTGCAAAGCCTTCCATTTTCGGTATGCTTCCGGCACTTTCGGCAGGTGTTTGCCGAAGAGAGACCTGGCACCCCGATACATATCGGTACGGTCGATAGCCGTGCCCTTCACGGCATCGTTGATGGCGGCGAAAGCCGTTCTGCCAAACTCAGTTTCCGGCAAGAAGCAGCGCACCTCAAGAAAGTCGGGATTGGCTTTAAGATATTCGCAGGCCTCGCTCAGTCCTCGCTTGCCGTTGAGGATGATGTGATAGCGCCGCGCAATGAGGGGATAAACTCCATTGTGCGAGGCAGACTCCATGAGGGCAAGGAAATCAAGGGGATTTTCATAGACCATGCATATCTGGTCTTTGCGTCGTTGCCCCATGGCAGTTATACCGGAGTCGCCTATCGACCGGAATGTCTTTCCGTCAAACGCCATGAAGCCCTCGCCCTCATTTGCCATAGGTGTCACCAATACCCGCTCGCGTCTGTGACCATTCTTGACCTGAGGTATCGAGCCTTCAAGGGTATAGAGTTTCACGATGTCTTTGGTGATTCCGAATCGGTTCATCATACTGATAAGGTTTTTGTCATTCGGATGGCAGGTCTCCGCAAATTCCCATACCGGTCTGCTGATTGGAGTGTAGCCGAATGTCGCCGGAATATTCTCGCGCTCCGCATAAAGCTGCTCCACAAGAGAGAAAGCCTTCGAGCAATCGCCATTGCTGGCTAGACCGAGTTTTTCGGCAAGACGGGAAGCGTCGCCGTAACAGTCGGGGTTTTTCATAGCCCACTCATTGCGGGCAATGTTGACGGTCAGTTCACGACCATCAGCGAGTTCATAATGTCGGAGCACCCCTTTCTGCAAAGTGCATATCAGCCCGGCTGCCATACAGAGGTCGTCAACGGGCACGATGGAATCGAATTCCATCGAATAAATCTGTGTTAAATGGCTCATTATTAAATCTTATTAAGTTAGAGAGTGGGGTTGCGTCATGTCCCGAATGTCCTTTTGACCCATCAAAAATCCGGAACATTGCATTCTGTTTGTGTTTGCATTTTTCCTGTTTCTTTCCCTTTAAGCCAAAATATTTTGGATTGAAAGGAAAGGAATCTGGGACAATCGGGTCAGAATGGATTGTCGCCGGAGTCGAAATCAAGAGTCGGGAATACTGGCTTCACTGGAACATCCGTGCGGACCCAGGGACGTTTCGCCCGACCGTCGCTGCCGCAGTAGTCAGGGTGCATTCCGGGCACTTTCTCTTTCTCCGAGCGTTCCCATCCGGATATATGTTCCATGAGGGAGTTGATATATTGAGAGGAATAGCGGAAGGAAGTGCGGATCGTGTCGTTGGGAAGTTCGCACTTTATCATCTTTGGAGAAACCATCGTCAGCGGTTCCGTACCAATCTGGTGATATTCATCCTCGATGAACGACGAAGAATCGACAGCCCATCTCTGCCACTGAATCCTTTTGCTGAGCGGCCATGAGAAATATGCCGTTGGGACACGCCGGTTCAGAAATGCCTCAATCTCATCAAGCAATTCGTCACCGGCGGCTGAGGTGTATTCAGCCTGCCGCCTATTAGCCTCCGATTCAAGTTCAGGAGGGAGAAACAGTGGCTCTCCGGCTGAATAATGATGATAAGCTTCCGCCCAAAGCTGCGGTACTTCAGCTTTCAGTTTCTCAATCCACTCGCGCACCTCTCCTGCGCCTTTTATCGGGATAATCCACCAGCGACGGTTGCCGTTGCAGCTTTGCAGGAATTCTGTTTCATTAGTGGTGGCCGCAAAGACGTTGCTTCGCGGGATTGACTCGCTTTTGCGGGCGTAGGCAGGGCGGACATCATCGCGGACGCGGCTAAGAAACGCTTTGGCGGCTTCGGCGTCATGGGCGCGTTTCATGCCGTTGAGTTCCGATATTTCCACAATCCATGCACCGGTTATATCCTCGATTTTCGATTTATCGTCATGGGCGAACGAGAACGAATCCGAAAACCACCTCCCGGCAATGGCATTCAGGAATGTGCTCTTTCCTACGCCCTGAGGTCCGGTAAAGGTCAGGATATGGTCGAACTTGCAGCCGGGACTGAAAGCACGGGCTACGGCGCCGACCATCCATTTGCGTGTCTGCATCCTGGTCAATGGAGTGTCATCCGCACCAAGATAGCGTATTACTACGGTGTCGATTCTTTCAACCCCGTCCCAAGTCACACTCCGGATAAACTCATGCACAGGGTTGAACCCACGCTCCTTTGAGGTGGTCTTGAGCATTTCAAGGATACGGGGCTGTGACAACTGGAGTCCATAAACGCGCTCAATATGAAGGGCAATCTTGCCGACAGACTCATCATCAATGCGGTTGTCTCGCTCGTTGCAGAAATCCGGGCATTCGGTTATATCCTGCTTCGTGAACCTGTCGAAACGCACCAGCTTGAGATGTGGGTCATTGAGCAGAATAAGCCTGATATTGTGACCGGTGCGCTCAATCTCATTCTTGTCATTGAGAGTGAGTGAGGCCTCCCATTCGGAAGAATTGACTTTAACGGGTCGATTCTTTTCCTTGACAAGAGTCAGTCGGTAGAGAGTGTCCTCATTGCAGAGTTGAAGCATGGCCTTATACGAAGGGAGCCGCTTAGCTGTGGTTCCCTCCTTTACAGACTTGTCGAGTTCTCCGAATCGATAAGTCCTCACAACGTCGAAGGCATTGCAAGGGGTATTGACTCCGCTTATCCATACGATCTGCTGAACATCGTCGGCTTCAAGCGTGACCTCGGGATTGTATGACGAGATATACAGCCCTCTTGCAGTGTCAAGGCGGAAAAGATCTGACAAGAACTTCTTGATAGCCTCGCTGCATGAATATGCGCGGCAGAAAGTGCCGACCACATCCTTTCTCACGGATGGTGGTTGATAGCCGGCGCTCATATAAACCTCCTGTCTTTTGCGCTATTGCGCATTCCCTTGGTAAGTTGGGCCATCTGCTCGTCGATTGAAGGCTGACCCTTGCGCTTCCCCTCTGCCATCCACTTCCTCAACTCCGAGGGGAGAAAAAGCAGGCTCCGCCCGGGCTTATAGCAGGGAACCATGCCAGCTTGCACGAGAGCATAGACTCTCGAGACAGACAGTTTGAGGATTTCTGCAGCTTCCTTTATTGTCACCATCTCTTCGGGAGTGGAGACAGCAGGAGCGGTCTTCTTACTTTGCAGTAGTTTACCGACACTTTCGGTCAAGGCGTCGACTTTTTCTTCAAGCCTTGCCATAATCTGAGGCATGGCCTCGAAAGTAGGTTTTTCATTCATGATTCGATACGATGGGGATTTGAACATCGTACCGCAAAGTTCACATGTTATCCCTCGGCTTTCAAGTTATCAGGCTGATAACCAAATATAACCCATAACCGGATATTATTTGGTGTCTCCCATCTCTGAAAAAACATGAGGCACAAGTGGTTGGTCTGTATCAATAATCTTGAGGCGGAACTTTGTAGTGGGGTCGGAATCCTTTAGGCGGCTTTTAATTGTGCCAACAGCATATTTCCCAAGTGTCAGAGGGAACGATGCCTTTATCAGTTCGGCGGTGGCGAATCCGAATATCTTTGGACAGGTATCCGGCCTATGAATACGCTTGCACACATTCCAGGCGAAATGGATAAGGTCAAATTCAAAGACATCCTTAAGTCTTTGCTTCTCCACTACCTCAAAGGGGCCGCAGGTGTTCAGTTTCCTGAAATTGCCGAGCAGTTTTTCAATCTGTTCGTCCGACAATAGATTGCCGAAAGTTCCGGAGACATAGCCGATGATTTCTTCCGATAGCTCCGCAGTTTTATCATTCTCAACGACTGATACTTCGCATTCTTCGCCCTGCCTATCGGAAGTGTTGGAAATCTCGTCGGCTTCAAGTGATTCTGTGCCGTTGACGGAGTCAACTGTTTTACTTCGGCTTAGTTTTACTACCGCAGCGCACTTTCTTCCGATTGCAAACATTGCTGGCATTGCATCATTTACCATCGGTCCCGCCACATAGACAGCCAACAGAAACGGTGCTTCATAGAGCGTGAAAATCCAAGCAACATCAAGCCAGAACAATGCTGTGCCCGGATTGGAGGATGTTCCGACATTTCCTGCATAAGCTGTCTTCATTGCCATAATCAGGAAGACAATTGTGATTAATACGGTCATGGTTTTCAGCGCGTTGTCGTTATTCATATAATTGTGAGATTTTGAAATTGTCCGACAAAATTACAGAGAGCTGATTGCTAAAAACGAAATGTTGGACACTTTTCTGAGTCTTACTGGTTCATTTTTAGCAAATCCCTGTAATTTTAGCACAAAATGGTCCGCTACCTGGCGGCAACGGACCATTATCTGCCTGTTTGTGAAACGAGAGAACGTCCCACTGTCATTTCAGGCGACAATCAGGGGCATCTTATTTGGGCTTGATTGTAATCTTGCCAAGAGTCTCAAGCAACGCGGTCGGAATCTCGTGAGTATAACGGAGCGTCGTCTCGAGATTCTTATGCGTCAGCGCCTGGCTTACCACATAGGGATTACTGCTCATGGCCATCTGAAGCGTCGCATAGGTGTGGCGGAAGCAATGGAAAGTGATATGCTTGTCAATGTTCGCCGCTTTAATCCAGTCTCTCAAAGGCTTTGAAGTCAGAGTCTTCTTGAAATCGGGGAACACTTTGCCGGTCTTCCGCTCGCCAATAAGCTCTATTGCATCCTCGCACAGAGGAAGGGTGGCTGGAGTCTTTGTTTTCTGCGTCCGGATTACAACGCACAATCCGATTCCGGCAACTTCCTGAATATTTTTCCATTCAAGATTGAGGATGTCGCTGAAACGCAACCCGGTCAGACATGAGAATAAAGATGCCCGGCGTAACACATCGCTTTCGCAGGGAGTCTGGGCCAGGCGGATCAGTTCATCTTGATTGAGAAACTCTTTTTCTACATCATCCCATTCGATGTAAACAAGGAAATCGTTGATGTTCTCTTTGAGCAATTTCTCCCTGTAGGCCTTTTTGAGCAGAGCGCGGAATGTCGAGAAATATCCGGAAGCTGCGTTCCTTGACAATTTCTTTTTCGTGTGCTTGATCTGCTTGGCGTTCAAGAGATAGTCACGGAACTTGTTGCAGAGGTCCATGGTAATATCTCCGAAAGTGCATTTCCCTCCTGTAAAGAAGTGGAAATGCTTATAGCTGATGCGCCACTTGGTATTGCTTTTCTTTCTTGCGATCTCCTCATAATAGGCAAGAAAATCCTCCTTCTGCTGGCTATGGTCGATAAAACCGAACTGACGGTTTATCACCGCCTCCTGACGACGGCAACGGATTAGTTCCCCTTTTTCAAGCATCGACTGGTTGAAGTCGCGTTGCACCTTGTTGGTCGGATTGCCATACAGATAGATTCCAAGATACTCATGGCGCTGCATCTTGTTTGTTTTCGGGTT
>CANRFV010000042.1 GCA_947629985.1 uncultured Clostridia bacterium | reverse complement strand
AGGCGCTCGGGCGGCATGCACTATACGTCGATCGAGAACATTCACAAGGTCATCGACCCGCTGTTTTTGGACGGGCTTAAAAAGGAATTTGCCGAAATTGCGGAGATTAAGCAGCTTAAACTTCGGAACCAGCGGCTCACGGCGTTTCAGGACAAATTGGCGTCGCTGAAATTTTTGGACCCCGCATGCGGGTCGGGAAACTTCCTGACCGAAACGTATCTGTCGCTTCGGAGGCTTGAAAACGAGATTTTCGCCATGCTCTACGGCGAGGGTCAGACGGTGTTGGACGGCCTTGCGGACATGCACATAAAAGTAAAAATCAGCCAGTTTTACGGCATTGAGATCAACGACTTCGCGGTGACGGTCGCGAAAACCGCGCTTTGGATAGCGGAATCGCAGATGATGGCGCGGACGGAGGAGATTGTCGGTCAGCAGTTCGATTTCCTGCCGCTGACCACGAACGCGAGCATTGTCGAGGGCAACGCTTTAAAAATTGATTGGGAAAGTGTTGTTCCAAAAGAGGAATTGAATTATATAATGGGCAACCCGCCGTTTGTGGGGGCAAGGCTGATGAGCGCCGAGCAGAAAAAAGACGTCACGGATATCTTTAACGGAGTTAAAAACAGCGGCAATCTCGACTATGTGTCATGCTGGTATAAAAAGGCTGCGGACATGATTTTCGGCACCGATATCAGAGCCGCGCTCGTCTCTACAAACTCAATCACGCAGGGCGAGCAGGTTGCGATTTTGTGGAAATATCTCTTTGAACACGGTGTGCATATCGACTTTGCATACCGCACGTTCAGATGGGACAGCGAATCGAGCCTGAAAGCGCATGTGCACTGCGTTATAGTGGGATTCAGCACCGCGCCGAACTCTGCGGAGAAGAAGATTTATGACGGGGAAAATTTCAAGATAGTAAACAATATAAACGGTTATCTTGTCGACGCTGACGATATTGTAATTGAAAGCCGACAGAATCCTATTTCCGACGTGCCGCAGATAGGAATGGGAAATCAGCCTATCGACGATGGCAACTATCTGTTTACCGAAGAGGAAATGAAGGAGTTTATTAAAAAAGAGCCTGCCTCTGAAAAATACTTCAGAAAATGGCTCGGTTCAAAAGAATTTATAAACGGTTATCATCGCTATTATCTTTGGCTTGGCGATTGCTCTCCGCATGAAATACGTTCAATGCGTGAGTGCTGTAAGCGGGTTGAAAACGTCCGTAATTTTAGGCTTGCAAGCAAGAGAGAAAGCACTTTGAAGTTAGCGGATTATCCCACGCATTTCCAGACGGAAAATATGCCGAAGTCAACATTTATAGTTATTCCCGAAACATCTTCCGAAAACAGAAAATATATACCTATGGGATTCATTACGCCCGATTATTTATGCAGTAATGCGTTAAGACTAATGCCCGACGCAACCCTCTACCACTTTGGCGTATTAACTTCAAATATCCACATGGCGTGGATGAGAGCGGTTGCGGGACGGCTCAAGAGCGACTACCGCTATTCCAAAGACATCGTCTACAACAACTTCCCTTGGCCGAACCCGACCGCCGAGCAAAAGGCTCTTATAGAACGCACCGCGCAGGATATTTTATCTGCCCGCGCAAAATACCCCGACTGCTCTTTAGCCGATCTCTATGACGAGCTGAATATGCCGCCGGAGCTTCGAGCCGCCCACCGCGCCAACGACTATGCGGTTATGCTTGCCTACGGCTTCAGAAAGGACATCACCGAGAGCGAATGCGTGGGGGAACTGATGAAAATGTATAAGGAAATGACGGAAAACGGATAATTCAATTTATTATGCGGAGGAAAGAATCGTGAATTTCAGCGATAAGAATCAGTGGAGCAAGCAGTTCGACTGGGTGATAGACGTTATGATTAAGATGAAAAGGGAGTTTGGAAAATATATTTGACGCTCGGAAAGTAGGTGCATTATATGAGAGGCAGCGTTAAAGTAATAAAATTCACTGCGCTTATGTCGGTTTTGTTTTTGATACTGACATATTTTACGACAGTGAATATCGAAACTCATATTGTTGAATTAAATACGGTGTGGCTTTCAAATAATCTTGCCCTTACGGTATTTGGAGGGGCGTTTGCAAGTATGCTTGTTGTTTTAATTTGCGAAGTACAAAAATATATCACCGTCAAAGCGTCTATGGAGGCATATATTTTTTATCAGGCTTATTACCTTTATTCTGCATTGTTTTTAATGCAGCAAAACATATGCGATTATCAGAAAAAACCGGAAAATGTTGTTCCGGAAAATCTTTTTGATGAAACATCACGAATGATTCAAAGTGAGATTTTCGCATTGCAAAGTACGGATTATGCACCATTCAAGAAAGACAATCTTTTGCTGACGGCTCACCAAAAGTTTTGCAGTGAAACAGTAAAAGATTTTCAACGAATTCTGAGTATCATCTATGCAATAAGAATCGCAATCAATAAAATAAGCATTAAGTATTTAGAACAATACGGCATTAATAAAAGTGCTACGGCCTCAGATGAGCCGCTTAAAACTGTATTATCAATCCAGTATGATAGGGTGACTGACGCTTTGGAGAAAGTCGATGAATATCTGAAAGATATAGATAAGTATTGCAAACATAAACATAATTTGGAGGGCCTTAAGAGTCAATTACATTCCAATTACAAGAGCGTATTTGAAGCATGGGATTTTGAAAAGGAATTCCCCCAAAAACAAGCCTGAAACAGTATATATCATAACGATATATATGTTATCGCCGAATTTCTTCGGGTGCATTTGAAAATTTAAAATGTATAAAGAACTAACAAATTAAGAGAGGTATAAAATGAGAATACTTGATTTGGAGATTCACAATTTTCGGGGAATCAAGAAAGCTGAAATACACTTTCCCGAAAATACAAGGGTGATTTGTCTCATCGGCGCGGGAGACAGCACCAAGACTACTGTTTTGAAAGCTATTGAGTGGCTTCTTTGGGATTCTTGGAACCTGCCGGCAAATGATAACGACTTCTATAACAGCGACACTTCCGACGCCATAGTTATCCGCGGAACATTTACCGAGCTCCCGGAGAAACTGCTTTCGGAGGATAAGTTTGGCATGTATCTTAGGCGTCCCCAAGTTAAATACGGCGATGAGGACGACGAGCCGATAGATGAAGATTATATTTGCGTAACCCTTCAGCTTGAAATCGACAGTACGCTTGAACCGAAGTGGACGGTAATATGCAACCGCCTTGAACCGAAGACAATATCTCAAACAGACAGAAAGCTGCTGCAATCTGGAAGTATAGGTGATAATTACGGTAGGGATATGGTGTGGGGCAGAAATTCCATACTCCAAAGATACATTGAATCGCAGTCCACCCTACGGCAAGCATATACCGAAGCCTTGCGCGAAACCGCAGCACGTACAGAGCTAACATCGCTTGATGAAATTGCAAGAGTTTTTGTTGATGTCGGAGAAAAATACGGAGTATCGTTCTCGGATAACATCAATAACAAAATAATCATGCAAAGCGGGTCGTTTTCTTCAACGGTCGGTGTATTTGACGGCAAAGTGCCGTTGGCGCAGCGCGGCAAGGGAAGTCAAAGGCTGCTGTCGATAGGTCTTAATATATCCTCATTTGATAAGCAAGCGCTTTTGCTGATAGATGAAATCGAAACAGGGCTTGAACCTTACAGGCTTAAAAGCCTTATAGGAGAACTCAGAGACGTATGCACCGAAAGCGGTCAGGTGATAATGACAACGCACTCTCCGATTGCGCTTGCGGAATGCAGCATAAAGGAAATTCTGATCATACATTCAAATAACGGTGAGACTTCTGCGCGTTCTCTATATTCCGGCAACCGTGACGTTGATAATATCTTTCAGTCAGAATTGAGAAAGAATCCCGAAGCATTTTTGACAAAACGTCTGATAGTATGCGAGGGAAAGACCGAAATGGGATTTATCAGAGCTTTAGACAGCTTTTTACATAAAAGATACCGTTTCAGAATGGCTTCAAAAGGCGTTGGAACCGCCAACGGAGGCGGCGACAGTATATTTGACTGCGCTGTCAGGCTGATAAACTGCGGATATGATGTATGTCTGCTTATGGATTCCGACCTCCTCAATAAAGAAAAACAAAAAGCAGAATTCAGAGCAATATGTATAGAGGTATTTGACTGGGAGCAGGGCAACTCGATTGAAGAGCAGTTCTTTTATGACGCCAGCGCCGCTGCGGTGGATAAAATGGTCAACATAGCTGTAGAGGAAAAAGACGCAAAACCTGTTTTAGAGATACTTCATAACCTCTGGATATATCCTTCAGAAAGCGTTGATAAGTTGATTATCCCGCCTTTAGACCCTGATTCAAGAAAGAAAATCGGAACAGCATCAAAGCGCAAAAAAATCGAGTGGTTCAAACGCATAGATCGAGGAGAACAAATTGGAGATGCTATGTTTGACGAGTGGGATAATATCTCGGAAACGTCAAGATTCAAAAGCGTCGTGAATGGACTGACAGAATGGATAAGAGAGTATGACGACAGAAGAACTGAATAGTATTAAAGAGAATAATTCGGCGTATATTATCGCTGCTGCGGGTCACGGAAAGACGGAAATGATAACCGACATCGTTGCAAACACGTCGGGACGTTCGCTTATATTGACACACACAAACGCAGGAGTTGACGCCTTGAAGAAAAGGCTTCTAAAAAAGAACGTGCCGAACGGCAGATATAAAGTTGAAACGATAGCGTCCTTTTGCGTCAGATGGTGTCATGCCTATAAAAACATTTCCAAGATTTCCCTTGAATTGACGCCATATCGCAAGGAAGATCAACAAAAGTATTATGCGCAGCATTATTCCGGTGCAAAGGCGATATTTCAATATGAATGGGCAGGAAAGGTGCTGAAAAATTCTTATACAAGAGTTATCGTCGATGAGTATCAGGATTGCACAGTAAATCAGCATGAGGTCATAAAAGAATTAAACAAATATCTGCCGACTACTGTCCTTGGAGACCCTTTGCAGGGAATTTTCGGTTTTAAAAAAGAAGAACCCCTTGTTGATTGGAACAGTCTGGAATTCTCGGAGATCAAAATCGAAACGTACCCTTGGCGTTGGAAAGACACAAATCCCGGACTTGGCAGCTATCTTTCAGAGCTCAGAGATATTATTTATGCTCCTGCGCTTTCCAATGAAACGGTATCAATAAATATAAATCCCTATAGCGACGTAATCGTTATTAAACCTGAAAATTTTGATATTTTTAAACTTTATCCGCAGCTAAGGGAGTTTGATACAGTCCTGTACATTACAAAATGGGAATCCGACCAGATTGAATTTTGCAAAAGGACGCGCGGACTGTTTCAAAATGATGAAAAGCAGGACTGCACAGACTTGTTTATGTTCGCTGAAGCTTTTGATGAAACTCAAGGGTGCGAGCTTGCTAAAAGCGTTTTGGAATTTGTCAAAAAATGTGCTGTAAATATTTCATCTGAATTAGAATCATATTTTAACAGGCTGAATAAAGGAAGCTGCGATTTTTCACGCATTGAGAAGCACAGGGATATAGGCGAACTTGTTGAAAGAGTATGTAAAACATCGGATTATAATGACATATACGATCTCATAAATTGCTTTAGAAATTCAGAATTCAAGATATACAGAAAAGAACTGTATTATGAAATGCTAAGAAGCATAAAGTATGCCGTCTCACATGGTGAGAGCATTCTGGTTTCAGCCAATCATGTGCGAAAAGACGCTCACTTGCAAAAACGTTATACCCAGTTTAATCTGCTTTGTTCAAGAACACTCCTTTCAAAGGGACTTGAATTTGATTGTGTTATAATAGATATGAAAACGCCCCTTTCTGCCAAAGAGTTTTACGTTGCAATGACACGTGCGATGAAGAAAATCTACATTATTTCCGAAAGTGACACACTGATTCTTAAGTAACTGAATATGCAAATTGCTTATGTCCGAATATTTGAAAGGCACGCCGCGCGGTTTGTTCTTTGATTGTTCTTTATTTGTTCTTTATTGCTGCGAAAAGTCGGTGTAAAATAGAGCAATCGGGTTTTTGTATCTTACTCTTAAATGCCCTATTTTAGCCGTTTTGCGCAAGTTTTGCAAAGTCAGCGAAAAGCATTTTGGATTTTCGAATCCCGTATGCTCCACCAGAACACGAACAGTCGAACCCCCTATAATCTGGTTTGATTTCGTGTTTGCCATTCAAGTAAAAATACCGCAGCGTTGAGACTGCGGTATTTTTTCTGTTTGTCCTGTGCGCTGTGTAGCTTATCTCTCCGCGCCCACAAGGGGCGCGGATTCTTCCGAATTTTTGATCCGGAAGCAGACGGGCGCGCCAATCCACGTAGTCGTCGCGAGATAGCTGCTCGCACCGCCGTCGTAGCTGACCGCGCACCAGCTGGTAGAGTCACCCGAATGAGGGGTAGAGAGCCAATACCAATCTGTGTGACCGTCACCGTCTTTCAACGCCCTCACGCGATTATGCGCGTCTTTGTAGTAGTCGAGCTGTTCATACAAGCCTTTGTCCGCGTTGAAGCTGCACTCGTCGTCAGCGAAAATCTCAGACGCGGAAGGCAAAAACAGCTTGACGGTTTCTTTGTGGATCTTACCTTTGCTGTCTTGATATACGCGTTCAGTGGGAATAATCGCCGCTTTCAGCTCATCGGGCAACAGGGAAAATTGCTTATGGAGCCATTCGTTCATTTCTGTCATCGGGACATATCGTAGTGATACGGTAGCGTTTTTTGCGTTCCTGATGGATTATCCTTAGTTATGCGTAATTTTATTACGATATAT
>CANRFV010000041.1 GCA_947629985.1 uncultured Clostridia bacterium | reverse complement strand
TGATTTACAAGTGATTCGGGCGTAATATTGTCCACAACAATTCGCCTGAAATTGATTGTCGATTTATTGCTGATTTCAGTCTGGAGTTTGGCGATTTCATCAGCGGTAACGTCTTTCTTCTTTTCGAGAGCATCGAGCTTGTCCAACAGGAGTTTGTGTTCAGCATGAGATTGGAAGATGTCCTGCTTGTTGGTCTCATTCCGGTCGTGTGCAAACTGAATGAACGGTCGCTTCACCATCGAGATTACGGGTGATTTCTTGAAACTTGGTTCGGCTATCGTCAGGGTATCAAGCACAAGCGGTTCAGTGTGATCACGTTTTGCGGACATTCGGTACACTCCCGAAAAGCAATAGTTCACCGCTGAGAGTATTGCTGTTCCTGCCATTGCAGCGTCTGTTGACGTGGTTGTTGCTATCGCCTGCGCCATGTCTCCTATAATAGGCGGCAGGGCGTTTACGGGGAACGGCAGGAGGTTTGTCCCGTCGGGACGTAATGGTGTGGGCGTTGCCCACTGGTTCGTTAAATTCATTTTGTATCGGATCCTTTCTGCCAGCGATATATCTTTATTTCGCTGACTATGCTTAAACTTGTTTGAGCAATTTGGTGTTGCTTTATTCATCACCTCCAATCTGTCAGAAATTTATTGATGGGAACATTTTACGTTGAAATTTTGAGCGGAATGAAATACCCCTCCACCTTACTACCGAGGAATTTGGGTTTTGGACAAAGATTTTTGCAATTGTTTACAAAAAGTTTACAATTCAGCATTTTTCATCACCGAAAAGACGTGCCTAAAAATATCCTCCTATATTACAACCGAAAAAATCGCACTTTTTCAACCTGTTTTTCAAAAATTTTTTCAGAAAATTTGAAAAATCAGAGTTTTGTACAAAATCTTCTGTTGAATTTCGTCTATGCTAACGAGTGAATTAAGTGTCAGACATTCGGTGTGGGTTCTGTCGCAAATTATGCAACACGATTTTGTCCCTCATAAATATATAACTAAAAAAATTCGCCAATCGTAAAGCATTGAGCAGAAAATTTATGTTTTGAACAGTTTTCAACAGAAATATTTGTGATCTTTGATGAATGGAGGTAAAAAAAGACGTGCCGAAAATATTCCCTATATAAATCCCGAAAAAATCATGCTTTTGTAACCTTATTTTCAAAAATATTTTCAGAAAATTTGAAAAATCAGCGTTTTTTACAAAATTAACCACCTAATTTTGTTTATATTAACATTATAATTCCTATTGAATATAATAATTAAATATTAAATCAAAAATTGATTTTGTGATAAAATAACTTTAATCTTCCTTTAAGGAGACGTAAGGCAGTGAAATTGTGAGCGGAATAAAATACCCCTCCACCTTACTACCGAGGAATTTTAGTTTTGGACAAAGATTTTTGCAATTTTTTACAAAAAATTTACAATTAAGTGCTGATCTACACAAAACTAAACATTAAATTTTATGAATTTTGATAATGTACTGAATGTTAAATATTTAATACAAAAGATGTAATTTTTATATAAATAAAAAACAGCACCAAGCTTTATTGCTCAGTGCTGATAACATAAAAGATAAAATTGATTTATTTCCGGCATTTCCTGATGATTACAAATGTTATAAGAAATATTGCCGCTACACTGCCGGAAAGCCAATATTTTCCCTCGAAATTTCCGAATGACATTGAGAAAAGATACCAGTGATGCAGATCCTCTTTCAGCATGAAATTACAAATATAATACATCATGGAAATCATATAGCCGATGATGCTGTTTCCAGTGATTCCCGCAAAAGAAAATCCCAATGCACCAAGAAATATTCCGCTTGCAAATCCGCCTGTAAAATGCTGTATCGTCACATCACTTTCACAATGGTGCATGATAATTGTGAATATTCCGAAAATCACGGCAAGAAACAGCACGGAATACACCAGTCTGATGAAATATATTGCAAAATCATCAATTTGTTTTGTCCGCACAAGGTCACGGATATTTTCATTTTGTTCCGGCAGGAAAACCGGCGTAAGCAGCACAATTCCCGTCAATGACAAAAACATTTCCAAAGGCTGAGCGGATTCCTGTTCATTGAGTGAAGATATTCCAAAAATGACAGGCGTTAGCAATGCAATCACAATTGCAAGCAATAAATGCGGTGCAGTGTTATGTTTCAGATTTACGGCTGCGATTTTCAAATAATTTGACATTGAAAACACCTCTCCTTTTCATTTCAAAAATAACAGCAGTCAACAAAATTACAATTACAGAAATCACTGCAAAAAATAGCCGATTGAATACAATTATATGCCGTTCATTTTGGAAAATATCATATCCCAAAAGCGAATTGTGACGCATAACAAAAGTGAAATTTCTGATACTTCCCGTAAGTTCAGATGATGCAGAAATACTTGCAAACCACCATGCACCCTGTACAAAAATTGCAATCAATCCTGATGTGATTTCAGTGACAAACATTCCTACCGCAGAAGATACCATAATATTAGGAATCAGCCAGTAAGCAGCCGTTTTCAGTATCGCAAATTTATCAAGTTCGTTGTCCGGATAAATACTTTTTACCTTTGCATAGGCAAGCAGTGCGGTAATCAATACGGGTATCAACATTGTAAATACAAGTGAAATATATCTTGTAAAAATCAGTCTTGCAGATGATATTTTTCTTGAATAAACAAGCTGTTCCATTCTTGATTTTTTATCACGTTCCGCAAGAAATACAGCTACAAATACAGGTAAAATCGACAGGTCAATTCCCATATAATCGCAAAACAGCCTTGCATAAGCTCCTGTAATTTTATCCTCTTTGCAGAATTGTTCATATTCCGCAAGTGCATCTTCATACGTTTTCGGAATCCGTGAAAAATTACCGACAATATTGTCATCGCTGTATTTTGAACCACAACCGATTATTTTGTCCGCTTTTCTCATCAGTTCCCGAAAATCATCATAAGTAAGCGTTGGCGGAATATTGATTTCAGGGATATTTCCGTCTGTATAAACAAGACTTCCGTCATCTCCCATAACATAACCACTTGGTTCATAATGATCGAAATTTTCAAGTGTTTCTGCGGAAATTCCTGATAATTCCGTGATAATTTCCGCAAGTTTTTTCTTATCTTTTTCTTTCAGTTTCACACATTTATAAAAGCCATAAGGATATGCTGAAAATTCCCCTGAAAGATATTCGCTGACAAGTCCCTCAATTGCAGACGGCATCATAATTTCAGGGACTTCTTTTGCAATTGTGCCGTAATCCGTTTGTCCTTCATGAGGTTTTTCAAGAGGGAATTCGCAGTCATTTGCAAATTGCGTGAAATAAAATCCAAACAGGACTATGCAATAAATTACGAAAATCAGCGAAAATAATATTTTTTTGCATTCTTTGAAAAATAACATTTCACACACCTCCCGAAATATCACAGCCATTGCTGTAAAGGCAGTACATATACGCATCTTCAAGATTAGGTTCAGTCAGATTTGCACCGATTTCAGGCTGATTTTCCGAAATGATCCGCACTGTTGCATATTCATTCTGCACGAGCATTCCTGTCACAATGAATTGCTTTTTGATTTCAGCAAGATACTTTTTATCCACATTTATCGTGAAAACCTTCCCATACGCATTTTCGAGTAGATTTGAAACTGTACCTTGCCATAAAATTTTTCCGTTGTTCATAATTGCAATATCTTCACAGGTCGCCTCAATATCGCCGACAATATGCGTAGATAGAATCACAATTCGTTCCTCTGCAACTTCACAAAGCAAATTGCGGAAACGTATTCTTTCTTCGGGGTCAAGTCCTGCTGTAGGTTCGTCAACGATCAGCACTTTCGGGTCATGCAGGAGTGCCTGCGCAATACCAAGACGGCGTTTCATTCCGCCCGATAATGCTTTTATTTTTTTATTCCGATGTTCCGTGAGATTTACACGCTTCAACAACATCTCCACACGCTTTTTGCGGAGGGAATTTTCCATTTCCGAAAGCAAACCAAGATAATCAAGGCTTTCCTGCACCGTCATAGTCGGATACATTGAAAAATCCTGTGGAAGATAGCCGGTAATACTGCGTATCTCTTTTGCATTTTTGATTGGAATACCGCAGATTTTGATACTGCCATTTTGAATTGTGTGGAGCGTTGCAAGGCATTTCATCAGCGTTGTTTTTCCTGCACCGTTACGCCCCAACAAGCCGAACATTCCCTGATTGATCGTGAGTGTCACATCTTTCAAAGCCTTTTTTCTGCCGTAAAATTTGTCAACATGACTGATTTCAATTTTGTTCACCATAATACAGGATCCTTTCAAAAAAATTAGCATAGCCTTTCGGACTATGCTACTATGATAAATCATATTTTTCAACTTTTTATCTACTTTCTGAAATTTTTTTGCATACAAATTCAGCTGTAACTTTACCGCCATTTTTGTGATTTTCCACTGTAAGCCTACCTCCGCATTTTTCGCAAATCACTTTGCAAATATATAAACCAAGTCCGAAATGCAGCTTGTCCGGCTCTTTTTCGTCCCTGTAAAACGGCTGTACAGCATCTTTCAATGCATCATCAGAAAAACCTTTTCCATCATCGTAAACGGCTATTTTCAGAGGATTTTCAGTAATATTGACATCAACTGAAACGGAATTTTCTGCATATCTCACAGCATTTGAAACTAAATTTTCATAGACCTGCATAACAAGTTCCGTGTCAATGAAAAGTATTTTTTCATCTGAAAAATAATTGATTTTGAACTTATCACCGCAAATTAAATTGCCCGTTTCTTCAAGCATTGAAAATAATTTTTCAGCTTGAAATTCCCGTATATCAGGGGTAATATCTTCCAGTTTCTGCACTGCATTCATCTTTTGCGTGTAATGTTCAAGCCGGATAATTTGCCCATTCATCATTGCAAGAACAGACAGCATTTTTTCTTCGGAAATTTTACTGTCAGGAACGTATTTTTCAAGAAATTCCGCATAGCCTTTCAGCACGGTCAAAGGCGTTCGCAAATCGTGTGAAAATGCTGAATTAAGGCGTTTTCGCTCCTCTAAAGAACGCCACATTTCACGGTTATTTTTATCTAATTGACATCGCATTTCTTCAAACGCATTACACAATGTGCCGAGTTCATCTTTTTTATGGTATTCAATCTTGAAATCAAGCTGATTATCTGCAATTTTCTGCGAAGCATCGAGTAAAATCGTGATCGGTTTTTTCAGTTCTCTTTTGTAAAAAATTATTCCCGGTATATATACACATACCAATATCCACAACGGTATCAAAATATATTGTGCGTAGCTGATTATCCAGTAGCTGATATGCAGCATTTTTGTATTGGCATTGAACGGGACAAGATGGCTATGTGATTGTTCCAGTTCAAATGTATTGTTTTCTTGGCTTTCTTTGATGACATAGGTAATATTTTCCGAAAAATTGCCGTATGTGTCGCTGTACCGCTCCTGCAGTTCATTTGTTCCGAAGCCAATAACTGCCGTGCCGGCTATGGATAAAATTGCGCATAGCGGAACATATTTCATCAGTGCCCATTTCAGGGAACAGAATAATTTCATTTTCTCCATTTGTAACCCATTCCCCAGACTGTTTCTATGTGGTATTCTTCGCCGAATTTCGCTAATTTTGCACGGATGCGACGGATATGTTCAGCAATCACCGCACTGTCGCCCTCTGAATCATAGCCCCATATTTTTTCATAGATACGTTCTTTATCGAAAACATGACCGCAATTGACGGAAAGTAATTCGATGATTTGAAATTCCTTTTTTGCAATGTCAAGAATTGTTCCGTCAACCGCAACAGTTTTCCCGGTGTAATCAATTGTCAAATTCCCGAAATACCGCACATTTGCCTGAGCTTTTATCCTGTGGTCACGCCGGATATGTGCAGCTACTCTCGCACCGAGTTCATCAATGGAAAACGGTTTTATAATGTAATCATCACCGCCTGATGCAAAACCTGAAATTTTATCGCTGTCCTCAATTCTTGCAGTCAAAAACAAAATCGGACATGAAACATTGTCACGGATTTTACGGCATACAGATAATCCGTCACCGTCAGGCATATTGACATCGAGCAGTATAATATCTGGATTTTGGGCAACTTTTTCAATTGCTTCCACACCGGAATACGCTGTAATTACAAGATAGTCATTCATTTCAAAATAATCTTTCAATAAGCTGACTACATCTTTTTCGTCATCTGCTACCAGAATTTTGTACATACTGTCACCCCTTTTTTTATTTTACAGCATAATTATCAACTTTTTATCAACTTTTTCTCTATATTTATTATACTGCTAAAATAAAAATATGTCAAGTCAAATATTTTTACTGTAAATATTGTTCCTAAACAGAAACATGATGACGGCTGTACCTTATGACAGGATACAGCCGTTTTTGAATGATATACAATTGTGTCGAATTTGGCTGTGGATCATCTGTTACTATATGAACTGTTCACAATTATGTCATCGATCGCCCAAGAGGAGTCACGTTCTATTTCTGAAAACTGCACATGGGGACAACGCAGGCGATTTGAAGAAGGCAAAGTTTCTGTTCCGTTCAAGCGATTTTTAGGCTATGATAAGGGAAAGGACGGAGAGCTTATTGTCAATCCGGAACAGGCTAAAATCGTCCGCAGAATTTATTCAGAATTTCTAAAAGGAAAATCGCCCTATCAGATTGCAAAAGATCTCACAGCAGACGAAATTCCCACACCGGGCGGCAAAGCAAAATGGACCGGCGGTGTTATTCGGAGTATTCTGCAAAATGAAAAATACAAAGGTGATGCCTTATTACAAAAGGTTTTCACACCCGATTACCTGACAAAAAAGAAAATCAAAAACGAGGGGCAAGTGCCGCAATATTATGTTCGTGGCGACCATGAGGCGATTATTGAACCGGAAGTTTTTGAATTGGTGCAGCGGCAAATAAAGCAGCGTAAAAACGGCAGTAGGAGCAATGTGAGTATCTTTTCAGGCAAGCTCATCTGTGCAGACTGCGGCGGTTATTATGGTTCAAAGGTGTGGCATTCCAATGATAAATACCGCAAAGTGATATGGCAATGCAATCATAAATTTCAGGGAAAGAA
>CANRFV010000040.1 GCA_947629985.1 uncultured Clostridia bacterium | reverse complement strand
AATCGTTCACGGCTGAAAAATCCAAATGGGTTGATTTTAGGAACACCGGGTGCAGGAAAAAGTTTCAGCGTTAAGCGGGAAATTTTGGATAGCTTTTTGACAACCAAAGATGACATTATTATTTGTGATCCGGAGGGTGAATATTTCCCACTTGTTCAGGCTTTGCATGGGCAATTGATAAGGATCACAAGTAATTCTGAACAGCACATCAATCCGATGGACATCACCATCGACGATTATCTTTTCAGTAATCCGATGGAAGTAATTGCAAATAAATCTGATTTTCTGATTTCTTTGTGTGAAATTATTGTCGGTGGTCGGTATGGACTTTCTTCTGAGGAGCGCTCTGTCATTGATAAATGCGTTCAGAGAATCTATATAGACTTTATCCAGAATATGCCGACAGTCGAAAATATGCCGATGTTATGCGATTTGCAGTCTGAATTACAGAAAGAGGGAGAAGTCGCTCTGCGTGTTTCTAATTCCCTTGAAATGTTTACAAGCGGCTCGCAAAATCTTTTCAATCATCGCACAAATATTGATATGACAAATAGAATTATTTGTTTTGATATTAAGGAGCTTGGTAATCAGCTCAAAAAGGTCGGAATGCTGATTGTGCAGGATACAGTATGGAATCGAGTATCGGCAAACCGTGAAATGAAACGTATTACTCGCTATTATATCGATGAGTTTCACCTTTTGCTGAAAGAGGAACAGACGGCAAAATATTCTGCTGAGATCTGGAAACGTTTTCGTAAATGGGGCGGTGTGCCGACAGGTATCACGCAAAATGTCAAGGACTTGCTTTCTTCTTCCGAGGTAGAAAATATTTTTGACAACAGCGATTTTATCTATATGCTGAATCAGGCTGCCGGAGATCGTGATATTCTTGCCGAAAAATTGCACATTTCAAAAGAGCAGATGAAATATGTCACCAACAGCGGTCCGGGCGAGGGACTTATCCGCTATGATAAGATTTTACTGCCGTTTACGGATAAATTCCCGACTGATACAGAGATGTATAAACTCATGACCACGAAGCCTGCTGAGAGTGCGTAAACTGTGCAGAATGAAGGAATTATGAGCTTACAGAGAAAAGAAAATAACCTCCGCAGAGCGCAGGCACGATTTGATAAAGTAAGTAAACGGTCGAAGCAATTTTATATAGATTTTCGCCGTGAGCAGAACAGCAGAGGTCACTTTCACACTCGTGCATATATCGTCCGTGGTGAGAAAATGCACCACAGCGGCAGAGGTATTATTCACAAAGTCGCTCATGCAAAATACCGTATCACGGGCGATAAACCCTCGGTCACAAGGACTATCAAATCATGGCAGCCTAAAACGGTCAGGAGCAAACTGTTCAAGGCAAATGTCGGTGCTGTAAATTTCGCTGTCCATGATGTAGCTCAGACGGCAGTAGATACGGCGCTTGCAAGTGAAACGATCGGCTTGAAATCGGCTGAAACCGTACAGCGTGAAGTAAAAAATAAGGCAATTCAAAAATATAACCGTGAGGCAGTTGATGATTATCATCGTGGTACATTCTTTGTTTTCAAAACTGCTGTAGATGCCGTCAAGGGTACATATCATCACCTGAAATCGAAAAAACTGTATAAGGTCGAAAAGGCTAAATATCGGCTTAAAAAATCAGATAACAAGCTCTACAAAGCAAAAACGTATAAACCAAAAATTAAAGCAAATAAAGCTGATTTGAAAAAAGCAAAAGCTGAATATCGTACAAAGAAAAGGTCTGCACACGGCAATAAACTCCGTAAAGCGATGAATAAGCGGCGATTGCAAGCTTACAAGCAGACAAAACGTGAACTGAAATTTGAGCGAAAACAGCTTAAAACGAAAAATAAATTTCGTGTCAAAGAATACCATGATCAGAAAATAATTGCAAAACTCAATAAGCCGGGATTACTTGTTTTCAAGCCGGCAAAATATACGGCAAAGCGAATGAGAGCGTCTGCTTGGCAGAAAGCGATCAATGAAGATCAGGATAATGATTTTGTTCATGCAATTGATTCTGTAAAAAGGCGTGTTGTTGAACCTGCTGCGGAAAAATTCAGCAGACCACAGCGTTTGCAGCGTGAACGGAAAAGGCGTGATGTTACTCAAAATAAGAAACTAAAATCGGATAACAGGCTGAAAAAGGAGAAAAATCGGCTTACTAAAAAGCACGATAATTTCAAGGAAAAACAGCATAAAAAGAAAGTTCCTTTTTCAGAAAAAATCAAGAAGGCAATTAAATTCATAAAAAATATTTTTGAAAAAGAAGTGCTGAAATTCTTTGCCACGCTTGCAATTCCGGTCATAATTATTCTTCTTATTTTCGGTTTTATTATAATGATTTTCAGCTCGGTTTCATCAGGAGGTGGCTTCACGCTCGGTACTTATGCGGCGCAAGATTACGATTTAAGTGAAGCAGAAAAATATTATACAAGCCTTGCTTATAACATGAATCAGAACATTCTGAAAGTCGGAACGGACGATTGGAAAACAGGCTTAAATCAGCTTGGAATCGACACTTCAAGTATGAAAGATAAACCTACGGACTTTATTTTCGGCAGCAGCGGAGTTTTCCCCTATGAACCGATTTATGACTTTGACTGCACGAAATTATGGAGTTTTCTTTGTGCCTATTACTATGATTTCACGGCAGAAAATGGGGACATAAAATACTGGAGTTATACGTCGGGAACGGAAGAAATTTTAAGAGAAATTTTCAATGCGGAATATGAGCTTGAATGTCATTACGACAACACATCGAAATGGGAACAGCGTTGGGAATATGAGTATTACGCCTATTATTCCTTTGACGGCACCGGACTTGACGGAAACGGATATTTCATTGACATCTCTCATCCTGATGCGATGCCCTATGAGGTGCAAAATTTCGCAAGCGGAAACCGACTTTATTACAATTACAACAATGGTGAAATTTTGAATTTCAACGACAATTTTTCCGCTACAGGCTGGTATTTTCAGAATCAGTATTATGATATTTCTGATCCTGCCGGAAATGTTTATGGCGGTTGGTTTGGAAACGGTGAAACTTGTAATTACGGCTTACTTGACGGTAATGGAAATGTTGCTACACCATTCTATCATGTTATCCCGTCCGAATCGTGGGAAGCATTTCTGAAAGAATACGATTGGGTGACTGACTGCCGTTTGTATTACAACGTCAAGCAGAAAAAGACGTTTGATGAGGTTGTCATTGAAAAATTAAGCGGTATGGCAAATGCCGATGAACGTATTGAGTATTACAATTTGCTTGCCGGAAATGATACGGCAACACTGCATGGCAATCACCAGACTTTGCATGATTTTCTTCCCGGTGCAACGATTCGGGATTACAGTCTGATGCGTGAATTTGGGTATGAAATGACGGGGTGGAATAGTGCAAGTGACGGACTTTATCAGGGTATCAAGGTCTATTGCAATAGCGGAGAATCGCTGTTTGCGCCGTTTGACTGCGAGATAAAAGAAGTGGATTCGGACAATAACAAAATTATTTTACGGAAAGATGATGTGGAGTATTGGTATGACGGAACTGGCGGAACAAAACGTGATACAGAGGTGGAAATTACAAATTGTGAACTGACAAACGGTTATGAAAAGGGCGATAAAATCAAGCTCGGTGATGAATTTGCCAAAACGACATCAGGGAATGTAAATTTTCATGTCAACATTGACACGGACGGATTTGGCTGGGATTACATTGATCCACGGCTTGTGCTGTATTAAAGGAGGCGTTATGGAACGATTAGAAAAGAAAATAGCTGAAAATCATCAGCGGCAGGATTTTCTGAAAAAGCGTATTCAGGCGGATAAAGAGGAGCTTGCAAAACTGGAATCCGAAGCAAGAGTGCTTGAACATTCACAGCTTGCTGTTGTTTTTAGCTGTGAAATTAAGGACGTAAATACGCTTGTTTCAAGGGAACACGATACGCTGATGAGACTGCGTTCGCAGGGCATTACAGACGAAATGCTGGAGGCTCTTGCGAATGGTGAAATAGCAATAAAAACAAAGGAGGACAATGATGAAAACAAAATTTTTTAGTGCTGCGATTTCTGCAATGATCCTTGCTTTTTCAGGAGTTTCAGCAACAGCTTTTGCGGAAGAAACAACAACAGAAAATTTAATTTCTGAAACCGCAACGGCAGCAGAAACTACAATTTCTTCTTCAATGGTACAAAGCGAAACTGAGGAAAATATGACAGTTTCGACAGAAACAATTGCAAGCACAATTCCCGATTATTACGGTGATGATTACTACGATACTTCGGGAAATGCTTCTCTTGTGAAGTCGGAGAGAATTGTTTTTGATACAGAAGAAATGCAGTTTATTGCAGTTACCACAAAGGATGGTCATGTCTTTTATGTGCTGATAAATTATTCGGCTGAAAACAGCGAAGATTCGGTATTTTTCCTCAACAAAGTTGACGATTTTGATTTGTATGCTCTGCTGTATGCAGGTGACGAGAATAAGGAAAATATCACTCCCGAACAGGCTTTACAGGCAGCAGAAAATGCTAACAGCAGAGTGAACCCTGACAGCGGTACGGTTACGGCTGATACCAATGAAACTTCGGAAAGCTCTGAAGCTACTTCTGAGGAAGTAGAACAGCCAAAGCAGAACAATATGAACATGAATAACATTTATCCTATTTTTGGTGGTGTTGCTCTGATTGGTGTCGGTGCGGCTGTATTTTTAATGACGAAGAAAAAGAACATCGGCAAGAAAAACGTGGTTCAGCCTGAACCTGACTACGTTGAGGAAGATAATGAGATCGTCGAAGAAGATGATTATCCCGACTATCTCGATGACAACAATAATGATGATTAAAAAGGAGAAAAAATTATGGCAGCAATGAAGAAAATCGGTGTAGGATTTGCGGCATTGGCAGGCATGGCTCTTGTGGGAGTGATCGTTGAAAATCACAGCAAGAAGTGGTATATCAAAGGCGTTGAAACTGCCGAAATATCGAGGATAAGGTCGCTTATCAGTGAGGTGCTTGCCTATGACAAAAAGGTAAATGAGCGTGCTGAAAAGGTAAACAGGGAAAATGAGGAGCTTAACAGAAAGTATCATGAGCTTTTCAAGGACTACATGGAGCTTGAGGAAGAATATAACGAACTTTTCGATTATGATGCGTAATTCAGGACATTAGAAAGAGAGTCGTTTCATGAGAGTTTTAAGTTTATTTGACGGTATTTCTTGCGGTATGCTTGCTCTGCAAAGGGCAGGCATACCCGTGGAAAATTACGATGCCTTTGAAATCGACAAATATGCTGTCACGGTTTCAAAGAATAATTTTCCCGATATTGTTCACCACGGGGACGTATTTGATGGCAATTTTACGAAGTTTAAGGGGTATGATCTACTGCTTGGCGGAAGTCCGTGTACATACTGGAGTATTGCCAAAAAGGAACGGGAAACTACTTCTGACGGTATGGGATTCAAGCTGTTTATGGAATACGTTCGTGCGCTCCGTGAGAGTGAGTGCAAATATTTTCTTTATGAGAATAACTACTCCATTCATCAGAATATCAAGGACGAAATCAGCAAGCATTTAGACGTTCAGCCGATAATGATAAATTCGGCTTTGGTATCTGCACAGAATCGTAAACGCTGTTACTGGACGAATATCCCGAATGTCACTCAGCCTGATGATATGGGTATTATGCTTGCCGATGTGCTTGAAAATGGTGTTCCGTGGCAGGACAAATCCTATTGTATGACTTCTTCCTACAACGGTGCTGTACTTTACAATACGCTTGAAAGAAAACAGCGGACAATGGTGGCAATTCCTGTTAATACCGTAAATGGCAAGTCACACACCATTCCGGCTACTTATTATAAAGCTGGCACGAATCTTTTCCCTGATTTTGGAAGTGAAAAGAACAGACAAAAGATTGCTGTCCCTATCAATACATATAACAATGACGGTGAAAAAAGTCGTACTTTTATGGCTGGATATTACAAATTTGGCGAGAAAAATATTCTCGGTAATAACGGCTTTAAGGGCGGTACAACTGCGGTTGCAATCCCTGTCGGTGCTGCACAGCGTGGGCGTTATGTTGATGAGAATAAAACGGAACAGCATATTGAAGCGCGTGATGATGGTAAATCAAATTGCCTGACAACGGTGCAGAAAGATACGCTTGTATGCACTCCTGTTCGTATCGGGCAGTATGGCAAGGGCGGTCAGGGACAGCGGATCTATTCAGTCCGTGGAAAGTCTGTCACACTCTCTGCCAATGGCGGCGGTCAGGGGGCAAAGACAGGCCTGTATAAAATTGATTTGTCCGATGGTGATTATATCATCAGAAAGCTGACACCTGTTGAAGCGGAGCGTTTGCAGACTTTGCCCGACAATTACACGGCAGGAATTTCCAACACACAGCGTTATAAATGTATCGGTAATGGTTGGACGGTGGATGTAATCGCACATATTTTAGGAGGACTTCATGGAATTTGATGAACTGTTGAAAAAATGCGATGAAAGTAATAATTTTACAATCTATACAAGTCTTTGCAAGGCACAGCGTATCTTGATACGGTCATATAATCCGATTTGCAGCATTAGCGGCGGTGCTGACAGTGACATTGTCCTTGACCTGATACATAAAGTAGATGAGGACGGCAAGGTCAAGTATATCTGGATAGATACGGGGCTTGAATATACCGCAACAAAGAAACATTTGGCTGAACTGGAACAGAAATACGGTATCACCATTGAGCGTGTCAAGCCTGACAAGCCAATTCCTACTTGTGTTAAGGAATATGGTGTTCCTTTCCTGTCGAAATATGTTTCTGAGCAGATGATGAGATTGCAGAAACACCATTTTCAGTGGGAAGATGAACCGTTAGAGGTCCTCTTGCAGAAATATCCAAATTGCAAAACAGCTTTACAGTGGTGGTGCGGTGAACGATATTCCGACAAGGACGGCTATCAGAAAATCAGTAGATTCAGCATAGAACGTAACCGCTTTTTGAAACAGTTTATCATGCAAAATCCGCCTGATTTTCCCATTTCTAACAAGTGTTGTGAATATGCGAAGAAAAAGCCTGCAAAGCGTGTTGTCAAGGAATTTGATGCGGATTTGGATATTACGGGTATTCGCAAGGCTGAGGGCGGTATTCGTTCAGCGGCATTCAAAACTTGTTTTTCTGAATGTATGTCAAAAGGGTGCAATACATATCGTCCGATTTTCTGGTATACGGACAAGGACAAGCGTGATTACGAGGAAAT
>CANRFV010000039.1 GCA_947629985.1 uncultured Clostridia bacterium | reverse complement strand
TACTATAACCATAAATAGCGATGTAAAATTGAAACAAAGATAAACCATGCAGACAGGTTAAATCGCACAGAGCGTTCCTTGATGAAAATCAAGGGACGCTTTTTCTGTATATATAAGCTGATAACCAATAACGTTTCTCAAACTATTGAGAAGCGTTATTTTTATATATAAAAATACGGAGGGGTCGAATGAAAAATGGAAAGACAAGAAAACACAATCTTTTGGGATGAAGAGCATGAGAAAATGTACAGCATATTTTGTAGTCGCATGAAGTATCTTGACTGCTATCATCGTTCACTTGCGTATCTTTTCGCCCTCGATACGATACTCCGTGAACACATACGTACCAACCATCGCAGCCGAAATATCTGTTGAAATAATCAGACAGTACTGCTTAAAGGAGAGTAGAGAATGAGATTATTGTCATTGTTTGACGGCATTTCCTGTGGTATGCTTGCCATACAAAGGGCAGGCATTCCTGTGGAAAATTACGATGCCTTTGAGATTGACAAGTACGCTGTCACAGTCTCAAAGAATAATTTTCCCGATATTGTTCACCACGGGAACGTATTTGACGGTGATTTTACGAAGTTTAAAGGGTATGATTTATTGCTTGGCGGCAGTCCGTGTACATATTGGTCAATTGCAAAAAGGGGGCGTGAAACTACCTCTGATGGCGTGGGAGTCAAGCTGTTTATGGAGTACGTTCGGGCACTCTATGAAAGTGAATGTAAGTATTTTCTGTATGAAAATAACTACTCAATCCACAAAAACATAAAAGCTTTTATATCTGAACAGCTTGGCGTTGAACCAATTATGATAAACTCGGCTCTTGTTTCAGGTCAGCAGAGAAAGCGGTGCTACTGGACGAATATTCCTAATATCACACAGCCGGAAGATAAGTGTATTAAGCTTGAAGATGTGCTTGAAAAAGGTATTAGTGTTAATGCTGAACAAACAGGCAAATCAAGAACACTGAAAGCACAGTACAGCAACACAAGTCTTGCAAACGCTGCAAGAAAGGATAATTTAGCCGCTACAATGGTTGCTGAACCCATCCGCATAGGGCAGTTTGGAAATGGCGGTTTGGGCGAACGCATTTATTCCGTACATGGCAAATCTGTTTCATTAAAAGCAAATGGCGGCGGTGGCGGTGCAAAGACAGGTCTTTATAAGCTTGATTTACCTGATGGTGACTATATTATCAGAAAACTGACACCTGTTGAAGCGGAGCGTTTGCAGACACTTCCCGACAATTACACAGAAGGCATATCCAACACACAACGTTATAAGTGTATCGGAAACGGTTGGACAGTGGATGTTATCACACATATCTTGAAAGGGCTGAAATAGGAAACAATGATTTGAAATTCAAAGATTGTTGCAAAGAATAGACATTGACAAAAGGAGGTGTCATGAAATGAAAAAGATCCAGTGGAGAAATAAATTCAGTGGTGAGCAGGGCTTTGTAAAGAAAATTCATCTCAAGGATGGGTACTTTGAAAACACATTCGAGGAGAAAGAAGCAAAAGCGTTTGCCGACAGCACGGTCAAAAGAACGATCAAGCTGTTGGAAAGCTACAGTCCCGATAATGTTTATCAGCCTGTCACGTGTGAGAAGTAAATAAAATTCTGAAAGGAGAGTGAGGAGATGGGAAGATATATTGTGATCGACCGTATGGTATCATCACTTGTTCCTGTGTGCATTGCAGATACTATCGAAAGTGCAAAAGAATTTTGTGAACAGTACCGGCATGAACACAGCACAGAGTGCGATCTATTGATACTGGGCGGATCTGGTTCAGGAAAGACAAGGTGTTTCAAAAAGCCCCTGCTGATCAGAAAGGAGAAGCGTGATGTTTAACTATTTGCTTGAAAGTGAAGCGGATGATCTTCTGGTATATGTTGTGCCAAAAAAGCTTTTTTCCAGTCCAAGATTTTCTTCGCTCACAGCAGAATCTAAAGTCCTGTATGGGATACTGTTGGATATGGTTGACCAAGCAGTGGATGAAGGATGTGTAGATGAAAGTGATCACGTTTATGTGCTGTACCCGATCACAGCGATTTGCCGTGATTTCTGCTGTACCTCTGAAAAGGCAGCTCTGATGCTGAAAGAATTAGAACAGTTTGGTCTGGTCTTTACAGCACAGGAGCGTATCTATGTAAAAAACTTTAAGGTGGAAAGAGAGGGATAGATATGTTTGATTACATTTACAGCGATGACAGCAAGAAGTATAAGTTTTATCGTCTCCCACAGTTTCTGTTTACGGATGTGAAGTTTCATTCTCTGTCCAGTGATGCAAAGATCCTGTATTCTCTTCTGCTTGATAAAACAGGATTGAGCTTGAAGTCGGGTCTCGTGGATGACAATGGCAAAGTCTATGTTCATTTCTCTCAAAAGCTTGTTTGTGATAAGCTCAATGTGGGTGCGCAGAAAGCCGGGAAGCTGATGCGTGAGTTGGATACGATCGGTCTGATCGAGCGAAAGCGTGTCGGACAGGGAAATCCAGATAAGATTTTCGTTAAGACGTATTTTGAAGATACTGACACTGCACCTGACTCCAATACGTCAGGAGCATTGGCGAAAGAAAACATGAAAACAGATGGGACTTCATACAGAAAAGCGGATGCTCAGAATAGTGAAAATCAGCATTCTGGATCGGATGTGAAATGCAATTCTGAATACTGTATTTCATCCTGCTTGAATGATGAAAATCAAGTTTCTGAAACCTCGGAAATCACAGCTCTGGAAAGTGCAGAATCATCATTCCCTACATATAATACCAGACTTTTTTCCAAGACTGTTTTATCAGATCCTATCTATCCAGACTATGGGCGGATAGATGAGATGGATAGCAGCAGCCAACAGGAATTGGTTTTGAGAGTGAGGGAACAGATCGAGGAGGAAGCTATACTCTCTGATTACAACAGCATAAAAACGGGAAAGCCGTTGTATCAAAAAGAAGATGTGGAGGAATTGGTCGATATTATCGCATCTGTATATGCGACAACCGACAGTGTGAAACAGATCAATGGATGCCGTATTCCGACCAGTGAAGTCAAAAAGCGGTTTCAGATGCTTACAGAGGAACATATCATGTATGTCCTTGATTGCCTGAAGGAAACGAGTACAGTGATCAGGAAACGGCGTAGTTATCTTCTGACGAGCTTGTATAATGCTCCGGTTTCTTATGACAGCTATATAGCTGCAAAGGTACGGTCAGATATGGAAAGAAGACAACAGGGTGGTTACCACAAGACCCAGAGTGGTTATTGCAGCTCAGAGACGGATTGGGGATCTTTTATCGAAGAGCAGAATAGAAGATTTGCGGAAGAAGCGAAGCGAGAGTTTGCAGATCCATGTTTATCGGCAGCAGGATAAAGTATTTCCGGCTGATGCGTGGAATGACACAGAAGCAGCTTGGCATGGCGGTCGGATTTCCAGAAAGAAACGCTGATATTCGGATCGCTCAGTACGAATCAAGTGACCGAATTCCTAAAAACGAGCTGCTCTGTAAAATTGCAGATAAATTGAACGTATCACCGTATGCTATACGCATTCCGGATGTATCGACACCGGAAGGTCTGATGCAGACACTGTTTTATCTGGAGGATCTGTATGGACTGAAAATAGGCAAGTCAGACGGCGAATTGGTATTGCTGCTGAACGATGAGCTAAAGGAACGTTTGGCAGCATGGTATCAGATGTCAAAGCAGCTTGCAGAAGGCTGCATCACAGAAGAAGAATATGATAATTGGCGATATAAAGCCAAATTTGATTAAAAAGGAGAGGTCGTTATGTTCACAATAGTAACACAGGATATGGAAGCTGTCAATTACAGTGCGATCCGCAGGATCTCCATCATCAGAACAGTGGTGGAAAATATCGAGACCGGGGAAGAAAGCGAAATGCTTGCACTCACTGCTTCCCTGCTTGAAGAAGAAAACAAGAATGAACCCCTTGTCCTCGGATATTATCCGACTGAGGAGAAAGCAGTAGAAGTGTTCCGGACATTCATTGACTGCCTGAACACCAACATTGACAAAGTATTCACAATGCCGGAATTATCGGAGTAAGGGGGAAAACGAAATGAATCTGATTTATACGCAGTACAAGAAAATGGTAGATCTTTCCCATGTAAATGCTGTTTTCCGGTTACAGAGGATCTCGACCGGAATGCAGAGCATCTTCTACCTGATGGCAGAGCTTGACACAATGGAGCTTGTTTGTATCGGAGCATTTTCCAATGCAGATGCAGCAGATCACATGAAGATGGAGATCCATGACTGGTCTTGCGATGATAATGAGGATTCCGTATTCGCAGTTTCTGAAATGGCGAAATACATGAGTATAGCACTTGTATCACAGCAGAAAGGAGCATAGTCATGCCGACAACAGATGAAAATGTCCGCAAGGTCATTGATCTGACCGTGAAAACGGAACATCTGACGGAGGATGTTCTAAAAAACTGTATGCAGGAGTTTTTGAGCCATACATCGGAGAAAAAAGGCAAGATGTCCGTTGGAGAGCTTGCAAGGAAAAGCAATGGCGGAAAACTGGAAGCGATCAAGGTTTCAGATAAAAACATACGCTCATTCCTTGAAACTGCAAAGAAATATGATGTGGACTATGCGGTCAAACGAGATAGTTCTACACAGCCGACAACGTATCATGTTTTCTTTTCTTCCAGTAAAACAGAGAACATCAAGCGTGCATTTACTGAATATGCAGAGAAAAAGCAATCTGCTCTTTCCCAAGATCGTGGTGAGGTGAGCCGGGATGTACTGAAAAAGGAAGCCAGACGTATTGCAAAGCAGCCACGAAAAGAGAAAGTACATGAAAAGCACAGGGAGCAGAGTAAATGAATATCAATACCCGAAAGCTGAAAAAATATCTGCTGCCCAATATCCCGTACATTATTTTTGCCTATGCCGGTGATAAATTTTCATGTGCATACCGATTGGCAGAGGGAGAGAGTTTTTCTGATAAACTGCTGCCAATGTTGACGAACCTTGCTGACGTTTTTGCACAGCCGATGCCGAGTTTTCATCCTACGGATCTGCTGATCGGTGTGCTTGTAGCAGCGGTCATGAAACTCGTCATGTACATCAAGGCGAAAAATCGCAAGAAGTACCGTACTGGCAAAGAATATGGTTCAGCGGAATGGGGTGCAGGAAAGGCGATTGAGCCGTTCATGGATCTGAAAGATTTTGAAAACAACATCATTCTGACACAGACAGAATTTCTTTCTCTTGGCAGACCGGCACATCCTAAATATGCCCGGAATAAAAATATTCTTGTCATCGGTGGTTCAGGTTCAGGTAAAACGAGATTTTTTGTGAAGCCGAATCTGATGCAGATGCACTCCTCATACATTGTGACCGATCCCAAAGGGACAGTGCTTGTGGAATGCGGAAAAATGCTTCAACGTGGCAGACCGACCGGGAGAAAAAATAAAAATGGAAAACCGATCTATGAGCCATACAAAATCAAAGTGTTCAATACGATTGATTTCAAAAAATCAATGCATTATAATCCATTTTCCTATATTTCTCCGGAGCATCGGGAAAAGGATATTATCAAGTTTGTAGAAGTATTGATCAAAAATACAAACAGCAATAAGCCGTCCGGTGGGGATGATTTCTGGGAAAAGGCTGAAAAACTGCTATATATGGCGTACATTGCATTGATTTTTACGTTCTATCCAGAGGAAGAGCGAAATTTTGAAACACTGATCGAAATGATAAACAGTTCTGAATGCCGGGAAGATGATGAGAATTTCAAAAACGCCATTGACATTCAGTTTGAATTTCTGGAATGTTGGATCAATGATGATTTTCCGGATGGTTCAAAACAAGTAGGATCTCCAGATAGTGCTGCTGATCCAGAGCAGACAGGTTCTGCGGAGAAACCTCCGGAAGAATCGCCTAAAGAATACTTTTCAGAATCTTATCAAGAAATTCGTAAAAATTATAGACCGACAGAGGAACAGATCAGACTTGGAACTTTTGCGTTAAAACAGTATAAATCCTATAAACTTGCAGCAGGCAAGACTGCAAAATCCATTCTGATTTCCTGTTCCACACGACTTGCACCATTTGCCATAGATGAGGTTCTGGAGATCACTTCTTATGACGAATTGGAGCTTGATAAAATGGGAGATGAGCTGTCGGCATTGTTCATCATCATCTCCGATACAGACAGCACATTTAATTTTTTGGTTGCAATGATGTATTCCCAATTGTTCAATCTGTTATGCACACGGGCAGACACCAGTCCGGGTGGCAGACTGAAATATCATGTTCGCTGCTTGCTTGATGAGTTTGCGAACATCGGCGAAATACCAAACTTTGACAAATTGATAGCTACGATCCGATCCCGTGAAATATCAGCAAGTATCATCCTGCAAGCCAAAAGCCAATTAAAGGCGATTTACAAGGATAATGCCGATACGATCGAAGGAAACTGCGATACTCTGCTCTTTCTGGGTGGTACAGAAAAGACAACATTGAAGGAATTGTCGGAAATGCTTGGAAAAGAAACGATCGATTCCATGACGACTTCACAGAACAGAGGGCAATCAGAAAGCTATGGAACGAACTATCAAAAGTCAGGAAGGGAGTTGATGGCACAGGATGAGATAGCAGTAATGGATGGCGGAAAGTGTATCTTGCGTGTCAGAGGAGTGCGCCCATTCTTTTCTGATAAGTATGATATTACACATCATAAGCAGTATGAAATGCTGCTTGACAAAAACCCGAATATGGGATTTGACATTGCAAAATTTGTGAAAGAACGAACAGAGCATAAGGTCGATCTCAACAGGGATGACACTGTTGAGCAGTATGAATGTAATGGGCAGACAACAACAGAAGAGGCTGTTCCCGAAGAGGATGGTGTCTACTCCACGGAAGAGCCAGAAACAAATGAAATTCCAGAACCGCAAACAGACGATAGTCCTGATGAACCGGAGTTTGACCAGTCTGATGATGATCTGGAATAATAATTACAGAAAGAGGTAATGCAACATGAAAATGAAAACAAACAAACCTGATGTAAAAAATGCAACACTGTCCAAGAATTGTTGGACAGCAAAGAAGGCTATTGTCAGCCTTATGACGGTAGCTGCCATGTTTGTATGCTGTGGTATGACCGTATTTGCTGCCGGTGGCGAAGTTGATGCAAGCTCATTTATCTCTACAGCAGGAACAGTCCTGAAATCTGTTATCATTCTGATCGGTGCCGGTATCGGCGTGTGGGGTGTTGTCAATCTGCTCGAAGGTTACGGCAATGACAATCCGGGTGCGAAA
>CANRFV010000038.1 GCA_947629985.1 uncultured Clostridia bacterium | reverse complement strand
ATGAGTTTTTAGACTCGGCACGGGGAATGCTCCAAGGGAGCAGCCCAAGCCACCAGCACGGCTGGTGGTTATGACTTTAACTCCGTTTGTAGCGAGGCTCTTTTATTCAGTTGGTTACGTTGCGCTTGGAATGGCGGCGCACCGCGCCGCCACTTGTATATTCCAAGCGCAACTAAATTTGCCAAATAGTTAATAGTTTCCTATTTTGTCTTTTCATATATTAGTCAAACGATATAAATCAGTGAATTCTTGTATCAAAAATACTGGAATTTTATCAACGATTATGAACTGTCCTGCGCAGTATTTTATGATGATGAATTCCCCGTTTGGAATTCCGTTGAGATACGTTAGATATGTATCGTAGTCCAACCCGTTTCGCAAATAAAATAAGGATGAAAAAATTTTTTTAATTATAAAGAAAGAAGGATCGTTTATATCGAAATTACACGGGAAGAAAAATAAAACATTTTTCTTTGTTTTCATATTTTTTACCACATCGTAAACAAGACTTTTTTTATTTTGGCCAGACTGTTGTAATTGTTCGGTGGAAGAATAAGATAGTTCCTCGATAAAAGTTTGAAAACTATCGTTAGCGATTTTCTTCATATTGTCATTTAAGCTATTTGGAGTATCATTTACCGTTATAAACCCATGTTTCATCATAGAATAATCGATCGTGCGCTTTGTTAAAACTTTATACTCAACTGCCTTACTTGGCATTAATAGCTTAAAATCAATGGCATATTCACCCGCCTTGGCATCGCATTCACCATGTGATTGCTCTTTTATGGCGACAAACTTTTCTCCAGCGGTCAATGACATAAAATAAGATGGATAATGGCAGCCAATCGGCGAATTTAATAACGATATTAAGTAGTTTTCATAATTGATGAAAGTTGAATTTATTTGTCCTTTTGTATACATCTGGGTTGGCAATAATTTATACATAGTATCCTCGTTGTTTTGCTATATAACAATCGTGCAGTGTCGTCTATCAATGTTTGTAAATTTTATAAAAACCTAAATTGTACATAAACTACGTTTTATTATACGATACACTATTTCTCCGTTTAATATAATTATAGCATAACGTTAATTTCTTGAAAAGCATTTATAAAAAGGATAAAAAAACTAAATCTTGACATAACAAGAGGTTAGTTCAAGACAAGCACACGCAGGTATCTCAAAGTGAATTTGGAATATAAATAATTATTAAAATACAGTTTTATAAATCAGCGCAAAATGAAAACCCCGCATTGTGTTGTGTTTACCATTGCTTTTTTGCTATTTGTATGTTAAAATAATTTAATAATACTACGTTTAGCAACCCGTTTAATATTATTGTCGGAGGAAAACATAGTGCCTAATTTATCTCAGCTAAAAAGACAAAGAATGTTGACATTCCTGAACAAAATCAAGGAAGAACACAAGAGCGATGATGAAATGCTCATTGCCCTCGGAGAGATTGAGAACGAGCTTGTATCCAAAAGATACGGACTTGTTTGGGAAGATCACGAGGAAAACGTCGACGTTCAGATGGGGACGAATATTCCTGTTTTTGCAGAAGTAAAGGAACGGGAGATTTCTGTTGCGCCCGACGAAGGCTACAATTTCATTTTGGAGGGCGACAACCTTCATAGCCTCTATCTTTTGGAGAAAACGCACAAGGGGAAAATAGACGTCATCTATATTGACCCGCCATATAACACGGGCAAGAGTTTTATTTATGATGATAAAATAGTAGGTGATGACGATTCGTTTAAGCATAGCAAATGGATTTCTTTTATGAATCATCGCCTTTTTATTGCAAGAAATCTTTTGAAAGCAGAAGGCATTATTTTTATTTCGATTGGCGAATTAGAATTGGCTAACTTGAAGCTATTATGCGATGATATTTTTGGTGCAACAAACTGTTTGGGTATAATAGCACGTCAAATGAAAACAGGTGGCAATAAAGGTAGATTTTTTTCTCCTAACATAGATTACGTTTTAGTCTATGCAAAAGATCAAGCCGTAGCGCACGACTTTAAGGGTGATTTAGATGAAAAACTTGTAAAAAAACTATATAATAAAATCGAGAGTTCTGGTGTAAAAAAAGGGAAAAGATATAGACCTTTTGGACTGTATCAATCATCTTTAGATAGTCGCCCTAATCAAAGGTATTTTATAAAATGTCCCGATGGCAGTTTTGTAATTCCTCCCGGATCTTCTTTTCCGATGGTAATTTCAGATGGCGAAAAAGTTTTACCATTGCAAGGCGATGGGTGCTGGAGATGGAGTCAAGAACGATATTTCAAGGAGCGAGAAAAAAACTCATTAGTATTTATAAAATCCAAAGAAGGCGTTTTATTGGATGAGCGTGGAAATAAGTCGGTTTGGAATGTTTATTCAAAGATATGGCTTGACGAGCGAGCGGAAGAAGGACAAACCCCTACTAATTTTATAGGGAGTTTTGAAAACAGGCACAGCGCGAAAGAGTTGAAAGAATTAGGGGTTAAATTTGACTTTGCAAAGCCCGTTGGCCTTATTAAGTACTTGTTTAAGTTGACAAGAGTTCCGTCAAATGCCATATTTCTCGACTTTTTTGCGGGTTCTGGTACGACAGCGCAGGCTGTTTTTGAACTCAACAACGAGGACGGTGGCTCGCGGCGTGTTATACTTTGCACTAACAACGAAAGCAATATATGTGATGAGGTGACCTATCCTCGCACAAAAACCGTGATTACGGGCATTCGTGCAGATGGAAGTAAATATTCAGATGGTCTTCCCGCCAATCTTAAGTATTACCGCACTGATTTTGTTCCACGAGATGATGAAGAACTTTCCGAAAGACTCAATGAGCACATCGTGGAAATGATACAACTTGAACACGGCGTTGATATTGACGGGAAAGAATATATAATGGTATTGAGCGACACAGAATTGGACGAATTGGAGCAACATTGGGGTGACTATCCCAATGCGAAAGCCCTTTATATTTCTCAAAACGTTATGATGACAACAGCACAGGCGAGGCGTTTTGCGGGAGTTGAGATTCATATCATTCCTGATTATTACTTCAAATTTGAATTGAAAGAGGTAGGAGAAGCATGGTAAGCGGTATCGGAATAAACTTATTTGATTTTCAAGAAAAGGCTGTTTTGAAACTTATCGATCTGGTCGGAGATGAAAACAGCAAACAAACGATAATTATGAAGTCCCCAACCGGCTCGGGAAAAACGATTATTCTCATTGACTTTGTGGAGGAATACCTTGATAAAGTAGATGATAATACTGCATTTATATGGCTATGTCCGGGGAAGGGCGATCTTGAAGAACAAAGTCGCAAAAAAATGCAAAAATATGCGCCACACCGTCATACACAGAATTTGTTTGATGCATTAAAATGTGGTTTTCCTGCCGGTAGCACAACGTTTATCAATTGGGAGTTGGTTACGAAAGTAGGAAATACCGCTTTGCGAGACGGGGAACACGCAAATCTCTACAATCGTATTGCAGAGGCACATCGAGCCAATTTACAATTTGTTGTTATTATAGACGAAGAACATTCCAACAATACCGCAAAAGCGAAAGTTGTTATTGACGCATTCTCTGCAAAAAATATTATCCGAGTAAGCGCAACAGCATTAGAAAACAAACGTTTTGAGTATTTTGAAATTGATGAGTTGGATGTAATCAACGCCGGATTGATTACTAAGGCACTTTATGTCAACGAAGGAATTACCGAGGGAATGAATGTGGATGAGGATTATGACTGTCTCCTCGATCTTGCAGACAGCAAGCGAAAAGACATAGCAAATCGTTATGCCGAAATCGGTAAAACAATTCGACCTCTTGTTTTAATACAATTTCCAAACGGTCAGCCGGAAACGATTGACGCCGTGGAGAAGAAATTGGAATCAATGGGATATACATACGAAAATGGGATGGTGTCGAAGTGGATGAGTGAAGATAAGCGCGATCTGCCAGACAACCTCACGGCAAATGATGGTATTCCCGTGTTTCTGTTGATGAAACAAGCAATAAGCACGGGCTGGGATTGTCCCCGTGCAAAAATCCTTGTAAAATTGCGCGAGGGCATGAGCGAAAACTTTGAAATTCAAACGATAGGACGTATTCGCAGAATGCCAGAAGCCGTCCACTATGACGATGATCTTCTTGATTTTTGTTACGTCTATACCTTTGATGAAAAATACAAAATGGGATTGCTGACATCCATAGATAAAGCATATGAAATGCGCAGATTGTTTTTGAAAGAAAAATGTAAATCGTTTACCCTTGAAAAACAATTGCGCGATCTTGACTTCGCCGGTTTGGGTGAAAGAGAGGTTTTATATAAGCTCTACGATTCGCTTGTTGCGAAATATCGTTTGGGAAACGACAAAAAACAAAACAAGATGCTCCTCGAAGAAGCAGGGTATATATTTGGCGACACTATTCGCGGGAAGATTCTTGAAGGCGTGTTTGTGAGAACAACCGCAGTGGCAAATAGCGATAACTATCGTACTATTCATAGAAATGTACAAACACATAATCACGGAATTTATTTGTTACACGCAGTGGATTCCATTAAGACATCAATAGGTATGCAGACGGGTAAGGTCAAGGCTATTTTGGAACGTCTTTTCCGAAAAGGGCGTATGACAAACAAAAAACTCGTCGCATTAGAAACAAGAGAATTTTATGCATTTGTAATAAATAATGCACAGAAACTTCGTCAAGATTTTCATGAAGCAACGGCAAACATGATAGAACAGGAGGGCATACCTCTTCAACCGAAAACTGCGCTATTTCATATACCCGAACAAGATTTTTACAAATATGACGTGAATGAGAAAAACGAAAGAGACTATTTGAAAAACGCCTTTGAGGGATACACTTCCGGCTTTGCAACAAGTCTTGTCCGTAGTATGCCTGAAGTTTTATTCGAACAATATTGTGAAACACGAGATGATATAGATTGGGTTTATAAAAACGGCGATTCGGGGAAACAGTATTTTTCTATAGTTTATATCGATTCGTTGCAACATCAGTGGCTTTTTTATGCCGATTATGTTGTCAAGATGAAAGACGGCACTGTTTGGGTGATTGAAACAAAGGGCGGAGAAAGTAAGGGCAAAGACAAGAATATCGATATTCAGATTGAAAACAAATTTAACGCTTTCAAAAGTTATGCGCAAGAGAAAGGATTACATTGGGGCTTTGTTAGAGACTTGAACAATCGACTTTATATTAATAACACGGTTTTTGCACTGGATATGGCTGACGACCATTGGCAACCATTGGAAGAAGTTTTTTAAGGAAAACCGATAATGTAATTAAAATTAAGGGTGGTAAAAATATGGCAAAAAGACAAAATCAGACGCCACGAGATCCATTAACAGATTATAAGCGTGTTATCCATTGTTTGGACTCAAGGTACAAATCGAAGGTTTACCTTTGCAAAGAGGATAAGTTTATTTTTGAAAATCTTTGTAAGATTTTTACCAACTTGCAATCCCCACCCGAAAGGCCAGACGCATGTGCGTTTTTTGATAATACTCTATATTTGCTGGAGCATTTTGAGTTTGATAATAGCGATATTGTCGAAAAAACGCAGTTGAATGGCAATGTCGTTCAAGTTGGTAGTCGTCAAACTTGTACAATGGGACATAATGAAAAAGAGTTTGGCAAGAAATTATCGCCATTCAACCCTGTAATAATTGAGAAAGAAAGTGTTGAGAGAAATGGACATTACTACGTCAAGAATCTACTTACCCAATTTTATAAACATGCCGAAAAAATACCGGAATACAAAAAATGTTTTGAGGGATCACCACTCAAAATTCAACAAATTAAAATTGGATTTATAATTGAGGATGTCAGCTTATTTGGAAGTCGATTCTACGGTGAGAGAGATGGAACACAAGGACTTTATGAAGTGTGTCCAATTTTCTCCAAAGAAATGCTGGACGCTTTTGAACAAACGCAAGAACTCGATTTTATAATTACCACTCCAAAAGCAAATCGCACTGATGGTGTTATGGGATTCGCTTCACGACAGGCAATTCCCGTTTTAAGACATTTAGAATATTGCGTCGAGAATATTGGATGGTTTCAATATCAAGATAATTACTTGATGATGCAAGATGTCTATTTCAAAAAAGTAGATCAAGATGGCAACATGGTCATTTTGGATAAATTAGGATAAGCGGACTGTTCTACTTATGTATTTTTATATAGAGAGATTATGATATAAATTCTTCAAAATCGCATCATCTGCAAATACTTCTTTTGCATTTTCTTTCTGCGGTCAAACGCAGTAGATATTCCACAATGTATTGTTCGTGCAGTTTCGGATAGACCTTTACCACTCATAAAGCAATCAAGTGTTTGCAACTCGTCTTTATTCAGGTCCAGAGAGGCAATAATGGCATCTACCTGTTGCCAATCGCTCTCTTTCATATTGTCTTGCATAACGCTTTCAAACGGTTCACAAAGTTCAACATATTCGGGATTATCGTAACTTTCCCATTTTGTTACTGTTCTCAAATCTTCTCGTATCAGTTTGTCAACTACAAAGTAGCACGCTTGCATAATAGTCATTTCCTTTGGCACACCGTATTTTATTACTGTGGTGGTATCGTTTAAGCGACAACCAACATGCTGATACAGAAAGCATATAGCTTCCATTGCAAGGTCGTATCCATTTGAAAAGTGGTAGTTTGGATTGTGGTTGTTGTAGAATATATCGCTTATTAACCCACGATACAATTGAGTTACCTTGCTGTGGCAAAACATTTTGTCACTGCTTTTGGCCGACATAAGGGCGATCATCTCACCGAGCCACTTCACGTTGTCCGCCGTAATTACTTGTCTTTCATCGATTCTTGTCATTTTCTATTCCTCCGTCAAGATATTTGCCTTTCGGCAAGGACGGGAGGAGCGCAGCTCGGTGTAAGCTGGTATCTTGTATATCTCCTTGCAGACGTCAACGGCGAAGAATGAGCCAAGAAAAATTTGCATAACAAAAGCGCCGAACAGCATACTACTGCCCGACACCTTACTGTTTGCGAATTACAAGCAAATTTTTCTCCCGTTGACGCCTGCGAGAGCCGTGCTACAACCAACCACCGAAAGGCAAATGGGCGGAGGAGTGAAAAGAACGCCACAAGATTTCCTCGCAACGTCCGCAAAGGATTTTCTATTGTGAAATAACAACTCCGAACCAATCATTGTCGTAAAACAATACGAACCCAACAGCACTTGTCGGGTTCGTATTATTCTGTCTTGGCGGAAGAGATGGGATTCGAACCCATGTGCCACCGATAGGTGGCAACCGCATTTCGAGTGCGGGCCGTTACAACCACTTCGATACTCTTCCAAGTTATATATTGTGTGTTTTGCTTTGTCGGTTTCTTCGTATGCCCGCACTCGGCGGGCCGTTATGC
>CANRFV010000037.1 GCA_947629985.1 uncultured Clostridia bacterium | reverse complement strand
TGTGTAACAACTAATTCTTCTGTTTGCATCAAAAATACCTCCTAAAAAGTTTTCATTATTTCGTTAAATTCCGATTTATACTACTTATCATCACTGCTCACAAACTTATCCAGAGCAGCGAGGATATATTCGTTCAAACTCATTCCAAGCCCAGCGGCAGCGGCTTTCAATTCGCTGCTTTTGCCTTTAGGCACATAGACAGAAAGTCGGTCATAATGCTCTTTCTTATATTTCTCCGCTTCTGCTTTCTGCCGCTGATACCGCTGCTTCTGTCGGCAATTTTCACAGCATTGCTGTGAACCGCTGCGCACCGTATACTCTTGCTTGCAGAACGGGCATATCTGCACAGAACCTATCCGCTTTGCTTTGCCCTCACTTCGCTTCTGCGCATAGAGCCTGTTCCGTTCTACCTGGGCTTTCGTTCTGCAATACTCGCAGTACATCGCCCGATTCGACTTAGCTTCAAACTCATCGCCGCAGATTTGGCATTTTTTTCTCAATCCTGTTCACCCGATCCGTTATGAATAAAAATTATCTCTATTTATAATTATAACTGATTTCTCCCATTTTGTCAAGGCTGAAATAGCCGTTCGACAAAGAAATTTGAAAAAACTCAAAAAAATCTGAAAATTATACTTGACATTGACGGCAATATGATGTATAATAAAGCTGTCAACAAAACCACCCCCTAACCAACAGAAAGGAAGATTACTATGATTAACAAGTTTATCCTCATGGGAAACCTCACCGCAGACCCCGAGCTTGCAACGACCAAAGACGACGTTCCGTACTGCCGTTTTACCCTTGCCAATGACCGCCCCAGGCGCAAGGACGGCAAGGAAAGCACCGCAGATTTCTTTAACTGCACTGCCTGGAATAACCTCGCAAACGTCATTTGCAAGTATTACCACAAAGGCGACCTCATGACCTGCGTGGGCGAAGTCAGAACAAGCACCTATGTCAAGAACGGCGAAAAGCGTGTATCCACCAGTGTCGTTGTAAAAGAAATACACTTTACAGGCGGCAAAAAGAAGTCCATGCCTGACAATCCCGACGAGCTTGATTTCAGCTACAATCCCGATGATTTTGCGGAAATTGCCGCAGAAGATGTGCCGTTCTGAAAGGAGAAAATGCCATGTACAGACTGATTCCGAGTATCGCAGTCGCAGCTATCATCTTCACTTCGGGAATGAGTGCCTATGCTGCCGAGAACATACCGAAAGATGTAATCATTACGGAGATATGGAGCGATGTATGGAACGGCAAGGACGATGACGGCGCAAGTTTTCCCGAAGCGTCGTATAAGTACCACATTCTGACGGAATGGGTCAACAATAACTACGGCGATGATGAATATGACTGGTCTGATGTGAGTAGTCTGAAATACGAGTATAGGGACTACTACAAAGACCTTACAGAAGAATGGGATTTTGAGGACGACCGCAGCGGCAATTGGCAAATCACCACCGAGGACGGCATGACCTACCACTTTGAATATTCCAACGGGCAATGGTCACAGATAGACCAGAACGGCAACACCGTGGCAATGTTCAATGCACACAGCACTATCGAGGACAACGAAAAATCTCATTCGCAGGATATGCCAAACGATGAGATTCAGAAGCCAGGTAATGCCGACCCGAATGACATCGCCGAGAAAGCCGCTGCTGTCGCCGCAGAGCAACAGCAAGCCCGTGACGACAAACTTACCACCCAGACTGCTACCGAGCCACAGGAAGCCACACAGAGCGTCACAGAGGACACGCAGCAAAGCGATAATATGATTAGCCCTATCTTTTACATTCTGATCGCTCTCGCTGCTGTTGTGATTGTTCTCACCGTTCTGATGATTCGTAAGAAGAAACATTAAGGAGGATACCAGTATGATTATTGCAAGTGAAAAGACCATTTACGACAACAGTGTCAAGAAATACAGACCTATTTGGCAGCTTGACACTGCCACAAGTACCGTTACCCATTTTGATGAATCTACATTCCAGGTTGAACGCCAGACGTTCCACACCGACTATATCAAAGACTATTTGAGATATGTCGCTTCCAAGTTTCCTGACCGTCTGCGCCGCTATGTGAATGAGGGGACTATCCTGCATTACCTTGACGAGCTGGAAGCCAGTGCAGTTGACGCAGTGGAAAGCCAGGTCGAGAAATGGGCAGAGAACGACAAGGAATATCTGCTTGCCGTTATGAACGGTGATATTCTGAAACAGGCAGGACTGCTCAACAATCTCAAATTCAGAGCAAAAGAGCTTATCTACGAAGCTATCATTTACGCATAAAATAATCAAGGCGGCTGTCATAACGGCAGCCGCCAGAAATAAGGAGGATATGATTATGATGAAAGTCGCTATTTACGCAAGATTGACAGCACTTGACAAGGCAGCTATGGACAAGCAGATTACCGACCTGAAAGCAGCCGTTGCAGAGCATGAAGATTGGGAGCTTTACGGTGTGTACTTTGATTTTGCAAGCGGCACTGCCGAGGATATGCCCCTTGAAATGGAGCATTTACTTGCCGATTGTAAAGCACACAATATCTGCATTGTCGTTATCCGTGACATTAGTCGTCTGACAAGGAATGTTCAGCAGCTCACCGAACGAATCGAAGTATTCCACGGTGCGGGCATTGAGCTGTATCTGCTTCACGAGGATATGAAGCCCTTGTCACAAATCAATGATTTCGGGCTGCTTGCAGGCACAAATAGCTGAATAAAAACAAGGGAGAACGCAACGAATCAGCGTTCTCCCTTTTCAGTTATGCTATGTTGATATTATAGCATATCTGTAAAAATACTGTCAATCGAGGAAAATGTGAGTATTTGTCTTGTTATGTCAAAATCAGTATTTTACAAAAAAGCGGCTCAGAGGAATCTGAACCGCTCTCGTTTTTCAAAATCTTTTTTGTTCTTTGCCCTTATGCGTTCATAGAATTATCGACCCACAGCTCACATTGAAGCATAACTGTCTGCACAGCGTCCTCCATGCCCTCTGGTGGATAGCGATGTGTTTTTAGCAGCTTCTTAATCATCATTCGCATTCTTGCACGGGCAGAGTCTTTTTTCTGCCAATCAATTGTGCGGTTCTTTCGCAGCGTTTCGGTCAATTCTTTGGTGATTGCAATCAGTTCTTCATTCTCGTAGAAATCCTTGACCGCCTGCGGCTTTGTCAAAGCGTCATAGAAAGCAAGCTCATCTGCGGTCAGACCGAGTGCCTGTCCCTCTTTGCTTGCTGCGGCAATATCCTTTGCCAGCTTCATCAATTCTTCAATGACCTGTTCATTTGTCAGCATACCGTTCAGATATGCGTTCATAGACCTTTGGATAATCTCGGAGAATTTCTCCGATTTTACGACATTTGTCCTGCGGTAAACGTGAATCTGTTCTGCAATCAGTTTTTTCAGCAGCTCAACAGCGAGGTTCTTCTCTTTCATTTTCGCTACTTCTTCCAGGAATTTCGGGTCGAACAGAGAAAATTCCTCATGAACATCAGAAAAGAGATTGATTATGCCATCGCTCTTGATACTATGTTTCAGCAGTTCATTGATTCGGGCATTCATTTCTGGAAGCGAAATTTTCTTGCCGCCGCCTTGATTGGAAAGGCGCACCACCAGAACACGCACCGATTCAAAAAATGCAGCTTCAAAGCGCAGGGATTCTTCAACAAGTGATGAACACAGAGAAAGTGCCTGATGTAGCATTAACGCTTCCTTGACAAAATCCTCTTTTTCCTGTTCCTTGCTCGGTGCTATGATAAAGTTAACCGCACCGCTGATAGCCTTTGCACGTTCAAAGTCAGTGCCGTTCATAAATGCACTGTAATCATAGCCAAATAACAGGTCACGGCACACTTGCAGCTTTTCAAGGAATTTCGGATAGGCGACCTTGCTAACGTCCGTATCACCGTAATTCTTCTTATCACGGACAGTGTAATCGTTCATTGCCTGCTTGAGAGCAGAAGCAATGCCGACGTAATCAACGACCAAGCCGCCCTCTTTGTCCTGGAATACTCGATTGACACGGGCGATAGCTTGCATGAGGTTATAGCCACTCATCGGCTTGTAGACATACATCGTCGCAAGCGATGGTACGTCAAAGCCTGTGAGCCACATATCTACAACAATAGCGATTTTCAAGGGGCTCTCATTGTCCTTGAATTGTACTGCCAGCTCGTTCTTGTATGCCTTGTTTCCGATAACATCCCGCCAATCCTCGGGGTCTTTGTTGCTCGATGTCATTACCACGGCGACCTTGCCGAGTTCTTTCCATTCAGGACGCATTTCAAGAATTTTACGGTATATCTTCATAGCGATAGGACGGGAGTATGCAACAATCATCGCCTTGCCCGTCAGAAGATTCTCTCTGTTTTTTTCGTAGTGATTGAGAATATCCATCACAAGCGTAGCAATTGTTGCGTCATTACCAAGTATCGCTTCCATACGCCCCAGTTCATGCTTGCTCTGTTCAATAACGCCTGCGTCAGCGTTCTGTGCCATGATGTCATATTCCTGGTCTATCAGTTTCAGTGTAGCTTCGTCCAGTTTGAGCTTCACAACACGGCTTTCATAGTAAACGGGGCGTGTTGCTCCGTCCTCGACAGCCTGTGTCATATCATAAATATCTATGTAATCACCGAATACCTCTCGGGTACTCCTATCCTTTGAGGAAATCGGTGTACCCGTGAAGCCGATGTATGTTGCATTTGGCAAGCTGTTACGGATAATACGAGCCGTACCAACAACACGCTTTGCGACTTCTTCACCTTCCTCGTTCGTGGTTATCTTGATTCTCTCCGCAAGCCCATACTGCCCACGATGTGCTTCATCAGCCATGACAATAATATTGCGGCGTTCTGACAAGCACTCAAAAGATTCCTCGAATTTCTGCATTGTGGTGAAAATGATTCCATTTGCTTTGCGTCCTGCAAGCAGAGATTTCAGATGTTCACGGCTTTCCGCATGAATGGGGTCTTGCCGCAGAAAATCCTTACACCTTGCAAACTGACCGTATAACTGGTCGTCAAGGTCATTTCTGTCGGTCAGAACAACGACCGTAGGCGATTGCAGAGCTGATTGCAGCAAGTGGGCATAGAACACCATAGAGAGCGATTTGCCGCTGCCCTGGGTATGCCAGAACACACCGCCCTTGCCATCTGTAACGGTAGCCTTTTTGGTGGATTCTATCGCCTTGCGGACTGCAAAATACTGATGATAGCCTGCCAGTATCTTGATTTGCTTTGTGCCGTCATTGGAGAAGCAGATGAAATTCTTGATAATATCAAGCAAACGGTCTTTCTGAAAAATGCCCTCAAAGAACGTATCAAACTGTGCAAATTGGGTATTTTCATAACTGCCGTCTGTTGTTTTCCATTCCATGAATCTATCTTCGCCCGATGTGATTGTGCCAGCCTTTGAGGTGAGCTGGTCGCTCATAACGAGGATAGCATTGTATACGAACATGGACGGGATTTCATACATATAGTTTCGCAATTGCAAATATGCTTCGGAAGCGTCTGTTTCCTCACGGGACGGGGACTTCAGCTCTACCAACACCACGGGCAGACCATTGATGAACAGGATAACATCGGGGCGTTTTTCACTGTTTTCAATGAACGTCCACTGATTCGAGATAATGAATGAATTGTTGTCCACGTTCTCATAATCCACGAGGTAGATAATCATAGAACGTTCTTCGCCCTTTTCCGTATAGCGGACGGGGATTCCGTTTTGCAGATAGTCCATAAATACGGCGTTTTTCTGCACCAATTCTCCGTTTTCAAAGTTCCGCAGTTTGAAAAGAGCGTCCTGGATAGCGTCATAAGGCGCACCTTTGTTGATACGGCGCAAACTTTCCTCCAGTACCTCATCATACAAGGGACTGCGGAAGTCACGGTCAACATCATAACCGCAGATATGTGTATATCCCATTTCTTCAAATAGCTGTATGATGGCGTTTTCATAGCTTTCTTCAGTGTAGGACATTATTTATCATCTCCTAACATATTTTATAGCTGATACTTCTTTCAAAGTATCAACATTGCTGCCGCAATTACTCTGATCTAAAAACTATTCCTTGAAAACTTCATCAAGCATTTTTTCTATTTCAGAATCCGATACGTTTTCTATATCGGGCTCTAAGCCTATGCGTACTAAATCTTCGTTTGTGATTTTAGAAACCTTATTACTCTTGGAAAGTATTACTTCAACCAGTTTGTTGGAAATAATCATAATTACCAAAGATAAAATCGCAATTATTATTAGTGCTATGTCTCTACTTGCTTTTGTATCTTTTAATTCACCTAATACACCTAATAAATAACCGGATAGAATATATATAAACGATAGCTTACCTATATACGCCATTTTGTATTCTTGAAAAAACGCTTTTTCGTTATAGGATATTTCATTTGTATTATTATCTCTATGAATAAATCCCTTTCCAGAGAATTTTTTTATTACGTCATCCCTTTTAGTTGAAATGCTATAAGCAATTAATAGTAATGCTCCAGCAACTTGAAGTGATATTGAAATAATATAAACTATATAACCTAACATATTATGTTCTCCTATAAATGATAATTTAGCGGCTTAAATCCTGACCACTGAAACATCAATTTCGCCGTTCATCAGTTTCGGCAGGAGTGTATCACGGAGGGCAGAAAGACGTTGAATTTCATTTTTGTTGTATCCGACCATTTCAAAATATGGTGTAACAATAGAGGTATATTTACAAATATCGTCAATTTTTAAGTCGATTATTGACATATCAGCTATATGCTGTGGATAGATGTGTGGTTGTGCAGAGCCTGTTTGAGAATCATATATTTCCCTCTGCCTTTTCTTTAGCATCACATACCAAAAATAAACATTATCTGTCATTGAACTATCAATAAAAGATGAATCAGATGACCAAACAGGTTTATTCCACAAATTAACATAACCTGCATTTGCACCTGAAGCTGATATTGTAAGCACAGGCGATATCGTATTTGCAACATTATGATATGTCGCCGGCTCTAATCCACCTGCTACTACGGGGATATCTCCATAAACAGCGTTTTTTGATAGTAGCCCTTTTCCTCTTTTAGGTATGATATAATCCCCAATACAACGATTTCCGTTTGAAATATTAGGGAACATATTTTCAAAAACTGCCTGTGCCTGTTGCACTAAATTATCATTTATCGCTGTATTGAGAGCAATTTTTTTATCTATCAAGTGTAAAATAATAGAAGTTTGCTCCTGTTTCTTATAATCCATTTCAAATACTTCATATTCCATAATGGATTTTTTATCGCCTCTTGGCATTTTAGTTCCTTTTGATGTCTTCATAGCATAGTCAAAAAAAGCATCATTTGCGAGAATATAATGAAGATAAATGGGCGATATGCCATGCTTTGCTCTAAATACAAGTACATCATTGGAGCAACCACCATCGTTTAATGCAAACCATATTTTCTTAAAGTATGGTCTTATATTTGAAACAAGTACATCATCTTTTTTATATGCTACTACCTTGCAGTCAATCGGTATAGATGTTGGTGGTACAATTCCACACTTATTTGGTAGCATATTTTCAGTAGACACATATAAATTGGTATTGATAAGTTCATTTATTAAAATCTTATCTGTTATAACCTGAATCCGTGTAGTTCGCAGCAATGATTCACTGAAATCCGCATAGATTCAGGATTTTTGATATCTGCGGTTTC
>CANRFV010000036.1 GCA_947629985.1 uncultured Clostridia bacterium | reverse complement strand
TGATCGGTGCCGGTATCGGCGTGTGGGGTGTTGTCAATCTGCTCGAAGGTTACGGCAATGACAATCCGGGTGCGAAAAGTCAAGGCATGAAACAGTTAATGGCTGGACTTGGGCTTATTTTGCTTGCTATCATTCTCGTACCTGTGCTTATCGATATGATGACGAATGCAACTGCATAATATGTTCTTCTAACATAACAAATGTTTTGTATCTGTGAGGGGTGGGTGGTATGTGAGACAGATACAAGCAGGAAAGGAAGGCGATAAACGTTGTTTGATGACTTTATAGCCGGCATCATGGAGGACTTGAAAAACACATATATTGATGCAGTATCTGTTGTATTTGAATTTATTACAGAATTGCTGACATATATATTTGACAGTGCGATAGGAGCATCTGATAATGGAGTAACAACCGATAAAAGTCTGCTTGGACAGTTCCTGATAGAGCATCCTGCAAATTTCACCGGAAGTACTGTGGAAGGTGCAAACACAATTTGGAGTACAATAGAAAAACTGTGCAATAATGCTGTTGTCCCTATAGGCGGCTTTATACTGGTAGTCATTTTACTGAATGACCTGTTTCAGGTCATCATTGAGGGAAATAACTTCAAGGATTTTGATGATTCAATTTTTATCAAATGGATCATCAAAGCGGTATGCGGCGTGTTGTTGGTTTCCAATGTATTCTACATTGCATCCGGACTATTTGCATTTGGAACGAGTGCGTGTGCCAATGGAATGAGCGTTCTATTTAAAGAAGGCAGTACCTTGTCCAATACACTGACCGTGGATACTGTTGCATTAAGAGAAAAAGGACTTGGTGAACTGCTTCTTATCATGTTCATGGGATTGATCGTCCTGCTGATGGTAGTGGTGATGATCGTAGCGATCATCATCGTACTCGCATCCCGTATCATCGAAGTGTTCATGTATCTGAGTATTGCGCCGATCCCGATGGCAACCATGATGGACAATAGAGATTGGGGACAGGTCGGAAAAGGTTGGATAAAACAGCTTCTTGCATTATCGTTTCAGGGATTCTTTATCATTGTTGCTCTGGGCATTTTCAAGACATTATTCGATAATGTGATCATCCAGATCAACAACGAAAGTGACGGCATCGTCCTGCAAATGGCTTTGTTGATGGGCTATGCGTTAGCACTTGTTTTTACAATACTAAGATCAGGCAGCATCAGCAAGTCTGTATTTGGCACTCATTAAAAAGCTTTGTCCCCAGTGGGGATAAAACCTCACAGGGGCATTGCAAAGGAGGAAGAGAAAAATGTCACAGCCACATTATGTCCAGATCCCCAAAGATCTGAATGACATTAAACAGAAATTCATGTTTGGACTGACAAAAAGACAGGTCATATCATTCGGAGTTGGAATTGCAATTGGATTCCCTGCATTTTTCATTACCAAGTCCATGTTGGATCTGTCAAGTGGTGTTATTGCAATGGGGGTCTGTGCTTCTCCTGCAATTATTTGTGGGATCTATAAGAAAAACGGAATATATTTTGAGCAGCAGCTCAAAAATATGGTGCGGTATTTTCAAAGACCACGGAAAAGAATATACAAGAATGAGACCATACTGTCATGCATCGAACGTCAAATCGAGTGCAACAGACTGAGAAAAATCGCTGAAAAGGCAGAAAGGAGCAGATATGTTCGGAAAAAGAAAACGTGAAGCTGATATGGATGCAAAATCAGAAGCAGCAGTTGCTGCCAAGAAAAAGCCATCCACACTTACAAAAGAAGAAAGGGCAGCGATCGCAAGGAGAATAGCCGAGATCAAGAAAGTAAAGAACGATCCTTCATCTGCACAGAATACGATCCAGTACCGACAAATGTATAAAGACGGTATTTGTCAGGTCGGAAGAAGGCTGTTTTCCAAAACCATTCAGTTTTTCGATGCAAACTATCAGCTTGCAGACTTTGAGGAACAGAATCTTATTTTCTCAAAATATTGCGACTTACTGAATTATTTTGACAACACAGTGAATTTTCAGCTTACCTTTGAAAATCAGAACCGAAATCAGGATGAGCTGATCAGAGCGATCCAGATACCGAAGCAAGAGGATGAATTTAATGACATACGGACAGAATATTCAGAGATGCTGACAGATAAGATGCTGACAGGACGGAATGGACAATCAGCCAGAAAATATCTGACATTTACAATTGAATCTGGTTCATACAAAACAGCAAAGCCGAAATTACTGGGCATCGAAATGGATATAATCAAAATGTTCAAGCTCATCGGTGTGGAAGCACATTCACTGAGTGGAGCAGAACGATTGGAAACAATGTTTTACTCCCTCAATCCGCATACTACAAATAAGTTTGTGTTTGATTGGAATGCCATGCTGCGTACAGGATTGGATACCAAAGATTTTATCACTCCCTCATCCATCAAGTTCAATAAACGTGATTTTGAGATCGGAGATGCCTATGGTGCAATATCACAGCTTTCTATCCTTGCCGGTGAGCTGCCGGATTCCATACTGCGTGACTTTCTGGAATTGGAGCATCTGTTTTGTGTGAATATCCATGTCAGCCCTCTGGATCAGGTGACAGCACTGAAATTTATCAAGACAAAATTAACAGATGTGGAACAGACCAAGATCGATGAACAGAAAAAAGCGTCACAAGCAGGCTATGATCCGGATATTCTGCCGCCATCCATCAAGATGTACATTACCGATCTGGAGAGATTGCTGGATGATCTGAGCAGTAAAAACGAAAGACTTTTCCGTATTTCTATTTCTGTCAGAAATTATGCCAAAAGCAAAAAAGAATTAAAATTACAGCTTGATCTGCTAAAACGCATCTGTCAGAAGAATAACTGCATTTTACAGCCATGCGACTACACGCAGGAAGATGCATTATCCTCCTCACTGCCGCTTGGCAGAAACAAAATGCAAGTTAAAAGAGAAATGCATACATCCGGAATTGCTATCTTTATGCCATTCATCACAAAGGAGCTTTTTCAGATAGACGGTACATACTATGGTGTCAACACAGTATCAGGAAATATTATCATGGCAAGCCGTACACGTCTGAAAAATCCAAATGGACTTATTCTTGGCACACCCGGCAGCGGCAAGTCATTTTCCGTTAAAAGAGAAATATTTGACTGTTTTCTGAAAACAGATGATGATATTATCATTTGTGATCCGGAGGGCGAATATTTCCCTATGGTGCAGGAATTACACGGACAATTGATCACTATTTCTTCTTCCAGTACACAATATATCAATCCGATGGATATTAACTTTGAAAATTCACTGGAAGATAATCCGATCTCTGATAAGTCAGACTTTTTGATCTCTCTCTGTGAGATCATTGTAGGCGGTAAATATGGTCTGACCGCAGAAGAGCGTTCTGTCATTGACCGCTGTGTCAGAAATATATATCGAAAATTTTTTGCAAATCATCCTACAAAAGAGAAAATGCCGATCTTGTCTGACTTGCACAAGGAATTGATGGAACAGGGAGACATTGCGCTGCGTGTTGCCAATTCCCTCGATATGTATGTCAATGGTTCACAGAATCTTTTTAACCATCAGACAAATATTGACATGACAAACCGGGTGATCTGCTTTGACATCAAAAAACTGGGCAATCAGCTAAAAAAAGTCGGTATGCTGATCGTGCAGGATACTGTCTGGAACAGAGTAACTCTCAACCGTGCCGGACGAAAATGCACCCGGTACTATATGGATGAATTTCATCTTCTTCTCAAAGAAGAACAAACCGCAAAGTATTCCGCTGAAATATGGAAACGTTTCCGGAAATGGGGCGGCGTACCAACGGGTATCACGCAAAATGTAAAGGATCTGCTTTCCTCTTCCGAAGTGGAAAACATTTTCGATAACAGTGACTTTATCTATATGCTGAATCAGGCAGCCGGAGACCGTGATATTCTGGCAGATAAACTGCATATATCACCTGAACAGATGCAGTTTGTTACCAACAGCGGTCAGGGGCAGGGATTGATCCGTTATGATAAAACAATTTTGCCGTTTACAGATACGTTTCCGACAGATACAACAATGTATCGCCTTATGACAACGAAGCCATTGGAACAGGAATTGAAAGAATGACTGGGAGTGGTAAAAAATGTCCAAACTGAAACGTAAACAGAATGTTCTGCATAAAGCGGTTTCGGCATTGACCAAAGATCGCTATAGGATCGTAAGATCAGAAAAATGGAAAGAAGAGGGAGGAACACCTGAAAGCAGACAGAAGTCCCCTGTAGCGCAGACATACCATAATGTCAAGACTTCAAAGGAACAGACACATTTTGGAAGAAAAGATAACGCATCGTGGAAGCATCCCTTTAAGCGAAAATATCATCACATACCAAGTGAACAGGAATATACAAGGAATGTGGATGCTGATGAAATGGTACAGCCTGATAAAGCAGAGCCGGATGATCATGTCCATAAGCCACAAACAATAGACCCACTGAGTTTTGTCGATGATGACGAGCTAATAGACCCCTTGAGTTTTGTCGATGATGATGAGCTTATACTGCCAATTCCGGATGGATACATTCCTGAACCACATACTATGGAACAGGGAGTGACACCGACACCGGAAGAACACACCCCTGAACCACATACTATGGAGCAGGAAGTGACACCGAAACCGGGAGAACATATCCCTAAACCACATACTATGGAACAGGAAGTGACACCGACACCGGAAGAACATACCCCTGAACCGTATGCTATGGAACAGGAAGTGACACCGACACCGGAAGAACATATCGCTGAACCAACACCAACGGAGCAGGATGTGCCGTTAATTCCGGAAGAACGTGGAACTCCAGAGGAAGAGATGGCTTTCCAACAATGGCTACATCCTGCTGCTAAGAGAGAGACAGACGATACACCTGAACCACCAGAGCAGGAAACGTCTCAAAAGCCGGTCAGAAGAAGCACTCAGACACGGAAACCTGAACAAATGCAGGAAGAACCGGATCTTGCTGAAACAGATGCTCGTACAGGATCAAAACCGGTTTATTCTCATTTCAAAAAGAAAAAGCGGATCAAATTTGCACAAAATGATTCTGCTTTGAAACAGTATGGTTGGCTTGGTACGCAATTCCAGTTCCGTTTGACAAGGACTAAATTTTCTGATGGGAAATATCGCCGTGTTGTCACACTGGAGCGTGGAAAAAGGCGGTATCATAACCGGAATGGTTTGCTGCATTCCATCTACTATGAACGTGAGCGTATTGTCGGTGATAAGCCGTCGATCACCAAAAGTTTACAGAGTTGGAAACCTGTATCAAAGCGTGGGAAACTTGTCAAGGGTGCGGCAGTTACGACAAATTACCTTGTACATGAAAACGTGAAAGGCATAATTGATGTTGCTCTGGGTTCAGAGACAGCAGCAATGGAAACCGGAAAATATGCAGTAAAGACAGCGGCAGAACAGATCAAGCAGAAATACCGGAGCAATGCTTCTGACGATATGCACAAGGGAACATTGTTTGTTGCGAGATCTGCCTTAGATGCCGGACGTGGCGTGTACCAACATTTCCGGATGAGATCACAATACAAAGGGGAAGTAGAGCAATATAAACTGAGAAAACAGGAGAGGAAAGAGCTTAGAGAAAAATATACTGCCCTGAAAGCTGACAGAAAAGCAGATAAACAAGAGCTTTCCAGAAACAAAAAGCAATATAAACAGGAAAAAGGACAAGAGCGTAGACAGGCAAAAGCAGATGGAAGAAAGTATACCCCTACCCAAAATGAAATTGCATTCCAAAAGAAATATCAGGATCAAAAGCAGAAATACAGATATACCAAGGGCATGACACAAGTCAAAAAGAAGGAGTTGAAGATCAAAACACAGCAGAAACGTACCCAGGATCACATCAGACGGTTATCTGCACCGAATCCTTTGGTCTTGCAGCCGATTGCCTATTATGGCAAGCAAATGCGTGCATCGGCATGGCAGAAGGCAGTTTCTGAGGACGAAAATAATGACTTCATGCAAGTAGTCGACTTCGGCAAAGAGCATATCGTTGATAAGGTGATCCAAAAGAATACTCCCTATCATCGTCTGAAAAAACAGGAGATCAGGCGTGACAGACTATTCGATAAGAATGCAAAGAAACAAGCTAAATTGCAGCTAAAGGAAAACAAGCTCCAGAATTCAAGAACGGCTGCACATTCAAAGCCAAAGCGAAAATTCAAAAAGCAAAAAAGCACAACAATTGCACAGCATTTGAAGGATTTTTTCCAAGATCCATTGCGTTCAAAAATAGCTTCAAAAGGTAAGGCAGTCGCAGCTATAGTGACTTTGAGTTTGAGTTCTTTTTGCACACTATTATTTATGATACTGTCTGCTTTTTCCTCCCTGTTTTCCGGCAGCGGTTATGTGATGGGTACATTTCCCTCACAGGACTATTACCTTACACAAGCAGAGGAATACTACACCAAACTTGCTTGGGATCTCAATGAGCAGATCCTTCGTATCAATGCTGATCACTGGAAAGATGCCCTGAAAGAGCTTGATGTAGATACCAGTGGAATGAAAGATAAACCGGATGAGTTTGTCTGGGGAAACAGCAGTGTACTCCCGTATGATCCTGCTTATGATTTTGACATTTATAAATTATGGAGCTTTCTTTGTGCCTATTATTATGAATATGATGAAGAAAAGCAGGATATGAAATACTGGGAATATAACGGGAATACGGAAACATTACTGTCTGAAATTTTCAATGCGGAATATGAGTTTGAATGCCATTATGACAACACATCAAAATGGGAGCAGCGTTGGGCATATGAGTATTACTCCTACTATTCCTTTGACGGAAGCGGACTTGACGGAAATGGCTATTTCATTGACATTTCTCATCCTGATGCGATGCCCTATGAGGTACAGAATTTCGCAAGCGGAAACCGATTTTATTACAATTACAATAACGGAGAGATCTTGAATTTCAACGACAATTTTTCAGCAACAGGCTGGTATTTTCAGAATCAGTATTGTGACATTTCTGATCCTGCCGGAAATGTTTACTGCGGTTGGTTTAGAAACGGTGAAACTTGTAATTACGGCTTACTTGACGGTAATGGACACGTTGCCACACCATTCTATCATGTGATCCCACCTTCGGTAAAATCATGGGTGGCTTTTCTGAAAGAATACGATTGGGTAACAGACTGCCGTTTGTACTACAATGTCAAACGGAAAAAGACTTTTGATGAGGTGATCGAAGAAAAGCTTAAATCTTTTGAAGATGGCGATGAGCGGCTGCAATATTATCATCTGTTAGTAGGTGATGACAGCAAAAATCTTTTTGGTAATCACCAGATATTCCGGGATATGTTTGGCAATGAAGGTAACTCGATCCAGAATAAGGTCAGTGCAGGAGAGTTGAAAAATAGTTACGGTTGGGACGTGCATGGATGGAATTCATCACACTGTTCTCTGGATGCACTGCATGAAGGCATTGACATTGCCTGCTCTGCGAATACGATCTTATATGCGCCGATGGATTGTGTGGTCGATTCATATGATGCAGACAAGCATATGATCGTACTCAAACAGGATAAGGTACATTTCTGGTATGATGGTGACGGAAAAGGAAAAGATCGTAATACAGAAATAACGATCGGCAATGCAGATCTGATTTCTGGCATCGAAGTCGGGGATACATTGACAACAAAGCAGGAATTTGCATCGTCATCATCAAGACAATACTGTGATGA
>CANRFV010000035.1 GCA_947629985.1 uncultured Clostridia bacterium | reverse complement strand
AAATTCCTGACATTCGGTATTGAAAGTACATCATACAAGGCAGCAAAAGCCAAACTGATGAGTATAAAAAATGACGTTATCAAGGGATTTAAGACGTTCGGTGTGAATGCAGAAATGCTTGACGGCAAACAGCGTTTAGAAACGCTATATTACAGCCTGAATCCGTTTCGGAATGAACCATTTCTCTTTGACTGGAACAGTATGCTCCATGCAGGAATGGACACCAAAGATTTTATCTGTCCGCCGTCTTTGAAATTCAATAAACAGGATTTTGAAATTGGCAATGCCTATGGTGCAGTCTGGGGGATGAATATTCTTGCCGGAGAATTATCTGATGAGATCCTAAAAAATTTCATGGAAATGCAGTCACTGTTCTGCGTAAATCTCCATGTTGAGCCGTTAGACCAGATCAATGCATTAAAATTTGTCAAGCATAAACTGACAGCGGTGGAGTCCATGAAAGTCGATGAGCAGAAAAAAGCAAGCCAATCCGGCTATGATCCGGACATTCTGCCGCCCTCGATCAAGATGTATATTGAGGATATTGAAAAATTGCTTGCCGATCTGAACAGCAAAAATGAACGACTTTTTCATATTTCAATCAGTATCCGCAATTATGCAAAAAGCAAAAAAGAACTAAAACTACAGTCTGAAATGCTGAAACGCATTGCACAGAAAAATAACTGTATTCTGTTTTCGTTCGATTACAGACAGGAACAGTGTTTGGGCTCAACACTCCCTTTGGGGTACAATGAAATTCCTGTAAAACGTGAAATGCACACAAGCGGAATTGCTATCTTTGTTCCGTTCACCACAAAAGAGCTTTTTCAGGACGGACAGGCTACCTATTATGGCGTAAATACGCTGTCGGGCAATATGATTCGTGCTAACCGTTCACGGCTGAAAAATCCAAACGGCTTGATTTTGGGTACGCCCGGCGCAGGCAAGAGTTTCAGCGTAAAACGGGAAATTCTGGATAGCTTTCTGACCACAAAAGATGACATTATCATTTGTGATCCGGAGGGCGAATATTTCCCCTTAGTACAGGCTTTGCAGGGGCAGTTAATCAGGATTGCAAGCAATTCCGAACAGCATATAAATCCGATGGACATTACGGTTGATGATTACCTTTTCAGCAATCCGATGGAAGTGATCGCAAATAAGTCTGACTTTTTAATTTCCCTGTGTGAAATTATTGTCGGCGGTCGGTATGGACTTTCTTCGGAGGAGCGTTCTGTCATTGATAAATGCGTTCAGAGAATCTATATGGATTTTATCCAGAATATGCCGACAATCGAAAATATGCCGATGTTAAGCGATTTACAGTCTGAATTGCAAAGAGAGGGAGAAGTTGCTCTGCGTGTTTCCAATTCCCTTGAAATGTTCACAAGCGGCTCGCAGAACCTCTTTAATCATCGCACAAATATTGATATGTCAAACAGAATTATCTGTTTTGATATTAAGGAACTTGGCAATCAGCTCAAAAAGGTCGGTATGCTGATCGTACAGGATACTGTATGGAATCGAGTATCGGCAAACCGTGAGAAAAATAAGATAACTCGTTACTATATCGACGAATTTCATCTTTTGCTGAAAGAAGAACAGACGGCAAAATATTCTGCTGAGATCTGGAAACGTTTCCGTAAATGGGGCGGTATTCCGACAGGAATTACACAGAATGTGAAAGACCTTTTGCAGTCGCAGGAAGTGGAGAATATCTTCGATAACTCCGACTTTGTATATATGCTGAATCAGGCAAGCGGTGACAGGGATATTCTTGCCGAAAAGCTGCATATTTCCAAAGAACAGATGGAATATGTCACAAACAGCGGACAGGGTGAGGGATTGATTCGCTATGATAAGGAAATTCTGCCGTTTACGGATCGTTTTCCCACAGACACCATGATGTATAAATTGATGAATACGAAGCCACAGGAGCAGTAAAATGCGGTTCAAAGAACGGAAAAGCCGATTAGAAAAAGCACGGAGCAAATTTGAAAAGAACAGCAGACACAAAAAACAATTGCAATTTCATTTTGTCCGTGAGAAAAACAAACATGGAAATTTCAAAACGAAAATTTATCTGAAACGTGGTGTCCGTGAGCAGTGCAGCGGTAAAGGAATCTTGCATAAAGCAGTAAATTCCCGATTCCGTATCAAGGGCGAAAGACCGTCATTCACAAGAGCAATCAACAGTGCCGAAATGCAGACTACAGGCGGTAAATTCGTTCAAACATCTGCAAAGGTCACAAACTTTATTGCTCATGATGTGGGACAAACTGCAATTGATACCGGACTTGCGGCTGAAACAGCAGCAATAAAAACAACAGGCACAGTCGGCAGAGAGGTTCGTTATCATTATCAGAATAAATATGTCCGTGAAGCCGCTGATGATTACCATAAAGGTTTGTTCTTTATGGGCAGAACGGCGTTTGACGGCGTAAAAGGTCTGCATACCCATTTCAGGTTAAAACGACAGCGTAAATTTGAAAAAGCAAAGTACAGACTGGATAAAGCTGAATACAAGGACTTCATCAAAAACCGCTTCAAATCAAATAAAAAGAAACACAAGGCAGATTTTCAAAAGAAAAAATCTGATTTCAAAACGGAAAAACAGAAATATAAAAGCAGTACAAAATCAAAGACAGACAAAGAAATTTTCAAAGACAAAAAGCAGGAATTTCGACAGAAAAAACGTGAAATTCGTTTTGAAAAGAAGAAAATAAAAACTGAAAAGAAATTCAGAAAAAAGAAAACTGCAAATCAGAAAAATATTAAATACAATGCCCAAACAGGTGGTTTTCTGGTATTTAAGCCTGTAAAATATACGGCAAAGCGAATGCGTGCATCTGCATGGCAGAAAGCGGTCAATGAGGACGATGAAAATGATTTTCTTCATGCTGTTGATTCTGCGAAAAGGCGCATAGCAGAGCCGACGGTAAGGCATTTTTCAGCACCTGAAAAATTACACAGAGAGCAAAAGAAAAGAGACAAATTATCCGATAAAGACAGCAGATCCAAAAGCCGTCTCGCAAGAGAAGAAATAAAACTCAAGGAAAAAGGACAAAATCAGGGAAAGAAAAAGAAAAGGAAGAAACCGAAAAGGACTGCTGCTGAAAAATTAAAGCAGGGTATCAAGGAAATATTCAAATTTGTTGTCAATGTCTATGTGAAGGAAGTCGGTAAATTTTTCGGAACAATAGCTGTTCCTATACTTCTGATTTTACTTATTGTGCTGTTTCTAATTTCCATTTTTATGGGAACATCGTCCGGTGGTGGTTTCACGCTCGGCACTTATGCGGCGCAGGACTATGATTTGAGTGAAGCAGAAAAATATTATACAAGCCTTGCTTACAACATGAATCAGAATATTCTGAAAGTCGGAACGGATGATTGGAAAACGGGCTTAAATCAGCTCGGAATTGACACTTCAAGTATGAAAGATAAGCCTACGGACTTTATTTTCGGCAGCAGCGGAGTTTTCCCCTATGAACCGATTTATGACTTCGACTGCACGAAATTATGGAGTTTTCTTTGTGCCTATTATTACGATTTTACAGCAGAAAATGGTGACATAAAATACTGGAGTTATACGTCGGGAACAGAAGATTTACTCAAAGAAATTTTCAATGCGGAATATGAATTTGAATGCCACTATGATAACACTTCAAAATGGGAACAGCGTTGGGCATACGAGTATTACGCCTATTATTCCTTTGACGGCACCGGACTTGACGGAAACGGTTATTTTATAGATATTTCTCATCCTGATGCGATGCCGTATAAGGTACAAAATTTCGCAAGCGGAAACCGCCTTTATTACAATTACAATAACGGAGAAATCTTGAATTTCAATGACAATTTTTCCGCTACAGGCTGGTATTTTCAAAATCAGTATTGTGATATTTCTGATCCTGCCGGAAACGTTTATGGCGGTTGGTTTAGAAACGGTGAAACGTGCAATTACGGCTTGCTTGACGGTAATGGAAATGTTGCCACGCCATTCTATCATGTGATCCCGTCCGAATCGTGGGTAGCATTTCTGAAAGAATACGATTGGGTGACAGACTGCCGCCTTTACTACAATGTCAAACAGAAAAAGACTTTTGATGAGGTCGTTATCGAAAAATTGAACAGTATGGCAAATGCCGATGAACGTGTTGAATATTACAATTTACTTGCCGGAAATGATACGGCAACACTGCACGGCAATCACCAGACTTTGCATGATCTTCTACCCGGTGCAACAATTCGGGATTACAGTCTGATGCGTGAATTTGGCTATGAAATGACGGGTTGGAATAATGCAAGTGACGGACTTTATCAGGGAATCAAGGTGTATTGCAATAGCGGAGAATCGCTGTTTGCACCGTTTGATTGCGAAATAAAAGATGTCGATACGGATAACAAAAAAATCACTTTGCGGAAAGATGATGTGGAGTATTGGTATGACGGAACAGGCGGAACAAAGCGTGATACAGAAGTGGAAATTACAAATTGTGAACTGAAAAACGGCTATGCAAAGGGCAATAAAATCAATCTCGGTGATGAGTTTGCAAAAACAACATCAGGCAATGTAAATTTTCATATTAACATTGACACGGATGGTTTTGGCTGGGACTACATTGATCCACGGCTTGTGCTGTACTGATAGGAGATATATATGCAAAACAAAAAATATGAATCTCTGATTGCAAAATCGGAGGAACTGGATAAGAAAATCAGGCAGGAAACAAAAAGAAAAGCGGATATTCAGAAACAAATCGAGGCTCTGAAAGCACAGGAAATTATCAATTTTATGCGTGACAATGAAATTGTCTACAATGATGATTTCTTTGCAATGCTTGGTCTGCTCAAAAACGCAGCAGACAGCGGTCTGACGGCTGACGGTATCCGAAAAATACTCGGTCTGAATCCGATGAAAGATACAGGAGAAATGGAATGAACAGAAAAATAGTTAGCGTGATCACGGCGGCAATGCTGTTTGCAATGTCCGGTTCTGTGACAGCTTTTGCAGAGGAAACATCTGCCGCTGTTACAGAAACTGCAACAGATATTCAGACAACATCAGAAATCACGGAAAGAACGAAAGAATCGGCAGAATCAGAATCTGTAACAACAACGAAAACAGAGGAAATTGTTGATGAAATTTTTGAGCGTGCAAACGATGATAACAAGTATTATACTGACGATTACTACGATACAGAGGGCAATGCAACACTGATAAAAGAGGAACAGGTCATTTATGAAAGTGAGGAAATGCAGTTTATAGCGGTAACGACAAAAAGCGGAGATGTTTTCTATATCCTGATCAATTATTCCGCCGCAAGTGACGAAAATAATGTGTATTTTCTGAATAAGGTGGATTCTCTGGATCTGTATTCATTGCTTTACATGACTGATGAGGAAAAAGAAAGCGGAATTGATCCTGAAAATGTACAGAAAGCAGAAGATGCGGTTCTTGGTCACACTTCCTCTGAAACTGTGGAAACAGCAACAGATGAAACTTCTGAAAGTGACGAAAACACACAAGAAACTGTCACAAAGCAGTCCGGCGGAATGAATACAACATTGCTGCTTGGCATTGGAATTATTGCCCTGATTGCAATTGGTTTTGTCGGTTTCAAAATGTTCGGCAAAAAGCCTGTCAAGAAGAATATCAACGATGATTTTGATGAACAGGACGAAGATGATGCCAATGAGGACGACGAATTTTAACTTCTGCCCCAGTGGGGCAAAAGTTATAAGATAAATTTTTCCACAGAAAGGAATTGGAACAATGAACAGAAACATGAAGGCAATCGGGATCGGTGCGTTAATGACTGCATTTGCAGGCGTTACTGCACATCTTACTGCAAAACTTGCTGTAAAGAAAGTCGGAAGATTTGCCGCTGAACTGACGAATCATTTCGGCAATCTGACCGATATTCACACGGCTATCCTTGCTGAATATCTTGCGCTTACGGATAAGTATGAAAAACTTCATCATCATTATGAAACAGTCTGTGATGATTACGATGCACTCCTTGATGATTACAATGAACTGCTTGACGAATGCGATGAAATTTTTGCCGATGAAGATACTGAGTCTGTTTGACGGCATTTCCTGCGGTATGCTTGCTCTGCAAAGGGCAGGTATACCTGTGGAGTGCTATGATGCCTTTGAAATCGATAAATACGCTGTCACGGTTTCAAAGAATAATTTTCCCGATATTGTTCACCATGGGGACGTATTTGACGGTGATTTTACGAAGTTTAAGGGATATGACCTTCTGCTCGGTGGAAGTCCGTGTACATACTGGAGTATTGCCAAAAAGGGGCGGGAAACTACATCCGATGGAATGGGATTCAAGCTGTTTATGGAGTATGTGAGAGCGTTGAAAGAATCGGAATGCAAGTATTTTCTTTATGAAAATAACTTCTCCATTCATCAGAATATCAAGGACGAAATCAGCAAGCATTTAGGTGTTCAGCCGATAATGATAAATTCGGCTTTGGTATCTGCACAGAATCGAAAACGCTGTTACTGGACGAATATTCCGAACATTACTCAACCAGAGGATCTTGGCATTATGCTTGCTGATGTGCTTGAAAATGGCATCTCATGGCAGGACAAGTCCTACTGCATGACTTCTTCCTACAACGGTGCTGTGCTTTACAATACGCTTGAAAGAAAACAGCGGACAATGGTTGCCGTCCCTGTTGGTGCTGCCCAGCGTGGCAGATATGTTGATGAGAATACAACAGAACAGCATATTGAAGTCAGACCTGACGGCAAATCAAACTGTCTGACAACGGTGCAGAAAGATACACTGGTATGCTCTCCTGTTCGTATCGGACAGTGCGGCAAAGGCGGACAGGGACAGAGGATTTATTCCGTCCGTGGAAAGTCTGTAACATTGTCGGCAAACGGCGGCGGTCAAGGGGCAAAGACAGGTCTGTATAAAATCGACTTGCCTGACGGTGACTATATCATCAGAAAGCTGACACCTGTTGAAGCCGAACGTCTACAGACATTACCTGATAATTATACGGAAGGAATAAGTAATACCCAACGTTACAAGTGCATTGGCAACGGTTGGACGGTGGACGTGATTGCACATATTTTAGGAGGACTTCATGGAATTTGATGAACTGTTGAAAAAATGCGATGAAAGTAATAATTTTACAATCTATACAAGTCTTTGCAAGGCACAGCGTATCTTGATACGGTCATATAATCCGATTTGCAGCATTAGCGGCGGTGCTGACAGTGACATTGTTCTTGATTTGATCCACAAGGTCGATGAGGACGGGAAAGTCAAGTATATCTGGATAGATACGGGACTTGAATATACCGCAACAAAGGAACATTTGGATGAACTGGAACAGAAATACGGTATCACCATTGAGCGTGTCAAGCCTGACAAGCCAATTCCTACTTGTATTAAGGAATATGGTGTTCCTTTCCTGTCAAAATATGTTTCCGAGCAGATGATGCGTTTGCAGAAACATCATTTTCAGTGGGAAGATGAGCCGCTTGAAGTGCTGTTACAGAAATATCCGAATTGTAAAACAGCTCTGCAATGGTGGTGCGGTGAACGATATTCCGACAAGGATGGTATCCAGAAGATAAGCCGTTTTTCAATCTATCGCAATCGTTTTCTCAAAGAGTTTATTATGCAGAATCCGCCTGATTTCCTCATTTCCAACAAGTGTTGTGAATTTGCGAAGAAAAAGCCTGCAAAGCGTGTTGTCAAGGAATTTGATGCAGATTTGGATATTACGGGTATTCGCAAGGCTGAGGGCGGTATTCGTTCAGCGGCATTCAAAACTTGTTTTTCTGAATG
>CANRFV010000034.1 GCA_947629985.1 uncultured Clostridia bacterium | reverse complement strand
ATTTCGACTTCCTGCACACTACCACTCTCCCCATCTTAATCTTCATTCACCAAAGAGTCTGTGCCGGGTGATATTTTGTAAAAGCAATCAGGACAAAGCTGCCCGATACCCTCAATATAATTATCACGCAGATCTATATGCGTACTTTTATCAATAGAAACAACCTTGCGGCAAAGAACGCATTTTTCATAGTTCACGCTTTTTATTTCATTATGCATTTCATTCACCCCTGATAATGAATTTCTATCCCGCTTTCTCACGCAATTCACCATTCTCATCAAACACAAATCCAATAGTCTGCAATTTCTCGATCTCCCAAGATTTCAATTGATGATCTCTTGCTTTGACAAGCTGACGAAACAGCCATTCTCCAAGATGGACACCATTTTCGGTAATATACCGGTGTGAAATATTTAAATTTCCATGCTGGTCATAATATGCTTTTGCAAATTCATATTTTTCATCAAATGAGATCTGATCTCCGGAACGCCAGTCAATATTCAACTTTTCAAGCAGTGCAATACGTTCCTCTTTCATTCTCCCTTTGCGGTAATCCGATTTTTGCTTTCCGATCCAATAACCGACACGATTTCCATTTTCATCCACTGTAAATGGTGAAATGTTGACCGTTCCGTGTCTTTCATAATATTGTTTTGCAATTGCATAACTTTTTTGAAAATCCTTATCACCGGGATCGTTTTCAAGTATCATACCGATACTCTCCAAGTCTCGCATTTGCTGTTCTGTTAATTCACCTGCAAAGTATTTCTTTTTGTAGTGAAAAAACCAGTACCCAATTTCCCAACCGTCTTGTTTTGCAGCTTGTGACAATTTTTTGTATTTCTGATAATATTTTTTTGCAGTTTCAATGAATAGATCCCATTCCATTTTCTCAGGCACAAGCACTTCAATACCGATCTTTCTGAGCTTTTCAATGTATTCTTTATCTTGTTTTCTGCTATGCCGCTGCGAGACGACCCATTTTCCGAGTTCAAAACCGTCTTCACATACATAACCGGCCACCGGCATTTTTCCATGTTCCTCAAAATACGCCTTTGCGTGTTCATATCCGATTTCAAGTGAAATTTTATTTCTTCCTGTGAAATTGAAATCCAAAGATCGTAATTGTTTGATCCTGTCCTCAGATAATTTCCCTTTTTTATGATCCTTGCGTATTTTGTTTGTGAATTCACCCAATCTGTAGCCGTCTTGTGTCACAAATTTAATAGGAATATTATTCACTGTGCCATTTTTCTCGTAATATTCTTGTAAATAGCGAAATCCATTTTCCCATTGATATTCTTTTACGTCCCACACAAAACCGATCTGGTCGAGTTTTTCAATATTCTCCTGATTGTAATTCTGATTTGATGCACCCTTTTTTCCATATTTTCTGATACGCTGAACCCATCTTCCAAGGCTCATAGATCCGACGCAATAATCAACAGGGACAAACAAATCACCATATTTTTTCCTATAATTCTTCAATGCTTGTAAATAGTCATCAAAGCGATATACAGATACTTCCCACCGCATTTTGAGCTTGTCCAACATTTTGATCTGTTCCTGTGACAATTCGCCTTTTATGCCCTTCTGACGTGTGCGATAGATCCATGCTCCAAGCGGATAGCCTGTTTCGGTATAATACCGCTGCGGCACTTCTAAATTTCCATGTTCCTGATAATATTGCTTTGCCTGTTCATACATCACTTCAAACGGCATGGCAAGAATATCATCTATCTTTTCAAACAACACACGGCAATCTGCCACTTCATCAACAACTTCATAATGGTCATTGACAATGTCAAGAGAATCCGCATTTTCACCACGTTCGTACTCATAAACGAACAATGCATTTTCCATTTCCGCTTTGACATCATTCATTACGGAAAGTCCATTTATATTGTCCACGACATCAATGATCAGTGGATGTTCCACACCGTTTGTGGATAACGCCCGTCCGATCTGTTGTTTGTAAACAATGGGAGATTCTGTCGGTCTGAACAATATCACACCGGAAATTCCGTTAATATGGATTCCCTCGTTCAACATATCAATGCAGAACAGCAATTTCAAATGTTCAGAAGTATCTTCCTTAAACTCTGCAAATTCCTTTGAAGTCTCCGCTGCATTGGAATATGCTGTGTAAATATGATACTCCGAATCTACTTTTTCGAACCATCTATCGGCATTTTCACACATTTCTTTCATGTGTTGATAGTGGGAACAAAACACAATGTACTTTCCGTCCTTTTGCAGATATTTATGAAAAATATCATCCAGACCGTCCGCATTTTCGAGTTTTCTTTTCAAGGCAGCCAGATACACTTCTGCATTTTGTGCTGCGGTTCTATTGGAAGTCCGTGCAATTTTTCTTTGGAATTTTTCCAGATCTTTTTGATAGGAAAACATTGTCAGAACATACAGCGGTGCTTTCAGAATACCCGTAACAATTGCCTCTCCGAGCGACATATATGAGGCAACATTTCCGTCAAATAATTCATCTGCCATGTCTCTGCGGTTGTCGAGATAGCGGATATTTGTTGCGGACAAACCAAGCACCCATGCGTCCGGAAATTTTTCCAAAAGATAACGCACGTTCTTTTCCCAGATCGAAGCACCACAGCGATGCATTTCATCCAAAATGATCACATCAGGCTTTAACTCGTCAATTTCTTCTTTTTCCATATAGGACAATTTCTGATATGTCAGAAAATTGAGATTTTCAAATTCCATACCGCCGATATTTTCAATTTGCGTTTTATAAATATATTCCGATGGCGAAAGCCAACAAAAATTTCGTTCAGGGTAATCTTCCAATAACTTAAATGCAATGAAAGTTTTTCCCGTTCCTGTTGGATGAATGACAGCAGCTTTGCCCTTTTCCCGAAGCATTTTCACTGCCTTTTTATATGCAATTTTGTTATGCTTGAAAAGTTCAATAGCCACTGTACTCACTCCCTTCACTTAGCCTTAAAATGCGATTCTATCGTCCGCATACTTTCTTCTATAATTTCAGGTTTGCATTTCTTTTTTAATAGATCCCAATTTGGTTTGCGAAATGTAATTCGATGAGCATCTGTTGCAAAAAGCACTTTAGACACATCTCTTTTCATCAATTTCTTCACAAACCGTGATTCTTTCCAATTTCCAAATGCTTCATTATTGATTTGCCAGTAGGAACAAAGTGAAAGCACTTTGTCCATTTGGTCATCTGTGTATGTATCGCAATACCGATGTGGATGTGCAAGAATTACTTCTAAGCCGAATTTAATTGAGATGTTGTAAATTTCCTCTGCCATCCAGTTTTCAAACGGTCTGTAGGGCAATTCCAGAAGTATCAAATTCGTACCCTCGATCGCTAATTTTTCAATATCGGGCAGTTCAGATATTTCACTTTCGATTGCCACTTCGGCAGCGAGGTGCATATTTTTAATCGGTGACTCATCTTTTATTTCATCAAACGCCTTTTGACGTTTCTTCAAAAAGCTATTTACAGAACGCTCCCGATGTGCATAGAAGTGGGGCGTAAAAACAATTCTTTCGACACCCTGATCTCGCTCCGCTAAAAGGAGAGCAATACTTTCTTCTTTTGACTTAGCTCCGTCATCTATACCTTCCAGTATATGACAGTGTACCTCTACTAAATGAGAATTTTCTGCTACAGACATTTTATCATCTCTTTCTCATTATGCTGTTGACAACTTTACTCACCGTAATACCCCCCCCGATAATACTTATTGTAATTTTTTCCGTGATGTCCGGAATTTACATCATTTAGCACAAATCCAAGGAGATGCATTTTTGAAAGCTCAACCTGTTTCATTGCTGCTTCAATACTATCTTCCGTTGTTTGATTACATCTTGCAACAATAACAATTCCGGAAATGCGATCAGCAAATTGCATTGAATCTGAAACCGAGTTTATGGGGGCGGTGTCGATAATTATAGTATCATAAACGGTTGAAAGTTTGTCAAGCATCTTTTTCATCTGCTCAGATGCAAGTAATTCGGAGGGATTCGGCGGTACTTTTCCGGCAGGCATAACATGAAGTTTTACGTCGGTTTCTCCATCAACCTGTTCTCCTTCATCATTTTCAACCTTGGTTTTTGTTTTCAAAGAAATCTCTCGTATATATCGTGTCATAAAATTATTTTCAGATTCTTTATTGTTATCTGTGGTAGCAGTTTTTTCTTTAGATTCTTCGGCTACATTTGATTCCTTATCTTTAGTTGAGTCAACGCTTGTATCAGATTTAGAATCTATATTTTGTTCACCCTTATCAGCTGCAACACTAGATTGGTTATTTTTATCGGAGGCGTCATGCTTGATATTTTCCACAGGGGGCGCTGATTCGCCATTTTCATTGGAAACATCAGATTGACCGTTTTTATTGGGGGCAGCATTTCCGATTTCTGTATTCTCTTTATCAACCTTTTTAGAGTCACCGTTTGTTGCAGATCCAGACCCATCATTATTCTCGTTGTTTTCAACGTTTGGATCTGTTTCGCTACTTCCTTCAGAGATGTCATGCTCGCTATTTTCATCAGGTAGATCAATTTTGTTCTTTTCAGTAGTCTCATTTGCTGTACTATTTTTTTCATTAGTGTTAGGTTCATTGGGCTTTATTGTTTCAAGAATTTCAGGATTTTCAGCCACATCTACAATCGCTGTGGAAAGCCCAACTTTTCCATGTACTTTGAATATTCTATCTTGTACATGTCTTCTCATATCTGCATCAATCAGAAGAACATTTTTCCCGCTTTCTGCAAAAGCAATCGCCAAATTGGAAGAAATTGTAGATTTTCCCTCTGATGGATTTGCACTTGTTACAGCAAATATATTCTTTTTATCAGAGGCAGCGAGTGAAAAAGCTACATTTGTTCTGATTGACTTGAAACTTTCTTTGAAATAGAAAGGAATATTATCATCTGTTAATTTGTAATGTTTATCTTCTATAACAGAAGATTTATCTTTATTTTTATTTAATTTTCTCTTTAATGTCTCAACCGCTTTTATTTTTTTCTTTTCTTTTATCTTTTTTCCGTTTTCATCCAATAATACGACTTTCTCCACTTGTCCGAGAATTGAAGCTTTGAATTTATTTTCTAAGCCGCTTGTTTCTTTAATTGTGTCATCAAAAAAATCTATGATCAGCACAATCAGGATAATCAGCATAAATCCTGCTGCGGCACCAAGTAAAGTATTCTTTAGTAGATTCGGACTCACCTCCGAAGCAAAAACAGGAACATTTTCTATCGGAGATGTGATTGAGCCCACTCCTATTGAGGTTGCCACGTCATCATTTGCGTGTTCTTTCAGAGACTGTAAAATTGCAGCAGATACTTCAGCGTTTTTCGTTGTTGCTACAGCTTTTATTGCACTTGTATCGGTTACACTTGTCAATGAAAGACTTGCACGCAGTGATGACGGATTTATGCGATTATCTTTCATAGAAAAGCAATACTTTAATGTTGTTTCATCGAATTTTTTCACCAAATCATCAGAGATTTGATTCATAACATAATCATCTTGTCCCAGCAATTCGATATATGTACCGATAAGCTGCTTTGACTTGGAAATATCGCTCTGATTGCTGTCATCCTTAATATCGGTGTAGCATTGAACATATAGCGTTATATAGGAAGAATATTTTTTGTCAATGCACAGCTTTGAAACACCAAAGCCTGCTGCTGCACCTACTACTGTGACGATGATAATAAGCCAGATTTTGCTCAGAAACAATTGGATCAGATCTTTGATAGTGTAGCTGTTGTTCATGTCGGATAATTCCTCTCTTAATTATGATTATGATCTTCTTGCAGCTTGTGGGTATGATTGTAGAGCTTTTATGGGCTTGTGACATTAGGCTCCTCATTCTTCTTAAAATTTCATCTTTTGCGAAAAATATATTAATATGAATAAATTCCGTAAAAATCATAATTATACGAAATTGATATTTATATTAAATTCTCTAAAACTCAAATTTTGAAAAATACCCATAACCTTATTATTCAATTGTCAAGATGCTGCAAATGCCTTAGAACGCTGATTTTTGAAGGTCCATGCACTCTCTTTTTCGGTCAAAAGAACTGTGGACATAGAGGTTCATGGTAATTTCCACACCACTATGTCCCAGCAATTCAGACAAGGTTTTCATGTCAAAACCCAATTTTATGCACTTTGTTGCGAACATATGCCGCAGAGCGTGAAAATGCACTGACGGCAATTTTGCGTTTTTCAGGATCCTTGCAAAACGGTTCTGCATTGTCCTTGGCTCAACAGGCTTTTCCGTTCCGGAAAGGACAAATTCGCTTGATTTTCCACAATATCTCTCCAAGGTTTCGATCAGAAATTCCGGAATTGGGATACTTCTTTTGCTTGTTTCGCTCTTTGGTTCGGTAATCACGATTTTTGTCTTTCTGGATCCATTTTTGGCTTGAATACGCTGAATTGTGTGCCTGACGGTCAAAATCCGTTTTTCGAGGTCAATGTCTCCCCATGTGAGCGCACAAAGCTCTCCGATTCGCAGACCTGTTGCTTTGCAAAGAATGATCCCCATAGCGGTACGGCTCGGATTTTCGGCAAGGAATCGCCCTAATCTTGCTTCTTCATCCGCATCTAACAGTCGAATTTCAGGCGTTTTTTCACGCTTGAAGTCTACATCATCCATCGGATTGGCAATATGTAGCGTTTTTGCCGCATACTTGAACAGACATTTAAGAAGCGTCAAAATGTCCGAAACATAGCGGTTTGACAAGCCTGATGCCAGTTTATTTTCAATGAAAGCATAAATATCGTCAGCTGTAATGTCAGATAGACTTTTTTCGGCAAAGTAAGGAAAAAGGTGCTTGTAGGCTTTCATGGCGTAGTTTGCAAGCGTGGATTCCTTTAACTTGAACGAAATACGACGTTTCCAGTTTTCAAATACTTGATTTAAGGTTAAGTTAGTAGATTGAGAATTCACCGATTTCTTGCGGTATTCATTCATTTTTTCGTTGACTTCTTCTCTCGTTCTTCCAAAAAATGACACATACTTTCGAATGCCATTTTCGTCCCGACCGAGCTGGATTCGTCCCTCAAATCGTCCGTCGCTGCGCTTGTAGATACTGTTTTTCATAATAAAACCTCCGGATTTGAATGATATGATATACTTATTCTATCATGTTCTTGTAATTTGAACCAACTATATAGTTATTGGTGTACGCCTGAAAATCGCTATAATTCGCAATGCTTGTGCAATTTCTACAAGTTTCAACATTTTTATTCGTCGATATTCATGATAACAGAGCGTAAATTTTAACTTGACATTAGCTGAAAAGTGTGATAAAATTAGAAATGGTGGTATGATTACAATTGCGACATATGAAAATTTCGCAAAAGATGAAATTTTAAGAATCTCCTCGAATTGCTCCCTTATAGAGCAATTCGATTTTCATTTATATAGTCATTTTTCAGGGTATCAGTATACTATATTACTCATTTTCAAAGTGAATAGCAAGATGTAAAACCACCAGAGATATCGCCTATTTTCGGGTACATATCAACAAAAAAGCCCTGCAAAGTGATGCAGGGAGTTAGAGGTTTGGAAGATTGGAGAGTGTTAATGTTCTGATGGGATAGGTTGACGGCTAACAGCAGACGTGGATAACGGAAAATGACCGTCAGGCTGTGGTACAGGGCAGTATTCGTCTGCCACAAACTGACGGATATCTTTAGACCACAAGCCGGTTTAACGGAAAATGTCCGTCAGGTTACAGCTGAACCGTAACAGGTTATCCACAATTTACCAGTTAGCCGATTATCTCGGAAGGTTAAAACGTAAAATGACCGTCAAACTGTGGCGATATTGCCATCAATCTTGTTGCATGATACCACTCATGACAGATGGTACGATGGCAATAACGTAAAATGACCGTCAGGACATAGCAAAGCCCATGAAGCATGGTAACTTCACGGGCTTGTGTCTATATATGGATACTTACTGGTTTAACATGGCAAGGCTCTGGTCGTACTTCTCTTGTGTGATGCCGAGCATGGTCAACACCTCTGCAAGCGGTTTCTGTGTGTTAGTCATAAGCATTTTGACATTTTCTATCAAAGTTTTTGCTTCACCTCTTGCTTCACCGATGCCTATGCCCTCTGCACGTCCGATTCCGATACCTTCCGCCTTACCCTCCGATCTTGCAACCGACATATCATTCTCATAGTCACGAAG
>CANRFV010000033.1 GCA_947629985.1 uncultured Clostridia bacterium | reverse complement strand
ACCACACAAAACCGTGCTGACAGGGCTATGCACTTTTTCGAGCCCCTTTTATGCACTTTCTACTTGACAAACACACTTTGCAATACGCAACAACATCTGTTTCTTTTCCTTAAATTCTGATTTGTATGAAGGAAACTTCATCTACCCTATACCAATACTATACACTACCCAATTGAAAATGTCAATAGATTTAAGTAATTCTTAAAAAAGGAATGCCTGCCCATATAGCTTGCTGTATCGGTTTATCGTAGTTTCTTGAAACTTCTCTATGCCTACTGTCCTAAAAGTCAAGGCATGAAGCAGTTAATGGCTGGACTTGGGCTTATTTTGCTTGCAATCATTCTCGTCCCCGTCCTCCAGGACATGATGACAGGTGCTGTGTGATTTAAGCACAGACTAAAAACTGTTACTGTTCTGCAAGCATACATATCACGTTGCGGCTGCGGGCTGTATCAGCATACGGTGCAGCCTGCCGATTGCCGCAGGAACGAAAGGGCGGTGGTAGATTATGGGCATTATCAGTGACGCAATAGACAGTCTTGAAACCTGGTGTGAAAACTTGTTTAAGGACGGTATCAAATCCCAGTTTGATAATATCTCTGGATTGCTGACCGACACATTCAATACCGCAACAGGCGACGGCGGACTTGTGCAGACGTTCTTGATTGGACATCCTGCTTCTTTTACTGGGAATCCTGACGGAACAGGTACAAAGATATGGACGACGGTCGAAACATTATGCAATTCTGTGGTCGTACCGATTGGCGGCTTTATCTTGACTATCATATTGCTGAATGACTTGATACAGACCGTAATCAAAGGAAACAATTTCAAAGAATTTGACGACAGCATTTTTATAAAGTGGATTATAAAGGCGCTATGTGGTGTGCTGCTCGTTTCAAATGTATTCTACATAGCGTCGGGAATCTTTTCATTTGGGACAAACGTCTGCGCAAACGGACTGTCAACGATGTTCGGAACAGGGAATTTTCTTGGAACAGACCTTGCATTACAGAAATCGGCATTAAATGACATGGCACTTGGTGAGCTGATAACGGTATGGTTTATCTCACTCATTGTGCATTTAGGAATCATGGTGATGATAGTCGCTATCGTCATTGTATTGGCTTCCCGAATCATCGAGGTGTTTATGTATCTTGGCATTGCTCCTATTCCTATGGCGACAATGCTTGACAGCAGTGATTGGGGCAGTATCGGCAAAAACTGGGTCAAACAGCTTCTTGCTTTATCATTCCAGGGATTTTTTATCATCGTGGCACTTGGTATCTTCAAGACGTTGTTTGCAAATGTCATATCGCAAATCAATAACGGCGAAGATGGAATCATAATGCAAATGGCTATGTTGCTTGGTTATACCGCTGCTCTGATATTCACGATACTGCGAACAGGAGCTATCTCCAAATCGGCGTTCAACGCTCATTGAGAAAGGGGTTGCCAATGAATAATAAGCATTATGTGAAAATTCCAAAAGACTTAAACGATATCAAGCAAAAGTTTATGTTCAATCTGACAAAGCGGCAAGTCGTTTCTTTCGGTATCGGTGCTGTTCTCGGTGTTCCGATGTTCTTTCTGACAAGAAACACGCTCGGTCTGAGTGGCGGCATTATCGTTATGGGCTGTTGCGCTGCGCCTGCCCTGCTTTGCGGTATGTATAAAAGAAACGGTATCTTCTTTGAACAGGTCATTAAAAATATGATTCAGTATTTTAAGCGACCACGCAAGAGGATATACAGGACGGTCAATGTTTATGAAAGCATTGAACGGCACATCGAATACAACAGACTGAAAAGAGTAATCCATCAGGCAGAGGGAGGTAATAAAAAGCGTGGGTAAGAAAACGACCACAAAAGCCGAAGCTGCTGTGGCTGCGAAAAAGCCGATAGCAGAGCTGTCCAAAGAGGATAAGCGAATTATCAAGCAGCGAATGGCTGAAATCAAAAAATACAAGGGCGACCCGAAAACGACACAGAACACGCTCCCATACATTCAGATGTTTAAGGACGGTATCTGTCACGTTTCAGAAAATATGTATTCAAAGACGATTCAGTTTTTTGATACGAATTATGCCCTTGCTACATTCGACGAAAAGGACGCTACCTTTTCCAAATACTGCGATTTACTCAATTATTTTGACAGCACGGTTCCGTTTCAGCTCACATTTGAAGCACAGAACAGGTCGCTGGCTCAAATTATAGACAGTATTCAGATACCGCCGCAGAATGATGAGTTTGACCACATCAGACAGGAGTATTCCGCTATGCTGACGGATAAGCTGCTATCAGGCAGCAGCGGTCAATCAAACCGCAAATTCCTCACGTTCTGTGTGGAATGCGGCTCATATAAAGCGGCAAAATCAAAGCTCACCAATATTCAGACAGAGCTTATCAAGCTATTCAAGGCGATGAACGTGGAAGCGAGGGCACTGGACGGAAAAGAACGTCTTGAAACGCTTTACTACTCGCTCAATCCGTTCAGAAGTCAGCCGTTCATTTTCGATTGGCAAATGATGAAACGTTCGGGAATGGACACAAAGGACTTTATCGCACCACCGTCTTTGAAATACAATAAGCGTGATTTTGAAATCGGAAACGCTTTCGGTGCGGTATCCACAATCAACATTCTTGCAGGAGAGCTGCCTGATGATATTATCAAGGAATTTTTTGATATGCAGCAGCTTTTCTGTTTCAATATACACGTCAGAGCGTTTGACCAGATACACGCTTTGAAATTCGTAAAAAACAAGCTCACATCGGTGGAACAAATGAAAATCGACGAGCAAAAAAAGGCTTCCAAATCAGGCTATGACCCCGACATTCTGCCGCCGTCTATCAAGCTCTACATTGACGACCTCGAAGCACTGCTTGAAAGTCTGAACAGCAAAAACGACAGGCTATTTCATATCTCTATTTCGATAAGAAATTATGCCAAAAGCAAAAAGGATTTGACCTTGCAGCTCGACCTTATCAAGCGATTTTGTCAGAAAGCAAACTGCGTTTTGCTCCCTTGTGACTACACGCAGGAAGAATGTCTGACCTCCACCTTGCCGCTGGGTATCAATAAGATTCCGGTATCAAGAGAAATGCACACATCGGGCATAGCTATTTTTATGCCGTTCACCACGCAGGAGCTTTTTCAGCTTCAGCAATCATCGACTTATTACGGCGTAAACAGCATTTCGGGAAATATGATTCTCGCAAGCCGTTCTAATCTGAAAAATCCAAACGGACTTGTTCTCGGCACACCAGGCTCGGGTAAATCCTTTTCCGTAAAGCGTGAAATACTGGACGCATTTCTCAAAACCATAGATGACATCGTGATATGTGACCCCGAGGGAGAATATTTTCCGCTTGTGCAGGCACTAAACGGGCAGCTTATCCGTATAGCTTCCAACAGCGAACATTTCATCAATCCTATGGACATTAACTTTGAGGGCGATACCGACGAAAATCCTATCTCTATGAAATCAGATTTTATCATCTCGTTATGTGAGATTATCGTCGGCGGCAAGTACGGTCTGACCGCAGAAGAACGCTCTGTCATTGACAAATGCGTTCGCAATATCTATACACACTTCTTACAGCACAGACCGACAAAGGAGAAAATGCCCACACTGGAAGATTTGCACAAGGCTCTCATAAAACAGGGCGAAATCGCAATGAGAGTAGCAAACAGCCTTGAAATGTATGTCAACGGCTCACAAAACCTGTTTAATCATCAGACAAATATCGACCTGAATAATCGTATTGTCTGCTTCGATATTAAGGAATTAGGCAATCAGTTAAAAAAAGTAGGTATGCTCATCGTGCAGGACCAGGTATGGAATAAAGTGTCCCGTAACCGAGAAGAACGCAAGGTCACACGGTACTATATGGACGAATTTCACTTGCTGCTCAAGGAGGAGCAGACCGCAAAATACAGTGCCGAGATATGGAAACGATTCAGAAAATGGGGCGGTGTTCCGACAGGTGTCACGCAGAATGTTAAGGACTTGCTGCAATCGCAGGAAGTGGAGAACATCTTTGATAACAGCGACTTTGTGTATATGCTGAATCAAGCGTCTGGCGACCGTGATATACTTGCTGAAAAGCTGCATATCTCCCCCGAACAAATGGAACACGTTACAAATTCGGGTGCTGGCGAGGGACTTATCCGATACGATAAAATCATTCTGCCGTTTACCGACAAATTTCCGACTGACACAGAGATGTATCGTCTTATGACTACAAAGCCCGTTGAGCAAAAATTGAATTAAGGCGGTGAAACCTTGTGGCAAGACTTTTCAAAAAGATTGTTGGTATGCACCGTTCGACCTCCGCCTTGCGGCGGCGAAATACACAGCTACAGATAAAATTTCAGCGTGTCAAGACACGTAGCGGAAAATACCGCACTATCGCTAAAATCGAACGTGGTGAGCGACAGTATCATGGCAGCAATCGTGGACTGCTGCATAAGGCTGTCCATCTGAAATACCGTGTTGTCGGGGACAGACCGTCAATTACAAAGTCATTGAACAGTTTGCAGCCAAAATCCGTTAAAGGAATGGCAGTGCGGAATACGGCAAGGATTATCAATTTCGCTGCACATGATACGCTGCAAACCGCCGTTGATGTCGGACTTGCCGCAGAAACGGCTTTCATAAAAGCCAAAGACGCAGCGCAGAGAGAAACGATTCGCTACGTTCAGAACAAGTACCGTCAGAACGCCGTGGACGATTACCACAAAGGTACACTGTTTATGGCACGTCTGGTTGTTGACGCTGCAAAGGGAACACATCAGCATTTTCGGTTAAAAAAGCAGCATAAGGTCGAGCGTTTCAAATTCAAGGAAAAGAAACATGATAATCTGCGCTTTCGTAAATCCTCAAAGCTGAAAAAGCGAAGAAACAAGCTGCAACGAAAAATCAACAAGGCAAAATACCAAAAACAAAAGCAAGGTTTCAAGCGTGTTTCCAGGCGTTCAAAAAGCTATGCTGTCAGCAAGTATAAGTTTAAGCGGAGAAAGCAACAGTATCGGCAGACCGCAAAAGAAATCAAGCTGCAAGCCAAAAATCTGAAAACGGAGAAGAAAAACAGGTCAAGGGAACTGAAAGTCCAGAGGAAAATATCCAGAAACACAAAGGCAGGATTCCTGGCATTAAAGCCGATTCGATACGGTGCTGACCGTATGAAATCATCAGCCTGGCAGAAAGCAGTGTATGAGGATAATGACAATGATATGCTGCGAGCTGTCGATGAGGTCAAGCGGCACGTCGTTGACCCTGCCGCACGAAAAGTCAGCCGCCAAAGCCGATTGCAGCAGCAGGAAAAGAAACGTGACAAGCTGAAATCCAAAGAGGGCAAGAGCAATACAAGGCTGCACCGACAGGAAGAAAAGCTAAAAAAGAAACGCAGCAGTAAGCCAAAGTACCGTAAAGGGCGACCCATAGGCGCACCACCGCCGACTTTTTCAGAGCGAATCAAGGATATTTTTAAGAGTGCAGGCAAATTTCTCAAAAATGTATATGAGCATGAAGTCAAAAAATTCTTTGGTTCTGTTCTGTTGCCGATTTTGCTGATAGCACTGATTCTCGTTTTTATCATCATGATATTTTCGTCCGTTTTTTCGGGCGGTGGTTTTGTTCTCGGAACGTATAATGCACAGGATTATGACTTATCCGAAGCCGAAAAATATTATACGCAGCTTGCCAAAGACCTTAATCAAAAAGTCCTCAACGTTGGCGATGAAAGCAACTGGAAATCGGGACTTTCCTCATTGGGTGCAGACACAAGCGGTATGAATGACAAGCCTACCAATTGGTACTGGGGCTATTCCGATGTACTGCCCTATACGCCTGTTTATGATTTTGATTGCTATGAGCTGTGGAGTTTCCTGTGTGCATATTACTACGATTTTTCCACAAGCAATGATGATGTGAAATACTGGGAGTATGACAGCGGAACAGAATCTGTGCTAAAAGCGTTGTTTGATGATGAGTATGAATTTCTGTATCACTATGACAACGGCTCACGGTGGGAGAAATTGAGCAATTATGTTTATTTCGGTGGCGGCAGCAGTGCAAGCGGCGGCTACTATACTTGTGAATCTACAGCTTACAAGGCAGAGGGTGTCTGGACATATAAGTTTAAGCCGACAGCCTACACAAGTGAGCTGGGACAATACCTTGACGGTGACGGCTATTGCTACATCGACAGCAGCTATCGTGTGTTAAATGCGAATGACGGCTGCAAGCCCACAGGCTATTACATTCTGGATAATCGCTATTTTGCAGACAGCGCACATTCCGTTGCTCCGTTCTATTGGTTTGACAGCAGCAGAAATGCTTTTTATTTCAGAAACTGTGACGGCGCATATCAAGACCGTTCCTTTTACGGTTGGGGCGATGATGACGCTTGGTTTATGATAACACCGTCTGATACAAGGGCTTGGCTTGGCAGTGATGAAGATATGGCATTATTCGGTTATGTACAAAAATTGGAGTGGATAGAGGATTGCAGCCTATACTACACTGTTCGTCAGAAAAAGACCTTTGATGAAGCGGTCGAAGATAAGCTGAAAAGTATGGAGTATGCCAATGAGCGTTGGGAATATTACAAGCTCCTCGCAGGACTGGACGGCTCAAGTCTGTACGGAAATCATCAAACGCTGCATAATGTGGTCAGCGGCAATTCAATCATATCCTATGTCAATGACGGGTATATCCTCAATGGTTACGGCTACGATATGCAAAATTGGGGCGAAAAGCATTGCAATATCACCGATTTACATGACGGCATTGACATTATTCTGAACAGTGGTTCAGAAATATATGCACCATTCGGCGGCAAAATCAAAGAATATGACAGCAGCAATCACACTGTAATTCTACGAAAAGACGATATTCAGTATTGGTATGACGGAAACGGCGGAACGAAACGTGATACCGAAGTCACAATCTGTAATATCACACTGGCAAGCGGCTATTCAGAGGGAGATACCGTAAAGGAGGGCGAAGTATTTGCCTATTCCACAAGCAGCAAGAAATGTGACGACCTGTCAAATGACATTGGGATTGACTATATCCACGTTAAGGTCGAGATAGACACGGACGGCTGGGGTTGGGACTTTATTGACCCGAGATTAGTGCTTTATTGAGAATGGAGGGATAGAAAGAATGAAAAATGCAGCAAAAATTGAAAGGCTGCGTAAAAAAGTGGAGGAAATCGGCGCTCGTATCAAGGCAGACACGGCAACGAAAGCAAAGCTCGAAAAGGAAATCGAGTCTTTGGAAGCTGCGGAAATCACGGCGTTTATTCGCTCCAAAAAGATTATTGTGGACGACAACTTTCTGCAAAATCTTGAAAGTGCTTGTCAGAGCGACAGCACAGCCGAGGAAAACAAAAAGCCAGAAAGCAGTTTTACTGCGATTACCAAACCTATAATGGGAGGAACACTTCATGATTAAAAATATCTTTTTGCCGTTTGTGGCAGCACTGGTAATGAGTTTCACTACCTCCGTAACAGTTTCCGCAGAGGAAACGACCACGGCGGCAAAAGCGACAGAAACAACAGTCGCTACGGAAACGACCGAGAAAGCTGCTTTTGAATCAGAAGCCCCTACGGAAGAATCCAAAGACGAAGAAGATTCCGTTGAGGACAAACTGACCGAGGAAATCATCGAAAACGCTGCCGAGGGCGAAACGCATGACTACTACGGTGACGATTACTATGACACCAAAGGGAATGCTTCACTTATCAAAGAGGAATCCATTATCTATGACTACGAGGAAATGCAGTTTATCGCCGTGACAACAAAAGACGGGAATGTATTCTATGTCCTTATCAACTATTCCGCAGAAAGCGGCGAAGATTCGGTATATTTTCTCAACAAAGTAGATTCCTACGACTTGTATTCGCTCCTTTATGAACCTGATGAGGACGACAGCACACCGCCTGTGGAAGCCGCAGAGGACGCAGCCAACAAAGCGAACGGTACAACAGGCAAAACAAACAATGACAGCAGTGACACTGCCGATGAGGAAGCAGCAAGCGAATCCGAGGATACACCGATGCAGCCTGCACGTTCATCGAGCATGAACAGCCTTATTTTGATTGGCATAGTCGCCGTACTTGGTGTTGGCGGTTTCCTGGCGTTTAAGTTTATCAAGAAGCCGAAGAAAGCACCACTTCCCGATGAGATGGATTACGATGATGATGACGACCTTGAAATCAACGAGGACGAAGAATAAACCCAAACCGTATATAAGAAAGGATGGATTTACCATGACAAAAA
>CANRFV010000032.1 GCA_947629985.1 uncultured Clostridia bacterium | reverse complement strand
TTGAAAAGCTCGTTATATTTTGTGACGAGTTTTTCTCTCCTCTCGGGGTTCTTCCATATCCAGTCGCGGAAAGCGTCTTTGATAGACTGCTGTTTCTGTTGGGCAAGAGTGGTTTCCTTATCATTCAAGACACGCTTTTCCTTGCCGTCAGGGTCGGTGACTGTATCATAGATACGGGTATCCCGAAGATTCAGGGCGTCCTCCAAAAGCTGATATGCGCTTGCTCTGTCCGTTCCGAAAACCGTCCTTGATACGACGTCGTCTCTGCCCATATATGACTTGTTGGATATATTCCATTCGGCGGTATAGGGCGAATAGTTCACTTGCATCTGATACCGTGCATAATACGGTATCCTAAACGCTTCCTCCATAAACTGCTGAATATATCTCTTGTCTATCCAAGTGGCTCCAAGGCGAACCTCAATTTCCGAAGCGTCTAAATCCTTCGGCTGAGCCTTTTCAAGGGCAGATACATTGACCGCGTATTCGGGATTTTCTTCCGCCGCCTCTTTTGCTTGTCGAAGTTTCTGACGGACATTTCCCGAAAGATACTCGTCTGCCGTCTGCCATTTCTCGGTAACGGGGTCTTTGAAGATAACCCCACGAAGGTCAGAGATGATTTCAGCCTCGGACTTTTGACAAAGGTTCGACATAAATTCAAGGTCTACCCTTGCCCTTTCACCGATTGACACTCCGAGAGCCTCGACTGCGGTATCTACGCTCTCAATGCTCCTGTGCTGCTTGATCGTGCGCTTGGTGAACATATCCGCTTTCCTGTCAAGCTCGCCGTTCTCTTTGAGAATTTCAAGAGAACAGAGAAGATAATATGAGCTGTCATCCGAAAAAGCGAGGCGGTTTGAGCGGTCGTTTATCAAGCCGTATTTTTTAGTAAATCCGTCATACAAACGATTGAGTTCGGCTTGCTTTCGGGAAATCTCAAAATCTGTCGCAAACTCGTCCATCTCAATGTCCATAAGCTCAGAAACGCACTGTCTTAAAGCAACCATGCCTTTTATGCGCTCCAAAGCCGTAGCGTTAAGTTCAGGCTTAACCATAACCGAGTTTTCGCGGTAGTAAACATCTCCGTCTACAACGGCGTATGAATAATTCTTCACATTCGGGTCGGCGGGGATTGTTTCCGCGACTTTTTCATCGCCAAGGTCGGGAAGCTCGGCTTCTTTATAATTGCCGCCGATGTGCCGAATCGCCTCGTGAAGCTGTTCAGAAAGACTTGCTCCCTCGATGGGATTGACCGTCAAATCCTCTTTGCCGTATTGCGTACTTTCCGTTGAAAGCGTACCGAGAACCATTTCGGGGTGATCGACAAAATAGCTGTTGAGCGTAAAGCCGTCGTCGGTTTTGTCGAGATAAATCCAGTCCTCATCAATCGTGATAGGTCTGTCTCTCTTTTGCAAAAACAGAATATCCGAAACGACATCTGTACCCGCATTAGCCTTAAAAGCGTTGTTCGGAAGACGTATCGCGCCTAAGAGTTCAGCTCTTTCGGCGATGTATTTGCGTACTTCGGGGGATTGCTTGTCCATAGTGTAGCGAGAAGTTACAAAGGCTATTACTCCGCCGGGACGTACTTGGTCTAATGTTTTTGCGAAAAAGTAGTCATGAATAGAAAAGCCGAGCTTGTTGTAAGCTCGGTCGTTGACCTTATAGTTGCCGAACGGCACATTCCCGACTGCCAAATCATAAAAATCTCGGCGGTCGGTGGTTTCAAACCCTGCTACGGTAATATCCGCTTTTGGGTAGAGCTGTTTTGCAATTCGCCCTGTGATGCTGTCAAGCTCCACGCCGTAGAGCTTGCTCGACTGCATATTTTCGGGCAGAAGTCCGAAAAAATTCCCGACGCCCATCGACGGCTCCAAGATATTTCCCGTTTCAAATCCCATATTCCCCACAGCTTCATAGATTGCCTTTATAACCGCAGGTGACGTGTAGTGAGCGTTAAGAGTAGACGCTCTCGCCGCAGCGTATTCTTCGGGAGTGAGAAGATTTTTAAGCTCGGTATACTCAGCCTCCCAATTAGACTTGCTGTCGTCAAAAGCGTCTGCCAGACCGCCCCAGCCGACGTATTGAGATAAAATATGCTGTTCTTCGGGCGTGGCGTTTCTGTTTTCTTGCTCGATCTGCTGTAAAACCGTTATCGCCTTAATGTTTCTCCAAAATTTCTCCTTCTGTCCGCCCTCGCCCAAGTGGTCGTCTGTGATGTGAAAGTTTTCTGCGGCGGGTTCAGGGCGTTGCGGTTCGTCAAAGTGAAGCGTTTCCAAAACAATGTCAAATGGCGTGTTTACCTTCTCGCCGGGATAAACAGCGACGGTATCTGAGGTGTAGCCGACAGATGGTTCTTGCGCGCTTTCGACCCGTTCGCTTTCGGTGAGAAAATCATCGGCGCGAATTAGCTGCGCCAATCTTCTCTGAACCTTAGCCCACGGGAGAGTTACGTCCTCGGAAACAACAAACGGCTTGCCGCTTTCGGCTCCAAACTCGTTTGCAAGCCACGCGGCGGTGTCGCGCTCCCGCTCGTGAGCCTGCATATACCGAACGACCGCGCGCTTGCTTTCGGGGCTTTTGTTCCAAGCTCGGAGGGCGTTGTCTATGTCTGATTGCGCTGATTGTGCCGCCGAATGGGCTTCGCGAACAGGCTCAAGCGGCGTATTTTCAGGCGTTTTTACTCGCTCGGATTCCGTTTTCCGCAAAGTATAGCTCGACCTTATGCCGCTTTCATTTACCGCGGAAACGGTAACGCCAAAGGTTTCACGGAGCCTTTCTACGTTTTCTTCAAGCTTAAACGCCGGTATTCCGCACAGCGGTATTCTCTCGCTTTCAACGGCTTTGGAGGTGAGTGTTAAATCAAGAATGTCCGCAGCCTTTTGTGCGTCCTCGCCGTAAATCTCAAAGAAATCCCCGACTTGGTAGAGAATTATGTCGTCGGGGTGAGAGCTGCGAATTTCGGCATATTCATCGGGGAGCGAGGGAGCATTTTCACGTCTGCGCTCATATTCCGCTTTTCTGTCAGGCGTGAGATATTCGTCTTTGGCAATGAGTTTGTCAACATACTTCACGACCTGCGCCCATGGGAGCTGGATTTCCGAACAGCCGTCTTTTTTGAAGGATATGCCTTTACTGCTGTAATCAACGGAGCTGTGCCATGCGCTCCAGCCGGGCATTCTTCCTCCTGTTCCTAACTCGTTTTTGAGAAAGTCCGCTTTTTCCTTGGCGGTATGCTCGCCCTTGAAATAGTCATAGGTTCGGAAATCCCCGTCCTCAACGTGCGGCTGCCGGATAGCCTCGTTTATCTCGTCATCGGTTATAAAACCTCGGTACGGCCCGACCTCCGCCATATCCGACTGAAACTCTATCCTCGGAAGCAATAGGTCGCTAAGTGCCTTTTCAATCCTGTCCGGGCGGTAGAAGTGAAATCTTAAAATATCTCTGTTTTCGGCGTAATCATGCCGGAACGTCTGAAGCTCCGAAAGAACGGTGCGGACATATTCGGGGTTTTCAAAGTCCGAGATTATTTGAGCAACACTGTCAGGGAAGTTATATGTCTTTCCCTCGCGCAATACCGTAAAATATGTATCTTTGTAATTCTCGTCAACATCTCGAACCATATACCAAAGCGATTCGGCGGTGTTTTTCAGTTCGTTGTGTCGTGCCTCGGCAAGCTCGACATTAGTGGCGAATCTGCCCTCCCGCAAGAGCGTTCCTATCCTCTCGGCGGCGCTTTCCCAAGAGATTGTCTGAGCGTTTTTTGTGACGGAGCGACCTCTTGAAAGGCGTATGCCGTCGGCGTCGTATCTTGCCGAGAAATCTCCCTTTTCTGACTTAAAGCCTGCCGCACTCCGATATTCGCGGCTTAAAAAGTCCGCTATCTCGGAAAGCGGTTTTTGCTTTTCAAATTCTGCTATGACCGCAAGTCTCGGTGTGTGCGCGTTGCTGCCGTGAATAAGAACATCATTGATTTCTTCTTCCGAAAAAGAAAAGGCAGAGAATATTTCTGCCTCTGCCGAATCTATCGCCTGTATCTGCTCTGCCTCTGTCGGGAACAGGCTGAGCTGTTCTCCGACGGGCGGTTCTTCTATGCGTAAATCAGCTCGCGGAGTATTGTTTCCTCTGCCTGAGATTTCAGGCTGTTCATCATCACCGTCCACTTCAAGGGATTCTCGGCCTTCATCTGCTCCGTCACCCCCGATTCTTCCATCATCTTCGGGAGCATTAGGTTCAAGCGGCTGTTCGCCGAGCGGTCTATCTCCCGTAGATGCTCCTGCAAGCTCCCTGTCAGGAGCATTTTGTTCCAAAGAATCGGTCTGTGTGTTTTGAGATAATTCTTCCTCATTCTCCCGTACTTGCCGAGGGACTGCGGCAGCTCTGCCATCAGTTCGGGAATCAGGTAATCTCCGTTCGGGGCGTATGTTATGTTCATGATGTTCTATCCTTTCTGCGCGGCGTTCGCGCTCATAATTCTTAACTGCCGTTTCGACCGTTCTCAATATTTCCTCGCTCGTTTCGCTTACCGCCGAACCGAGGGCGCAGACGGCTTCGGGGGTGTTGAAGTCGAAAACGCTCAGATAATCTTCGGGAGTGAAATATTCTTTCGGGTCAAGTCCGCACCGCGAAAGGAGCATATATGTAATGCTGACGGTCGCCGCGTTGTGAAATGCGGCATTGATATTAAAATCATCGTAGTCCTCTAAAAATGAATCATCGACAGAAGATAAAATATCTCTACGATGTTCGTTCCAAAATTCGTCTGCAAGCTGGGCGGCTATGACTTCGAGCTGTTCGGCTATTCCGTTTCCTCCGCCGACGTCATATTTTTGCTCTAACGCCTTTGATACGGCGTCAAAGTGTTCGGCGTCGTTATATTCCCATAGATAGAGCCTGCGGGAGTTTTCTCTTGCGCCGGTGTCTGACACATCAAAGACATAGCGGAGTTTTTCGGTTTCGGGGTCAATAAGTGCGATTCCCTTAGAGCCGCGCTTGACATATCTTCGCATTGTTTCGTTCCACATCTCAAACGAAGCGCAGGCGGTGGCTTCGGGGCGTTGGGCATAAATCATCAACTGCTCGTGAAACGGGTATTTATAGAGCCTCGCGGCTGTTTCCAAAAAATCCGTCCACCGCTTATAGCTGCCGGTTATTCTCCCTGCCGTTTCGGTCGCGACTTCGGCATACATCTGCGCTTTACTCGGCATAGTAACCCTCCGTTTCGGTCAGATCGAGGGCGGCGAAGTCCGCATCTGTCATAGCTTTCAGCTTGTCAACGGCAGAAGATATAACCTCTAAAATGCCGTATTCGTCATCGGTGCTGTCAAGAAGCTCCGACAGTCGGGATATAACTTCCTCACGATTGCCGCTTACCGCTCCTATGATTTCAAGCTCCTCAAAAGTAAAGTTGTTCATTTATATCTCCATTTCCGCGCCTTTTTTCGGCGCTTTCGGTTTGTCCTGCTTAACAGGAGGCTGTTTTAGCTGTGCAAGGATCGATTTGGGCTTTTGCTCTCGATGAGCCGCTTCCGCCTTTTCGGGAGCAGCTTCTTTGCCAAAGTCGGGAAGTTCCTTAAATCCTACGCTGTCAACGAAGTGAAACGACACCTCGCCCTCCTTTTTCAAGGCAACAATATCGCTGACCGACATACTGTGACCCTTAAAATCCTTTGGCAGCTTGATGTTAAATTCAGAAAATAGATCTTCGAGGATAATATCCTTGGGTTTGTCAGACTGAATCGCTCCGCCATAAATCGCTTCATAGTTCTCTTTGTTAGGTGTTCCTGTTTCGCTGAGATTTGCAAACAAAAGACCTCTCGGGGCGTCATCTTTAAGCTGATAAATTAAAAAGCTGTCCTTATCCTCGCTTAAAAACTCCTTTTCAAAGTCACGGGGGCGGACAGAATCCTTTATTTCCTCCCAATCCTCTTTTGTGATACCGAACATCGCGGCGTCTGAATCTTCAATCTCCGAAATGTCAAAGAGCATTTCTTCGGTGTTGTCAGGATACAGAGCGTATACCGTTATATCCTGCGCCATAAGCTCAACCGCCTTTTCCTTTGAAAGCGGCAGCATATCCTCTTTCAGATAACCGCTGTCGTTCATGTCCTTGACAGTTAAGGTCGGGTCGGGAATATCTTCGGAAACGGTTTCCTGTTCTATGGGCTCAGCAGCTTGTTCTTCTTTATCTTCAACAGGCTCATCAACTGTCTGTTCCGAAACAGTTTCCGCTTCTGCTGTCTGTTCGGTATCCTGCGCAACAGGTTCGACGGTTTCATTTGCTTTAACGTCGGTTGTTTCTGGAAGCTCCTGTTCAGATTCTTTGGATAAATCTATCCCTCGCTCCTTGCAAATGTCGTGAAAATGCTTGTCGATGTCGGTAATAAGCCCGTTTGCGGTATTGCTTATGGTTTCAAGGCTTGATTTAAGCTCTTTCAGATCCTTGCCCTTAGACCATGAGGCTATATATCCGAAGCTGTTTTCGGCGGTTTCTATGCCGTAATACTGACAGACGGCAAAGGAGATACTTTCAGCCTGCACTTCCTCCGTCCCATGAGAAATAACCGCTTTTTCGGGAAATTGCTCCAAATAAAACTCACGGATACTCTTTTCGTCACCCGTGAAGTTCAGTGAGTCATTGAGTGGCAAATAACCCTCCTCCGGCAGTTCTATCTTTTGTGCCGTTATAATAGACGCCACTCGGTTGACTGTTACGGAATTTTCAAGTGCTTCGGGAAGTCCGGGGTCGTCGTCCGAACCGCGTAAGTCATAGCAGAACAGCCCTTCGGGGAGCTTGTCGCTGTCAATGCGTTCTTCAACATAAACAGCCGGTTGCCCGAACACCTCCACAGCCTGATATTTCTCGCCCTGATCCGACTGATTGTGAAGAATGGAGTGCGCTATCTCATGCACAAGAGCGGAAACGGTCTGCACCTCGCTCATTCCATCGCGGATTGCTATTCTTTGTTCGGAATTGGAAAAATAGCCGTCCATGCTTTCCTGCATTTTCTCAAACTCAACAGGAACGGGCGACGAGCGTTTTAACGCCTCCACAAACTCGTCATAGTGCCTGACATCGCCCTTCAACGTGCTTGCAAGCTGCGGCAAAGGCTCGCCGTCGGTCTGGCTTACATCAAATACCGAAACGACCTTGAAGCTTGCCGACTGAACCTCTTTTTCCTCAATAATCATCTTGCCGTCCTTGTCTAATAGCGGCAGATTTGTGTCGGGGTCGCGCTTTACTTCCTCGACCTTTTTCTTGTAGATTACCGGCGCGATTATCTTTATTCCTTTCTCGCCTTTCTTGACATAGCGGTTGAATTTGTCTTTCCACTTGTTAAAGCCCGCGACGTGAGTGGCGTTCGGCTTTTGAGAGTGGATCAGCAGAATATTATTTAGAGAATAATTGTGAAAGTTAGACATTGTTCGGAGATAGTCGGCATATTTTTCGCTTGAAAACAGGTCTTTTATGCCCTGCTCCAAGCCGTCTGTTATCTCTTTTAAGCGGTCTTTTTTCGGTTCGTTCATTTTGTCACGTCCTTTATAATCAGTATTGATTTTCTATAAAAATTGTAGTATAATAATCTCGAAAGCGAGATGATACCATGTCAGACAGAATTTACACCTTGCAGGAAATTCAGGCAATTTTAAGTCCTGTCTTTTCAAACCACAATGTCAAAAGAGCCGTTCTATTCGGCTCATACGCAAAAGGCGTCGCCGACCGAAAGAGCGACGTTGATATTCTTGTCGACAGCGGTCTGCGTGGGCTTGCCTTTTTCGGTTTGCTTGAAGACGTCGTGACCTCGCTTGATAAAAACGTTGATCTGCTCGATACCGCACAGGTGGTTCCGAGTTCCGAAGTGTATAACGAGATTGAAAGAAGCGGGGTTGTGATCTATGGACAGTAAGGATAAACAAGTCTTAACAAAGCTGCACGAGCATATTTCTTCTGTTCTGAAATATTGTGAGGGCTGCGAAACGTTAGAAAGCTTTCAGAGTGATTCAATGCTCGTTGAGGCCTGTGTTTTCAACCTCATGCAGATAGGCGAGCTTGCAAAATCGTCGCTGTCGGACGAGCTGAAAGCCGAGATTGTTTCTATTCCGTGGAGGCAGATTTACGGCATGAGAAATCGAATTGTTCACGGCTATTCCGGCGTTAATATGAAAATGGTGTGGGACACGATAAAATACGATCTTCCGCTGCTCAAATCCGAGATTGAAAAATATATATGAGACAAAAGGAAGACTTTTTGAGGACTTCCTTTTTGGTTTGTTATAATTAAGTTTTTGCCATAATAATTCTCCTCGTATAATAAGATTTGCAGAAAGTTTTAAGTGCATCTGCATAGCACACTTGGATTTAGGTC
>CANRFV010000031.1 GCA_947629985.1 uncultured Clostridia bacterium | reverse complement strand
CAAATCCGCGCCTCCACACGGCAATCACAATCCATTTTCGGATTGTGAAAGCGGGCCTTTAACTGAATATCCCTATAATAGAGATTGGACTTGCACATGTCGTGAAGCAGAGTGGCAATGATAATGCTGGCGTCGGAAATACGCTCGAACACATCGGGACGCATCTTGCTGAAAGTAGCCTTCAGCTCGCGCGCCGCATAGTAAACGTTTAGCGAATGAATCATCAGGCCGCCCTCATAACACATGTGGCCGTTCATAGATGCGGGGGCTGTGAAATAGCCGGTGTTTTCGAGTTCGGCTATAAAATCGTCCATTTCCTCAAGGCCGGTTGATTTCAGCAGGCCTATTATCTCTTCTTTATGTTTGCGGAGTTCGTCTTTATCCATATTCTTACAGGTTATAAGGAGTGATTTCATCGAGCGAAAGGCCACGCATGTCCTTGGGCGAAAGCGTCATGTCGGCAACCGGGATACGCCAGTCCACACCAACGGAAGGGTCATTGAAACTCAGGGTGCATTCGGCCGACGGCGTATACACATTGTCAACCTTATACTGGAACTGCGCTTCGGAACTGAGCACGGCGAACCCGTGGGCGAATCCGCGGGGAATGTAAAGCTGCAGCCCGTTGTCGGCCGTCAGCTCAACGGCGGCATAGCGGCCGAAAGTCGGCGAGCCGGCACGAAGGTCAACGGCCACATCAAGCACCGCGCCGCGCGACACCCTCACAATCTTTGCCTGCCAGAATTCACCGCGCTGGAAATGAAGTCCGCGCACCACACCATAGCGGCTTACGGATTCATTATCCTGAATGAAGTCGCCGTTGGCACCGGTTGCTTCCTCAAACTCGGCGCGGCGAAACGTCTCGGCAAAATATCCACGGTCATCGCCGAAGCGCTTCGGCTCAATGAGCCATAGGCCCTTTATGTCAAGTTGGCTAAATCGCATTTTTTATTGGAGGATTGTGTAACTTATGTTTACTATGTGAAGGTGTTGCAAAAAAATCAAATTACCGTCTAATTTGTAGGGATGCACGCTCGTACATCCACTGAGAATAAACGCATTGAATTCGGCTGCTCCATGGAGCAGCCTTACTTTTCGCAGTTTCGAAACAACCCCACATGGAAACTCTGGCAAAATTAGCAAAATTTTCCGGGATAATTCCGAGTGATATGCGTTTCAGAATTCAGAGTCGGCCCACTGCTGAGGCTGATTTATCGAGAGGGGGATTTTGGCTGCTATATTTTGTGCAGAGGTACCGATCAGAATTTCAAATTTACCCGGCTCTACGGTCCATTGGGAGGTTGCGGGATTGAAAAAGGCAAATGCATTACGGTCAAGGGTCATCACCGCATTCTCTGTCGCCCCAGGCTTGACGTTAACTTTGCTGAATGCCTTTAACTCCTTCACGGGACGCTCAACGCTGCTCTTCACATCACGAACGTAGAGCTGAACAACTTCCGCTCCGGCAACCGGACCGATATTGGTCACCGGCACCTTAACGGTATATTTTCCATCTTTTTCAGTGAGCTCCGGCGTTCCTAACCTGAAATCGGTATAGCTAAGTCCGTGACCGAACGGGAAATTGACTCTATTCGGTTTAAGTCTGTCGATATGGCGATAACCCACATTGATTCCCTCCTTATATGCCACATCACCATTCACTCCGGGATACATAGTGGAATCGGCGGCGGCATGCGGGGCATAGTCGGCAAGAGCTTTGGCAAAGGTCATAGGCAACTTGCCTGACGGATTCACGTCGCCAAACAGGACATCAGCAATGGCATTGCCGGCCTCCGAGCCGATATACCATCCCTGCACTATCGCGGGAACTTTATCAACCCAGGGCATAGCGTAGGCATTGCCGGTGAGGGTAATCACTACCAGCGCCGGATTGGCAGCATACAGCGCTTCTATCACCTGATTCTGGTCATAAGGCAGAGCGAAAGTCTCGCGATCGGTTGACTCGGCATCCTGATGGTCGGCCTTGTTAAATCCGCCGATAAAAATCACCAGATCCGCATCCTTGGCGGCCTTTACAGCTGCGGCGATCAGCTGCTCGGGAGTGCGCTCATCATTCAGATTCTGTCCGGTGGTGACACCATTATATTCTCCGGTCACGTCGCCCACATATCCGCGCTCATAAGCCACGTCGATTCCTCGCCCGGCAGCTTTGGCACTGATGCCATCGAGAGGCAGAATCTCGCGCTGAACTTTTAGCGAGGAAGAACCGCCACCGACCGTCATCATTTTGATTGCGTTCTCGCCTACAACCAGTATTTTCCTGACCGACGGCGCCACAGGAAGCAGCTTACCCTGATTCTTGAGCAGCACTATGCCCTCCCCGCCTATTTTGCGGGCTGCCGCATAATGTTCATCGCTATTGAGCGAGCCATAGGGACGATTGCGGTTCATCTCGGTGCGCATGATAAGGCGGAGCACTCTCGCCGCCTTGTCATCAAGGCCTGCCATATCCATTTTGCCTTCAAGAATCAGCTTCTCGTATGGTTTGGCAAGATAGTAATTATCGTAGGCGTTGCTCGCACCCCAGTTCAGTCCGTTGGTCCACGACCCGAATTCCATATCAAGGCCATTGCTCGCTACCTTTTCCGTATTATGTACGGCGCCCCAGTCGCTGATGGCCACGCCGTCAAAACGCCAGTCGCGCTTCAGGATATCTTTCAACAGCACCGGATTCTCACATGCGTGCTCACCGTTTACCTTGTTATATCCGGGCATGATGGCCCATGCACCGCCTTCGGTAATGGCTGCCTTAAATGCCGGAAGATAAATCTCATGGAGAGTGCGGTCGTCAACCAGCACATTCACGGATGCACGGTCGGTTTCCTGATTATTGAGAGCGTAATGTTTCACACATGCGGCCACACCATTCTCCTGCACGCCTTTGACATAAGGAACAACCATACGCGATGCCAGATAAGGATCCTCGCCCATATACTCGAAATTGCGTCCGTTGAGCGGCGTGCGGTTGATATTCACACCGGGGCCGAGGAGCACATTTTTATTTCTGTATCTCGCCTCTTCGCCTATTGACTTGCCATAGAGGTAGGACATCTCGGGATTCCATGTCGCAGCGAGACAGGTGAGAGCGGGAAACGCCACACAGGAATCGTTTGTGGCTCCGGCCTGATCCCATTCATCCCAAAGTACATCAGGGCGTATCCCGTGAGGGCCGTCGGTACACCACACACCCGGAATGCCCAGACGCGGCACACCCGGGGAGCTGAACTTGCTCTGAGCATGGATTATCGCAATCTTCTCCGCCACTGTCATTCTGGAGAGTGCATCGCTGACCCGCTCTTCTATCGGCTGGGAATTGTCAAGATATACAGGCACGTCAGCCTTAACAGAGCCGATAGCGCATATTGCGGCAAGGGCTAAAACTATGGTCTTTTTCATTATTTTCATTTCTCAAAGGGGTTACCGTTAGGGTCCTGACTTGCAACGTATCTGAAGGCGTTGAGAGTCATAAGATTCTGAGTAGCATCACTGAATTCACGGTCGCCGTGGCCGTAGTTAAGATATATCATGCGGTATTTTTTGTTGCGCCAGGCTATGGGGAAATCTCCGAAACGGACAACGTCCTTGATTCCAAGCGGATAGTTTTTCGGAGAAATCGATGCTATGATCTCAACATCCTTATTATCACGCGGAGAAGGGTTGAACTGATACCACACGCTCTCGGGCGCAACAAACTCGGCCGGAAGATTACGGGTGATGTCACTATCGGTATTATCGAGAGTCAGTAACACCGGTTGCGGAGGCCAGTTGTTGCAATAGAAACTACCGCAGCCCAGGAACTTGTTAAACCAAGGCCACTGAGTGGAACGGTCGTTATAGCCTGCGGCATGAAATCCGAGCCAGCCACCACCATTTTCCATATACTTCTCAAAAGCCTCGCGCTCGGCTCCGGGAGCCGGAGAGATATTGATTACGATGAGTACACTGTATTCTTTCAGTCTGTCGAAAGTATAACCCGCAAAAGTATTTGAAGTTTCGAGAATCCAGCCGTCACCGACGGTAAGGCGGCTGAAAAAGTCCATTGCGTCGCGAGCGAACTCCACATGCGCAGGCTCGGCCGTGTCAGAATAAACAAGCAAAGCCTTAAAGCGCGGCGCGCGGGCATAATTGGCAGGATAGCCTGCTTCCTGAGCCCCTACGGCCACAGCCACTGTCAGAGCCAAAAGCGTAATGAATCGTCTTAGTTTTTCCATTTCAGTTATCAGGTATTTAAGGATTTAAATGTTGACGCTATGACCGTTGACGCCGCGTTGAAACGGATTGAAAGCTAAAATCGCAAGTGGTCGAAAACTAACCACTTGCGATTTTTTGGAGTGCCCATAACATAACTACCGATATTGCTTCTAATATTTTCAATTGCATTTTAATTGCATTGATTATCAAATAAATACAATGATGCGATTTTCATTTGAATTTCTTTCAGCGTAAGGAAAAGTAAGATTTTTGCACGTAAAATGCACGTAAAATTTATTCGTTGTATCTTTGCAGAGTAAAACCTTTATACTCTCCCAAAGATGGCAACATTTAGATTTGAACTCGACCACAAGCCGACACGCAACAAGACCTACAACCTTTATCTGATGGTGACGGCTGCCGGTAAACGCACAAAGAAGAAGACCGGTATTCAGTTGAAACGCATTGACGACTTCAATCCTCAATGCAAGGGTAACAATTGGATTCGTGCGAATGTTCCTGACGCTAAGGTTCTCAATGAACAATTACGCCTTATGCTCGCGCAAGCTAACGAGGCTTATCAGGAATTAGCGTCAGATGGCGATGTCTCATCTGCCAAGGTTATAAAGAATATGGATGCTGAATATGTATCGCCGTCTTTTATGGCGTTTGCTCGTGAACGTGCGCAGATGATTTATGATAACGGTGGATGGAGAAACTGGCGCAAGTATTGTGGCCTCATCAATAAGCTCGATGCCTTCCGCAAGAAGCGCCGTATGGCCGATATAACCGTCGACGACCTGACTGTTGATTTGTTGACTCGCTTTGACAACTTCCTCCACAAATGGGAGAATGAACGTGAACCAGGCAAATTGCTCCATCCTAACACAATCGAAGTTCAGTTTAATATCCTGCGGACTCTTGTGCATAGGGCGATTGAGGTAGGGATAATGGAAATGTCAAAGGATCCCTTCCTCGTATTCAAATACAAGGGTGTAAAGACAACGAAAGAAAAATTGAGCGATACCGAGATGGAGCGTATCATCGCGCTCGAATTGGAAGAAGGCTCCTTGATTTGGCACTGTAAGAATTATTTCCTGTTCAGCTACTATTGCGCCGGAATCCGCGCTGCTGACTTGATTCAACTCCGGTGGCGTAATGTCACTGAAAATGGTCGGTTGCACTACCAGATGGGCAAGAACCATAAAGACCGAGACCTTTTGCTTGTTGACCAAGCCTTGGATATACTTCGGTATTATCACAATGATGATGTCAAGCCGGATGATTATATCTTCCCGCTGCTTGACAATGATGCACCGTTTGCGAAATTTGTCACCCAAGCCGATAAGGACAGAATGAAGCCGGAGTTGCGTCACCAACTTTACCAACAGATTTCAGCCAAGAATGCCCTCATCAATAAATATCTGAAAAAGATTGCGGAGAAGGCAGAAATCACAACGAATCTTACTATGCACATCAGCCGCCATGCTTTTGCCCACATCGCACAGGAAGCAGGTGCTGAAAGCTCCGCTATCAAGAATATCCTTGGTCATAGTAATCTCGCTACAACCGAACGATATATGGGAAGTTTCGACACCTCAAAAACAGACAACACCCTGCGAACTCTATTCAAAAAGAAATCTGCACCGAAACAAACAAGTCAAGAGGAAGTAGATGTTGCAATGACGAAAGAGGAGCAAGCCATCGAATTGCTAAAGGGTATGACCCCGGAACAAATAATGGCTGTAATTTCTGCAATCAACAAATAAAACGTGATTGTCCCACTGGCTTTGACAGGTTGTGTAAACCACGAATTATCACTAACTTTGCAATATAAATACAGTTAAATATGCCTCTGACAAAAGATGAAATACGGTCGCTGTTGAGCGACATAGAGAATGAACGTGTTGAGCGCACGTTGTCCACCGACAACACCAAGAAGATGTCGGAGGCTATCTGCTCGTTTGCCAATGATATCCGCAACACGAAGAAACCGGGATATTTTCTTATTGGTGCTGATGATAATGGTGTTCTCGACGGGCAGACTTTCACCGATGAACAATTGCGTTCATACGCAGGACTCCGTAATTCCGGAACGCTTCTCCCTCCACCGGCGATGATGGTCTACAAAGAGACGTTTCCTGAAGGCGAGGTTGCGGTTATTGAGGTTCAGCCAAGCATGGATACCCCGGTCAGATATAAAGGCGTAATTTGGATAAGAATTGGTGCGAGGAAGGCGGAAGCAAATTCTGAAGAAGAGCGAATACTTACCGAAAAGGGACAGGTACATAGTTCTTCTTTCGATGGTCGTCCGTGCCGCGAAGCCACTATTGAAAACATTGATGTCGAACTATTCAAGAATGAGTATCTGCCAAAAGCTGTGTCGCCCGCGACATTGGCAAAGGATAAGCGCACGCCTGTCCAGCAGATGGCATCGTTACGCCTTTTCGACACACGGTTTAATTGCCCGACCTACGCCGGGTTACTTCTGCTCGGACACGACCCCCAATATTTCATTCCCGGCGCATACATTCAGTATGTTAAGTTTGCCGGGACTAACCGTGCCACAAAGGTTTTGAAAGAAAACCGTTTCAAGGGTAATCTTATTTCGATGCTGAAGGAACTTGAATATTTCATCAAGTATTCCATAGAGAGTAAACGACCTGAGTTTGTAAGCGTATTGCGTGAGGAACCACGCATCAACTATCCATGGGAAGCTATCCGCGAGCTCGCTATGAATGCAGTGATGCACCGCACCTATAACGGCAATAATTCCCCGATAAAATTCTACGAGTATAGCGACCGCATAGAGATAGACAATCCGGGCAATCTATATGGCAAAGTCAACTTGGAGAACTTCCCCAATGAAACCGACTATCGTAATCCCAACATAGCTGAGATAATGCTCAATCTTGGATATGTCAACCGTTTCGGCAGCGGCGTGAATACCGTCTCTACACTTCTCGAAGAAAACAAAAGCAATCCTGCAGAGTTCCTTCTCGGTGATTATACCACATTCAAAGTTGTTGTTCAGAACGCTGATGTCATAGAAAAAGGCACCGATGTCACAGTAAAAGCTCCGGCTGTTATACTTAATTCTACTGAATGTGGCACCAATGTCACCAATAATGTCACCAATGGAATGAAGCGAAACAATAGCGGAACAACAGCGGAACAATCCGGAACAATGTGCGGAACAATGAGCGGAACAATCCGGAACAATGATGATTCGCTTGACAACATACAGGATTTAGTATTGAATCAGATTAGGAAGGACAAACGAATAAGCATAAAACAATTGTCAAAAATGTTCAATAAAACCCGAGCTTCGATGTTCCGAATAATTGAAAAGCTTAAAGCCGACGGTAGACTTCGTAGAGTCGGATCTCTTAAATCCGGTACATGGGAAGTCATTGAATAAAATTATAAAATCATTCGTATGGAAGATTCCGTACTCTCAAAAGAATTGATAAAGGCGTTTCGTCCTATTGCGGAGATGAATAATGCCCGGTTTCGGCAAGTCAAAACAATGCTTGCCGGATTTATTGCTCTTCAGGAAAGAGATTTGAACTATATGGACGAGTATATGGATATTCTTTTTGATTTCATGGACCCGATGTCGGATACCGAGATGCTTATGCGTCAATATTATGATTATATCGCTACATTTGATCCAAAGGAAGCTAAAGAACGTCTTAACAGCCTGGAAAATGACATGGGCTATATGACAAAAATTGTTTATGCCGCAGGATTGGTGGCTCAAAAGCTGCACAATGGTCAGACGGATAAAGGAGGAAACGATTACTTTGAATCTCATCTCCTGAAAGTAGCATCATCCGGATACGATTGGAAAGAAAAAGTCGTAGGCTTTCTGCATGACGCTTCTGAGGATTGCAATGTGACCGTAGAAGATGTTATGAATTTGCTCGATAAAGAAATATCGAGACTCCTGAATAATCCAAAAGAAAATTGGTGGGAGGAAGACTGGTGGGAAGATTGGATGGAAGACATTGATAAATATCCATGCGAAACAACACACGTCATAACCAATGAAGAGCGCGATGAAATAAAAACGGCATTGACCCTTCTCAACCATCATACCGCATCATCAAGAGAAGAATACATCAACCGTATCTCAAGGAATTTTCTCGCTTTGAAAGTCAAGCTACAGGATTTAGAGAGTAATATGGATATAAGCCGAATTCAAAAGCCGACGGAGAAAGATTATGCCCGTATTGAACGCTACAAGAAAGAATATCATATACTGATGGAAGCGTTAAGAAATCGCTTAAACATTTGAGACGACTGTTGACTTTTTGTCAACAATGGTTAATTGATAAAATATAACCCTCTGATTCTATGTGGCTTATGTGCGATTAGGGCAAATTCGGGCAAATATAGGCCTTGCAATCAAAGGATTTTCTTATGAATGAATCTGAGTATAACGAACTGGAAAAGTTGCGAGCAGAGAATGCACGGCTGAGGGCGTTGTTGGCTCGTCATGGAATTGCGGCGGACGAGCCGGAACCGGCGACGCCTCGAAAGCCGGTACTTTCTTTGGAAGATAAGGTGAATCTGTTTCGCAGTTTGTTTCAGGGTCGAGAGGATGTGTTCGCTCGGAGATGGTTTAGTTCCTCCTCAGGTAAAAGCGGCTATCAGCCG
>CANRFV010000030.1 GCA_947629985.1 uncultured Clostridia bacterium | reverse complement strand
TTTGTCCGATCTGCGGTAAGACCTACACCGTGACCTCCGGCTCTCAGAAGTATTGCAAGGAGTGTACCGCAGGCAAGAAGCGAAAAAAGTCAGCTCCGAACACGGAGTACCTCAAAGGGCATTACGATTATATCCGTGTCAACGTCCCAAAGGGAGAGCGTGAGAAGATCAAGGCTTATGCAGAATCGCTCGGTATGAGCGTGAATAAGCTGTTGCTCACGGCGTTGGAAGAATACAAGACTAAACATAAAACGGAGAGTGATTGATATGTTATCAACACCTTTGGGAGATATTATCATTTTGATTGATAACAAAGCAATTAGTTATAATGCTATTCCTGTAAATAGAGATAAAACCTGTATGGACATTCATGGAAGATATAAAATTGTCATTGATTTCATTCCTGATGGTCAGGAACATCAAATCAAATGCCTTATAGACGGCTATGAAAATATAGATGATGATTTTGTCGAGACAGGCGATAATTTGGAATTAAAGAGTTTTGTAAAGAATAATATCAAGCTCTCTATCGGTATGGAGGGTGACAGCGGATATTTTTCTGACGGAACCAGAATAAGCGATTACTATGATTATGATAATGATTATTTCGATAACGGAGTATCATATCAGATTCTGAAAAACACTCAAACAAATAAATATGTCTTCGGAATTGCTTGGATAGTTGACCAGAGACCAGACAATGAAGTCCAAACTTGGTATGGTGCTGATCCTTCGATAATGTAATCACTCCAGATCCCCATTCTTTTTACGCTTGCGTTCTTGCTGCTGTTCATTGCGTTCCTGACGGAGAAACTCCTCAATGGTACGCTGTGCGTCGGCAAGATCACGCGCCCGCTTGTCCGCTTCACGAAACTGCTGATCTTTCAATGAACGCTCTTGTATAAGGGCGTTTATTTTTTTGTCCAGGCTCTCCACGGTCGGGATATGACCGGACGGGTAAAGTTCCAACACCTTAGTGCGAATTTGCCCGTACTCGGTAAGCTCTGCACTGTATTCCTTGCGGTACTTCTTCGCAGCACTTCCGCTGAGGGCTTTCAGCTCCTCACCGTACACTTTCAGCTTGCGGTATTTCCGCAGGACTTTCAGCTTTACTTGTAAGTCCTCAATCTCTGTTTTCATGTTGTTCAGCTCGGAGAGAAGTCCTCGGCTGTGAGCGTATTCCGATATAGCCGCCTGTTTTATCTGATCAGGCTCAACACCATACTCGGCTATCACATTCTTTGCGATACTGGCGAGCTTCATATTGCCACGGTCGATAGCGTCCTGAACGAACTTGTTCGGTGGCTTTTTCGTGATAACTCTTATCTTCGACCTCGGCACATAGACAAGCACTCCCTGATACTGTGCGATACGGCTTTTGATCTGCTCAGTTTCATAGAACCAGCCCAGCGTTCGGGCGCGAGTCATCTTTGCTCTCGGATTGCGTTCTTTCTGCTCAGCAAGCATAAATTTCAGGTCGATCTTGTGGTCGGGATTGTACTCGACAAGCACTCTGAAATCAGCGCACTTTCGCAGAAAATCATCGAAGTCCTCGCTCTTCTTTATGACCTGATCTATCGTGTATTTCAGCTTTGCCTTCCACGATAGTCCCTGACGGTTCATATCCCACTCCCAATGAGATTTTCCTTTGCCCATTTCGGGACGCTCGACAACGGAGAGATGGTGCCGCTTGCATACCTCGTCAGCAAGAGTGCGGAGCTTGTTGTATGACCTGTCTTTCTCGGTATATCTGCGGTTCTCTAATGTCTCGAAAGTTAGTCCGTTGATGATGTTCGTATTATTGAAGATACAATGAAGATGTACATGACCTTTATCCGTATGGACGGCAAGAAAGTATTGGTACTGGTCTTTCAGGTACTTCTCACACATTTCCTTGCCAATCTCCATAGCCCTTTCAGGGGTAACTTCACCGGGCTTGAACGCCATAATGAAGTGCTGTGCAAGGACTTTGCTTCTGCCTGTTCCTGTTGCTGTGACCTCGGCAAATTCCTTAGCAGCTTTATCGGGGATACGACTGCACAAATAGGTGCTGATCAGTCTGCCGTTGTCGGTCTTAGCAGAAGCAGCAATGTAGGCTATTGCTTGACCGACCGTAGCTGTGATTGGAAATATCTTAGTTGTTGCCAAATCTTCTCCACTCCGTCCTTGATGTTGTTCATATCCTCAACATACACTTTGTCGGTACTGTTTACACGGACTGCTATCTGATTCACGTTGTTGGAAATACTGCGGACAAGCCGTAGAAGTTCCTGCATATCCTCAGTGCTGAATTTCACGATAAGGGTATCAAAGAATGCGATACGCATAAACTCACTCTTGGACTTGTAACCGCTGAGCTGAAACTTCTGCTCAAGGAAGTCGTATTCTTCCTGCGACAACCTAACCTGAACACTCCGTGTTCTCTTGATTATTTCTTTCATTTTCTCTCCTTTCTATTCGGGGTTTTAGGGGCAGAGCCCTCTGACAAGCATCTGCATTGAAAGTCACTCAAATCTCAATTTGTAGTGCATCAATGCCGTGCTTGCTGGTTTTGAAACCGCCCTGATCGGGCGTTTTTCCAATTGAGCCTGCGGCTCTCGGATTTTTCCCACTTTGTATGGGAATTGGAGCTGTGCGACTGAGTGCGCATACCCCCTCACTTTACTACCGTGAAAATAGAAAAAGTGGGAAAGAAAAATGGAAATGTTCACAAAAATTTTACAATTACGATTTCCTTGAATCTTACTTCTGTTATGATACTTCTCATCATCAAATCGTGTCATACCTTGACCGATTTTGCCTGCCATGATATAATAAGGAAAAGGAGCTGAGATATATGGCAGGTATGCAGTTCACGATCTGGTCTGAAGCTGACTTGATAAAAGCGATAAATAAGTACGGATTTCTTCCGTTCTTCCGAAACAGTATCGAAGGCTTTTCCATAGAGGAACATATTGCACTGGAACACTGGTATTATTCCGACAGCGGACAGTGGGATGCGTGGGAATGGAAAGGTCCAGTCATTCAGAAAACAGGCTGTGCCTATGGAAAGTTCTTTGAACACAAAGCGGTCTATATCAGCAAGGAATGGTTTCCCGACTTTGCAAACTATCGCCGTGACGGTTATGATTTCGATGCAAGGTATGATGAAGGACTTGCAAAGCGTACCGATAAAGTCCTCTATGATCTGCTTGACAGTAAAGCTCCGATCATATCCAAAGAACTGAAAAAGCTCGGAGACTACCGCAAGGGTGGCAATAAAGGATTTGATACGTCTATCACCAGATTACAGGAGCAATGCTATGTGATCACAAGCAATTTTGCATACATGACCGACAAGAACGGTCAGCCATACGGGTGGGGCGTAGCTGAGTATTCCACTCCTGAAAAGTTTATGGGTGCTACCTTTACGGATAAGGTTTATCAGAGGGAACCGGAAGAATCCTATCAACTTATCCTTGACCACCTGAAAAAGATACTGCCCCAGGCAAGTATGGAGCAGATAAAAAAGATACTGAAATAAAACAAGAGCTGCACCATGACGATGCAGCTCAATTTAGTTATTATTGACTTGACACTCAATCTCTGTTGTAGTATAATAGAGCAAGTGTGTGAAATCAGGAGGTTATAGCTATGATGGATTCAATTACAGTCGGGGCAAAAATCAAGATGACAGAGACGGTCACCGGAGAATATCCTGTAGGCTCTACGGCAACTATTATCTACATAGATGAAATGGACAATGTTTTCATAGAATGGTTGGACGGCAAACTCTCAAAATTCTCAGATAAACAGCTATTGAATGGCTTTGAGAAAATAGGAGCGTGACAATATACAGTCGGCAGCAATGTCGGCTGTTTTTGTTTCTCACGATTGACCTTTTTAACTCACTATGGTATAATTAACATATAAACTGCTGTGGTGGGAGTGATGCTCTGATGGCAATCTATATCGTGTTTGACGTTGAAACGCCAAATAGTGCAAATAATCGTATGAGTGCAATCGGTATCTCTGCGATCAAGGATAATAAGATCGTTGCGAATTACTTTTCGCTCGTTGATCCCGAAACACACTTCGACTACTTCAATACGCAGCTCACGGGCATAGATTCTGAAAAGGTTAAAGACGCTCCGAACTTTGCAGAGCTTTGGAAGAAGATAGAGCCTATAATGAGCAAAGGTATCCTTGTTGCCCATAATGCTGTCTTTGACATGGGTGTCCTGCGTTCCTGCCTGCAAAGTTATGGCATCACATGGAAAACGTCTGCGGAATACCTGTGTACGGTCCAGATCGGCAGACGGGTTCTTCCTGATATGAAGCATAACCTCAATGTGATGTGCGATCACTACGGTATAGCCCTCGATCATCACCAGGCTGACAGCGATAGCCGTGCCTGTGCGGAAATACTGCTTCGGTATATGGAAAGCGGTGTTGATGTGAGTAAATATGTGAAAAGATACGATCTATCTCTATGAAAGAATAAAAAGGACGGCAACACCGTCCTTTTTCAATTATCTGCAAGATTTATAATGCATTTTCCTCTCTTTTCAGCATACTGCATTGTTTTATATGCTCCGCCGCTTTTGCGCTGGATACAGCACACAATAAGGTCGGAACGGTCAACAAGATTCCTGTTTCTGATCTGAATAGCTGCCTTCGGGTGAGCATCGGACGATTCCTCACATACCTCGACCTCATCATAGTAGTTGAGGTATTCTTTTTCATTGTCACGATACTCTGCCTTCATGTATGGCAAAACCAGAGTAAAATGCGTGTTACCGTATCCATATTCACGGACAGTTCTCTTAATGGCAGCAGAAGCAAGAAGGTCAAATTCCCCATCACGCCCTATGAGAAATTCGACATACTCTTTCTGCGTGATAATGTCATGCAGGAGTTTATCAAGACGGTTCTCGATCTCCGAAACTCGTTCGATGCTCCGATGCCCGAAAAAACTAACGGTGAAGATATTCAACATAACACAAACTCCTTTGCATACAGTATATACTAAGTATAACATGGTATCAATGTGGTGTCAACATGACTGCATACAAAAGTAATCTAAAGTGGTATGATAATAGTGAAAGTGAGGTATCGCTATGGCTATTATAAAAACTTCGTTTACACTTCGCCTGAATCTGATTGACCATGCAAAGATAAAAAAGATTGCTGAATCACAGAACCGCTCTATGACTAACATGATCGAAACTCTTGTGAAAGAAAAAATAAAGGAATATGAAAAAGAGAATGGAGAGATCGAGCTTACTGATGAGGAAATCATCGGTGAATGAACGCTCCATGATTAAGAACTTTGAACCCAGTGGATTCAAAGTTCCGATACGACGAGAGCTGTTAGATAACGGCTCTTTTCTTATAATCACAGGTTATATCCGGTTTTCCGGTGTAATAATACTATGACAAGCATACAACTCGGTTTTTGTTTGTTCCTATACAGTACCATACAGACCTGATCGGATATTTCGATTTATACGGAGGTGATAGCTGTGTACAGGACAATTACAATAGATGACAGTCTGCAATGATTGCCTTGCGGATTTCTTCTTTGCTGTAACAAATGCTGAGTATGTATGCCCATAGCATACAGCTTAAAGGCGGTCTGAGCAGATCAGACCGTTTTTTCTATGCCAAAATGTGATAGAATGATGAAAAATCGCCTTGTAAAATGAAAGTTCTGTGAAAATTATTCCTTTTGGAATAATACATAATCAGATGCTTTATTACTTGTCTACTGATAAAAAGTATCATTCTCGGAAAGGAGTATATCACAAAGGCGGTATCACATAAATGCGGAAATACGGTGTTTTGAACGATAACGATTATTCCGTTCGGAAACGGTTGTTATCTGGCTTTTTCGCGCTGTTTGGTTTATAATTATGTGAGTAAGCAGTCCGATATGAGGACTCTGCTCCATACAGTGAACCTAATGCGCAATAGGGTTACTCGATCACTGTATGGACAACTGAATAATGAACAGTCAAATGAACGAGTAATGTTTGATTGTCGGACGGTCAAGAACCGAATGACAGGATTACTGTGTTCATTTGCGCTTCTCCGTCCGACGGAAAGGACGGAGATTTTTATGAAAACTATTATTCAGATTCCTCGGATTCCGCTGTTCACTGAAATAGAAGAACCCCAAAGCTATGCCATCTACATATTTGGGACGGACAATAGGCTTCTTCAGGATGCAGACACCTTTGGTGATGCACTTGCACGTTATCTGAACGAGTACAGTATCACTCAGGATATGTTTGCAAGAATGACGGGTATAAGCCAGTGTACGATCTCCCGTTACCTGAAAAATGAGAGAACAATACGGCAGCGGTATCTGTGTGCAGTATGTATCGCTCTCAGACTTCACCCATTCAGGCAGAGACACCTTTTCTTCAAAAGCGATAATCTGATCCCCGGCACATACGGCTTCAAGAGCCAGGCTGACTATATCCTCACTGACTACCTGAACGGCTGTGCCTACAACGAGAGCTATACCCTTACAGCTTATAATGCTCGCATGAAGAAGCTCGGTATGAAACCTCTTACGAACCTGACATCTGATATGGAGGACGGCAAGTAATGGGGAGATTTTTCTATACACACTTTGGAGATGACGTGCCGCAACATATCGAAAAGGAATATAACAAGCTCAGACGCCAGGAAATGTGGCTTGAGGAAAAAGAAGCTGACTTCCGTGCGTTTTCCGTGGATTATAAAGAGATCGAAACAGTTCTAGCTGATCCTTCTACACTTCCCGTAAACGAAATAGCAGCCGAAAAAGAAGCGATGTTTCAGGCTCGGCTTGATTTCCTGCCTATCGCAATGGAGATGCTCAAAGCAGAGTTTCCGGAGGGATATGAGCTTATTAAGGACTATTTTTATGGCACGAGCAAGGTGACTCTGATGTATCTCGCCAGCAAGTATGGCATTACAAAAGATAAGGTGAGGTATCGGCTCAGGCTTGCAAAGGAAAAGCTGAAAGAGTATATCATCATGCACGAAAACAAATAGTTACTTTTGTGCAAAATGCCGATTTTTTCTTTTTGAAGCAAAAAAATCATGAAATTCTTTCCCACTTTTTCGATTTTCACGGTAGTAAGGTGAAGGGGTTCATTCCGCAGGTGCGAAGCGGACACAGTATTTCTCACGATCCTCCTTCTTGTTGAAGGTTATATAGAGCTGAGGGAACGGCGCGGCTTTTTTGTCCATTTTCAGGCTGTGCCGTTTCCGAAGGTTCGCTTTTTTCTTTCATTTTTCGATGATATATCGAAACTCCTTTCACTAAGACAGCAGAGATGCTGTCGGGAGAGCCTGAGCTGACGGCTTGGGTTCTGCCAAAAACATCTCTGAATGCGACAGTTCCATTTCTCCTATTTTCAAATAGACAGCCATACGCTGTCGCTCCTGTGTCGGGGACGGGATTCCGTTCCCGACAATAGCAGGGGTTCTTTTCAAACACAAAAACACCGACAAGAAAGAGAGAGGGTGTTACATATGAATGAGATTTCAATAGCTGTGAGATATAACAACGATCTGCGCACCGTAAGCGGACGGGAGCTTCACAAAGTGCTTCAGATCAAAACGCACTATGCATTATGGTTTGACCGGATGCGTGATTACGGATTCCGTGAAAATACGGACTTTTTCACGGTGTTCAAAAATGTATTCCGTGAAGATGGCAGAGCTATGCCGCAGAAACAGATTGACCATAACCTGACTATTGATATGGCAAAGCAGCTCTGTATGATACAGCGTACCGAGATCGGCAAGCGCTGCCGTGAATATTTCCTGAACCTTGAAAAGCAATGGAACAGTCCCGATGCTGTCATGGCGAGAGCGTTACAGATCGCTGACCAGAAACTGGAGCTTGCAAATCAGCAGAATAATAATCTAATCGAAACAACTGCTGTTCAGGCAAAGCAAATCGAGGTCATGAAACCGAAAGCCGATTACTGTGATATGGTGCTACAATCCGAAGGGCTTATGACCATAAGCACTATCGCAAAGGACTACGGCAAGTCTGCGATATGGCTGAACAAGTGGCTTCATGAGCACGGCATACAGTATAAGCAGGGGCAGATATGGCTTCTGTATCAGAAGTATGCTGACAGAGGATATATGAAGTCAAAGACACACACTGTTTACGATAAGAATGGTGATCCTACTGCCAAAGTCCATTCATATTGGACGCAGCAGGGTCGCATATTCATCTATTACCAGTTAAAGAAAGAGGGTATCCTGCCCCTTATCGAACAGGACGATAGCTGAAACGCTGTCGGGAGTATCCGTTCATCGGGTACTGCCTATGGTGCTTCACACACACCTCCTTGTTTTGAACGACGGTCGATGTGCCGTCGGGAGCTTCTACTTCTCTGAGTAGGAGCTGCCAACAGTACATCAATCTTTGGACATAAAAATAACCGACAGACGATGTACGCCGTCCGATAAGGTCGGCTCAGTATCTTGAAAACTGAATATGAAACATCAACGCTATTTGTTTTCTTTTTCTTCTTCCTGAGAGATAGGAGGAGCATTATGCCGAAAAAATCCGTTAGTCAGATGTTCAGGAAATATCCTGATGTGGTAACTATACCACAAGTATGCGAAATGCTCGGTGTCAGCCGTAACTACGCATACCTATTAGTAAAGCAGGGAAAGCTCATAAGGCTTGACTTGGGACGTATCGTCAGAGTGACAAAATCCTCTGTAATTGAGCTAAAGGAAAAAAGTTTACAAAAATCGGAGAATTCCCCAGTGTAAAGCGCCGAAAAAAGGATAAAAGCGGTCTGATCGTATTGCATTATATTTGGTTACGCGCTATAACCCAATTTTGCCACATAAAAGAGCAAAAACAAGCCGAGAAGGTATCAAAAATTGGCTATATATCTGCAAAAGCAACG
>CANRFV010000029.1 GCA_947629985.1 uncultured Clostridia bacterium | reverse complement strand
GCGCAGATTTTCTGCTGAATGCATTATAACATATCAGGCCGGAAATGGAAAGCCGGGAATCTCGCTTACAAAACGGGAAAGTCGTTTACAAAATGGGAATCTTGTTTACAAAACAGGAATCTCATTTACAAAGCGGGACTCTTGGATTACAAACGGGACTCTCGGCTTGCTATTTACCAGAAGCAAGTACCCTATTTGCAAAACGAGTATTATCTGATTGACGATATAAACTATATCGTTTATACTAATAATGGAAAAGTTGATTTTAAGAAGAGGTACCTTACATGACGATTTCTGAACAAATAAAAGTATTATGTGTGCGGTCTGATATCAGTGTGGCAGAATTGGCCCGAAGGATTGGTACGACACCGCAGAATTTAGGCGGGAAGATGAAAAGAGAAAGCTTTACGATAGCAGAGTTAGAGGATATTGCACGGGCTGTAAATGGTTCTTTTGAAAGGAACTTTGTTTTAGAAAATGGAGAGAAAATTTGATGGGTAATATTGCGTACCATAATGATTTTAGTAGATACAAAGAAAATCGAGATGTAATTTCCTTGTTTTCCGGGGCAATGGGGTTGGACATTGGACTGGAAAAGGCTGGCTTAAATGTTGTGATCGGACAAGATTTTGATGCCTCATGTGTAAAAACCATGCGTACAAACGGATATAAGGTTATGGAAGGAGATATCAGGGAGATTGCACCGCAGGATTTGTTGGGGACAGCAGGTTTATCTGTTGGAGAACCATTTTTGGTTTGCGGAGGGCCACCATGTCAGCCTTTTTCTACTGCCGGAAAACGTCTGGGAATTAATGACCCAAGAGGCAGTTTGTTTATGGATTTTATCCGAATGATAGATTATATCCGTCCTCGTTTTTTTATTATGGAGAATGTGAAGGGAATCATATCCGCGCCGTTGAAACATGTATCTGTTGTGGAAAGAGATGAGAATGATCCCGAACAAAGATTAGGAACAGTCCTAGATGTCATATTGGCTGAGTTTGAAAAACTGGGGTATAAAACAGTATATGGATTGTTGGATGCAGTAAATTATGGTGTGCCACAGTTCCGAGAGAGATTTGTTTTGATCGGGAGCCGTGATAATGAGAACATATTTTTGCCGGTACCGACGCATTTTCATATGCATCAGAATAAAGAATATCAGTGGCAGACGGTTAGGAGTGCTATTGAAGATTTAGAGGCAGACAAGGGGGAGTGTGCTGCTTTTTCAGAAGAACGTTTAAAGTTTTTAAAAATGATTCCTGCGGGAGGAAACTGGAGAGATCTACCCAAAGATGTAATACCGATTGCGATGGGTGGGGCATATAAATCCGGAGGGGGAAAGGTTGGCTTTTATAGAAGGCTTTCTTACGATCAACCTTCTCCCACTGTTGTAACATCCCCGGTACAAAAAGCAACTATGATGTGTCATCCGACGCAGGACAGACCTCTAAGTGTCAAAGAATATGCAAGGATACAACAATTTCCTGATAACTGGATTTTTACAGGGACTACAGCTTCTAAATATCGTCAAATTGGAAATGCTGTGCCGATTGGTTTGGCTGAGGCGATTGGAAGGGCAGTGCTTTCTGTGGCAAATAGCGCGGCAATAGTAGAAACCAAACGGTTTAGAGGGACGAATGTACATAAAAAAATCAGGAATGCAATAGAGTTAGGAGGAAATTTATATGCCGTTAAATAATTCATATGATGAGCAGGCCGTTGTGCAGGCGATTGCATCAGCTTTGGAGACATTTTATGGGACTTTAATTGAAAAAATTGATGGGTTAAATATCCAAAAGGTTATGAAAAGGAAGAATCCGTATTTATACCGGGCAAAAGCTATGCAGAGTGCGGCAGAAATAGTAGATTCTGTTCTGACGGCATTTGTAAGTTCCAGCGAGGAGACGATTTTTGGAAATTGTTTCTTTGAACCCATAGCTATTGCTGCCAGTGGTGGTAATAAAGCGCTGGCAGAAGGTATTGACATTATGATCCAAGATAATGCGACAAATACAATTTCAGCTATTGCAGTAAAAAGTGGTCCCTCTGTATTTAATGCGGACAGCAAAAAACGTCAGGAACAAAACTTTATGGCGGCATCTAAATTAGCCCAGCAGGCGAAAGCCCGATATGAAGCATACATAGGTTATTGCTATGGGAAAAAGAAAGATTCTGGCAGGGGAAAACCCAAAATGTATCAAGAATTGGCCGGTAAAAAGTTTTGGGCAGAACTGACAGGTGATGATGATTTTTATATAAAAATCATTAAGTTCATGGGAACCATGCCGGAACAATATGTTGCTGACTATAAAGAAAGTTATAATAAAGCAGCGAACAGATTAGTGAGAGAATTTTCTAATAGTTTTTGCCTGGAAGATGGTAGTATTAACTGGGAGAAACTGGTGGAGTTTAATTCGGGAGATTAATAGTTTTGCGAAGTAACAGAATGGTAGAAAATATAAATTGCAAAGGAAAATATAGGGAGAATGATTTTAATAACGAATATAGAACAAAAGTTGAAAAAATGTATAACACAGGCCAATACAATGTGACGGTATGGAGCAATTTCATACGATTTTGATGGCGATAAGAAGGATTTTTACAAGATGTATTTGTCTCACTATTGGGAGCAATTAATTCTAGTGTAAATTAAGAAGATGGTGTTGTGTTGCCGAATGATATAGTAATTGATGAATTAAGAGATGTAGCGGAGTTTTACTCTGACCGGACAGAAGGATTATCTATATAGTGACTGTGTACACATTAGGGTTCAATATATATGGAATTTGAGAACAGAATTTGGCAGAAATTATGATCAGGTACCAATGGCAGGTTAAAAAGGATTTGTGAGTGCCCAGAAGGCTGTAATAAGACTGAAGACTGAGGATAAACTTAAAAGCTATGATGTACGAAAGAAAGAGTATTGAAAAAGATATTAACGATATCAAAAAAATGAAGGAAAGTGGTGTATTTAAAAAATATATTGAATACATAGTATTTCCATATTATAAAAATTTAGTGCCAGGAACAAAAATTAATTTAACTTTTCCTATAACTATTTTAGTAGGCAAAAATGGTTCAGGAAAAAGTTCAACATTACATGCATTATATGGGGCTCCTTATTGGAAGTCTTGTTCGGATTTTTGGTTTTCTACAGAAGTAGATCCTATCGAAGAGACTGGTGGAGCTGGACGGAATAGATTTTTCTATGGATATAAAGAAGATAAAGATTCAAAAGTTAAGGAAGTAATGAAAACTCGGATGAGAAGGGGATCGAAAACCAAAGAAGAAGATCCAGATTATTGGGAAACTTCAAAACCAATAAAAAAGGATGGCATGATTGCAGAAACAAGAAATGATCCTGTCAGGAAAAACGTTGTATATTTAGATTTTAGGGCAGAGGTAAGTGCTTTTGATAAAATATTTCATTTTTCTCGAGGAGATCTTTCTAAAAAGAAAGATCTATTACGGAGACGGTCAAAATACCTTAATAGACTGTTTAATGGTGAGGCAATGCGTTTCCCTGGAGTTCCTGATGAAAAAGTTGGTACGGTTAGTGAATTAGATGATGAAGTGAAGAAAAAAATCAGTTTTATTTTGGGAAAAGAATATGTAAGTATTAAAGTTGCGGAGCATTCTTTGTTTAAAAACCCAGGCACGTCTATTTATGTAAAAACAAAATTATCATCAAGATATTCAGAAGCTAATGCAGGCAGTGGAGAAGTTGCTGTAATTCAACTAGTGAAAAAAATAGAGGAATCTGAAGAATATAGTTTAATATTGCTTGACGAACCAGAAGTTTCAATACATCCAGGTGCACAAAAAAAATTAAAAGAATATTTGATTGAGGCAACTAAAAGAAAAAAATTACAAATAGTCATATCTTCGCATTCACCAATTTTAGTTAGCGATATGCCATCAGAAGCAATAAAATTATATATTACGAATTCGCAAGGTAAATTTGAAATAAAGGAGGATGTGGACTATAGAGAGGCTTTTTATGATTTAGAAGATAGTGTTTCTGATAAAAAAATCATTTTTTGTGAAGATTTTGCGGCAAAGAATATTGTAGAAAAAGTATTGGAGCAAATGGGCAAAAGTCAGTATTTTGACGTTGAATATAATCAGGGTGGAGAGAAAACATTACTTACAAAGTATTTGCCAACATTTATTACACATGATTTTTTTAAAGAAAAAGTTTTTCTTGTTTTAGATGGCGATATGCAGACGGGGTATGAGTATAATGAGGATGAGTTGACAGTTAAACAAGAGAATGATATTGCATATCTAAAAGGATGCGTCAAAGAAGCATATGGGGTTGACATTCAGGCATATGTTGATGGGGGACAAGGCGGAAAAAGAGAAGATCAAGAAATAGAAGCATATAAACAATATCTTAACTATTATCGAGATAGTGTATTTTATTTACCAGATGGGTCTATTCCTGAAAAAATTATTCTTGATTCAGAATATGTGAAAAATCAATATGAAAGTATAGTGAAATCGTTAAGTGTTACGAATAAAAATGCAAAAGAAATTTTGGGTATGATTTCGGAAGAAGACTATGGAAATAGAGAGCATATAAATGATTTAATAGAAAGAATATCTTATAAATGGAGCAGGGAAGAAAGTTCCAATAAAAAATATATAGAAGATATTCTTAATGAAATTTATAAGAAGTAGAGGTGGCAGCACTTATGAAATTCAAAGCGGTTGATCTGTTTTGTGGAGCGGGAGGATTATCTGCGGGATTGAAAAAAAGTGGATTTCAAATATGTTTAGGTGTAGATATTGATGAAGTGGCTTTAAAGACGTATAAATGTAATTTAAAACAAACTAAAGTATTAAAGAAGGATATAAAAGAAGTTACCGGAAGTGATGTTACTAAGCTGACAGGGATAAAAAAACAGGATAATTTTTTATTGGCTGGCTGTCCGCCATGTCAAGGCTTTTCAAATTTAGGAAAACGGAAGGCAGATGATGAAAAAAATAAGTTGGTATATGAATATATTAGAATAATAAATGAATTAGAACCAACGTTTATATTAATGGAAAATGTTCCAGGGATGTCAGGAGGAGTTGGAAAAGATATATTTAGAAAAGTAATTGAAAAATTGGAACGGAAGTATCATATAGAATATGCTACATTAAATGCGGCAGATTATGGGGTTCCGCAAATGAGAAAGAGACTCGTATTACATGGAGTGCGTAAAGATGTGTATGGTAAACTTGATTTAGATAAAAAGAATATAACAATATTGCCTAATCCGACTCATTGTAAAGAAAAAAAGATGGGTTATAAGAAATGGGTAACTGTAGGAGAGACCATTTTAGATTTACCTATTTTAAATGCTGGAGAGACTTATAATGATTCAATAATAAAAAATCATAAGGCGCGTGCTTTATCCGAGATTAATATTCAAAGATTAGAGGAAATCAGACTTCATAACGGTAACAGAGAGCAACTCCCTGAAGAATTAAAGCTTGAATGTCATAAAAAAGAAAATGTATCATATTCAGATACATATGGTATTATGGCTCTGAATAAACCGGCGCCTACAATTACCTCAGGATGCACTATTATTTCAAAAGGTCGTTATTGTCATCCGTTACAGAACAGGGGATTATCAATTCGAGAAGCAGCAAGATTACAGTCTTTTGATGATAAATTCGAATTTGTTGGAAATATGGGTGAAATGAGCCTTCAGATTGGAAATGCAGTTCCACCTAAGTTAGCTCAGGCAAGTGGAAAGATAATCAAAGCACTTATGGAAAAATATGAGGATAATTTAAACACAGTGCAATCTTCAAGTTGAGTATTTAGCATGTTGAATTTGTGGAATTCTAAATTCCTTATATATAATGATAACAATTCTGCAATAACAAAATGATAACATTATCCCATATAACCAAGTTTATGGCCAGACGATGACCAGAATGGTTATGATCTGGTCATGATAAAAAGGTAAATTCGAAGAAGATCGTTGCTATGCTAAGAATCAGATTGACATGACAGCCTCATGAGCGAAATTTGCGTTGAGTGGATTAGTGTTATCAACCCTGATAACAAAATGATAACATTACCCCATATAGGCAGAATAACATGGATATATCAAATAATCAAAAGAACTGAGAATACGACAGATAATAATCTCTAAACAAAATTGATTAGCATTTATCGAACTGGAATAATGCAAATTTTACACAGATTATTCTGTATGATAGGCTGTTTGCGATATTTTCTGTCACGATTTATATTGTTTGTATTTGTTTCTAATTATAAATTTTATGTACCTGGTTATTGAGAGCGGCGAGGTTAAAAGGTGGAAATATCAAAAGAAGACTGGAAGCACTATAGAGAAAAACTTTCTGCATGGCAGGAAAATTATATGAATCATTTGAATAAGGAATATATGTCTTTATTAAGTGCAGATAAAAAGCCATCTGAGAAATTCTGGGAACTTGAGAAACGAATAAAAAATGACAGATATCATCCGGGAGTCACAATTGAAGTAAGTAAGTCCGATGCAATATCTGATATTCTACGCCTTATCCGTCTTGACGTGATTACTTATGATGATTTGACCGATTTTAGTGATGAATTGCAGCAGACAGTTAAAATGTTGCTTGATAGAGATTTGAACTAGAAATGAAGAAATTGCTTTTGCAGGATTACATATTAAAAAATTGTGTCATGAAATTTTCTGAAATCGAAGAGATAGATTTATGGGACTGATTGAACTGGCCAGCGCCGATTCTGTTTGGTGCGGAATGGATTATTATGAAAAGAAAAGGGTAACTTCATGGAAACCGTCCGGGGCTGTTTCGTATGATGGACAAGTGGCTGGTAGCAACAGACAGGTTTATTCGGTACATATTGATAAAGAACATCCCAGAAAATCAGAGTGTAACTGTCCTTTTGCGGCGGGCAGACGGGTTATTTGTAAACATATGATTGCGCTTTATTTTACTGCGGAACCTAATGTGGCTGAAGATTTTTTGAAACAGGCAGAAGAATGGGAAAAAGAGGAAGAAGAAAGAGAGAGACAGCATTATATTGACCTTAAGAACTACGTAAACGGCTTATCGAAAGATGAACTTCGGCAAGAATTATATAATGTGTTAGTCAAATTGGAAGATATTAGAAGCAGATATTGGTAAATATATAGATGATGAAAATGATAGTCCTAACATAGAAAGTAGGTAAAGCCTATGCTGGAACATCAAGCAATAGAGTGGAAAGAATCATGGCACGACGAGTATTTGGAATGGATCTGCGGCTATGCAAACGCATACGGCGGAACGCTTTATATCGGAAAAAATGATAACGGCGATGTTGTTGGCATAAGCGATAAGGACAGTCGGAAACTGTTGGAAGTCATTCCCAACAAGATTACAGACACAATGGGGATTGTAGCGGATGTCAATCTTCTAGATGAGGGCGATCTGCAGTATATTGAAATTATTGTGGAAAAGTATCCTTCGCTCATCAGCTATCATGGCAAATATTTTTATCGTTCCGGCAGCACCATGAGAACAATTACTGGAAAAGAGCTGGATAAAGCGCTTTTGAAATCCCAAGGCAGGACATGGGACGGTATGCCAATCCCGAAATTGAAAGTCGAAGATTTAAAGCGGGAAGCGATAGAATTATTTAAAGAGAAGGCGGTAAGGCGTGGCAGACTGACCCCAGAGGAAACAGCAGTCGAAGATGCGATTCTTCTGGACAATCTGCACCTGTTTGATGAGGACGGGTACCTGATCCGGGCGGCTATGCTGGCATTTTATAAAGATCCGGAAAAGTGGGTAACCGGTGCTTATGTGAAGATAGGTTATTTTGATCAGTCCGATGCTGATTTAAGGTATCAGGACGAAGTGCATGGCTCTTTGATCGAGCAGGTGGACAAGACGGTTGATCTGGTATATACAAAATACATGAAAGCATTGATTACCTATGAGGGCATCCAACGTGTGGAGCAGTTTATGTTTCATCAAGATGCTTTTCGGGAGATTCTACTGAATGCCATCGTTCATAAAGATTACAGTGCTTGTAATCCGATTCAAATCAGTGTGTATGAGGATAAGATCTATATCTGGAATGATGGGGAGATGCCGGAAGGACTGGATTCAACGGACAAGCTGTTCATGAAACATTCTTCAAAACCCTATAATCCCAAACTGGCAAATGTCTTTTTCATGAGTGGAATGATCGAAGCCTGGGGACGTGGATTTGATAAGATTAAAGAAGCCTGCGCCAGATATGATGGTCCGCTGCCGGAATATAATATAAGCAAGTCGGGAGTTATGGTGCTTTGCAAGGCGTGTGATAAATATTTGAAATTGTTAAAAGATGATAATCATCATGACCAAGATGGTTATGATGTGGTCAAGATGATTTTAGATTTTTGTAAAGAGGCAAAATCTGTACCGGAAATTATGGAACAATTTGAATTTGCTAGTCGAACAAGCTTTAGAAGAAAATATTTAGATGTATTGGTAAAAGACGGCAAATTAAAAATGACATTGCCGGATAAGCCAAAAAGTAAAAATCAAAAATACTATTCATAACTGAGTTCATAATCGCATCATGACCACAATGGTTATGATGCGGTTATGATGAAAGCGGATGTTAAAGAAGTAGAAATTTTTGTTATGAAAGAGGTGCCAAAATGTTTAATCAAAATCAAATATACAATATTTTTAACCAGCAGCAGATACAGGCACAATTACAGCAAATGCAGCAGCAGTATCATAATCAGCAAATATGGAAAGTGTCTGACTGTGCAAAGAAGTTAGATGATTTTCTTAAAAGTGCAGAGGATATAGATGCTCAGTATCAACAGATTGCTTTTGCCGAGTGCTGTGCAGTATTGGGCAAACATATGCAAAGAAATATGTAAATCAGCTATGCACTGTGTGGCTAATTATGGAGAATGAAAGACGTCTTCCTAAAAAGTTGAGACATGTCGCAATTTTTGTAAAAGATATGCTGTGGGTACAATTTGGGTACACCCGTCATGTAACTACATAAAAGAAAAGCAAAACCGCAACAAATAATACGTTTTTTACAAGCAAAACGATAGAAAAACAAGATATACTCTGTACTCTGAAAAGAGCTTGAATAACGGACTAAAATGCCGAAAGCCTGTATTTATGCAGGTTTCCGGCATTTGGTGCTATGTCAAGAAAAAGTACAAGTTTAGAATGACCTTTTCTGTATCCTTAAATTATTATCAACTTCATTCCTAAACTGCTAACTCTAATTTCAGTGCCTTCTGTGCAAGATATTCCTTTTCATACTGGTCAGGAGATATATAATCACAATGGCTGTGTATAC
>CANRFV010000028.1 GCA_947629985.1 uncultured Clostridia bacterium | reverse complement strand
AGGCGTACAGGTTGCGTAGGCTGTCCATTCAGTAAGCATATCAATGAAGAGCTTGCGGTTATTGAGAAATACGAGCCTAATTTATACAAGGCGGCAATGCACTTGTTTGGAAAGTCGTACGAATATACGTCAAAATATCGTGCTTTTGTCAAAGAGATGAAAGCAAAAGAAAAGGAGCGTAAACAGCATGATAGACTATCTGGCAATGCTGAAATATCTTCCGGAAATTCTGCTGATCATGGGGATTCTTGCAATTACGGCATATCTGTCGGAACGGAAGAAAAAGAATAACTGTCCAAATTCGGACAAATAAAAGAAAGTGAGGACTTTTTATGAAAATTTCTAAAATCATCAAGGAAATTATGGGACTTGGCATTGTGGGCGGTACAGCGTACCTTGCCTACAAGGTGGGCGAAGTCAATGGTGAGATCAATGAGCGTTATCGTGAAGATGATATTGAAAACATCGAAGACGATGTAGAGGACAAGTTTACATATGATGAGCCTGATGATGGGTGTATCGCTCCTGCAAGAGAGTACACAATGGCTGATTTGGAGGAAATTTCTTCTTTTGATAGAGAAAGCATCAATTCTTCTGAATTTCTGCCAATTGGATCTATTACTTCTATCCCCGTAGATAAGGCAAAGTCACTTCTTCTGTTCGGTATCACAAAGGGATTTATTACAAACAAGCTTGTCAGGGATATTTTTAATGTAGATTTTGAAAAAGCTGCTGAGATCATTTCCGAATTTCAGAAAAACGGATATATCGGGGAAAAGACAGGCAATTACCGATATCCCGTCAAGGTAAGATTCCGTGATTTTGTGGATCTGCTTAAAACGGAGAGATAAATAAAGCACACTCTCCTTAGCGGAGAATGTGCCTTGGTAGGTGTGGTTTATGCGGAAACGGTTTTCATATCATTTTCAATTTTTTTGATTATTTCAATGGAAAGATCTGTAAACGCTGCAATCTGTTCAGCAGTTAATAGACCGCTTGTAAGCATACGAACAGCAATCCTGATTTTCTCATCAGTAATTCTTTTTTCCATAGCCTTGCACATATACTCCACTCCTTCCGGTGTTTCCTTAAAATAACGTGTTCTTTCAGCTAAAAGCGGTAAAAGCATTTCATCTGCACTGCTGCACCTGAAATCATGTATCAGCTTGGCAAGATCAGATGTATCTTCCCTGTTATCATATGCACCATTGATGTAAATGATATGTTCGCCATCGCTGAAAGGTTCACCTGTTGCAAGATTCATACGTTCTATTGGATAAATTGCTTTTCCTTTTCCAAAGTAATCATTTTCTGTAATAAAAATAACATAAGTATTTGGCAAACTGTCAAATTGTTGATTCTTTTTGAGATTGTCAACGTCCATTGCGCTTGAATGGTATCTTGCCCTCCTCGGCGTTGCTCCCTGATCCTGCCTCTGCACTTCGATGTCATATTGCTGGTTTTTATCATCAACGCCAAACACATCAAGGCAAATAGAGCGCTCTCCAAAAAGGTGCTGTAAGTCATACTGCGTTTCTTCTTTGGTCAGTATCAGGTCGGGTTTATCAATGATGATACGGAGAACATATTGTGCCAGTTCAAGATTATTGCGGAAAATTTCACGCATGAAATCATCGTCAATAGGGCGATAGTTTGCAAGCTGTTCAAGATTTTGCTGACGTTTTTCTTCAGGTGTAAGCTGCGTTATGATTTTATTCAATGGAATCACCTCTTGTCTTATATCTTTACATTTATTATATCACAACGCAAAGAAAAAATCAATAGAAAATTGAAATTTTTTGAAAGGATTGATGTTTATGATCCTGATCGTGGGCGAAAAGCCCAGTGTATCGAGGGCAATATCTGCCGCAGTCGGTGCGGACACTAAGCACAAAGGCTACACTGAGGGCAACGGCTACGTTGTTTCATGGTGTGTCGGTCACTTGGTCGGGCTGAAATATCCGAATGATTACGGCAATGGTTGGGAAAATCGGTGGAGCTTTTCACAGTTACCCATAATTCCCGACAAATGGCAATTTAAGGTAACTGAAAGCACAAAGGCACAATTTGATGTCCTGCGTGAATTGATGAATCGCAGCGACGTGACAGAGATCATCTGTGCGACAGATGCTGACCGTGAGGGAGAGTGCATTTTCCGCTATGTGTACCATATGGCAATTTGTGGAAAGCATGTCAAGCGTTTATGGGTTTCTTCTTTGGAAGAATCTGCTATTCGTAAAGCTCTTGCCAATATGAAGTCTATGTCCGCATATGACAATCTGTTCAATGCAGGATACGCAAGAGCAAGGGCAGACTGGCTTGTGGGAATGAATGGTTCTCGGTTGTTCTCCGTTCGTTATGGCGGTAAGCTCAATATCGGGCGTGTGCAAACTCCTACGCTTGCTATGATAGTTCAACGTGATGCCGAAGTAACCGGCTTTGTGAAACAGAAATATTTCACGGCTGATTTGAATTGTGGGGACTTCATTCTTTCTTCCGCACGAATTGATGATGAAAATGCCGTTGATACGCTTGTTTCTGCTTGTGACGGCAGTACGGTAACGATCAGCTCGGTCAAGCATGAAGTCAAGACCGAAAATTCGCCAAAACTGTATGACTTGACTACGCTCCAGAGAGAAGCAAACAAGGCTTTCGGATATACAGCACAGCAGACTTTGGACTATACACAATCTCTCTATGAGTGCAAGCTCGTCACTTATCCCCGTACCGACAGCCAGTATCTCAGCTATGATATGGCACGGATGGCTTTAGATGTGGCAAAGCTCTGTGATAACTATTTTGGACTCGGTATCACGCATACTCCCGATATTTCAAAAGTCATCAACAATGCTAAGGTTTCAGGACACCATGCAATTATTCCGACTGCCAATATTGCAACGGCTGACCTTTCCTCTCTGCCGACAGGTGAGAGAAATATTCTCACGCTTATCGTCACAAGGCTAATTTGTGCGACTGCTCCGGTGCATAAATATGAAGCAGTAAAAATCACAGCATTATGCAATGGTACGGAATTTATGGCAACAGGCAGGACGGTACTTGAACCGGGTTGGAAAGCCTATGTAAAACAGCCTGACAAGAATATGGAAAAGGCTTTGCCTATGGTATCAGTGGGGCAGATTTTCACTGTTTCTGCAAGCAAGAGTGAACATTTCACAAGTCCACCGAAGCCGTACACTGAGGACACACTTCTTTCCGCTATGGAGAGAGCCGGAAACAAAGATTACTATGAGGACACCGAAAAGAAAGGTCTTGGCACTCCTGCCACAAGAGCTGCTACGATTGAGGGACTTGTTAAGAATGGCTATGTGGAGCGTGTCGGCAAAAAGCTTAGAGCAACGGATAAGGGTAAGGAGCTTATTAAGGTTGTTCCTGATGAGATCAAGTCCGCAAAGCTGACTGCTGAATGGGAATCTAAGCTACAGCAGATCGAACACGGTACATATTCCGCTGAAAATTTTATGATCGAAATTCAGCAGTTTACCGCTGATTTATGCAGAAAATACGGAACGGTCGATAGATCCGTTACTACCTTTTCAGACGGCAGCCGTGAATCTATCGGTAAATGTCCGAAATGCAAAAGCGACGTTATCAAGGGAAAATTCGGTTGGTATTGCAAGGGTAAATGCGGCATGAATGTTGCAAAAATTTATGGAGATCCGCTGACAGATGAGCAAATTAAAATTTTGCTGAATGGCGGCAAAGTTTCCTGCACAGCAAACGGTTATAAAAATATTGTTCTGCCGGAAGTGATTGCCAACGATTACAACGGCAAAACATATTATCAATGGAAAACGAAAAGAGGTTAATTATGGACGAAAACACAATGAAGCAAATCGCCAAAATTTTAGGCGTTTCTGCGGACAGCATTTCCGCAATGGATGAGGAAATCCAAAACAGTATGACAGCGATTTTTGAAACTATCATTGTCAAAAATGATGAGGACAAAAAGGCAGTTTTTGAATCTCTCGATAACCTGTGGCAGAAAGGTTCTGTCTATATTGAGCTTGCAGAGGTCGCAAGCAATACAGGTATCACCATTGACACGCTCCGCAGCCTTGATTATGAGACACAGCAGGCTATCGTTTATGAGTTTCTCATGGACAGCTCGCAGACTGCCCGTTTCTATGACATTGTGAATAAGGCACTTGCGGTTGCAGACCTACCGAATGTGGCAAAGCTGATCAGTGTTCCCGTGCGTGAGCTACGTTCGCTCCCTCGTAGTATTCAGGAAAATATTTGCGGTGCGTACATGATGGAATACGATCCCGATAGCACAAATATGGAGCTTATTGACAACATCAGGGAGATGATCGCTCCGTGAAAAATCTCCCATATATAGGCGGTGTTGCGGTGTCCGAAATTAAAAATCGTGAATTTATCCGGCTTGAAACGGACAAAGCACAGGCTATCGTGGTTGCCCTCGACAAGAGTAATATTCCTTTCTCTGCCCGATTCAGCGATGCTGAAATGGTGCTGACATTTGACGGCAGCTACAAAGATCAGGTTAATGAAATTATTGCAAAGGCACAGTCCGGCGATTATGAAATTTTGCTCCGTGAATTGCAAGTTTACGGTGTGCCGGACGGCTATTATCGGCTGTTGGGAGAGGTTGCAGAGATTCTGAATACAACGGTAGGGGCATTGAAAAATCGTCCTGATGAAATTCAGCTTGCACTTTGCAAGACTTACACGGATCTCTGGCTCTGCGATGATGCTACAATTCAGCGTGAACTTGACAGAATCATTACTGTCAACGGCAGGACTTTGCAGGATATTCAGGAACATGAAAAATCGCAAAATATACCGGCTGCTGAATACAGAGATCATGCCTATTTTACGAGAGAAAATCACAGGCATTTGGCTGAAATGGCACGACAGAAAAATGAACAGGAAAGAATTGGTAAATCAGCAGGATCAGAAAGGAGAAGATGAATTTTATGCCCGTACAGGAAAATGAAGATAAACGCACAACAGAACAGCCTGTTGCTGATGAGGAAGAAATCAGACGAAAACAGTCACAGGAACAGCAGGACAAGTTCGGCGTTCAGAAATCGGGGAAACTTCTTCCTTTTCTGAATGCAAAAGCGGAACATCACCAGAGCCGTATTGATTCGATCATTGAGAAAATCGCCAACCAGACGGACAAAATTGATCGCAACGAAGCAAAAATTGAAGCCCTTTCCGCAAAGGCTGACAGGCTCGAAGATACCAACCGTATGCTGAAAGCGACTATCGGCAATCTACCGGGGATCAGCATAATTATTGATAAAAATGAGAAACGTATTCAGGCTATCCGTGAGGAGAAAATCCCGAAACGGCAGAAAAAAATCGACCGGAATCAGGAGAAAATTTTTGCTCTGAATAAAAAGCGTAACCGTATCACCCACAAGCTGAACCGTGTTGTTGCACTCAACGACACGATAAAAAGTTTTTCAATCGGTTTTAACAAAGAACGTCGTGAAGTCTTTGCCGATGCCATGACAAGGCTAAATACTGCAACAGTAGACTGCCTGTCGGATAAAAAAGCTATTCTCGAAACTAAAAAACAGGCAATTCTTGATACATACAATGATCCTGCCACAAGCACGGTGGATAAGCTTAAACTTGGCGAACAGCTGAAAAACGTAAGCGAGCGTATTTCTGCGCTTGAAAATAAAATTATGAAAATTGCCCGTCCCGAAACGCATTATTCGGAGCAAAGTAATGAACAGCTCGATGCTTCAATGAAAATGACAGGCGATAAGCTCGATCAGATGGTGCAGGACGGTACGATGGATATGCCTACTCTTGCGGAGGGTGCGGTGCAGACTGCGCAAGAGGTCGAAACGCTTGACAAATCAAAAGTTTCCGAAATCGCAAATCAGTTTCATATTGTTGAAGATGATTATAACATGATCGACGGTATCATCAATAACGGCAGCAAGGAGGACATTGACAAGGCAAGGGCTGAACTCCGTGAGGGTATCAAAAATATGGAAAGCCTTGCGGAAAGTCCTTTTAATTCTGAGGAAGTCCATGCTGCTGCGGTTGATGAGCTTTCCAAAATGCGGAAACAGCTTGAATTGCTTGACAGTGCTGATGAAATTGAGGTCGAAAGCTGGCTTTCGGAAATGCTTGACAAGGGCGATGCCGTTCTGACCGATGATGGCGGTTTTAAGATAAATCCCGATTATTACAAGGGGCTTCCCCGAAATGACCGTCATGTGGAAACTATGACAGAAATTCAGGCGGTAGAAGTCATGTCCGCACTTGCAACGGCAGGCGTACAGTTTTCCGCAGCGACGAAAGGCGAAAATAAGGTCGGCATTACCGTTTCAAAAGCCGATGTTCCTGCTTTGAATGACGTGATGTACGCTGCAATCGGCAAAATTACCCGTACAGATACCGCAAAGGAAAAAGACAATTATCAGATGATAAATCCTGAATATTACGCTTCACTCGGTAAAGAGGATAAGCATACCCGTGTTGAACCTATTGACACGGCAAGAAAAATTGTCGCAGAATTGCAAAAGAAAAATATTCCCTATTCTGCGGTTGTCCGTAAAAATGATACGGTTGCGGTCACAGTTTCAAAAGCAAATGCTAAGATTTACAAACAAATCGAAAGTGCTGTCAAGGGCGAAAGAGCTGTCGAATTTGTAAATCCTGCATTTTTCAAGGAATTACCGAAACAGGAGCGTTTTACAAGACGCATGAACGAGGAACAGGCTCGGAAGAAATCGGCAGAATTAACCGCAAAGGGCGTGGAACATTCTGCGGTGTTCGGTGGTGAGAAGTCCGCTGTCACGGTCGCAAAAAAGGATTCGCAGAGAGCTTTCTTTTCCCGTGGAAAAATGCAGCGTGATGCCCAGAGGATCAGTGGACGTGGACAGCAACAGAAATCTCAGCAGACAACAAAAAAGAGAAATAATCAGGGGCTGGAATAGTGCGAATTACAGATGAACAAAAAGAAAGGGCGAACCTTGTCAACCTTCCACAATTTTTAATGGAAAACGGCTTTGATTTGAAAAAAGTCGGACGTGAATATGTGTGGAGAGAGCATGACAGCTTGCATATTAAGGACAACGGTCCGGGCGAGCGTGGTGCTTGGTTTCGGTTCAGCGAGGACAAGGGCGGTGACAATATCGGATTTTTGCGTGAGTACATGGGAATGTCTTTTGTCGATGCGGTAGAGGCACTGACGGGCGAACAAATTGACAGAACATATACTCCGCCCCGTACATATCAGCCGAAGCCCGTTCAGCAGGTGGCAAGGGAAATTTCCTTTGCCGAAGCTGACAATGCCTGAGAGTATTTGCATATTTGTGCAAGACCAGAGGACTTGATTATGATATGGTATCGGCACTTGTGCGTGGCGGCAGTATTTCTCAGGAAGAAAAGACCGGAAATGTGCTTTTCAAATATTTCGATAATGCCGGAAAATTGATCGGTGCGGAAAAAGTCGGCACGTCTACGGAGCATAAATTCAAGGGTATCGCAACAGGTTCGGCAAGCGGTCACGGCTTTGAGGTAGTCCGTGGAAATGGCGATAAATTGTACTTTTTTGAAAGTGCAATTGATATGCTCTCCTATCTTCAAATGCACGAAAATGAACTGCAAAACTGTTGCTTAGTGTCCATGATGGGTGTGAAACCTCAGACCGTAATTGATACAATGAACCGGCATAAAATCTCGCCCGAAAATGTTTTTATTTGCTCCGATAATGATACCGCAGGCGATGAATTTGCCAACAGACTTAGAGCGCAATATCCCGAAATGAAGCGAATTATTACACCTGATATATACAAAGATTGGAATGATATGCTCCGTGGAATTCCCAAAACAAAAAATCATGATAATGAGAAAAAGGAGGTTGATAACGTGGCTGATCTTATTACATACGGCAACAGAATGTGGAATGATGCGACTGATAACAGGGATAAGTCGTTGATTTCTATGCAGCTTGCAGATTTTCAGCGTATGCAGGACACACTTGAAAAATCTGGTATCAATTACTATGCCTATGAGATGAACGGTACTGTTCGTATGGCAGTAAACGATAAGGACATCGACTGGATGAGAAAAATTCTCGGCAATGTGAGTATTACAAAATCCAACAGACCATATTCTCCGCCCGAAAAAAATATTTTCGGCACTGCGGAATATCGATATATTCCGCAAAAAGAATATTTAACGGCTGATCGTGATTTAGTCCTGAAAATGGCTGAAATTATGGCAAAAAGAGGGCTACAGTTTTCAGGCAGAATTTATCCGTCCGGCAAGGGTGCGCTGACGGTGAGCCGTCCTGACCTGTATACTGTCCGCAGTATCCGTAACGAAGTTATCAATATGCGAAAACAGTTTGCAAGTCCCGAAAAGGCACAAGAAATCGGCAATCGTGACTACCGTGCAAACCGTGATACGCACTATTATATGTCAAAAATTACGCCCGAACAATTCACGGAAATCAAGCCGTTTTTGGAGACAAGTGTGAGCTATCACGCTGTTTCCCGTGAGAGAAAAGTAATGTTTGCCCTTGACAAGGAAAACGCTCCTGCGTTTCATAGGGCGTTGGAGAATGCTGTCCGTGAGACAAATTTGCTCCGAAAAATGGCTGACCTCGGTCTTAGCATGGAGCAAAATATCGCTCTGTCACCTGTTATCCATCGGCTTGCGGTCGAAGATATGCAGATAGATCTTGCAGATTTTTTTGACAGCAGATATGATGATGCGCAGTTTGGGGAAATGCTTTCGCTTGTCAATGCGTATATCAATCAGACTGTTGCGGAGCGTTTTGGCGAACATTCTAAGCTGAATGAAATGCTTGAAGCTAAATCCAATTTTGACCGAAGTATTGAGCTTTCCGATTTCTTTTCTCAGCACGTTTTTTCAGATGAACAGAAAGCGACAATTTCAGAAATGTTTGTAGGCGATGTGACAAGAGGGCAAATTGACAGCATTGACGAGACTTTTACGGTCGAGGATATTCAGGCATATGACGAAATTTTGCACAACGCTTTGCAGGAATCCGATGTTGCTGATTTTCTCACGGCTCACAAACAGGCTTTTATTGAGCGTGAGAATGCAAGCAGAGTACCGACTGAGGAAGAAGTCTTATTCCCACAAGCTGACCTTGCCCGTTTTATTGCGGAGCATACAATGTCCTCTGATGATTGGGAGGAAATGGCACGTCCGCTTTTTGAAAATGGTTATCTTGACAATCACAAGCCCAACGACAAAGCGGCTTTTGGCTATCATCTTTCTGAGCCTGAACTCTACACACTCGCAGAGCGTTTTCGTTATGGTGAGGATATTCGCAGGGAGCTTGCACTCGCTCTTTTAGAGTGCGGCAATTCTGCAAATATTGAGTTTGTTTTTGAGGATGGAAAAATCTCCGACTGCACATTCTATTACGCTGAAAATTTACGTCATTATTTGCATTTAGAAAAGGCTGAAAACGGCTATAACTGTACGTTTAACGGCATGGAACGTTTTGTTTCTTTTGAGGAGATCGGGCAGGCATTTCCTGACCGCACTCATAAAGAATTTGATGACTTAGCTTATTGGGCAGTGCTTGATTTTATCAAGGACGATATTCCCAATATTTCAGATGATACGGTAAAGGAGCTTATCACGGCATTTGACAGTGCTGCTATGCACGGTTGGGAAAATGGCGATAATCAGCCGAAAATCAATCGTATCAAAAAGGCTCTCTATGACATTCTCGGTGATGAGGAGCAGACGGAAAAGGCGTTTGCTTGTATCGCAAAACATAAGTATAATGTAGAGTTCAATGATCCCGAAACAAGAGAAAATATACATTTTGGCTTGCTCGGCAATGGCATTACTGTTTATGATGTGTCCCGTACTGACAAGGAGACAAACGATTATCCTACAGTTGCCCATATTTCGCCGGAAGGTATTATCACATTGTATGATAAATCGCTTTCTGATAGAGATATGGAGCTTATTAAGGAACAGGCAAAATCTGCCCGTGAAAAATTCATGAGCGATTGGAATATACTGTCTCCTGAACAGCAGTATCAAAGACTGATGAATCGTGCAGATATTGCCACAATGCTAAACATCGGCAAGGATAAGCTCTCAATGGAAGAAAAAATTGAAAAGTATATGCCTTTTGTTTTCTTTGGAGAGGGCGAACGTCCCGAACCGGAACAGCCAAAAAGCTACAGAATTTACCAGTTACCGGACGGTGAAAAATATCACGGTATTCGCTTTGAGGGCAAAGAACAGCTTGAAAAAGACGGTGTACAGCTTAATCATGAGGATTATCAGCTCGTCTATGAGGGAGAAATTCCTGATTTTAAAGGAATTTCCACGCTTGAAAATCTTTATACGGAGTTTAATTCAAACCGTCCGGAAGATTTCACAGGGCGTTCGCTTTCTGTGAGTGATGTTGTTGTGATTTCAGATAACGGCACGGAAACGGCGTATTTCTGCGATAAAGCTGGATTTACGGAAATGCCTGAATTTTTCCGTGAAAAAGAAATTACACGGGCAAAGACTGCTCTGTCAGTTTCAGATTTAGAAGTCGGTGATGTGATCCTTTATGAGGGTAAACGCCGTGAGGTTGAGAAAATCAGCGAGCATAGTATTTCTCTGAAAGACCTCGATGCTCCCAATTATGGCGGTATTTTACTCGGCACGTCCGATGTGCTTGCCTATAACGGTTGGCAGCAGGATATGGAAGAAAAGGGCTTTGAGATTTTGTCTAAATCTGAAAAGTCTGCACCTGTTGTCGATACACCTGAACAGGTATTTGAGCTGAATCC
>CANRFV010000027.1 GCA_947629985.1 uncultured Clostridia bacterium | reverse complement strand
TTTTCGGGCCGTTCATTTATAGGCCGCCAGCGGTGAGCGGACAATATTTTCGATGATGGATCGCTCCCTCATCACTACTATCATTATACGCAGGCAGTGAAAATATGTCAATTTCTTTTAAGAAAAATACGGCAGCCTTTGCAGGGATGAACCTGTGCGGGCGTATATTTCGGCCCGCATTGCGGAGGGGGGTCTTGATCCGGCGCGCCGGGAGTTATGGCGCTTGGCAGGCTTGCAAGGCCTGCTTTCGGATACCATGCGCCGGGGATATTCCTACGCCGGAGGAATGGCTGCGGTATGCGGTGGAGAAAATTAAGGCGGATGGGCGCGGGGATCTGCTGTATCTGCCGGATGATTGGGAAGGATAGCGTTGTTGGGGATTGCGTTTGCGTGGTTGAAGGCTGGGGATATTTTTGATATACTCAAAGAAAAATCGGAATTTGTCTATTTTAATCTTCAACTTTCCTTTGTTTTCAAGGCTTTGCGATACACCAGACCTTGAAATATGTATCCTTTTCCCTTGTATCTGCCCTTATGGGGTATCTACAAGGGAAAATCCGTTTATTCAGTTTTCATCCATTCCTACAACCTTATCCAGAAGCCTTGCGGAGCTGCGCTTTGCTTCCTTTGTGGCGTGGGCGTAGACGTTCATCGTGGTACTCAGATCGGAATGTCCCAGAAGCTCCTGCACATCTTTTGGCTGTGCGCCGTTTGCAAGAAGGTTCGTGGTGTAAGTATGGCGCAATGCGTGGAAATGGAAGCCTTCCAACCCCGGTATTTTCTTCCTTGCTGCCCGGCAGACGAGTCCGATTGTATTCGGGGATTCATACGCACCGTCCGGCCTGATACATACAAGGGAGATCTCATTGTAATCTGCAGGTATTTCTTCCGTGCCGCTTAAATGGTACAGTTCATAATGCACCCTGTTTTTCTCTGTCACTTCCCTGTAATAATTCCGGCAGTAGAGTTCCCCGTACTGGAACCGCTGTCTATGCTGTTCCTTTTTTGCCTTGCGGAGAATGCCCGCCAGTGTGTCGCAAAAATCGACAATGCGTACTTTTTTCCTCTTTGTTGTCCCGATCTCTGTCCTGTGCCTTGCCCCATTGTAGCGGACGCTCCTGCGGACGGTCAGGTACTGTTCGTCAAGGTTGACGTCCTGCCATGCCAGCCCGCATACCTCCCCGATCCTCAAGCCGGTGAAATAAGCGATCTGTATGGGCAGGAGCGCCGGGGGATTGTGCTGTCCCAGATAAGCCGTCAGCTTCCGGTAAAGTTCCGGCGTCAGCGGCTCTGCGCTTCCGGCATCGGTTTCTTCCTCCGCAAACAGGTCTGCCGTGTCAGACTTCCTTTTCTGGACGACGTACTGCATGGGGTTGAAGGTGATGTACTGTTTCGGGAACACCGCGAACCGGAAGGACTGGTGAAGCACGGCTGTATAGGAATGGATATAATCCCTGCTGTAACCCTTGGAGGTAAAATCCCCGCATGTCCCGCCGAACACAAGAAGGTCAAGAAACTGCTGCAGATGTTCCGGTGTCACGGTTTTCAGCTTCCGCCGGCTGAGAGGGTGCTTCTTTATCCTGCCGATTGTCTGGAGGTAGTTTTCCACAGTGCCATTGCTTAACGTGCCTGTCTTTAATTCCTCCTCCGCCCAGATGTCGAGCAGGCCACCGAGGGTGATGTTCTCAGCCTTTGCCACAAAGCGTTTTGCCTCATAGTCCTCCATTGCCTGCCTCAGCAGCTTTTCCGTCTCACTCTTGCTTTCCGTCCCAGCATATTCCTTCTGAACCAGATTCCCGCCTGCATCTTCTACATAGAAACGGTAGTACCACTTTTTTCCTTTTTTTCTCACAGATCCTTTTGCCATATCCGTTCTCCTTTCAATAACGGGCAGCGGGAACTGATGAAATGCTTTCTGCGTGTAAGTATATCACAGCTTCGGCTGTCCGACTATACCGGGCCGGACCCTTTTTCTGAAAGAAGGTCTGCAAGCCTTGCGGCGGCAGCTTCCGGTCTCTTGGAATAGAGCCGTATGATGTCTGCCATGTCGTTAAAGGCATTGACGGAATGGGTGATCTCCCGCAGGAACATGATCTCATTGTACTCCTGATGGGACTCAAACCCCATCGCGGCGGCTATATCCGCGTTTTCCGTGCTGTCCTTAAAGTTCCTGCAGGCAGACTGGAAAGAATCCGCGAACAGCTCATATTCCCTCAGCATCAGCAGGAGCAGGTCTTTTGAAAAATCTGCTTCCTCCGGCTCCATGCCGCAGGGGAGATGTTCAAGTATGCGTCCCATCTCATCACGGATCAGGAGTTCCCTCCTGTCAGTAATGTCCGTTTCGTACTCATCCGTTTCCCCTCTGAGCCATTCCACGGAAACATGGAGTGCTTCCGCGAGGCCGTCCAGGACCAGCTTTTTCGTGTTGTCGATCGTGCCTGCCTCATACCGCTGAATGGTGGAAGCAGTCACGCCCATCTTGCTGGCAACATACGGCTGGTTCAGGTCCAGCTCAAGCCGGCGCTGTTTTGCCCTGCTGCCGATAAGCCTGCGCAATTCCTTGTCTTTCATACTGGTACGCCTCCTTTCCCGGTACTGTCACAGTATATCACAGGGAAAGCTATATTGCAATATGCAATTTAAAAATTAATATTAAAATTTCTTAATGCTTGACAAGAAGATATAAACGCGCTATATTATGCATATGGAGAAAATTGCATAATGCAATTCAAAGGGAGGTGATCAAATGGCGAAAACGAAACTTGCACTTACCATCGAGGAGGCTGCCGCCTATACGGGGATCGGCAGGAACACCATGCGGAAGCTTGTGGAATGGGGGAAGCTTCCCGTGCTGAAGGTCGGCAGGAAAGTCCTCATCAGGAGCGACATGCTTGAGACGTTCATGGAGCTGAACGAGGGGAAGAACCTGCGCGACCGGGGAGAAGTGAAAGCCGTCATGAAAAGGAAGGCAGTTTAATAGGCGGCCCCAGAGGAGACCGCCTAAGTGGTATATACCAGACCGAAGCCATGATATACCTACACGCAAGGAGATTATACCATGTACTTCCTCTGGTATGCAACCGGTTTTTGGAAAAGGGCGGATCTTGTCGTTTTGGGCGGCACCGGGACGGACTCCGCACAGGCTGTCAGGTGCAGCGGCGGGAAGCTGTAGGGGAAAGGCTTTTTCCTTTTTTAAGCCCTCGGCGTTTGAGAGCGAAATACACCCATCGCACAAAACTCTGTTTTATGCGATGGGTGTATTTCGCCCTTGCAGGGAGCTAAGCGCTAGTGGCGCTTGTTTAGCTCCGACTGGAGCGGAGTGTAGAGCCAGTCTACGGGGCGTGGACTGCAAATGCTCCGCATTTGTACCAGCCGCCGGAAAGCGGGTTGGTTTGTGCATAGGCGACAATGTGCCTACTCAAAATAAACCATGCATAAGTTAGAGAAAGGATAATGCTTATAGGCAGATATTCATTTATTAGATAAAGCAAACTGTTCAATGCGACAGTACGAATAGATTGTATTTCTGAGCTCGAAAGGTAGGAGTATCTGTATGCTACTTACTAGACAGCGGGAGCGACATCTGAAATCTTGCAAGGGAAAATCGGTTAAATTTCAAAACAACCGAATGGAAAATAGAAAACGAAGAAACTATGTTGACAAAGCATTAAACTAATACTATATTAATATTAAAATAATAATTTGGAGGCGGAATATGGCTACAAGTTTGATGACTGTATTTAAGAATGCTGACTTGAAAGAAGTAGGAAAAACAGTTGCAAATGTAATTTCTTTATCTTTCAAACCGAATAAAAAAACTGGTGCGAAAATGGCAAGGGCTGTATTAGATGATGGAACTACATTAATAAAAAACATAACTGCATCAGGTGTTGTTTCGGAAACTATTCATAGATTACCAGAAATAATATCGGTGGCGCAGAGAAATGAGGTAATTAAGGATTTAGCCAAAGAAAAAATTAATCAAGAGACGATAGCAGCAATGTTAGATATATCTCAATCTACAGTTTCCAATGTATTAAGAAAGAAATAGTTTTGTGGAAAGATGTTATGAATAAAAACACAATGTAAAAGATAAGGCTTGTTAATTTTTAGGTTGGAATTTGCTGATGAAGATGTGGTGAAGAAGTCAAAAGTATAGATGGGAAATTACATTTAACCATTAGAAGATAGGACAATCAAGAAGAATTAATATTATTACTAGTGGACAAGTAGTATAGCTTTGAATTACTATAGTAGAAGGGAGGGATTCTGTTATGAACTTTGATACATATATGATTAATAAAATTTTTACGGTACCATATTTTGATAGAATAATCAGTGAAAATAATGCTTTGGAATCCTTTTCTAAATGTGTAAAAAGATATATAAAAATAGAAGATGTGACTGTTGGAGAAGCAATAAGTAAGATATACCATTTTATGGATTGTGAGTATAGAAATGAGTATTTTTATAAAAATACAATTCTCAATCAGTTATTGGTAAGGAAGCATGATTTGTATAATACAGCAGCACTGACAGAATTACCTGTTGGCGATTCAAAAGCAGACCTTATCATGATTAATGGTCACGGAATAGTATACGAAATTAAAACAGATTTAGATAATTTGATTCGATTACAAAATCAAATTAATGATTATTATAAAGTGTTTAGCTATGTTTATGTTGTAGTTGGAAGCAAACAATTATCACATGTAGAGCGGTTTTTGGAAGATCAAAAGGTTGGAATATACGAACTTACAGTAAATGGGAAATTGATATGTAGGAAAAATGCTTTTTGCAATAAGGAAAATTTGTCGTACCAGACTATGTTTCAGGTTTTGCGTAAAAAAGAATTTGAATCTATTATTCTAAAGCATTTTCATAGGCTTCCGGAAGTTAATAATTTTGAGTATTATAGGGAGTGTTTAAAATGGTTGGAACGAATAAATATTATTACTCTTCAAAAAGATGTAATGCAATGTTTGAAAGCGAGAACATTGATGCTGGTAGAAAATAAATTTGAGGAAAGAGTCCCATATGAATTGAGATTCTATGCTTATTTTTCAAAGAAAATGGATTCAGATTATCGAGGAATAGATGCGTTTTGGAATGCAAGAATGGAGGGATAAAGTATGTATTTTCCATATCTTAGGGGAAGACAGAATGAATTATTGTGTTTGCAGGAACTATTGAATACAGGGAAACTTAGCTCAAAAGTTATTCCTATTATTGAGCCAGTAAAATTTAGTAGCACCTTTTTTTCAACGCTTATGAAGTTTATTGAAATGAACCGTGAAATAATTGTGATTAAAAATCCTAAAGTTGGCTCTTTCCGTAAAGAACTTAGCGAGATGAAAAGTGATATTGAGAAAGAAGAGGATAGGAATAGAAAGGAAAAATTGCGAAAAACATTAGATAAATATAGTAATGTGTGGAATGATTCAGGCATCCAAGAAGCATATTTAGTAGATAATATGATTATTGATAAAATTAGGAAAAATGAAATTAACATTAAAGAATCCGTAATGATAAATATTGAAAAAGAAAATTATAATTACTATGAGGAATATGGAAATGCAATATCAGGAAAATATACGGTTGTTCCTAAAGGCGGAGATTTTGAAGATGTTGTTGAGGATAATATAATCATTTTGGAAGACGGCTATAGAAAAGCAAAACGTAATATAGATTATATTGAAAATCCAGATGAATCTTTTAGCAGAAATCATATTGTATATAAGAAAAGAGGGCTTGTAGGATTTTCTGACTTTTCAATTGTTGGCAATGAATTTGATGATTCTGGTTTTGCTCCTTTAGCAATAGCAATTCACATTATGTATTTTGGAGAAAGGGGTGAGTTAAGAGTACATCATTTTGTATCGGAGTCTAATGAGAGTATATCCGACCCGGCGAGGAAATTTGAAGAGGCAATGCATAGCTTAATAAAATGGGATAAATTTAATATTATCCCAAAAACGATAGGACTAAATAACTTAATTGAATGTTACAATACTGGAAAGTTTCCAGGGTTAGGTGTAATTAAGAAAAATTCGTTGATGCACCATATAGAAATAATAGGAAAATATCTAGAGGATAGATAGATGATTTGTTGTATTGATTGTTTTAGGGATACAGAAATAAGAGCAGCGATTGAAATGGTAGGGCATAGAGGAATATGCCCGATTTGTAAAAAAGAAAATACATGGATATATGATTCTGAGCGAGATGCGGATAAAACGAATGTAGAAGAATTGTTAGATTCTATTTTGGAGATATATGTCCCTGAATCAGGGCTCCCCGCATTATATCCGGAAGAAGAAAAATTATTAATTGAGGATAGGTTGTTAAAAGATTGGAATATATTTTCTGGAAGTTCGTCTGAAGTTAAACGTTTAGTATCTGAGTATGTATCTGAGTCATTTGAGCTGAGTTTAAAGATTACGACAGAGCGAGTAGGAATCCCACAATTGTTTGATGAATCTTATCTAAAAGATAACTCGATTATGGGAAAGTATAGCTGGGACATTTTTAAAAAGTATTTGAGGAATGAAAATAGATTCCACAGCAAGTATATTAATTTGGAAATATTGGAACCTATATTAAGAGAAACGGAAACCATTGTTCCTGCAAATACAAAATTTTATCGAGCTCGTGTATCTGATCAAAAAGGATATTCTAGAAAAGAAATGTGGGCACCGCCAGATGATATAGCCTCGCCGGGAAGAGCTAATTCAAAAGGACAAAGTTGTTTATACTTGTGCAGTCATAAGAAAACAACAGTGAAAGAAATTAGGGCACACGCATTTGACTATGTTACCATTGCAACATTTAAACTTAATCGTGATGTAAGAGTATTAGATTTAAGCTCCATTGTTCATATTTCGCCATTTTATTCAGGATCAGATAAAGTAGCGTATTTGTTAAATGAAACTACATTACGTCAGATTCAAAATGATTTGGCAAAGCCTATGAGTAGATTAGATAGTGACCTGGACTATTTGCCAACACAGTATATAAGTGATTTCGCGAAATTTTTAGGATATGATGGTGTGAAGTATATTAGTACATTTGATAATACATCATATAATATTGCTCTTTTCAAATCTTCTGCTTGTGATTGTACATATCATAGAAATTTTTTAATTGGCGATTTGGACTATAAAATGACAGCGGTCTAGTTGTAAAATAGTAACTTTAAAGTAACTGAACCGACAGAATGGGATTATCTCCAAAGTGGAGAAGGAACGCGCCGCATGGGAGGCTGAACGTGACGGGCTGAAAGAATTTGCAAGATTGACCAGAAAGGGCGAACTGCAAAACAGGATCGCCCGGAAGAATGAGGAGATCAGCCGCCAGAAGGAAAAGCTGTCCGGCATTGCCCGACGGAACGGTTGCAGGAACGAGAAGGACTTTTACCATGCATACCATGAATCAAGGGAAGAATACGAGACATATCAGAAAAAAGTGACAAAGTGGAAAGAAATTTATGTGGAAAGCAGACGGGAAGAAACAAGCCAGAAGGCTGCAAGGACAAGCGTCCTTAACCGGCTGAAAGACAAGCAGCAGAAAAAGAAAACGGCAGACTATCAGCAGCATAGGACTGTCAGGAAGGTCAGAGGGGCGAGACGACCGTCCTTCTGTTTTTGCGTATAGGCATACTTTTTCCATGTTGGCTCATCATCACGCTGCGACTATTTCCGATAGGAGCCAATCTATACATTTTTATAAAATGTGCAAAATGTGCAGTAGACGAGGGAATGGGGAGCGGAATCCCCATCAAGTATGACAGGCAGCCAAAATCACGAAGTGAGTTTTGAGCGGCTCTGGCGTAACTTGCTCTTTAAGTTTATGCAAGATAATCTATAATATAAACTGATTAGAGTGAATGAGAGATAAGGTAAAAATATATATTTGATATTTTTAAACACTACAGGTAGGCATATGAGAAGATCATAAAAAATGAATAAGGCAAGTGGCTATTGAACTATCAGACAGACTGTGAATAATAAGGTTCACGGTCTGATCTATTTAAATATCAAGGAAGAATACTCTAATATTGATAGATCATATTGACAACAATGTGTCTATTGGTTATAATGTGTATGCTGAAACATCACACCAAAGGAAAGGAGAAAGGGGTATATTGAAAATACTGATTTCAAACACTTCCGATACTCCCTTATACCAGCAGATTAAAGATCAAATCAAAGACGCCATTTTCAAAGAAGAATTGGTTGAGGGGGACGCGCTTCCCTCTATTCGTGCTTTTGCGGAAGATCTGAAAGTTAGTGTTCTGACAATCCGACGGGTATATGAGGAATTAGAGCAAGAAGGGTTTATCGTAAGTCAAGTAGGAATAGGGACGTTTGTATCTACGAGCAATCTTGAATTGCTCCGAGACTCTAAACGACGCCTTGTAGAACAAAAAATGCTGGACATGATAAAGACAGCAAAATCATTAAAAATCAGTAAAGAAGAACTTAACGACATGATGGATATTCTTTACGAGGAGGATTAGAATGAACGACATTCTTACAGTCAACGGCTTGAACAAGTTGTATGGCGATTTTTCTTTAAGAGATGTAACATTCTCCTTGCCGGAGGGGTGTATCACGGGTTTTATTGGTGTCAATGGAGCCGGTAAAACAACAACACTGCGAACTATTTTAGGATTGACAACAAAGCTGTCCGGCAACATTCAATTTTTTGGGTTGGATTTTAACAAAAATGAAAAGCAGATCAAAGATCGTATTGGCATTGTTTTGGACGACGGGTGTTTTTATGAAGAACTCTCCCTGTCTGAAATGAAAAGTATTATTTCGTCCGCATATACATCATGGTCTGAGCAGGATTTTAAGCGATATATGGATATGTTTTCGCTTGACCCAAAGCAAAAGATCAATACGCTTTCAAAAGGAATGAGAATGAAATATGCCCTCGCTTTAGCACTTTCTCATAATGCGGAGCTTTTGATTATGGACGAGCCGACCAGCGGGCTTGACCCTCTGATTAGAAGCCAGCTTTTGAAAACTCTGATTGAATATATGAAAAATGGTGGCAAAGGCGTTTTCTTTTCCACACATATTACTTCCGACCTCGATAAGATAGCCGATACCCTCATAATGATTGATAAAGGCCGTATCATCTTCCAGGAAGAAAAGGATACTTTGCTCGATACATACCGAATTGTGAAAGGCGATAGCCAATCTTTAACAGCAGATGTCCGTAAGCTGTTTTTAGATATATCGGAAACTGGATTTGGATTTACGGGAATAACAAAGCGAATATCGGAAGTGCGGTCATATATTCCAGATGTGGTTACGGAGCGTCCGACGATTGAAGATATTATGCTTGGAAATATAGGAGGTGCGAAATGATGGTACTATCTCTACTGAAAAAAGATTTTCTGATCGTCAAGAAATATGTGCTGATCATGTTTTTCTTTATTATCCTTATTCCGCCTGTCATGCGGTGGCGGACACCGGAATTTACCGGGATTTTAGGATTTATTCTTTCGGTTATCTTTTCAGTTTTTATGTTACTACAATATGTATCTCTTAAAGAGTATCAATTTCCAAAAGCCGCAACATTGTTGTGCGCCACACCTTTCTCCCGGAAAGCAATGGTCTTATCGAAATACATATTTTGTATGGCAATCTATGTGATTTGCTGTATTGTTTATGAGGTTGAAACCTTGCTTATTCCACAATTAGGAACAGCAGACATAAAACCGTTTGCGCTAATGTTTTTGGTAACGTCCATTTTTATCAGTTTGTATTTGCCCGTACAATATAAACTTGGGTATGAAAAGGCAAAATTCGCCTTTTTGGTAATCATTATGACTTCTCCGATTATTGTGCCGCTACTTTTGAGAATGGAAAACCTTAAATTGGATTTTCTTTCTACGACTTCTCCGTATTTAATCAGCGGCAGCACAGTCTTACTTGGATCTGTGCTTTTAGCTGTGTCGGCATTCTTGTCGATGAAAATATATGATAAAGCAGACTTGGCATAATAGAAAGGCAAGGCTATGGATAAAGATACATTTTTCCTGTATATCATTGCTGGAATAGCGTTGTGCTTTGGACTGGTAAATTGTGTTCTGTTCCTCTTAAAAAAAGATAGAACGGCAAGAGCAATCGGTACAATTACTTCTGTCAAGACAACGCTTCCAGAAAGTACGAAATTCCATAATTCAAAATGGGCAACTGTTTCCTATAAGGTGAATGGAAAAACCTATCAATCCCAAAATCGAGTACAGGTGTCAATGGCGGCACAGATCGGAACTACCGTCATCGTGCGCTATGACACGCAAAATCCCGAAAAGCTGTATAGCTTTTCAGTTTTGAGGATTGTTGTAGCACTTGTAGTTGCTGCTATCTGTATTGTGGCGGCTGTATTCAATCATGCATGATAAAGGAGAAATCAACGTATGCCACATTTCCCAGTTTGGTTTGTAGCGATATGTGTTTTGCTTCCAGTTGCCAATGCGATATATAATACATGGAAGAATAACAGGAAAAAATAGTCCTCCTAAGCATGATTGTATTGTTTTAAATTTATTCGAAAGTAGAAAAGAAAATTGTTGCCGGACAGTGGATTGCTTATGTCAAAACGAGATGAAAAAATATCCCGGATTGATGTAGTAAGGAGGCGATATTATCGGAAAATTGATATTGTTATCTTTCGATGATAGTGAAGATAATGCGATAAATTCTATTCTGTCTATGTTGGAAAGCGGACGAGAAATATATAGGATAGAGGAAAACCTACAATCAGCGGAAATAAGGAGGGGTGATCTGGTAATCCTGCCGGATAAACGGGAAGTAACCTGTCATGGCAGGAGAGC
>CANRFV010000026.1 GCA_947629985.1 uncultured Clostridia bacterium | reverse complement strand
TTCTTGTCTATGAACTGTTCCTGTTCTTTGGGTGAGAGTAAGGCTTCGGTGTCCCTGTCCGGGAGAACGGTATTATGGCGTTGATATGTATGTGTGTTGTTGTACTCCAACCGATCCATCTCGATAAGCGTTTCCCATTCCTGTTCACTGACCTCAATCGTGATGTAATACTTGTTGCCAACGTGCGCGTTTGCGATCTCCTCGTCTGCGGGGTAATAGTATAGGAACTTACCGTCCGTAGGCGCGGGCTGTTTCTTCTTGTTCAGATGATATGCTAACTTATCCATACGACAATTATACCACACCAAACATGACAATACCTGTCACCATTAGAAAATTTTCCGAAGAAATTTTAGTGGGCATACACCATACCAAATGTGCCACAAAATGGGCAGAAAAACGGATGCCTAAGCAGGATAAGGAAGTTGGTCACAAGTGCCACAACTTCGTCCCTCAACAAGCGGGAAACCCGCTTTTGGTAGGTAGGATCCACTTAATCTTTCGCTGAGATCTGATTGCTATAAGCATTCCAAAGAGGGCTACGCTTATAATGTTCCACCAAGTCCGAAGGAACTTTAAATTCGACTTTTTCGTCTATTGAATAAAAAGCATTTGCGCCAAATGATATGACTCTATCGCAGTGGATCAAAATCTTTTTAAGCCTATGACAATAGCGAAAAGCATTCATACCTATCTCGACAGTCTCTGTCGGCAATTCAATCATCTCTAATCCGTCACAATATGCAAATGCCCAGTCGCCTATTCGTTTAACATTATTGAGCGTAATTGTTTTCAATGCACTGTTGTTATAAAAACTCCACCTACCGAAATTTTTCACATCATTTAACTCGAGCGTTTCCAAATAAGGATTGTTTCGGCAAAAATCATCGCATATATCGCCGCACACACGTAACGCTTTTATTTGAGGGCACTCACCCGAGAAGTAGTACGAGAGTTTACACTTACCGGGCACATTCATCTGCTCCAATCTGCTACAATGATAAAAGATTCCCTTGCCTATGCTTACAGAATTTGCGATGAAAACAGACCGCAAATCCGCCGAGTAAAAGGCATATTCCTCGATGGAATATCCTCCGAAATTAAAATCTCTTACAGATGTTTTCCCAAAGGCCGCTATCCCGATTTTTTGAAGATTATTCGGCGCAACACATAGACTATGGCAATTCCATAACGATCCCTTTTCCGCATAAAGCAATCCTTCTACATTTATCACCTGTGTACAATTTGTCATGGCGCAGGGAGCAAGATTTTTTACGGCAATCTGCTTTAAGGATGAGCATCCGAACAAACCGAACTTGCCAATCGAATCTATGTCGAGATTTTCATTCAGCATTTTGCAATTATAGAATGCAAACGGCGGGATTGATTTGGGTATAAAATCGACCTGTTTTAATCTTGTACAATTGTAAAATATACCCTCAGGAAAATCGATTTCCTTACCGAATCTCACTGATTCAACCTTTGTATCGGCAAAGCAATACCCCGAAAGTGCCTCTATGCCATTTGGCAAAACAACTTCCCTTTCTACACCTGAATATTTATATAAGGTCTTACCGAGAATGGCAAAAGCCCCTCGACTTTTGAGCCACTCTGTGTCGTAAAATGCGCTGTTCCCAATATGTTCTACGCTTTCACCGCCATGGATTGACTTAAGACTTTTTGCCCCAAGAAATGCGTGTTCGCCGATGAATTTCAAAGACTGCGGCAGATTTATTTCGACTAACCCGCTACACTTTGAAAATGCATAATCTCCGATCATCTCGATACCTTCGGGAATTTCTATTTCCGTCATTTCTCGGCGGTCATGAAATGCGCCGCTTGCAATAACCTTTACCGGCACTCCATCGATCTCCGCAGGTATAATATGCCTTTGCAAACTTTTCCCTTCTTTCGTCAATCCTTTGATTTCGATTATATCGCCTTTACGGTTATACTTAAATTCATGATAAAAGCCAAAAGATTGCGTTTTATATTTGATGTTTGATGCGTTTTTGATCGACAGTACTACGATCTTACAAAACTCACATTTCTCATCGTATATCTTTTCAAATATATACGGCGGCGTAGAAGATGAGCAAAGCAATTTAACATTGGGATACATTTCCCTCAACCAATTGGCAAATGAGAACCAATCGCCACACTCCTGAATCTCATTGACGACAAGGTATGTAATTTCATGGCGTTCCGCAATTATCCTTTGAAAAACCTCAAAAATATTCGCTTCCTGCAAAAACGGAAGTTCGTAATCAAGATATAATATTTGTTCCTTTTCTATCCCTCTTAGCAAAAGATCGCGGCAAATACGGCCGAGCATATCTTTTTTACGCAAGCCTGTTTCACCCGTCAAAAAAACATAGTTATTCTGCGATTCGTCAAAATAAAGTTCTTGCACTTCATTGTAATCGTATGCAAATGCGGGATCGGAAAAATCCGTGTCCGATGCGTCCTCGAAAACGTCATGATTCATAATATAGCTAATGAACTTTTCCTCCATTTTGGCTACTCCCCCAAGGTTAAAAGTCTATTATAAATTGCCGAGAATTTTCCAACGTCCTTATCAATATGATAATGTCCGAAATACCATTTGCGAAACTCGACACTATCCTTAATCGTCTCGAAATAATCGTTCAGAATTCGTTCTTGCGGCACAAGATTGGCTTCTATTTGTTCGGCGACGGAGGTCGGCGCAACATGGGTAAAAACATAATCCACATGGTTGCCGCACTGTTCCAAATTGGCTATTCCTCTCTCATATTCCGGCTCAATGGGCATTTCCTGATCCCACACGAAAATCGGTGAGGTTCCATCAAGTTTTTTTGCAGAAAAGCCGCCGCCGAAAACGAATACCTTCGTATTATTGAATGAAAATACGTATCCCCTCATCAGTCTGTATATTTTATCGCTGATTTTTTGCGCCCGACCGCCCAAAAAGTCAAGCTCTTTATATTGTTCCAATAAGTCAAAATTCTCGTGATTGCCGTCAAGATACAAAGTCTTGTTCGGCAAAGAGTTATAAAACTCCTTTACTTCCATGTGATCGGTTCCACTCCAGACAATGCCCGCATCGCCGAGAATGATGAGATAATCATCTTTTCGCAAGGATATATTTTGCAGAAGTTCCTTAAGACGAGGAAGCCTTATATGACCATGAATATCCGAAGTCAAATAAATCATTCCACGACCTCCTTTATAAGGGATGCGGATGTATGAGCAAAAGCATCTTCTCCGAATGTAACTCCACTTTTATAAGCAATTCGGGTAAGGGCTTTATCGTAAGCAAAAGCCTTTTCCCCCACATCTTTCACGTTGCTTAGGTCTATTTCCCGCAAATAATAAGCATCCGATAAAGCCCTAAAAGCGATTTTCTCGGTTTCTTCGGGAACAATAAATTTTTCATTCTTCTTTCCGATTGCATATTGAAGCAAGGTTTTTTTATCGGCAGTATAAAGGTTGCCGTCCTGCGAAACAAAAGCAGCATTGGTGCCCGATACCGATATCCATTCGAGGTGTTCACAAGAGCCGAATGCATAAGTACTGATTTCGGTGACATTCGCGGGAATTGATATTTTCTTCAATGAATCGCAACCATGGAACGCCCATGCGCCGATAAAGACAAGCGAATCGGGAAGTTCAATTGTAAGTAGATTTTTACAGTCGTCAAATGCGCTGTCTTCAATCCGCACGACGGTTCGTGGCAATATGATTTTCTCGAGGTTCCTTGCATTTTGAAACGCATTGCGTCCGATTTTTTCAACTCCGTCAGGCACAGTATATACCTTTTCGGGAGAAGCAAGCGGATACCTAACAAGCGTTTTTTTGTCTTTGGAGAGCAGCACTCCGGCTTCCACACAATAAAATTCGTTACCTTGCTCGACGAAGATTTTTTTAATACTGCTTGAATAGAAACAAGTCGGATCGACAAACTTGACAGAAGCGGTAACACATAACGTCCCGGCATAGGAATTATTTGCGTCGATTTCTTTCAATTCATCATAATGAACGAATCTCAATTCATGCTCTTGCGTCAATGCTTCAACATCGATTCCGTAAGAAAATAAATCGCGCATGGTACGTTCAGCGTCTTGTTCCAAGGCTTTCAGCAGATATTCCTTTGCCTTTTCCAAATCTTTTTCCACTCCTACTCCGTTCAAAAAACAATATGCTATATCTCCGGTTCCATGCGAATAGTTATGCTTCGACGCCATTTCAAAATATTCCATAGCTTTTTGCGCATCAGGTTTCACGCCGTATCCGTGCAAATAATTCTGACCGACATCGCGCATAGAATGAACATATCCGAGATCGGCGGATTTCTTATACCAATAAAAAGATCTCTCTTCATTCTTCTCTACGCCCTGTCCCACAAGATACATATAACCAAGGTCGCACATGGCTTCGAGGTTTCCAAGATTCGCCGCTTCCGCATAATATCTAAAGGCCATACCGAAATCTCGCTCTTTGCCGAGCCCGAATGAATACATATCGCCGAGAATCACTAAAAAATCCGCTTTTTTGTTTTTTGCCTCGCGTTCTATTTCGTTTTTTATTCCTGCTACTATTGACTGTGCCTTGGGAATATTCTTAGGAACTCCATTCCCTTCAAAATAGCCTAATGCATAATAAAATGCTCCTCTCGGATTGCCAAGTTCTGCCGCCCTGAAAAAACAGATTTGAGATAATTCTTTGTGCCGATAAAATCTTACGCTTCCGATAGAATATTCTTTTCCTCGCTTAATCCATTCCTCGGAATCGATATCCGAGTAAATCCCATCGAAAACTCCTACGAGATAGCGATCATCGAACAAAGCGCTTTTGCAAGGCTGCACATTACGTTCGTGTCGGGACAAAGTGTTGATTTTGTCCATCCAAAGTTCTTCCCCGAGTGGCAAATATTCCAGCAAGCCGAGTTGTGCTTCTTGCGTATTCGCCTCCGACACCAGGCATTTGATACCGACCGCCTGAGCCTCAATCAAAACTATTGATAATCCCTCATATAAAGACGGCAACAACAATCCATATGATAACGACATGAGTTCCACGACGTTGCTGTCGGGTGGCAAAATCTTAATATTATTAAGTCCGTTACATAAAATAAAACTCTCTATTTCTTGTTGTAAAGGACCGTGACCAACAAAGACAAACCCAATATCCGTTCTATCCCGCATATTCAGACACAGATTTAATAAAAATGCGATATTCTTTTGCTTCGTAAATCTCCCCACGAACAAAAAATATTTTTTGCTTGCATCCAATCCGTACTTTACAAATGCCTTATTTCCCATATCGTAGAATCGGGAATAATCTATTGTATTGTATATGGTTTCACCACCATCTCCATACATGAACTCCCTTGCAGCATCGGAGCAAGCAAAGCAATGCGTTGCGTATTTTTTAACCATCCGTGCGGATATTGCCTTTGCTATTCTCTTTCCCAACGTCAGTCCATGCGGATTGGCTTGATGGCAGTGAGATACCCGCACCGGCACGTTTTCTTTATACGCTTGCTTCAAATACAACCCGTTATTCGAAAAATAGTGCGAATGAACGGCAATCGGCTTTTCTTTTCTTATGATTTCTCTTATTTGCTTTGACTGTCGCAATGAACGTACAAGCCCCTTCCCTTTCACGCATACATCGTAAACTTTCCCGCCAAGCAACAGGATCTCTTCTCGGTAATGGTCTTCTCCTTTTGCTGTATTAATAAAGATAAACTGATACTCGGCATGCATTTTGCGATACAATGTCATAATAAAGGACGAAATACCGTTTATTCTCAAATTGCCGCCTATTTGAATGATTTTTTTCATATTCGTATAATCTCCGCTTTACAATCGTTAAACGTATTCGGAAGGAGCTTTATATGTTTCGGGACAATAACTCTTTTTAAGGCGCGACATCCATCAAAACACCAATCGGCAATTTCTTCCACGCTTTCGGGAATCGCTATCTCTTCAAGCCCGACACAACCCGAGAATGCGCTTCTGCCGAGAAAGCGAAGCCCCATCGGCAGTATTATTTTTTCAAGTGTGTGACAACCTGTAAAGGCACTTCTGCCCACATTAAGTACGCCGGCCGGTAAGACAATAATCCCGGCTTTTACCGCCGTCGGGGGACAAAATACCACCTCTTTTCCTGTCGCATCATACAAGATACCGTCAATCTCCCTATAGTATGGACTATGATTTTCGATAACTACGTTTCTGCAATTCGCAAACGGATTATATCCGATTTGCCTGACGGAGGCGGGAATAATGATCTTTTCTATCATATCGCAATTCCAAAAACAATTCCTTCCGATTGTCCTGACGGTTTCGGCAAGTCTTACGATTTTTACTCCCGATCCCATCGAATAATGCATACAAGCAGTAATATTCTTATCATACAATACGCCATCGATATAATGAAAAAATTCGCTTTCATTTTTGAGTTTGATGTTACGACAATCCGAAAAAGCATTGTTCCCCATAAATGCCACGTTCTTTGTTATGACAACAAGACGGAGATTTTCGCATTTATAAAAGCTGTGCTTGCCTATCCACGTTACGCTTTCCGGAATTCGGTATTCCGAAGAAGGATTGCTTGCCGTATAATGGATTAAAAACCTCATTTCACGGTCAAACAAAACTCCCGCTTTCAAAACAAAATGCTCACTGTTGTTTTTTATTTCTATATTCGGACAACCCGCAAACGGATCGTCTCCCATTTCATCTACGCCCGCGGGGATATTTACTTTTTGTAAGTTTTTACAGTAAACAAAGGCATCGCCGCAAATGCAAGTCACGCTATCCGGCAAAATCACTTCCTTTACGGCAAGATTTTTCCAAAAAGCCCCCGTACCTATGCGTGTAATTCCATACGGCACCGTCACAACGGGTTTGCTACCGAGATATTTTATCAGCTCGCCGTTTTTGACAGAGAACTCTTCCTCGTATTCCCGCTCATCGTAATCAATAGAAAAAGTATCGGGATACAGCGGAGCATTTTTCTCAAACAAACCTTTTGTGAATTTCTTGTCCATCACGTGGATTTCCGACTTAAAATCCACAAGACCGCCGGAAAGTTGCGAAGTGTAGAGACATTCATTCTTCCCGCTCGGTCGATAGTCGCTTAGAAGTTTCTCATAATCTTTTCCCCACGCGGAAACATAAATTCCAATGTATAAACTTCTCGCCTGCGGATAAGTAATAACAACATCGTAGCCACCAGAATTGACAGACACGCAAGAAGAATCATATCCCTTCTTCAATAATCTGTCTATCACTTCCAGAACCGAAAAATCTTTGTACGCACATAGTTCGTAACTTGCCCCGCGATATTCAAACCGTTGCTCCTCGGAATATATGGTAATCATGCAATTCTTATAACGATATTCGAAGATATCGGGAGCCACCTCAAGGTAGCCCAATTTCCGATAAAGAATGATGTATTTCATGTCAATGAACAATGTGTCTTTGTGTTTTTCAAGCATGGATAAGTCCCCTCTTTATTAGTTCGTTTTTCATTCCGACGACAACATCCTGTTCCGTCAAATCAGTCGTATCTAAAACGATTCCGGGCATCTTGTATTTGTTCATGGCGTATTGCATTTTTTCGTATGCGGAAGGTATCAATGCTACTTTTTTGAGATCGGGATCGTGGGGATTACGAGAGCGCAACCTTCGTTCCACAACAATCGGATCGGCATAAATTAAAAAGGTAAAATCCGGTGCGCCGATCGTTTGAAAAACAGCATCGAAAATATAATCGGTACTTTGATCCCCGCTCCAACAGTAATTGGATAAGATATGCCTGTCCGTAATGATGTTTTGGTTCGCAAATCTTTCATAAAGATAGATATTGCCAAGCCCATAAAACCATGCGGTAAAGGCCTTATTCGGGTTTTTATTGACTTCATCACGAATACGAATATACTCATCATCCTTGCCGTCATCGTCAAACAAAAAATGTAACGGCTTCTCGATCAGCTTGAATCCAAGTGCTTCGGCAAGGCTCCGAGCAGCGGTGCTCTTTCCTACGCCGTCTATTCCTTCAATCGCTATGTGCATATTTCCCCTCCTAATTACTCGTTCTTGTTCGAACTTCATTTTTCTTGCCCGGTGTAAAACCGTCTAAAATTTCAAGATAACCGCTCACCCGCCTGATACGCGTTATGTTTTTGCACCCGCAAATCGGACAACAATCAAACACCCCGGTGGCTTGACAATTGTTGCAACTGTCAAGCGGAAAGTTAATGCCAAGATATCTTACTCCCGCCGCAATTGCAATTTCAACAAGCTCTCTAAGTCCCTCATCGTTGCCTATAGGTGCCTCATTCAATTCGATATATGAGATACTTCCACCGTTTGCAAAAAGGTGAAACGGGCCTTCTTTTGTCAGCTTTTCTCTTGCTGAAAGCCCGCTGTCCACATTGACATGGAACGAATTTGTATAAAATCCCTTGCCGAAGATATCGATATCGGGAGAAAACATCTTTTTATCCATTTCCGAAAATCTACCGCTTATCAGCTCTCCACTTGTCGCAAGTAACGAAAAGTTAAGATTCAATTCTTCTCGTTGCTTGTCGCAATAGTGCCTCATAAACTTTACAAAATCTATGGCAACACAATATGCTTCTTCATCGGCATAATACCTTTTGCCGGTCAAGACCTCAATCATTTCCGAAAGTCCGATAAACCCAATTGAAAGCGTCCCGTGTGCAAACACCTTTTGAGGATTGTCAAAAGGAATGCACCACAATTGCCTTGCTCTGTTGACGGGAAATTCATTTGCATCGCACGCACACACCTTGTGATAGCGGTCCACCAAAATTTCGGTAACTGTATCGGCTATCCCCGACCACTTCTCTTTTACTTTAGCTATCTTTTGCATCACTTCGAGATTCGGAAAATCCCGGTCGACTTCAAGAGCTAGCCGCGGAAGGTTGATGCTGATGTTGGCGATGTTTCCTCTCCCGATTGCCGTTTTCTCTCCAAAAAGGTCGTCAACCACGCGCGTGCGACAACCCATTACAGAAAGCTTTTCGGGAGGGACTCCTTCATCGGACGCGCAATCGCAAAGAAGAAACGTTGGGATCATTTTCTTAGCCGAACATAGTAATGCCTTTTGAAACAAATCGAAGTTCCTGTCTCCCGGATACCTGTTGATACCTTTTACAACCTTAAACACAATATTGGGCTTAAAAGCGGTCGCTCCTACCTTTTCAAATTCGTCAATAAGTGCATACGCGATAAACCTCGCGAATTTATTTTCCGCAAGTCCTATATTAAGCGTTATGTAATAACTTGTCTGTCCCATTCTTGTATGGGTATTGCTGCACCAAATAATAAAGTCCCCGATGCACTCGGCGATGATGGCTTCCGCATGTTTTGACTGCTTTACGCCGAGATTGGCAAAAATCGTTGCAAGATCGTTATCGAAATTTGCAAACGCCATACCCCCGGACTGCTCATTTCCCATATCCGCAAACAACGTTTTGAAATAACCGAATACCCGTATGATTTTTCCGTTTTCCGACAAACCGTCAAACAATTGATACGGAAAATTTTGCAGCAGGTTAAATGTCAAACAGTTATAAGTCTTTCCGTAAGCGTCGAGGTCATGAATGTGAATGTAGCCTTCCGTATGAAGTTTTGACCATTCCGCAGGCAAGGAATTCAAAACTTCTTTTTTGAACACTTCTTCGCCTTTATGATACACATAACCTACATAACTCGAGCGATTCGCCGCATTGTCATTTGAAACTTGCTTCATTTTTCTCCCTCAGATTGATAAATTTTTGGTTCAAAGATCCAAAATATGGTACCGTTGTTGTTCTGCAACTTTCGTCAAATGCCCCGACTTTTACGTAATGCAATCTTGACAATATTGCTTGAGGTATATCGGGCATATCATATCCCGTGTACATACAAAAATCAAATTCGGGCAACGCTTTAATCAGATTTTCGATTGCCTTTGCTTGCAAAAGCGGTTCGCCACCGGAAAGCGTGATTTTTTTATTGATAGCCTTTTTGCGTATAATCTCAGCCAACTCTCCGACAGAGTATCGAGTACCGCTTTCAAGCGACCAAGTGGATGGATTGTGACAGTTTTTACAACGCCGTTTGCACCCTTGCAGATATATCACTGTTCGGAACCCCGGCCCGTCCACTAGCGATTCACGTTCCGAAATGGCATTGACATATAACATTGAACTTTCAAATACTTCTTTTAAGCTTTCTAAGTTGGGGAGCGCAAGCATAACTTCGGTCGATGGACTATCCGCTATCAAGATTGGCGTAAGCCCAGCCGCTTCCGCTCCTTCGCAATCCTTGTCGATCTTATTCCCTACAAAATATATTTCCCAACTTGCTTTCACCCCGAGCATTTCAAGTGTTGCGGCAAAAGCTCGTTCCGACGGCTTTCTGTACCCGATATCTGCGCTCGATATTACCACTTCGAAAAACTCGGATAAATTAAAGCTATCCAGATATTTTTTCAGCGTCAATGCAGAGAAAATACTGTTGCTGAGTACTGCCATCTTATAACCACGCTCTTTGAAATAAGAAAGCGTATCAACTGCACCATCCGACACTCTATCCGTCCTACAACAGATAAATGCCTCCCATTCGAAATCCGCATGCGTTCCAAATTGCTTACCGGTTTTCGTTTCATAAAACTTCAACTGATGAGCAAAACTTGTCTCACGATTGGTTTTATCTCTATCGCTCATATATCCCGACCGATATTCTGAAGCCAAATCATATATCCGTTCCCGAGTCACGCCGAGACGTTCGGCTATGAGATCCAAAACAATATTATAATCGAACCGCTCCGTTTGCAGTAACGTTCCGAATAAGTCGAACAAAATAACTTTATCGTTCATATCTGCCCCTCTTTTTTCATGATTATAAGCTCGTCCAAAGTCCGCGGTGTCAAACCTATCACATCTGCGCTGCAGTTAAAGCTTCTCGGAAGTTTTTGCTGCAAGGAAAAAGCGATATCGTTCGTATTGTTGTGGATGTGCCCGAAGACTTGATACCCTCCGTAAACTGAATTTTCATAACTCAGGAGCGGATAGTGACACAAGCAAACGCTCTTTCCGGAATCATCTATAGTTCTAATCGTCGCAACGGAATCAAATTGTCTTAAAATTCTTTTCGTGAGAGTTCTGTCATGATTTCCTAAGATCAATCTTTTCTTCCCATTTAACGACTCCATGATGGACGCACTATTATCATCAAGCGCGAAATCACCCAAGATGTAGACCGTATCCTTTTGATGAATTCGCATATTCCAATTATTTACGATTGCTTCATTCATTTCCGCAACAGACGAGAACGGCCTCCCGGTAAGCCTCATCACCCTATCGTCCCCAAAATGGGTATCGCCTATATAATAGTTCATATTGCCCCCACAACAGATTCTTGCATTTCTTCAAGTTGTCGAATAAAATCTCTTTCCAAAATCCTTGC